>NZ_PUEC01000015.1 GCF_003024805.1 Duncaniella muris
AAGCCTGTCGCTAGCGTTCATCCTGAGCCAGGATCAAACTCTTCGTTGTTGTCTATATATTTTTCTTTTCTTCTTTATTAAAAAAAGCAAAGCTAAAATACAGACCGTTTGTTCTGTTATTTCTTTTTGCTTTCACAGAAACCTCAGAGATCGCAGGGATCGCTCCCCGCTGTCCTTGACTGACTATCGGTCTAAACGCCGGATCTTGGAAATTGACAGAGATCGCTTCTTCTATCGTGTAGAAGATTTGACTCTTGTACTACTTCGTTATGTTGCAAATATTTCAATGTTCTCTCGTTGCTTTCTCGATCGCCGTGGCGGTCAGTGGAAAACTTTGCAAAGGTACAACCTTTATTTGAATCTCGCAAATTTTTCTGAAGATTTTAACCTTTCTTAAGATTTGACCGGCGAACCGATCTACCATTTCCAGCGTTATATCTTCTATCAGTCTGCCGCTGCAGGCCTTGCTTCTCAAAAGCGAGTGCAAAGGTAGACATTTCCCTAATTCCCTCCAAATTTTTCATGGTATTTTAACAGAATTTTAACAGTTACAACCATTTCAGTCTTCTACAAGCGGTTTTACACCTATTTTATATATATAATAAGGGCAAAACGTCACTCCCCGTCATGTCCGCCATGCCTCACGGCGAATCCGGCTCAGTTCAAAAAAAGTTCAAGAGCCGATCTAAAAAAAATGAGGACTCGTAAAAAAAATTCCCTTGAAGCAGTCGGCCGGATGACAAACTGCATCAAGGGAATTTCTAATTTTTATTTATCGGGTGCTTATTTATTCACGCGGAAACGCTCTTCGCCGGTGGTCAGGAAACTGATCACCTGACGGGCGGCCGCGATACCGGCGTTAATATTGGCTTCGGAGGTCTGCGCTCCCATTTTTTTCGGAGTGAAGAACACACGGTCGCCAAAGCGCTCCTTGATCTCGACAGCGCGTTCGGGAGCCACGTCGGCTGCATATTTGAGATCGGCACGTTCGTCAAGGGCTCGGATAAGGCCTTCCTCGTCAATCACCTCCTTACGGGCTGTGTTGATCAGAAGCCCACCCTTAGGCATTGCCGCAATCAGATCATAGCCGATCGACTTGCGGGTTTCAGGAGTAGCGGGAATATGGATCGAGACTACCTTATTCAGGCGATAGAGCTCCTCGACCGAATGGACGGGAGCCACTCCGGCATCTTCCATGACATTGTCAGGGCAATACGGATCAAGAGCCGAGACATTCATCTCGAATCCGCGGGCTATACGGGCCACATTGCGTCCTACCTGACCGAAGGCCTGGATACCGAGAGTTTTGTCCTTAAGCTCAGTGCCTGATGTGCCGTTGAACATATTGCGGCTCATCATGACGGCCAGTCCGAACACGAGTTCAGCCACGGCATTTGAATTCTGGCCGGGGGTGTTCTGCACACACACTCCACGGGCTGTAGCCGCCTCAAGGTCGACATTGTCATACCCTGCACCTGCACGGACCACAACTTTAAGCGCGGGAGCGGCTGCAAGCACCTCGGCATCCACTTTGTCACTGCGGATAATCAGAGCCTCAGCGGTAGCCACCGCGTCAAGCAATTCTTGCTTGGAGGTATATTTCTCAAGGAGCACCAGTTCCGCACCGGCCTCTTCGATAACTTTTCTCATGCCGTCTACAGCCACTGCTGCAAAGGGCTTCTCAGTTGCGATAAGAACTTTCATAGTCTGAAGCAGGGGGGGGATCAGTGAGCCTTTTCAAATTCTTTCATAGCATCGACGAGAGCCTGCACGCTTTCGATGGGAAGAGCATTGTAGAGCGAAGCGCGGAATCCGCCGACTGAGCGGTGGCCCTTGATGCCGACAATGCCACGGGCGGCACAGAAGTCAACAAAATCTTTTTCGAGTTCCTTGTATTCGGGAGTCATCACGAAGGTTACGTTCATGATCGAGCGCGAATCCGGATCAGTCACAGTGCCTACAAACATCTTGCTTGAGTCGATGGCATCATAAAGGAGCGCAGCCTTTGCGAGGTCGCGTTTTTCCATTTCCTTCACGCCGCCGAGCTCTTTGTAGTAGCGGAGAGTCTGGAGTGAAGAGAAGACAGGAAGCACCGGAGGAGTGTTGAACATCGACCCCTTCTTGATATGGGTGCGATAGTCAAGCATGGTCGGGATCTGACGGTCTACCTTGCCGAGAGCGTCTTCCTTGACAATCACGAGAGTAGCGCCGGCGGGGCCGAGGTTTTTCTGCGCGCCTGCATAGATTAGATCATATTTGGACACGTCTACCGGACGGGAGAAAATATCCGATGACATATCGGCGATCAGAGGCACTTTCACATCGGGATCAGTGCGCAGCTCGGTGCCATAGATGGTATTGTTTGTGGTGATATGGAAATAATCCAGATCCTCAGGCACTTCATAGCCTTTGGGATAATAGGTGTAGTTTGCCTCTTTTGAAGAAGCGAGCACTTCTACCTCGCCGAAAAGACGGGCCTCTTTGATGGCATTGGCAGCCCATGTGCCGGTGTCAAGATAGCCGGCCTTTGAGCGCAGTAAGTTATACGGAGCCATACAGAACTGCAGGCTGGCACCACCGCCGAGATAAAGGACATGATAGCCTTCAGGAACATCAAGGAGCTCCTTGACAAGCTGCTGGGCTTCATCCATCACAGCAACGAATTCCTTGCCGCGATGTGACACTTCAAGGAGTGAAAGACCGGTATTGGCAAAGTTGAGAATCGCATCGGCAGTATTCTTGATAGTGTATTCACTCAGAATAGAGGGGCCTGCGGAGAAATTATGCTTCTTCATAACTGAAAAAAGTGGGGGGATTAAATGAAAGTTGGCGTGATTGGTGATGTCTATGCTGCGCGCTCACAGACTTAGACCCCGCAAATATAGTGAATTTTTCAATCCTCCAAACATTAAGAGCATGAAAATATAGAAATTTTTCCGCAATTACTCCACTTTTGGCTCTCCCTGCCCGATTTAAGAGGGTGTTTCATAACAATAGTTAAAATCTGAGCGAAAGTTTTGAGGTAGATATGGTTCTGAGCCTAAGGGGTATAGCTTGCCATACCCCATCCTCTTTTGCAACGATTTATCTAAAACATACTCCACTCAGATTTTAACTCCTGGTTTTAAACAACCTCTTAACAGAATTTCAAATCGCTCCGCCTGCTATCCGGTCAGCGCCGGATGCCGTCCATTAACATATTCATGCCGTTTATTAACACTCTGTTTGCAGTCTGCCGGAGATTGACTAATTTTACTAACATCAGCCCGATACGAAAAAAACATAGGCTCTGATTTTTAACACTTCGAACTTTTTTAAGGCACGAATGTTAATACATTGTTTTAGTTTTCATCCAGTGCAATTTTAATTCAACACAGAGTAGGTAAAATGAATCTCCATCACATCGGCGAATCAATCGGTTCGAAAATAAACACCGGATTCAAATCAGCCAAAAGACACAGCCCCCACAGCAAGAAAGCCTGGCTTGTCATAGCCCTGATAGTCCTCATAGTAGCCGCAGGACTCTACTTTATCATGCGCCCGAAGCATCAGGCGTCACCTCTACCCATAGTTGAAGTTGAGACCGTCAAGACCGGCAACGTAAATATCTACGGCGAATACGTAGGCCGCATCCGCGCCCAGCAGTTCGTCGAGATCCACGCCCGCGTGGAAGGCTACCTCGAAAGCATGCTTTTCAAAGAAGGATCCTATATAGAAAAGGGACAGACTCTGTTCATAATCGACCCGCGTCTCTACCGGGCCAATGCCAATAAAGCCCGCGCACAGCTCAACAAAGCCCGCGCACAGGCCCAGAAGGCCAAACGCGACTATGAGCGAATCAAACCGCTCTACGCCCAGAACGCCGCCTCACAGCTCGACCTCGACAACGCCACAGCCGCCTATGAAAGCGCCAACGCCGAAGTCACCGTCAGCGAAGCCGACCTCACCCAAGCCGAACTGACGCTGGGCTACACCCGTGTATCGTCACCCATCTCAGGCTACATTTCCGAACGTGTGGCCGACATAGGTACCTGGGTCGGCCCTTCAGGAGGCAAATCGCTTCTGGCCACAGTGGTAAAGAGCGACACAGTAAGAGTCGACTTCTCAATGACCGCGCTCGACTATCTCCGCAGCAAAGACCGCAACGTAAATCTCGGAGTGTCCGACTCCACCCGCAAATGGAACTCCTTCGTGACCATCACCCTTGCCGACGGTTCGGAATATCCCCACAAAGGCCTCGTTGACTTCGCCGACCCACAGGTCGACCCCAAGACAGGCACCTTCTCGGTCCGCGCCGAGATGCCAAACCCCGACCACAGCCTCCTGCCGGGCGAATTCACCAAAGTGCGTGTGCTCCTCGATGTGCGCGAGGAAGCCATAGAAATCCCCTCCAAGGCCCTCATCATCGAGAAAGGCGGAGCTTATGTATATGTGGTCCGCCCCGACAGTGTAGCCGAGAAACGCTTCATCGAGACCGGTCCGGAAGTGGGCAACAACACCATAGTGGAACGCGGCCTGGCCAAGGGTGAGAAAATCGTGGTGGAAGGTTATCACAAACTCACCCACAACACCAAAGTAAATCCCGTAGCTGTTCCGCCGGATGAAAAAGACAAAAACGAAACAACCGACAAAAAATCAGAAACCATAGCAGCAGGAAAGGAGGAGTAAGCCGATGAAAAAGAATTTCTTCCTCGACCACCCGGTCTTCTCGATCGTAATCTCGATCGTCATTTTCATCGTGGGAGCCATCGGCCTCACCCTGCTCCCTGTCGACCAATACCCGCAGATAGTCCCTCCGGTGGTGAAAATCACAGCATCCTATCCCGGCGCCGACGCCCAGACTGTGACCCAGGCCGTGGCAACCCCTATCGAGCAGGAACTCAACGGAACTCCGGGCATGATCTACATGTCATCGTCAAGCTCCAATTCCGGAGGCTTCACCGCCCTGGTGACATTTGACATCGACACCGACCCCGAACTCGCCGCTGTCGACATACAGAACCGCGTAAAGAAAGCCGAGTCACGCCTGCCGGCCGAAGTGGTCCAGAACGGCATCTCCGTCTCCAAAGAGACCGCAAGCCGACTGATGACCATAACCATCCAGTCTGACGACCCTAAATTCGACGAAATCTACCTCAGCAACTACACCACCCTCAACATCCTCGACCCCCTGCGCCGAATACCCGGAGTAGGTAGTGTCAGCAACGTGGGCAGCCGCTACTACGCCATGCAGATCTGGGTAGCGCCTGACAAGCTCGCCGACCTCGGACTAACCGTCAAGGACATCCAGAACGCCTTGAAAGACCAGAACCGCGAATCAGCCGCCGGCGCTCTTGGACAAGCTCCGGCAACCGACATAGACATCACAATGCCTATCATAGCCCGCGGACGCCTCTCGTCGGTCTCGGAATTTGAAGACATCGTTCTGCGCGCCGGAGCCAACGGCTCGCTGATCAGACTCAAAGACGTGGCCCGCGTTTCGCTCGAAGCCTCAAGCTACTCGACCGAGAGCGGAATCAACGGCGGAAACGCCGCCGTGCTCAACATCAACATGCTCCCCGGCTCCAACGCAATGGAAGTGGCCGAGGCCGTAAAGAAAGAAATGGAAATCATATCCAAAAACTTTCCGGAAGGCATCAGCTACGACATTCCGTTTGACATGACCACATATATAAAGGAATCCATCCATCATGTCTACCGCACATTCTTCGAAGCGCTGGTGCTGGTGATCCTTGTGGTGTTCCTCTCGCTGCAGAACTGGCGTACCACACTCATTCCGGTCATTGCCGTCCCGATCTCACTTGTCGGCACATTCGGAGTGATGCTGATGTTCGGCTTCTCGCTCAACATGCTGACCCTCCTGGGCCTGATCCTCGCCATCGGCATCGTGGTCGACGACGCGATTGTAGTAGTTGAAAACGTTGACCGCATCATGAACACCGAGCGCCTGTCGCCCTATGAGGCCACGGCCAAAGCCATGAGCAACCTCGGAGGCGCACTGATAGCCATGTCGCTCGTGCTCTGCGCCGTCTTCGTCCCCGTCAGCTTCCTGCCCGGCATCACAGGCCAGCTCTACCGCCAGTTCACCATCACGATCGCCGTCTCGGTGATCATCTCGACCATCGTGGCGCTCACCCTTTCGCCCGTGATGTGCGCCAAACTGCTCAAGCCCACAGATACCCGCCGACGCAAGGCAAGGATATTCCGCCTTATAAACATCTGGCTGAACCGTGGCAACAAATCATATGGCCGCACCATCACCCGTGTGCTCTCCCACCCCAAACGCATGTATGCCGCCTTCGGCCTCGCGCTCGTGTTCATCTACATGATGAATGCACTTATGCCCCGAAGCTTCATGTCGCAGGAAGACCAGGGCTACTTCACCGTCGAGCTGGAACTCCCAGAAGGCTCCACCATAGAGCGCAGCCGCGAAGTAACTGAAAGAGCTATGGACTATCTGATGCAAGACCCCGACGTGCAGTATGTGCTCAACGTGACCGGATCATCGCCACGTGTAGGCACCAACCCGGCCCATTCGCAGCTCACAGTAATCCTTAAGCCCTGGGGCGAACGTTCGTCATCTGACATAGCCGAAGTCCGCAGCCGCATCCACGAGCGCCTCTCGCAATATCCCGAAAGCAAAGTCTACATCTTCTCACCCTCGATCATACCCGGTCTGGGTAGTTCAGGCGGTTTCGAGATGGTGCTTGAAGCCAGAGGCGACGCCACATACACCGACCTGCAACATGCCGTCGACACCCTCCGCCACTACGCCGCCATGTCTCCGGCCATTGCCGACCTATCCACATCAATGCAAGCCGACATCCCGCAGCTCTATTTCGACGTAGACCGTGACCGCGCCAAGATGCAGGGCATCCCCGTCAGCGACATTTTCTCCACAATGAAAGCCTTCACCGGCTCGATATATGTCAACGACTTCAACATGTTTAACCGCATCTACCGTGTCTATATCCAGGCCGAGGCTCCCTACCGCTCACGCCGCGACAACATGAATCTCTTCTTCGTGAAGAGCGCCGACAATACAATGGTGCCCATTTCATCGCTCGGAACCTCGCACTTCACCACCGGCCCAGGCACCATCGGGCGCTTCAACATGTTCAACTCCGCCACCATCTCAGGCGAAGCGGCCCACGGCTACAGCACCGGAGAGGCTATGGACGCTCTCGAAAAAATAGTCAGAGAGAAGCTTCCTGACAACATCGGAGTGGAATGGAGCGGCCTCTCATATCAGGAACGCCACGAAAGCGGCAACACAGGCCTTGTGCTCGGACTCGCCCTGCTCTTCGTCTTCCTCTTCCTTGCCGCCCAATATGAAAGATGGTCTGTTCCGCTCGCCGTCATACTCTCCCTCCCGATAGCCGGAGTGGGAGCCTATCTGGGAATCTGGATCTGCGGACTGGAAAACAACATCTATTTCCAGATCGGACTGGTAATGCTTGTAGGCCTCGTGGCCAAAAACGCCATCCTCATCGTCGAATTCGCCAAAGAGGAAGTCGACAAAGGTGTCGATGCAGTCCACGCCGCACTCACAGCCGCCAGACTTCGCTTCCGCCCGATCGTCATGACCTCTCTCGCCTTCATGCTCGGCCTGCTCCCGCTCCTGTTCGCCTCAGGTCCAGGCTCGGCTGCCAGACGCGACATCGGCACCGGAGTATTCTTCGGAATGCTTGTGGCCATCACAGTCGGCATTGTCTTCGTTCCGTTCTTCTTTGTTGCCATCAACAAATTCACAAACCGCAAACGCTCCCTCAAAAAATGAAACGACTGATCCCTATAATACTCTCCATCCTCGCCCTGGCAAGCTGCTCAGGGACCAAAAACCTCGTACCGGCCGACGTCGACATGCCGGAGGCCTACATGCCGGGCCTCGAATCAGACACCGCATCCATTGCCGATCTGACCTGGTGGGAATTCTATGCAGACTCCACCCTGACCCGCCTGATGCGCCTCGCGCTTGACAACAACCGCGACCTGCTCAAAGCCGCAGCCCGCGTTGAACAGATGCGCCAGCTCTACGGCATAGACAAAGCCAACTTCTACCCCGAAATAGGAGGCATGGCCGGCGCAAGCTATGAAACAAACAACTACAACGGAGCCGGCACCACCAAAGATCCCGAATATGACCTGAAACTGCCCGTCAGCTGGGAAATCAACCTCTGGGGCTCACTCTCGCAGGCCAAACGCGCCGGAGCCGCCCGCTTCAAAGCTTCGGTGGAAGACTACCGCGCAATGAGCATGACCATCATTGCCGATGTCGCTATGGCCTATTACAGGCTCATAGCCCTTGACAACGAACTCTCCATCGTGCGCCAGACAATGGCAACCCGCAAACAGTCACTCGAACAGGCCAAAATACGTTTCGATGGCGGTCTAACCTCCGAAACCGTCTATCAGCAGGCCAAAGTGGAATACTCCACAGCCGCCTCCCTCGTCCCGAACCTCGAACGCCAGGTAGCAGTGGCCCGCAATGCGCTCACACTCCTTTTAGGCGAATATCCGCGTGAGATCTCCGAGCGCGGCGACCTGGCACTCAATGTCTCTCTCCCCGAAAAACTTCCTGCCGGAGTGCCATCCACACTGCTTCAGCGCCGTCCTGACCTGCGCGCCGCAGAGCAGAGACTGAAAGCGGCTATGGCCGATGTCGGCGTCAGCTACGCCGACCGCTTCCCGCGCCTGCGCCTCGGATTCACACCAGGTTTCGAAAACGAAAGCCTCTCAGACTTCTTCAAATCGCCATTCACCTACACCGTAGGCTCCATCACCGGCTCCATTTTTGACTTCGGGCGCAAAAAGCGCAAATACCAGGCAGCCATAGCCGTCTATGACCAGTCACGCTACGATTATGAAAAAGCCGTAATCCAGGCATTCACAGAAGTCAACACCGCACTGGCCACCTACCACCACGTGCAGCAGGCCCGCACACTCAAAGTCGAGCTCCGCGACGCGGCGGTCAAATACGTCCAGCTCGCACATCTGCAATATCGCGGCGGCACACTCAACTATATCGACGTGCTTGACGCACAGCGCCGCTACTTCGACGCACAGATAGGCGTAAGCAACGCCATCCGCGATGAATATCTCGCGCTCATAAATCTCTATAAAGTACTCGGAGGCGGATGGTCCACCGATGACTCAGCCGCTATCTGAACCCGCGAAAAGAAACACACACCAGATACGGAGCACACTGTCACTGCTTCACTTCCTGATCAGCGCCGGCACCCTGTTGCCAGCGCTGATTCTGCAAAGCAGCTGACCGCATCTCGGCCGGATTGTCGCAAGGCTGCCACAAAGGCCTGTGGCCAAGCTCGTCAGGCATGAACTGCTGCACCACAAAGTTGCCCGGATAGTTATGGGCATACTTGTAGTCGCGTCCGTAGCCCATATCCTTCATCAGAGAAGTCGGCGCATTGCGCAGATGCAGCGGCACCGGCAGATCTCCGGTCTCCTCTACGAGTTTCATGGCATTGTGAAGCCCTGTATATGTGGAATTACTCTTGGCCGACAGCGCCAGATAGACCGTACACTCGGCCAGCGGAATCTGCCCTTCGGGAAAACCGAGCTTATGAACAGCCTCAAACGTAGCATTGGCCAGCAGAAGCGCGTTCGGATTGGCCAGGCTTATATCCTCTGCGGCAAGAATCAGCAGCCGGCGCGCTATGAACTCCGGGTCCTCCCCGCCTCTGATCATGCGGGCGAGCCAGTAGAGAGCGGCATCCGGGTCAGAACCGCGGATACTCTTGATAAAGGCCGAGATGATATCATAGTGCATTTCTCCGTTCTTGTCATAGGCCGACGGATTTTCCTGGAGCCTTTCAGTCACCACCTTGTCATTGATCACCACCGGCTCTCCCTGCGGAGTCGACTGTTCGAGCAGATCTATTATATTGAGCAGCTTGCGGGCATCGCCTCCGGCAAAACGGAACAGAGCCGTAGTTTCCTCAATGCTCACACCGTGGAGCTGCAGGGCACTGTCACCCGCCACAGCCCGGTCAAGCAGATGACGCAGATCCGCCTCCTCCAGCGGACGCAGAGTGTAGACCTGCGCGCGTGACAGAAGAGGCCTGATCACCTCAAACGACGGATTTTCCGTAGTGGCCCCGATCAGAGTCACCACCCCGCTCTCCACAGCCCCCAGCAGACTGTCCTGCTGCGCCTTGCTGAAACGGTGGATTTCATCAATGAACAGAATCGGACGCCCGCCGGCAAACATGTTCATGGCATCGCCCTTACAGCGCTCTATCACCTCACGCACCTCCTTGACACCGGCACTGACGGCCGACAGCGTATAGAAAGGCACATTGACAGAGTTGGCAATAATTCTCGCAAGCGTGGTCTTGCCCACTCCGGGAGGTCCCCAAAGAATAAACGACGAGACTTTGCCCGATTCAATCATGCGGCGGACCACCCCTCCCTCGCCAACGAGGTGGAGCTGACCTATATAATCATCTAATGAGCGCGGACGCAGGCGCTCGGCAAGTGGCTGGTTCATGATAATGCAAAATTAATAATAATCCGCCATATATCGCAATCTCCACCAGCATCCGCTACCCGCCTACACCTATTATAATAATGTTAAAGGTTTTAAAATTCCCTCTCAGCCTATGCGAATTAATATTTTTTCATTAATTTTACACCGTGAGTTTGCAGCCGTCCCACACCGACACCCATGCAACGCCGCTTCGGGTCACTCGAACTTTCACACACAACAATTGTTAATTTAATATCCGGCCGCATCTCTGAATGCCGGACACCGAATGAATTAACGTTAAAACTATAAAGCTATGAGTGCTCAACGAACTCCGACCGGAACTCCTGCCGCTATGCGCAACATCTTCGGTATCATAATGATTATCATCTACGTAGGCGTAGGTGTTCTCTTCTTCTGCGGCTATTTCGACATTCTCTTCCCAACATGGAAATGGGTTCGCTGGGTCGGCGGCGCCCTGTTCACCGTCTACGGTCTGTGGCGTGCCTACCGCCAGTTCAAGGGCATAGACCCAGGCTACGGCAACGACCGTGACGATCAATAAAAACTGTTTGTCAGCCTATGATCAAATCAAGCAAATGCATGGCCGCCCTTGCGGCCCTGAGTCTTCTCGCCGCTTTCAGCGGATGCGGCAAGAAAGCATCCATGCAGCCTGACCCTATGGCCAAGGTTGCATGTGACGAGTCATTCGAAAACATACTCGAACAGGAGATCAACGTCTACGAATACATCTACCCTAAAGAAGATGTGCTCGCCTACTACCTCCCTGAAAACGCCTGCATCGACTCCATCATGGCCATGCAGGGTGTGAAATGCGCCGTCACAACCCGTCCTCTGACCGAAAAGGAAGTCAGCTTCCTCCGCAGCAATAAAAAAATTGTCAACCAGAAAAAGATCGCCGTTGACGCCCTCGCCATAATCGTAAACCCGGAAAACCCTGTGGAGATCCTATCTAAAAAGGAAATCGCAGAGATCCTTTCAGGCGAGGTCAGCCGCTGGGATCAGGTAGAACCCTGCAAGCTCGGCGAGATCGACGTAATCTTCGACCATCAGGGATCGTCAACCGTCAAGTTCATGCGCGACTCGATTCTCAACGGCAAAGCATTCGGCCAGAATGTATCAGCAGTGAAGACAAACCCCGATGTGTTCAAAGCCGTGGCCGAAAACAAGAACGCTATGGGCGTCATCGGCGTCAGCTGGGTTTCGAGCGACATGCAGGGACGCGAAAAATCAGTCGATGAACTCGCCCAGGCAGTAGAGAAAAGCGACACCACCCAGCTCGATTTCAACTCCGAAGTAAAGGTGCTGAAAATACGCGGAAATGACGTGGTGGCAGCCTACAAGCCCTATCAGGCCTATATTTTCGATGGCTCCTACCCGCTCTACCGCTCGGTCTACATGATCAGCACAGCCCCCGGCGGCACCATAACCCACCGATTCTTCAGCTTCGTCACCGGATTCCAGGGCCAGAAGCTCATACAGATGACCGGCATTCTGCCCGCCACAGTGCGCCCGCGCATGGTTGCTCTCGAATAAAACAATAATAAGGTGGCTTCTGCGTTAGTCTATCAATGACATCACACACACCGAACCCGCCTGACGGTCTTTCAGGCTGAAAAATCATTATCCAGTCTGCAGGAACCGGATGTAAACAACAACGAACATCAATCAAAAAAAATTAAATATCTATAGTAAACCAGAAAATGAAATTCCGTACTATCTTTTCCCTCGTTCTTGGAGGGTTTGCCCTCACGGCATTCGCCCAGGGCGGCTATCAGGATGGCGTTGACTACTACAACGCCGACCGTTTCGAGAAGGCAAAGACCATCCTTGAGAAAACCCTCAATGATCCTTCTACAGACAAAGCCGTGTCATACTTCTATCTCGGCTCACTTGACATGCGTGAAGGCAACACCGCCGCTGCGGCCGCCAACTTCAACAAAGGCAAGGAAGCAAACCCCAACTATGGCTACAACTATGTAGGTCTCGGCGAAATCGCCCTCAAGAACGGCAACAAATCAGAAGCCTCTGACCTCTTCAAGAAAGCTCTTGAGACCAACAAGAAAGACGCCTCGCTCATGGCAGCCGTGGCCCGCGCATATTTTAATGTAGACCCCACTCTCTACGCCAAGGAAATCGACAAGCAGATCGACAAGGCAATGAAAGTTTCCAAAAACAAGGAAGCTCAGATCTACGTTCTCCAGGGCGACATGCTCAAGACCACTGACGTAGGTGCCGCAGCCGGCCGCTACGAACAGGCTATGGTCTATGACGAAGAAGCAGGCAACATCAACCCCGAAGCCTATGTCAAGTATGCCAACCTCTACAATAAGGTAAACCCTGACTTCGCTATCGCCAAGCTCGTCGAGCTCAACGAAAAGCTCCCCAACTCGGCTCTTGCCCAGAGCGAGCTCGCTGAAAAATACTATGACGGCAACCAGTTCACAAAAGCTGCCGAACAGTATGGCAAATACATCCAGAACCCCAACCACTTCCAGGGTGACGAACAGCGCTACTCAGGTCTCCTCTACTTCGGTAAGAAGTATCAGGAATCTCTCGACGTGGCAAACCAGGTGCTTGCAAAAGACCCCAACAACGAATACATGCAGCGCATGGTTATGCTCAACAAGGCTGCCCTCAAAGACTTCACCGGTGCTGAAGAAGCCGCTAAGAAACTCTTCTCTCACGCCGATGCCAAGTTCACAGCCACTGACTACACCACCTACGGTGACATCCTCGGCGAACTCAAGCGTCCTGAAGATGCTGTAGCCGCCTACACCAAGGCCTATGAGCTCAATCCTGAGAAGAACAAACAGATCCTCGCCAACATCTCGTCAATGTACACCGACCTCGAAGACTATCAGAAGGCCGCTGAATACATGCAGAAATTCGTTGACGCAGGCGACGCCTCTCTCAACGACTACTTCATCCTCTCGAACCGCTACAAGAACCTCGGCGTATCGCTTCCCGAAGGCTCTCCCGAACGTATCGAAGCCGCCAACAACGGCATCAAGTATGTCGACATGGCCATCGAGTCAGCCGCCAACAAAGGCCCGCTCTACCGCAACAAAGCCACTCTCATGATGGTCCGTGACGGCGCCGAGATCACTCCCGCCCTGGTCGAGACCTATCAGCAGATGCTCGCCGCCTACGACGAAAACCCCGAAAACAAGGAAAAATACCGCGACGCTTACAAGAGCGCCTACAACAATCTCGCCAACTACTATCTGAAGGCCGGCGACAAGGAACAGGCTCGCGCTTACTTCGAAAAATTCCTTGAAATCGACCCCGAAAACGAAGCTCTCCGCGAATATCTCAACAAGATGTAATCCGGACTGACTCCGAAAAAAGCATAAGGCGCATAGCGTACACCGGTCCTGCGGGGCCTGCGTGCTCTATGCGCCTTTTTCCTGCCTGCGGACATCGGGCAGAACATCTGAGAAGCATACGCGGCGGAGGGCCGGCTCCACTCCGGATTCAGCTTTGGCCACGATTTGCATATTCGGGTGATTTTTAGTTACTTTGTGAATAGATTGTCCCGCATCCGCACGCCGGAATATCCAAAGGGCGCAAAATGGGAAAAACAAAGGACTGTCTGTCAGCGTTATATGATTGACATCCCTTTCACAGCCAACTTATTTATGAACAAGGAGAATCTTTTACAGATATACGCCTCCGGTTTCCGTAAAAACTGGGAACTGCCGGCTCTTACGGAATTCGGTTCTGACCAGACAATGACCTATGCCGACATGGCAAGGCGCATTGCCGCCCTGCATCTGCTCTATGAAGAGGCAGGCATCAAGCGCGGCGACAAGATTGCCGTCATGGGTAAGAACTCGTTTGCCTGGGTGGTGGTCTACATGGCCACTCTCACCTACGGAGCCGTCATTGTGCCCGTGTTGCATGATTTCAACGTCCAGGATGCGCAGCATATCATCAACCACTCCGAGAGCGTCATGCTTTTCATCAATGAAAGCATCTTCGACTCAATGGAATTTGAAAAGATTCCTGCCGTGAAAGCCGTCCTCTCGCTCGACCGCCGCGCCGTGCTCGCCGAACACCCGGTCACAAACCATGCGGTAGAGAAATTCCTCGCCCGCCTGCCACAGAAAATGCGCAGACGCTATCCACACGGCTTCACCACGGCCGATGTTGATTATCCCGAAATCGACGAGAGCACCCTTGCCGAAATCAACTACACCTCAGGAACCACAGGCTTCTCCAAAGGCGTGATGCTCACTCTCGGCAACCTTGGGGGCAACGTCCGCTTCGGGGTGGCATCCCGACTGCACTACCGCGGATCGAGAGCCCTGTCGTTTCTACCTCTCGCCCATGCCTACGGATGTGCCTTCGACATGCTGACCCCTCTTGCCGTCGGCACCCACATCACCATTCTGGGCAAACTTCCCACTCCCAAACTTCTGCTCAAAGCCTTTGCAGAGGTAAGGCCCAATCTGATCATCTGCGTCCCGCTCATTCTCGAAAAGATCTACCGCAACAAACTGCGCCCGATCATCGAGAAGCCCTCGGTGCGCCGCGCGCTGAAACTGCCGGGGCTCAAGACTCTCGTCTACCGCAAGATCCGCAACAGCCTTGTCGAGGCTCTCGGCGGTGAGTTCGAGGAAGTGATAGTAGGCGGTGCTCCTCTCAACCATGAAGTAGAAGCCTTTCTCCACAAAATAAAATTCCCATTCACCGTGGGCTACGGCATGACCGAATGCGGCCCGCTCATCAGCTATACCCCCTGGCGCAATTTCATTGTCTCATCATCGGGCCGTACACTGCCCTCTATGGAGAGCAAGATAGCAGGCAGCCGGAATCAGGAAACCGAGCCGGGCGAAATCTGCGTGCGTGGCGAAAACGTGATGAAGGGCTACTACAAGAATCCGGAAGCTACCGAGGCCGTGATCGATGCAGAAGGCTGGCTACACACCGGCGACATGGGCACAATCTCTGACCGGGGCATCATCTTCATACGCGGGCGCTACAAAACCATGATCCTCGGAGCCAGCGGGCAGAACATCTATCCTGAAGAGATCGAGGCCAAGCTAAACAACATGCCCTACGTGTCGGAAAGCCTTATCGTGGAGCGCGGCAAACACCTCGTGGCCCTCGTCTATCCCGACTATGAGGCTATGGACCGCGACAAAGTTCACAACGAACAGCTGCCGGCTCTCATGGAGCAGGTCAGAACCGACCTGAACCGCATAGTGGCCCCATACGAAAGGATAGACCGCATACAGCTGATAGCCAACGAATTCGAAAAAACTCCCAAACGATCCATAAAGCGCTATCTCTATAACGCGTAGACCGGCGCCCGACCCAAAGAACCAATCATGAAGAGTTACGAACAGATCATAAAAGTCCGCGACTACGAAGTAGACTCGCAGGGCATAGTCAACAATGCCAACTATCTGCACTATCTCGAAATAACACGCCACGATTTCTGCGAACACGCAGGCACGACCTTCCGCGCCATGCAGGAACAGGGTCTCGACCCGGTGGTCAGAAAAATCGAAATCGAATATCTCTCGTCGCTCACCCTTGGCGAGACTATGATATCGCGCCTGAGCATGGAGCGTAAGGGCGCCAGGTTTGTATTCACGCAGGACATCTACAACGCAACCAACAGCTCCCATGTAGTCCATGCGCTCGTGACAATTGTCTGCCTTGAAAACGGGCGCCTCTCGCGCGGCGATCTTCTCGCCGAGGCTTTCCGCGAATATCTCGCATAAAATCGCACCGGCTCCGCTCCGCAAAGCCTGAATCTCTCACCCCTCACTCACATTTCTCACCCGATGGAACCTCTTGTAAGCCAAATAGCATTCTCGTCTCTGCGCTCGCTCTCGCCGGAACTCGCTGACGCGATACTCGACCGCACAGGCTCGGAAGAAGCATTCTTCCGTCTGTCTGAGTCGCAGCTATCGGCTGTCATGGGGTTCGCCAACCGCCTCTTCAGCCAAAAAGTCAGAGACGAAGCTCTTGAAAAAGCCCGTAGCGAAGCTGATTTTGTAGAGTCAAACTCCATCCGCGCCATCTATTTCCGCAATCCTGACTATCCGCATCGCCTTCTCCAGTGCGACGACGCCCCGCTGATGCTCTACATGCTGGGCGACTGCGACCTCAACAGCCGACGTGTGGTCTCGATAGTCGGCACCCGCCACGCCACGGCCTACGGCTGCGATTTCACCGAGCGCTTCGTCAGAGAGCTCTCCGATATCATGGCTGAAAAGCCCGTGATTGTGAGCGGTCTGGCCTACGGGATAGACATTGCGGCCCACCGCGCGGCCCTGAAAGCCGGACTGCCGACCATAGCCGTAGTGGCCCACGGACTCAACACGGTCTATCCTCCGGCACATAGGCCGACAGCTGTAGAGATGATACGCAGCGGTGGCGGAATGCTGACCGACTACCCCTCGTCGGCCTCAATCCACAAAGGAAACTTCCTTGCCCGCAACCGCATTGTGGCGGGTCTGGCCGACGCCCTCGTGGTGGCAGAATCGGCCTCAAAAGGAGGCGCACTGGTGACAGCCCGGCTTGCCGCCGGCTACAACCGCGATGTCTTCGCCCTTCCGGGCCGCACCTCCGACCGCTATTCGGCAGGCTGCAACGCCCTTATAGCCGATCATGTAGCCGGACTCGTAAGCTCCGCCGCAGACTTCGCATCGCAGATGCGATGGCCCACAGCCGAAACCGTGCCCATACAGCCATCGCTCTTTCAGGAACTCGCCCCTGAAGAGCAAGCTGTCATCGACCTGCTGACCGACCGCGGCGAGGCCACTCTCAATGATCTGACGGCCCGCATCGACATCCCGACCCCAAGACTCATGGCCATGCTGATAGACCTCGAATTCAGATCGCTCATCCTGGCCATCCCCGGCGGACGCTACCGTCTCCGCTGACCAAACCACTCCTGCCCGGCAAACGTTTATACCTTATAATCATCAACCACCTCTTTCCCCACACCTAAAAACAACTTCATCTATCATGGAAAAGAAAATCATAGCCCCTTCAGAGCTGATCATCAACCCCGACGGCTCAGTGTTTCACCTGCACCTGCGTCCAGAACAGCTGACCGACCGTGTAATTCTCGTAGGCGACCCCGCCCGCGTCAATATGGTAGCTTCGTTCTTTGACACCACAGACTTTGAAGTCTCCTCTCGCGAATTCCACACTATAGGCGGCACTTACAACGGCAAGCCCATCATGTGCCTCTCACACGGCATCGGCCCCGACAACATCGACATTGTAATCAATGAACTCGACGCCCTCGCCAACGTAGACTTCAAGACCCGCGAGGTCAAAGACGAAAAACGCCGTCTGACACTGGTGCGCATCGGCACTTCAGGAGCCCTCCAGCCCGAGCTCAAGCTCGGCACCCCGGTTATTGCCGAAAAAGCCATCGGTTTTGACGGTGTGCTCAACTACTATGCCGGACGCAATGAAGTGGCAGATCTCGATTTCGAACACGCCTTCTGCGAATCAGTGGGCTGGAATCCGCTTTGGGCGAAACCCTACGTGGTCAATGCCGATGAAGAGCTTGTCAACCAGATAGGCCGTGACGACATGGTCCGCGGCAACACCATCTCGGCTGTCGGATTCTACGGTCCGCAGGGTCGCGAGCTCCGTCTGCCTCTGGCCAACCCCGATCTCAACCGCCGCATAGAGGAATTCCGCCACAACGGCCGCAAGGTGACCAACTATGAAATGGAATCGGCTCCTCTCCAGGGCCTCGGACGCCTCATGGGCCACAGAGCAATGACCGTCTGCTCCATCATAGCCAACCGCATGAACAACGATGCCAACCCAAACTACAAGACAGCCGTGCAGGATCTCGTGGCCACCGTCCTCGAACGCATCTGACACTACCGCCACATTATAATATATCATAGATAAACATGTAAGAGCGCCGTAGGTGGAAACTTGAAGTTTCGCCCCTACGGCGCTCTTATATATTATAATGTGGCGGTAGTGTCAGATAAGAATCTGTCGGCCTGGAGGAGATTACTTGTTGAGGTTATAGACCGTGCGACGGATGTAGGGCTTGAGCGCGGGCACTTTCTCGGCAATGGCGTTGACAGCGAGACGCGACACGATGATACCGCCGAGCACATTCAGGTGAGTGTTGTCGATACGTCCGTCAGGAGCGAACTCATAGCCGCCCACGGGCATCCACATGAACAGCGAGCGTGAATTGTCGCGGCCGAGGCCCTGCACGAGCTCATGGGTCAGAGAATTCATGTCGATGAACACCACGCCCATCTCCTCGGCCACATTGCGCGGAGCTATGCGGTAGTCGCCATGAGTGTCAACCAGCGTGTCGCCCTCGGCGGGATAGTTCTCCAGACCCTTCTTCCAGGTCTTCTGGCGGTCGTCGGTCTGAGCAGCGGCAATACCGTTGGCCGGGAAATTGCGGCGCACTATCGAGTTCATAAGAATCGGTGTGGCACCCTTCTCGCGGGCCTCGCTCACAAATTTCTTAAGATTGGCATCGAAGCTTCCGCCGGGCACAGTGTAGCGGTCGAGGCTCTTGGCCTTCTCGTCATTGTGGCCGAACTGGATGATCACATAGTCACCGGGGCGGATCTTCTCGCGCACCTTGTCCCAGCGGCCTTCGTCGATGAAGCTCTTCGAGCTGCGGCCGTTGACGGCGTGGTTGTCGACCTTGATGGCACCTTCGAGATAGATAGGCAGCATCTGGCCCCAGCCGCGTTCCTGGTTTTCCTTGTCGAGAGGCTTGTTGGCCATTGTCGAGTCACCGATCATAAACACTGTGATAGTGTCAGACGGAGCCTGCGCCCAGGCAAGCACCGGAAGAGCTAATGCGATAAACAGTGATGAAATAAGTTTCATGATAATTTAGGTATGATTTGATTGATTTTCTGGTTCCGCAGTAAAACACACCGCAAAGTTAGCCTATTTTCAGGAAAATTCAAGCAGCCTGTCACTTGCTTTTAACCACCGCGGCCTCATCTTCCATCATACGGGCCACATTCAGAGGCGGGATCATCAGACTATTGAACGCCGTACCCTCCGTCTTGCAGAACAGAATCCCGCGCGAGGTTCCGACCGTGTGCACTGCAAGAATTTCAAGCACCGATTTCGGTATCCCGACTCCGTCTTTCCTGACAAAACCGACCCAATCCGATTCATGGATCCGGAACTCACACAGCACTTTGAGTACAAGAATCGTATTGTCCTCATGCGTAAACCTGAAACCGGCCTCACATGCTATCTGCCGGCTCTCCGAAGAA
Organism: Duncaniella muris; assembly: GCF_003024805.1. GTDB lineage: Bacteria > Bacteroidota > Bacteroidia > Bacteroidales > Muribaculaceae > Duncaniella > Duncaniella muris. The sequence continues at coordinate 19,762 of NZ_PUEC01000015.1, forward strand.
TACTGAAACGAAATTTCAGTCAACATATTCATTTCGCCCTGCGGCAGGCTCTCCGAAAGGATTGCAAACTGGCTGACGGCAATCCTTGACATATTAAAACGTACCATCACGCAATCTTATTTGTTGATTTTCGATTTTCGGCAACACCCCAGTCGCAGCTTCCGATTCTGACTGACGATTTGCCGACCACGGGCAGCACTTTCACACTTTGAGCCGAAGCCGGGGCCTTGGCTTCGGGCTTTACAAAAGGTATTGTCCTGAAATAAACGCTGCTCTGCGTCCAGTCTTTCGGCTGCAGATAAGTATTCTCTACCACCTGCTCGGCATAGGCCTTCGGCATAAGCTCGATCCGCGGCACCATATCGCATGCGAGCGCAAGCTCCACAAGTTTCGACAGCTTATGGTCGAAATCTCCGTTGAGAATCTGCGACACATAGCCTTTCGAGACCCCGAGGCGGGCGGCAAACTCGGTCCGAGTCAGATGGTTTTCATCAAGATAACGCTTAATATTATCAAATATCATCAGCTGCACAAGCTGTGTCCAGTAAGCCGATGACTCATATTTATTCTTATTCAGTAATTTCATTTTAATCAATGATTACTTAACATCATCACTACCGGAATCTTTTCCGGCTTCAACTTCATCACTTTCATCCTTGATTGCAATCCTGTCAGGAATATAATTAAAATGCCTGAACACTTTTGCTATGTCCTTATCCTGTCCCTTCTTATACCCGGCAACCACCAGATAATTGTCAGGCTCCTTCTTTATGGCATAAAGCCTCAGATGTTTGGTCTTGAACTCATAGACATCCTTCCTGTCGCGCTTTCCGCCGGTGATATGCCTGTATTTGCTCTGCGGCAGATTGTTGTTATCGACCTTGCCCATTATGGCAAGAAGTTCCGCAAGTTCGTCAATATCGCTCTTTTGCTGTAGCGAATCTATGAATTCCTTACAGAAACAGCGGCCGTTCTTATACAGAAAATAAAATTCATACTTCGGGTTGCCTATGTCATCCAAAGGACACAGATGATATTCGTCCATTAATTCGTCATAATTATTTTTTTTAATTGATAGATTCCCGGACTGTGGTCCGGTTATATTGCCGCCACACATTAATTTATTATATTTTTATCAACACATGGCTGCTCAATTGTTTTCACCTGCAAATATAATCTGTTTTCGTCTGAAAAACAAAAAATAGTCATTAAAAGTTTAGTCAAAACTAAACCGCGCGCTTCTGATCGGGCTGGACTTTCGGTGTCGGTTTATCAAATTGGAGGGAGGAGCAGATGCGGGAATGGGGCTGCATGGGCTCACAGATGGGTGCACAGACGGGTTCGCAGGGGTCCTGCGGGCTGTCAACGAGGGCTAATTTTAACTATATTTAGGCTAATTCCATCTCCATATTTTAACAGTTTGTCATTTTACCGGTCACTTTTTCGATGTTTTTGAGCCATTTTTTCTTACTTTTTCCATTTACAAACCCATTTTAAACAAAAATTGACATAAAATTTGTTTATTAAATTTCAATTTCATATTTTTGCAACTCCAAAGCCAAATCAAGGCGATTAGTTAAAAAGTGTTCTAATCGCGAACATCTGCAAATCCTGCACAATCTATCACTACCCCATATAATCTATCATTATCATTTATATCTGTCTTATTATGAGGAAAAGTCTATTAATGCTGTTAGTCATGATCCTTGTTGGATTCGGGCTGACAAACGCGCAAACCTCTGGTATAGGGGGGGTTACGGGCATTGTCATCTCTGCGGATGACGATGAGCCCGTTGTGGGCGCAAGCGTCATGGTCAAGGGCACCAAAGTTGGAACCTCGACCGACATCGACGGAAAGTTCACAATCGGGAAGCTCCCGGCCGGTGCAAAAACGCTCGTGGTGAGCTACATCGGCATGAAAACAAAGCAGGTGCCCATTGTCAAAGGCACCGAAATGAAAATCTCTCTCGAATCTGACGCCGAGCAGCTCCAGGAAGTAGTGGTGACCGGTATGCAGAAGATGGACAAACGCCTCTTCACCGGTGCGGCCACTAAGATTGACGCCCAGGATGCACGCATCAGCGGTATGGCCGACATCAGCCGAAGCCTCGAAGGCCGCGCTGCAGGTGTCTCTGTCCAGAACGTATCCGGTACTTTCGGTACCGCCCCCAAGATCCGCGTCCGCGGTGCCACATCTATCTACGGTAGCTCCAAGCCCCTCTGGGTGGTCGACGGTGTGATCATGGAAGACGTGATGAATGTTTCTGCCGACGACCTCTCCTCAGGTAACGCCGAAACCCTCATCTCTTCAGCTATCGCAGGCCTCAACGCCGACGACATTGAAAGCTTCGACATCCTCAAGGACGGCTCCGCAACCTCTATCTACGGTGCGCGCGCTATGGCTGGCGTGATCGTTGTGACTACCAAGAAAGGTAAAGCCGGTCGCAACTCCATCAACTACACCGGCGAATTCACCATGCGCCTCAAGCCCAACTACCGCGACTTCAACATCATGAACTCGCAGGACCAGATGAGCGTCTACCAGGAACTCGCCCAGAAAGGCTACCTCAACTATGCTGAAATCGCCAACGCATCGTCAAGCGGTGTCTACGGCAAGATGTATCAGCTCATCAACCAGTACGATCCCGCCACCGGCCGCTTCGGTCTTGAAAACACCGACGAGGCCAAGGCAAACTATCTCCGCGCTGCCGAATACCGCAACACCGACTGGTTTGACCAGCTCTTCTCAAACTCTGTGATGTCAACCCACTCCATCAGCCTCTCTTCAGGTACTGAGAAGGCCCAGCACTATGTGTCGGCATCAGTAATGTATGATCCGGGATGGTACAAGCAGAGCGACGTACAGCGCTACACTGCCAACCTCAACTCCAACTTCAATATCTCTGACAAGGTTTCTTTCAACCTCATCTCCAACGCCTCTTACCGTAAGCAGAAAGCTCCCGGCACACTCGGCAGCGAGATCGATGCCGTGTCTGGCGAAGTGAAGCGCGACTTCGACATCAACCCCTACTCATACTCGATGAACACCTCGCGCACACTCGATGTCAACGAATTCTACACCCGTTCATACGCTCCATTCAACATTCTCCACGAGCTCAAGAACAACTACATGAAGCTCGGTGTTAGTGACTTCCGCCTTACCGGTGTGCTCACCTACAAGCCCATCCGTAAAGTAGAGCTCTCGCTCCTCGGCGGCATGCAGAACACCTCTACCTCGCAGGAACACTTCATCCTCGATGACTCCAACCAGGCCCTGGCATACCGCTGGATGCCTACTGCCGCTATCCGCGATAGAAACCCGCTTCTTTACACAAATCCTGACGATCCCTACGCATTCCCCGTTTCAATCCTCCCCAACGGCGGTATCTACGAACGCGCTGACCGCAGCATGTTCAAGTGGGACATGCGCGCCGCAGCCCGCTACAACGACGTATTCGCTGAAGACCACATCGTCAACCTCTACGCCGGTATGGAGACCAACTCCGTTGACCGCCACTCTACCTGGTTCCGCGGCTGGGGCATGCAGTACAGCATGGGTGAAATCCCCAACTATGCCTATCAGGTATTCAAACGCGGCCAGGAAGAAAACACCGACTACTACACCCTGACCAACACCAGCGAACGCTCGGTAGCCTTCTTCGGCAACGCCACCTATTCTTATAAGGGAAAATACAACCTCAACGGCACCCTCCGCTACGAAGGCACCAACTCACTCGGCAAGAGCCGCTCTTCCCGCTGGCTCCCCACCTGGAACGTGTCAGGATCATGGAACGCCCATGAAGAAGAATGGTTCCACAACTTCAACCCCACATGGAGCCACCTCACTCTCAAGGCTTCTTACTCTCTGACCGGCGACCGTCCCTCTGTCAGCAACGCCTACGCCATAATCAAATCCAAGAATCCCTGGCGCCCCTCTACAGGTGCAAACGAAAGCTCACTCTACGTATCATCTCTCGCCAACAGCGAACTCACATATGAAAAGAAACACGAGCTCAACCTCGGTCTCTCAACCGGTTTCATCGACAACCGCATCAATGTAGAATTCGACTGGTATCGCCGCAACAACTTCGACCTCATCGGTGTCACCAACACCCAGGGCATCGGCGGTGAGATCCAGAAGTTCGGCAACGTTGCCTCTATGCGCTCTCACGGTGTCGAGCTCTCACTCACCACCAAGAACATCGTGACCAAGGACTTCTCCTGGACCACCAACTTCATCTATTCTTACAACAAAAACAAGGTCACTGACCTCAAGACCACAAAGAATGTGATGCAGCTCGTTTCGGGCAGCGGTTTCGCCCAGGAAGGCTACCCCGTGCGCTCGCTCTTCTCAATTCCCTTCATGGGACTTAACGAAGAAGGTCTCCCCACTTTCCTTGACCAGGACGGCAACATCTCGACCACCGGCATCTACTTCCAGACCTCAGACCCCGAAAAGCTCAAATTCCTGAAGTATTCCGGCAGCATCGACCCCACTGATCTCGGTTCGTTCGGCAACATCTTCCGTTACAAGGATTTCACCCTCAACGTCTACATCACCTATTCTTTCGGCAACGTCATCCGTCTCGATCCCGTCTTCTCTGACGAATACACCGACCTGACCGCCACTCCGAAGGAATTCAACAACCGCTGGACAGTGCCCGGCGACGAAAACCGCACCAACATCCCTGTGATCGCCTCAATGCGCCAGAACAAGAATGATTCTCACCTGGACTACGCCTACAACGCCTACAACTACTCGGATGCACGTATCGCCAAGGGCGACTTCATCCGCATGAAGGAAATCTCGCTGGCCTATCAGGTGCCCGCCAAGGTGACAAACGCGCTGCGTCTCTCCAACGCCATGTTGAAGCTCCAGGCAACCAACCTCTTCCTTATCTACGCCGATAAAAAACTCAACGGTCAGGACCCTGAGTTCTTCAACACCGGCGGTGTGGCTGCCCCGACCCCCAAGCAGTTCACTCTGACAGTCAACCTCGGTTTCTAATCCACTCTAAAGAATCAGTAAAATGAACAAATATATAAAATACGCATTCGCGCTTGCTCTGCCGACCGTAGCCCTGTCATCATGCGACGACTACCTCGACACCATGCCCGACAACCGCGCCACCATCAACAGCGAAGACAAGATCAAGAGCCTCCTCGTGTCGGCCTATCCCACTCATGAATTCAGTCTTGTCTGCGAAATGTCATCAGACAACTGCGACGATGCCGGCCCCAACAACCCCTATACAGAACGTTACTGGGACGACGCCTTTGCCTGGAAAGATGAAGTCGAAAACTTCAATGAATCTCTGTCTCGTTACTGGGAAGACTCATACAATTGCATCGCATCAGCCAATGAAGCTCTTGAGGGCATCAAACGCCTTGGAGGTCCAGAGACCACTTCTCTTCAGGGTCTCTATTCGGAAGCTCTTCTCTGCCGTGCCTACAACCACTTCATGCTCGCGCAGCTCTTCTGCATGCCCTGGACTCAGAACGCAGCCCAGGAACTCGGTCTCCCATACATGGAACATCCTGAAACCGAACTCCGTCCGGAATATGAACGAGGCAATCTCGCCGACTTCTATGAAAAGATCGAAGCTGACCTCACAGAAGGGCTCAAATATGTGACCGACTCTCACCTTGACGTCCCCAAATATCACTTCAACCAGAAAGCAGCCTATGCTTTCGCAACTAAATTCTATCTTGCTGTGGAGAAATGGCAGGATGCAGCCGATTGGGCCACAAAATGCGTAGGCTCATCGCCCAGATCACTTCTGCGCGACTATGACACCCAGGCAGCTCTCCCCGTTGACGGCAACAACATCCTTAACGAGCCTCAGGCTGTGGAATACATCAAAATCACCAACTCGTGCAACCTGATGTTCACAACCGCCTATTCAACACTCGGTGTAGTATTCAACCGCGCATACTCCGGATCACGCTACAATCACAATTCCCACATAGCCGAAACCGAGACCTTCCGTGCCCGTCATCCTTTCGGCTCAATGAAGCGTGTCTACGGGATGTATCGCGGCACCAACATCGACAAAGCCCTCCTCCGAAAGGTGCCCTGTCTGTTCGAATACACCGACATTGTTGCCGGAAACGGCTTCTACCACACTGTGGTGCCCGTATTGACCATTGACGAGACCCTTCTTAATCGCGCCGAGGCCTACATCATGCTCAACCGCTACACAGAAGCCGCAGCCGACCTTACACTCTGGGCCCAGAACATAACCACAGGTTGCCCAACCCTCACTCCTGAGAACATAACCAATCTCTATAACTCCGCATCCTATAGCTATTCAGCCGACAATCCTATTGAGGGAACAATCAAGAAGCACCTGAATCCGGCATTCGCCATCGATGCCGAAGGATCGACCCAGGAAGCCATGCTCCAGTGCATGCTCGCATTCCGCCGCATCGAAACCCTCCACTTCGGTTTCCGCTGGTTCGACATCAAGCGCTACGGAATAGAGATTCCCCGACGCACTCTCAATGCCAGTGGTCTTCCTTCGGTTCAGACCGACTTCCTTGCCAAAGACGACAAGCGCCGTGCATTCCAGCTTCCGCTTGAAGTACGCGATGCAGGCCTCGAAGCCAATCCCCGCTAAGCGGTCTTTCAGTAACAGTTCCCCCAAAAACAAACTAATCATTTCTAAAAGATCACAATGATGAAAACCAGAATATTAAGCCTTTTACTGCTTTCCGCCGTAACTTTAGGCTTCACGGCCTGCTCCTCTGACGATCCCGATACAAGCTACTCGGTGATCGAACCCGGAGTGACCGAAAAAAATGATCTCGACCTCTGGATTGAAGCCAACTACCGGAAGCCATACAACATCGACTTCAAATACCGTTACGAAGATATCGAAGGTGACTTCAACTACTACCTCGTACCGGCTCGCTACGAAGATGCCAACACAATGGCCCACCTTGTCAAGCATCTCTGCGTTGAAACCTACAACGAAGTAGCCGGCGTTGACTTCACCCGCCAGTACTTCCCAAAGATGTTCTACACCGTAGGCGAATGGGAATACCAGAACAACGGTACCATCATTCTCGGCACTGCCGAAGGAGGTCTGAAAATCTTCCTTACCGGTCTCAACTATCTGCCGACCTATATGCAGAGCGCAGCTACCCTGAATTACTACTACATCAAGACAATCCACCACGAGTTCACCCACATCCTCAACCAGACAAGGACTATTCCCTCTGATTTCCAGACAATAACCCCTACCGGTTATGTAGCCGACATGTGGAATGAGACCCCCAACTGGCTCCCGCGCGGATTCATCTCCGATTACTCGCAGCACTCTTACATTGAAGACTTTGCAGAAGTAATGTCTGTCTACATCACAAACGACAGCGCTACCTGGGACAATTGGATGACCCAGGCCGGAGCAACCGGATCAGGCCTCATCCAGCAGAAACTCGACATCGTGCGTGATTACATGCTATCTAACTTCGGTATCGATCTCGATGAGCTCCGCGAAGTAGTGCAGCGCCGTCAGAATGAAGTTGTTTCAGGTCTCGTTGACCTGCAGGATCTCACTGTAAAATAATCCATCTTCTAAATGAATCAAACTATGCGACTCAATAAATTATTCATAGCAACTCTGCTTGCATTCTCGACACTGGCCTTCCAGTCCTGTCTGAAAGATCAGGAAGATTTCTTTGACGAATCATCGTCAGAACGTATGCAGGCTGTCCTTGAAAACACCAAGGCCGTACTCACAAGCTCTGACAACGGATGGATCTTCGACTACTATCCTGACCGCAACCTTTCATACGGCGGAATCATCTATGCTCTGAAGTTCGATGACAAAAAAGTATCTGTCCGTTGCGAACTCTCACCAGACATGGAGGAAACCAGCTTCTACAAGCTCAATACCAACAACGGCCCTGTACTCTCGTTCGACTCCTACAACACCCTCATGCACTTCTTCGCCACTCCTTCAAGCGGTGAATATGAAGCTAAAGACGGTGATTTCGAGTTCATGATCATGGACGTGACCGAAGATCGCATCACACTCCGTGGAAACCGCACCGGCAACACCATGTATCTCCACCGTCTCAACGAAGCCCCTGATGCCTTTATTCATGCCGCAGGTAAAATATATGACACCAATGTTGTCCCATCGGCTAATGGTGCTGTAGGCGCTATTGCTCTTACTTGCAAGAATGACATTAATACTCACTACATGGAATTTTTCTGGGGTGAAGACAATAGTCAATCCTCAGGTGAGTACTATCTGTCAACTTCTACCGGAATTCGGTTTAAAAACCCCATAACAATAGAAGGAGCAACAATCTCAGAATTGAATTATGCATATGACGATTCTAATAAATCCGGCACATTTACCGGAGAAGATTCTAACGGCAATCAGATTTCTCTAACCGGTGTTCTGCCTGAAACCTATGCTTTCTTTGATGATTATATCGGTAATTTCTCTTTCAGATATTATTCTGGACTGAGAAGTATCAATGTTAAGATTGATGGAGACAAGATGATAGGTGAATATACTTTGACCGGCTTCAACGATAGATACACAGTCGCAGCTTCTTACAACAAAGCCAATGGCTGTCTTGAAATCAATGCTCAGCTTTTGGGCATCAATGGCAACGAAGCTGTCTGGCTTGCAGCCTGGAGCCTTGGAGGAGGAGGTAGCCTTGCATGGGATTCATCTTATGGTGTATTCGTTATTAAGGATCCTGACAGACCTGGGACATTCACCATTACACCTAATAATGGATCATTAGCAACTGACTCATTCATTTTATGGACTACAGATCTTTCCGGCTCTTCAACAGGTCAACTCTCTGACCCTAACTGGATGATAAATGGCAGTACTCAGCTACCATATCTCAATTCTTTGGTAAAGCTCTAAAACAACTGAACACTTATGAAAAAGATATATAAATCAGTATTGTTCGCTATAATTGCTGCCGCGGGTTTCACCGCGTGCAGCGATTATGAAGCGCCGGACATCACAACCGAATCGGCCATCTCGATCACAGGCCATGAGACATCTTTCCCCGCCTCGGCTTCTACCGGCTCGATCACCTTCGAGGCCAAAGGCCCGGTGACAGTAACCGCCAACAATGAATGGATCACAGCCTCTGTTGATGGCAACCGCATTGACATCGCCGTTGACCAGAACAACGCCTTCTCAGGCCGAAGCGGATCAATCACAGTCAAATGCGGCAACGCTACTGACAACATCTCGATTATCCAGTCAGGCATCATTTTCAAATATGATAAAATCGAGCCGATCAGCATCAACTCTGATGCTTGGACCCAGTCTTATAACGCAGATGCGACAGTACCCATCGAGGTATCTGATGATGCTGACTGGATTAACACTTCGATTGCTGATAACAAAATCACCATCGCAATTGAAGCCAATATGACTTTGATCCCCCGCAGCGCAACCATAACTGTAAAATGCGGTGATTTGGAATACTCCATTCCGGTTGAACAGGAAGAACTGAAATTTCCGCTCTTCAAAATACAGACTCTTCGCGTCAATGACTCGCAAAGCACCAAAACTTATGAGTTTAAAGCTGATATCCCTGTCAAATTTACGACTGAAGCAGACTGGGTTCAGGCTGATTTTGCCAATAACACAGTTTCAATCGCTACAGAAGCCAATACCACAGGTCGCATCCGTAACGCGACACTCAACTATGAAATAGCCGGTGAAGCAGGATCATTAGTTATAGTGCAGGCCGAATTTGACAAAGAGATAGCAGGTGATTTCCACCTCACTTTCTACGATTATTTTAACGAAATGGAGCTTACTATACTCCCGGCCAAACTCTCACGCAACGGAAAAAATTATACCTTGACCGTCACTGACATTTATTTTACTGGACAACCGGTTTTGACCATCCCGGTTGAATACAATGACGAAACTCTGTCAGTCACAATTTCAAGTGGATCAACTTCTATCGGCATGTTCCAGAACTACTATTGCTTCCTCTCGCCGGTAACAATGGGAAGTGATGATATTGCCTTGTATTACACACGCGACCAGAAAATGAACGCAGCCTTTGTTTCTACAGTTTCAAGCGATGGAACAGAAGGCTTGATCGGCCAGTTCGCAAGCGTATCCACCAACAGATTAAATCTTATCGGCTATGGCATCGGATGTTTTTCTTCTAACTCAGAGCTGAGCGATGATACCGCACAAGGCAACCTTGAGATTATGATTAATCCATCTCTCCTCCGCATTTACAGCGCCGAAGATGCAGCCTCTACAGATGCAGCAAAAGCCGCAGCAAGAACTATTAAGCGCAAAGCTGCAAATATCCCCTTTAAGATAAGTCCAGATTCAGCGAAGAAATTTCGCCGAATTGAATTATAATCAGCTTGCCCGCTGAGACAATCTCGGCAACCGGACAAAAAATGGTCCGCTAATCTGACAACAATACAGACAAACAGCAACCATACCTGACCCAAGCCCCGCCCCGACCGACCGGTTATGGCGGGGCTGACTTTTTTCTCTTGAGAACCCTGAGGCCTTCTAATCAGGCTAATCAGGCCAACCCCAAATCTCCCAAAGTCCCCAAACCTTCCAAAACTCCCAAATCTCCCAAACCCACCCTGAAGCCAAATTTTGCAGTCTGCGGGTAAATTCGTAACTTTGTGCCAAATACCTTAAAATTTACCATAACAGTATCGGAACCGATGACTTTCAAAAACTTATTCTATGCAGCGGCTCTCACGTTGCCGCTTTCGGCTCTTTACTCCTGCGGATCTGCCTCAGCCATTGACCGTCAGGCTTTAGTGGAAAGAAACAACCCCCACATCACCGCCATCGACACCCTCGCCTCGCTCTCTGTGGGCAACGGAGAATTCGCCGTGACCGTCGACGTCACCGGCCTCCAGACATTCCCCGAACTCTACAGTAAGGGTGTGCCCCTCGGCACTCAGGCACAGTGGGGATGGCACAGTTTCGCCAACCCTGACAACCTCCGTCCCGAAGAAGCCCTTAAGGACTATGACTTCGGACGCGGCCGCAAAGAACCCTACGCAGTGCAGTTCAAGGAAGCCGGACGCCCCCACGATGCCGCAAACTGGTATCGCGTCAACCCCCACCGCCTCCACCTCGGAGCAATAGGCTTTGCCGGACTTCAGCCCGACCGGATCACCGACATCGACCAGACCCTCGACATGTGGACCGGCGAAATCCGTTCTGACTTCAAGGTCGATGGCTCTCCCGTGGCTGTCCGCACCTACGTCCACCCCGAAAAAGACATGCTCGCCGCCTCGATCAAAGACGAAAAGCATCTGCCCCTGGCAATCCGCCTCCCCTATCCGACCGGCGGACACTGTGACGATGCCTGCAACTGGACCGCCGACTCGCTCCACACCACAGACATTGTCCGCGCCGACGCCAACAGCGCCCTCCTGCGCCACAGCCTCGACTCCACCACCTATTATATAGACCTCGCCTGGAGCGGCAACGCTTCACTCCGTCAGGACGGCCGCAACCAGCTCACGCTCACCCCGGCCGACAACGAGTGGACCGTTACCGCCACCTTCCTCCCCGACGTGCCGCAGGACGCAGCCCCAACCGTAGCCCAGACCCGCGATGCATCCTCGACCTACTGGAAAGACTTCTGGACCAAGGGCGGAGTGGTTGACTTCAGCCACTGCACCGACCCGCGCGCCAAGGAACTCGAACGCCGCGTGGTGCTCTCGCAATACCTCCTCGCCATCCAGTGTGCAGGCTCCACCCCTCCCCAGGAAACCGGCCTCACCTACAACTCATGGTTCGGAAAATTCCACATGGAAATGATCTGGTGGCACCAGGCACAGTTTGCCCTCTACGGCCACGAAGACCTGCTCAACCGTACCCTCCCCTGGTATGAAAGCTCCCAGGGAGTAGCCCGCGAGATAGCCGAGCGCCAAGGCTTCAAAGGTCTCCGCTGGATGAAGATGACCGATCCCTCAGGCATGGAAGCCCCCTCGAAGGTGGGATCTTTCCTCATCTGGCAGCAGCCCCACCTGATCTATCTGGCCGAACTCCTCTACCGCGCCAACCCCGACAGCGCGATGGTCAACCGCTACTATCCCCTCATCCAGGGCACAGCCGAATTCATGGCCGACTTCGCCGAACAGGATTCGACCGGCCGCTACATACTCCGCGGCATCATCCCCGCACAGGAAACCCTCCGCGCAGCCGAAACCGTCAATCCCCCCTTCGAACTGGCCTACTGGCACTTCGCCCTCAACACCGCCCAGCAGTGGCGCGAGCGCAAGGGTGAACCTCGCGTAGAGAAATGGGACGAAATCATAGCATCGCTCTCGCCCCTCGCCGCAAAAGACAGCCTCTATCTCGCCGCCGAGACAGCTCCTGAGACCTACAGCGATATCCGTCTGACCTCCGACCACATGGCCGTGCTCGCCGCCGTAGGCATCCTCCCCAACTCACCCCTGGTGAAAGCCGACATCATGGACAACACCTTTGACTGGGTATATGACAACTGGAACTGGGACAAGACCTGGGGCTGGGACTACCCCACCACAGCAATGAACGCCGTGCGCCTCGGCCATCCCGAAAAGGCTGTCAACGCCCTGCTCATGGACAAGCGCACCAACACCTATCTCCCCAACGGCCACAACTATCAGGACAACCGTCTGCGCTGCTATCTGCCCGGCAACGGCGGCCTGCTCACCGCAGTGGCCCTCATGTGTGCCGGCTGGGACGGCTGCGAGACCGAAAATCCCGGCTTCCCGAAAGACGGCACCTGGGACGTGCGCTGGGAAGGCATCAAGCCCCTCCCCTAAGCCGGATCAAGCGCGTGAAAGCGCCCCGCCCCGCCCAATAAGGAATTATCTTGAATCCACAATCGGAGGGTGCCTCTCTGACGGCACCCTTCAAAACCATCACTTTTGTAAATGAAGTTCACAAAAGCCGCCATGCTGTGCATGGCCCTCACAGCCACGCTTGCCCCTCTCAGGGCAGGCGCGGCATCTAATACACAGATCCGCAAGACCCACTACCGCCCCGATGGAATCTCGGCTGTCTGCACCGACGGACAGACCAAATTCAACCGAGCCCTCTACGGCGCACACTCAGGTTTCCGCATGGAGTGCAGCGACATGCCAAAATTCGGCATCTACCTGCCCCGCATGGGCGGCAACCTCCGTCTGACACTCCCACAGGGCTCATGCACCGCGCGCTACACCCCCGGCCGCATGGACTACTCCCAGGGCGGCATCGAGGTTGAGGCGCAGGTTATGCGCAGCACCGACATGGCTCTCTGGCGCCTGACCAATACAACGGCTTCGGCCGTCACAGTGCCCGTGCGCTTCGGAGGCGTGGCCGACAAGAAATTCTTCCGCGAGGGTGACCTCGGTGTCGACGACCCCACATGCTTCGACCTCAAGCCCGAATACTGCAAGGGCAACATCTTCACCGTTAACGGCGACACCGTCAGAGTGGAATACGGCAACAAACAGCGCGCACAACTCTCGCTGCTCATACCTGCCGCCGGCTCACACATCAGCGAACTCCCGGTCTACGAAGGCGAGATAGTCCTCGCCCCCGGCGAAAGCAAATACATAACCCTGATCCCCTCGCCCGTGATCCCCGCCGGCTTCTCCATCCCCGCCATGATGAAGCAGGCCGAGAGCGAAAGAGCCGCTCTGGCATCGGCAGTCTCCATCTCAACCCCAGATCCCTGGCTCAACCCCATAGGCAGCGCCATGTCAGTGGCCGCTGACGGCATCTGGAGCGGACAGGCATGGCTCCACGGCTCGATTGGATGGCGCACGCCCCACCTCGGATGGCGCGGTGCCTACGTAGGCAACGCCATAGGCCGCCACGACCGCGCCCTCACCCATTTCGCCACCTATGCCGACAATCAGGTTACCGACATCCCCGCCACACTCCAGCATCCCTGCCAGGACAGCACCCTCAACCTCGCGCGGGCTGAAAAACGCTGGGGAACACCCATGTACAGCAACGGCTACATCTGCCGCCGACCGGGAAAGAAAGGCGAAATGTCGCACTACGACATGAATCTCGTCTACATCGATGCCCTCATGCGCCACTTCCGCCACACAGGCGACACCGCAGCCATGCGCCGCTTCTTCCCGGTGATCAAACGCCATCTCGCCTGGGAAAAACTCAACTTCGACCCTGACGGCGACCACCTCTATGACGCCTACTGCTGCATCTGGGCCAGTGACGCTCTCTACTACAGTGGCGGCGCCGTCACCCACTCCTCGGCCTACAACCGCTTCGCCAACCTCATGGCCGCCCGCGTGTCACAGATCATCGGCGAAGACCCGACCCCCTATCTCGATGAAGCCGAAGCCATCGGCAAAGCCATCGACGCCACCCTCTGGATGCCCGAACGCGGCCACTGGGCCGAATTCAAGGATGCCGGAGGCAAACAGCGTCTCCACCCCTCGGCAGCAGTCTGGACCATCTACCATGCCATCGACTCCGAGATCGCCGACCCCTTCCAGGCCTACGCAGCCACCTGCTATGTCGACAGCGTAATCCCCCACATCCCCGTGCTCTCAGACAGCGGAGTCGACAACATCTACACCATCTCCACCACCAACTGGAAACCCTACTCCTGGAGCATCAACAACGTGGCCATCGCCGAAGTGATGCACACCGCCCTCGCCTACTGGCAGGCCGGACGCAGCGAGGAAGCCTGCCGGCTGATGAAAGCCGTGGTGATGGACAACATGTATCTCGGCGCATCGCCCCTCAACTTCGGCCAGATCAGCCACTATGACGCCGTGCGCGGCGAGTCTTACCGCGACTTCGCCGACCCCATCGGAGTCTGGAGCCGCGCCCTCACCGAAGGCCTCTTCGGCATCCGCCCTGACATGACAGCCGCCACTCCCCGTGTAGAGATCATTCCCGGTTTCCCCTCCGACTGGAACTCAGCCTCAATAAATCTCCCAGACATAGCCTACAGCTTCCGCCGCGACGGCGACCGCCTGGTCTACACCATCGACAACCGCTACCGCCTCGCGCCTCAGGTGCTGCTCACAGTGCCGGTCCACGGCGTGCGCTCAGTCAAAGTCAACGGCCGCACCGTAGCCTGGGAAAATGTCGACAGCTCGATAGGCACCCCGCGTCTGCGCATCAACGCCGGCAATGAACCGCAGCTTGAAGTGGTCATCGAGACCGCCGGCGAGCTGACCGCCATCCCTACCGGCCGCGTGCGCGAGGAAGGCCCGGTGAAATTCACCGAGATGGCTGACGGCGTGCTGAAATGGTGGACCGCCGAAATCTCAGCCCACAGGCCATTCACCGCCGTAGCCGCACCCGGATTCGACGATATCAACCCCACCCGCTGCGAGACCGTAGATCTGCGCAAGGCCTACAACGCCTCTGTCACCGACATCTTCCGCAACCGCTACCTCTCGCCGCGTCCGCAGGTGACCACCCTCCAGATCCCCGCGCAGGGCATCGGCGAATGGTGTCACCCGAAACTCACCGCCGAGATCGATGACTCCGGACTCCGCAGCCGCCTGGACCGGGAGAAAGGACGCCTCGTCACCGAACTCGGCATCCCCTTCGCCCTACCGGCCAAAGGCTCAAACGTGATCTACACCTCTCTATGGGACAACTATCCCGACCGCGCCTCCGTGAAACTCAGCGGCAAAGCCTCACATCTCTATCTCGTTATGGCCGGCTCGACAAACCACATGCAGTCAGGCATCGAGAACGGAAAAATCCGCATCCGCTACAAAGACGGCAGCGAAAGCGTCACCCCTTTGGTCAATCCTCACAACTGGGCCCCGATCGAACAGGATTTCTATAACGACAACCACGCTTTCGCCCTCGCTCCCGGAACCAAACCGCTCTACCGCATGCATCTGCAGACCGGCCACGTGGCCCGCGATCTCGCCCGCGAGGTTGGCAAACGCCAGGAGCTTGAAAGCACCGGAGCCGACGGCGACATCGTAGGCACAATTCCCGGCGGAGCCGCCGTGGTGCTTGACATCCCCGCAGATCCGAAACGCAAACTCGAATCACTGGAAATCGAAACCCTCTCAGGCGACGTAGTCATAGGCCTTATGGGCATAACCCTCCAGCGCCCCTGATTCTCTAAACAGACCGCACATGAATCTGAAAAATAAAACCCTCCTTACACTCGGCCTTCTGCTCGGCGCAGGCACCGGATGCCTTAGCGCAACAGAAGTGACCGACTGGTATCCGGTCACCACCGAAAACCGCCCCTTTGTGCGCTGGTGGTGGCTCGGAAGCGCCGTTGACCCCGAAGGTCTCACCTACAACCTCGAAGAGTTTGCCCGCCAGGGCCTTGGAGGAGTCGAGATCACCCCAATCTACGGAGTCAAGGGCAACGAAGCCAATGATATATCCTATCTGTCGCCGAAGTGGATGAACATGCTCGGCCATACCATAGCCGAAGGCAAGCGCCTCGGCCTGCAGATCGACATGAACAACGGCACCGGCTGGCCCTTCGGAGGCCCGGAAGTCACCGCCGCCCAAAGCGCGCGCAAGCGTGTGGCCGAAAGCTGGACCGTAAGCCCAGGCAAGAAGCTCAAAATAACCGTCCGCCCCTCTGACCGAAAGCAGCAGGGAGTGGCCACCCTCCAGCGCATCATAGCAGTCAACGGCGACCGCCGAATCGACATCACCTCGCGCCTGCGCCGTGACTCCCTGCTCGACTGGAAAGCCCCCAAGGCCAAAAGCGACTGGAAAGTCTATGCCATTTTCAGCGGACGCACCTTCCAGAAAGTGAAACGCGCCGCCCCCGGAGGCGAAGGCCTGGTGGTGAACCACTATGACAGCATCGCGGTCAACAGCTATCTCGACCGCTTCGACCGCGCGTTTGCCTCATCAGGCATTCCATACCCCGACAGCTTCTTCAACGACTCCTATGAAGTCTACGGCTCCGACTGGGCCGACAACATCTTCGAGGAATTCGAACGCGACCACGGCTACAAGCTCGAACTCTACCTGCCCGAATTCCTCGACCAGGAGAACCACGACAGCCTCCGCAGCCGAGTGGTGCGCGACTACCGCGCCACCCTCGCCCGAATGCTCCGCGAGAACTTCACCGACGTGTGGATGGCCCGCTCCCACCGCCACGGCGCACGGGTGCGCAACCAGAGTCATGGATCACCGGCCAATATCATCGACCTCTACGCCGCGGTCGACATCCCTGAATGCGAATCCTTCGGACAGACCGACTTCTCTATACCCGGTCTGGTGCAGGACGGCCCCTCGCGTCCGAGCGATTCCGACCCCGCCGTGCTGAAATTCGCATCCTCGGCAGCCCATGTCACCGGCAAGAAACTCACTTCGGCCGAGACTCTCACCTGGCTCACCGAACATTTCCGCACCACTCTGGCCCGCTGCAAGCCCGAACTTGACCAGATGTTCTGTTCAGGCGTGAACCACGTCTATTTCCACGGCGCCCCCTATTCGCCCAAAGGCGCTGCCTTCCCCGGATGGATGTTTTACGCCTCGATCAACATGTCGCCGACCAACAGCATCTGGCGCGATGCCGACGCACTGTTCGCCTACATAGCCCGCTGCCAGGCTTTCCTTTCAGCCGGAACTCCCGACAATGACGTGCTTCTCTACTTCCCGCTTGAAGATGTCTGGCACCGTCAGGGAGGCAATCCATATCTGATGTTTGACATCCACAAGATGCAGCAGCGCATGCCAGACATCAAGCAGCACGTCACCGAAATCATGGCCGCCGGTTACGACCCCGACTACATTTCCGACGCCCTGACCGAGACTCTCACCGTCAGCACAGACGGACGTCTGAAAGGCACAGGCGATGCCACCTACGGCGCTATCATAGTGCCCGCCGTGCGCTTCATGCACCCGGCCACACTGAAAAAGCTGCTGTCACTCGCTCAGGAAGGAGCCACGGTCATTGTCACCGGCTCTCTGCCCGCTGATGTGCCCGGTCTCAGCCGCTACGACCAGCGCCTCGACTCACTCCGGACCCTTCTGCAGGCCGCTCCTGAAATAGGCTCCGTGCCATGCGTCCACTCCGAAGGCAAGGGCCGCATAATCACCGCTCCTGACATAGCCTCCGGACTGAAACTCTCCGGACTGCGCCCCGAAACCCTCCGCTCCGACCGTAACATCTCCATGATACGCCGCCGCAACGAGGCAGGAGGTTTCAACTACTTCCTCGCCAACCTCAAAGGCGACGCCATCGACGGAAAAGTCACCCTGGCCACTTCCGCTGCCGCCGTAGGCATCTTTGATCCGCTCACCGGAGAGTCAGGACTGGCTCAAACCTATGAGTCTGAGCCCGGCACCACAAGCCTGCGCCTGCAGCTACGTCCCGGTCAGTCGATAATGCTGAAAACCTTCGCCGTGAAGCCCGAAATGGCTCCCTGGGGCTACATCGAGCCTGCCGGCAAGCCAGTCAATATCGACCGCGGCTGGAGCATAGTCTTTGAAAACAGCCAGCCGGCCATCAGCGGCACCTTCGCCACTGACACCCTCACCGCATGGACCGATCTGCCCCCAGAGGAAGCCAAAGTAAACTTCGGTACCGCTGTCTACAGCGTAGAGTTCAGCCTCGACAATCCGGCTGAAGCCTCTGACTGGATACTCGACCTCGGCGACGTGCGCCACAGCGCCGAAGTCACCGTCAACGGCCAGGACGCAGGCAAAGTCTGGTCAGCCCCCTTCACCCTCAGCGTGGGCCGTCTGCTCAAGCCTGGGCTGAACCGCCTCGAAGTCCGCGTGACCAACAACCAGGCCAACCGCATAGCCGACTTTGAGCGCCGCGGCATCAAGTGGCGCATCTTCAAAGATGCCAACATCGCCTCGGTGACCAATGCCAAGACATTCTCGTTCGGCGACTGGGAGGAAGTCCCCGCCGGACTCAACTCCACAGTGAGTCTCATACCCGTAAAAATCAACAATTAAACAATAACAATCCAATCACTGCAATTCCATGAAGAAATCCATCATCATCGCACTTGCAATCCTGCTCGGACTCCCCTGCATGGCGGCCGAACAGCTTCCTCCCCGCGAACAGACCCTCAAGACCCTCATAAAGGTCAACGACCACTATCTCAAAAAACATCCCGATCCGTTGCTCGGAATCCCCTACTACTCGCGCAAGAAAGTCTACGAGGCCAACATCTGGACCCGCGCCGTCTACTTCGAAGGCCTGATGGCTCTCCATTCGATCTACCCCGACAACCGTTACTACGACTACGCCTACAATTGGGCCGACGGTTTCGACTGGGGCATGCGCCGCGACGACACCACCACCCGCAACGCCGACAACTACTGCGCCGCACAGACCTACATCGACCTCTATAATCTGACCCCCGAACCCCGTATGCTCACCAAGACCAAAGCCTGCATGAACATGCTCGTCAACACTCCCCAGGTAGACGACTGGACCTGGATCGACGCTATCCAGATGGGTATGCCCGTACTGGCCAAGATGAGCAAACTGACCGGCGACCAGCGCTACAACGAAAAAGCCTGGGACATGTACTGCTGGAGCCGCAACACTCTCGCCGGCGGTCTTTTCAACGAAAAAGAAGGTCTCTGGTGGCGCGACAAAGACTTCGTGCCCCCCTACAAGGAACCCAACGGCAAGAACTGCTACTGGTCACGTGGCAACGGCTGGGTTGTGGCCGCTCTCGTGCGTGTGCTTGACGAGATTCCTGCCGACGATCCCCACCGTGCAGCCTACATCGCCGACCTCAAGGCCATGTGTGAGGCAGCCGTGAAATGTCAGCGCAAAGACGGATTCTGGAACGTGAGCCTCCATGACGAAAGCAACTTCGGCGGCAAGGAGCTGACCGGAACCGCTCTCTTTGTCTACGGCATGGCATGGGGTGTCAACAACGGCATCCTCGACCGCGCCAAATATCTCCCCGTCATCACCAAAGCCTGGAATGCGATGGTCAATGAAGCCGTTCACCCCAACGGCTACCTCGGCTATGTGCAGGGCACCGGCAAAGAGCCAAAAGACGGTCAGCCCGTGGCCTATGACTCCAAGCCCGACTTCGACGACTACGGTACCGGCTGCTTCCTTCTGGCCGGAACCGAAGTCTACAAGCTCAAATAAGTCACAGTTTATAGCATAGATGGCGAGTGGTGTTTCACTACCCTCCCGATAAAACAACCGCTCCATCCGCGCTGTGCACCTTCGGCACTGCGGATGGAGCGGTTGTTTTATCGCGTTCAGAGAACGTCAGAGACACCCTCTTAACGTCATCTTATTTTTCAAGACTGCTGACAATCCAGCCGAGATCCGGATAATGGATGAAGTTTACGGAAACCGAATGGAGATAGTCCTGCGAAGGTACGCCATAGACGTAACCGAAGGTAATCACCCCGGCTTTCACTCCTTGGTGACGAAGCCTTCGGAGTCTGTGGCGACGAAGAGCGGGCGGGCATCGGGGGTGATGGCTTCGATGCGTACGTTGTCAAAGATCACTCCGCGCGTGTGGTTGAGCCAGAAGCCCTGGGCCGGAAGGATGCCCCACATGGTCGACTCCGGATATTCCGCTATTTTCTCGTCAGACGGAGCCGCTACAGCCTTCTGGCCTCCCTTGTGGCGTATGGTGATGTTGCGCAGCTCAATGTCTCTGACCGGATGGCCCTCCACTCCGGTAATCGAGCTTCCGCCGGGACCGGCCTCGTCGATCAGAATGTCGTGGAGACGCACTCCGCTGATCGAACCTACATTTTCAACAGGCACATCCTTGGAATAGGGACGGCGGCGGTCGGCCAGACGTATGAAGATCGGCGACTCGGTGCCGCGGATGGTTATGTCGGCTATATCCACATTGCTCATCGTGCCGCCGTCTACAATCTCAAGCGAGATGGCCGAATGGCCGTGACCTCCGGGAAAGCCGAAGAACTGCGATGACTGGTCGGCCGACGGTTTCACCGTGATGCCCCGGACTATGATATTGCGGAAACCGCCATTGGTCTCGGTGCCGAGTTTTATGGCATTGCAGTGGCTTGAAATCACACAGTTGCTGATCGTGATGTCTTCACAGAGGCGCGGCGAGGTGCTTTTGAGAGTGATCCCGTCATCGTCTGAGTCGGCTATCATGTTGCTGACGGTCACATTGTGGCAACCGTCGAGGTCAAGAGCGTCATTGTTGTAATTGTTGCGGTTGAACACCGTGATGCCGTCGATCCTCACCCTGTCGCAGGCCAGATAGTGCTGCATCCAGCAGCCTGAGTTTCTGAGTGTCACCCCCTCAACGCTCACATCAGAGCAGCAGATGAAACGCAGCAGATGGGGGCGTGTGATTCCCTCGTCGTTCCACGACAGTTTCGGGAAAGCGCTTCCGCGGCCGTCGATGGTGCCCTGGCCGGTGACAGCCACGTGTGACACCCCGTCGGCATAGATCAGCTGGATTGTTGGAGTGACGGTGCGAAGCGAGACATAGCCGGTGGTCACCGGTGTGTAATCCTTTATGTCGGTACTGCCATAGAGCGTGGCGCCGTTTTCAAGATTGAGCGTCACATTGTCACGCAGAAAAATGCTTCCGGTCTTAAACGATCCGGCCGGCACAAGCACCGTTCCGCCACCGGCCTCCGTGCAACTGTCTATGGCTCGCTGGATGGCCTGAGTGCTCAGACGGGTGGTGTCACTCACAGCACCGTAATCCACTATATTATATACTGCGGCCCGGCTCATAAGGCATCCGGCTGCCGCTACTGCAAAAACTACAAATGATCTCTTGGTCAATTTCATGGTCCGGTTAAAACTATATAAGAGGGTGTGACAGGAGAGCCGATTTTCACCCTCCGGCTTTCTGAAAGTGCAAATTTAGAGATTGTTTTCGGTATTTTCACGAAAAAAGCGCTATATTTGTATCTGCTGACAAATCCGCCGCCATGAAGAAATCAGTATTACTTTCGCCGCTCGTCGCCTTGCTGCTCCTTGGCGCAGTCCTGCTGACAGGCTGCGGCTACGGCAGGAGATCGACCAAAATCTATCCCGACCGTGACCGCTTCGAGGTCATCGGGATCGACATCAGCGCCCACAACGGCGACATCGACTTCCGCAAGGTGGCAGCCGAAGGCATAGACTTCGCAATCATAAAAGCCACCGAAGGAGGCACTTTCAAAGACAAGAAATTCATTGACAACATCAGGCTTGCCCGCGAAGCAGGGCTGAAAACAGGCGCATATCACTTCTTCCGCTTCGACACTCCGGGCTACATGCAAGGGCTCAATTTCCTCAACTCCGTGCGCGGACGCCAGCTCGACCTCCCCCTCGTCATCGACCTCGAAGAGTGGGCAAACCCAAACAGCCAGCCAACAGCGATGGTGCTCAACCGCCTATCCGAGATGATAGATCATCTTGAAAGCCACGGCTACCGCGTGATGATCTACACCAACAAAAACGGCTTCGCCCGCTTCATCAAAGGCCGTCTCGAAGGCTACCCGCTATGGATCTGCTCGCTCGTCGACGAACCAAAAGACATGAAATGGCACCTCTGGCAGGGAACACACAACGGCTGGATCAACGGAATCAACGCCCCGGTCGACATCAACGCCTTCAAAGGCTCGCGCACCGACTGGGCTGTGTTTGCCTCCGGATGCATGACATCGGCAGCAGCCGACACACAATAATAGGCTAACAGCCACGTTTATATAAAGATATCCCATAGACCAATCAGATAACCCCGCAGATGAAACTCCGGTTACTCAGCATACTTACCGCCATCACATTCCTCTGTGCCTTTCCGGCCCGGATTCTCGGATTCAGCACCGACACCTACACGACATCGTCCGTCCTCTCGTCGGGCCGCTGGGTCAAGATGAGCGTCGAGACCTCTGGTCCGCACCTCATAACCACATCAACACTGCGCACCTTAGGCTTCACCAACCCTGAAAACGTGCGCGTCTACGGCTACGGCGGCCAACGCATCCCCGACCTCCTCAGCATCGACAACTACATTGATGACCTCCCGCTCGTGCGCAGCGAACTCACCTCAGCCGGCATAGTGTTCTACGCCGAAGGCCCCGTCACATGGACCCGCGAGCGCGACGACATCTTCACCCACTCCCTCAACCCCTACTCCACCCTCGGCTACTACTTCCTGAGCGACTCACGCCCGCAGGACGACCCCTCAATCCCCACCGAAGGCTCAGCCCCGCAGCCTGACGCCGCCACAACCTTCACCGAACGCCTCTACCACGAACTCGACCGCACAACACCCGCCGAAAGCGGCCACCAGCTCTTAGGCGAAGACTTCCGCTTCACCCCATCGCGCACCTTCAGCTTCCAGCTTCCGGGCCGAGTAGAGAACACCGACATCTGGATGCAATGCGAGTTCTACGGAAAATCTGTCAGCACCCCCATCAACCTTACCTTCACCGCCAACGGCCAGACCCTCCCGAAAGCCGCCGGCGACAAGGTCTCAGGCGTAAGCAACGACAACTGGGGCGACACATGCCGCGTGCGCAAACGCTTCACCATCAACGGCACCTCCCTTTCCTTAGGCATCGGCATCAGCATCAGCGGCGCCCTGCGCATAGCCAACCTCGACAAAATCAACCTCACCTACACCCGCCGCCTGGCCCTCCCAGCCTCAGGCCATCTCGTGTTCACCTCTGACAGCCGCTCGCTCCGCCTCGAAGGCACCTCGGCCGAGACACGCATCTGGGACGTCACAGACCCTCGCCGCCCCATAGCCATGCGCGCTACAGCCGACGGCAAAACCTCCGGCTGGACCAACGACTACAACGGCCTGCGCACCTACTGCGCCTGGACCTCCACCTCCTCTTTGCCCCAGCCGCGCCTCGTCCGCCATCTCGACAACCAGGATATCCATGCCGCCGAGACGCCTGACATGGTCATCATCACTCCGCCCCAGCTCCTCGGCCAAAGCAACCGCATAGCCGCCATCCACACCGCCGCTCCTGACAACATGAAAGTACTCATAGTCACTGACGAACAGGTCTTCAACGAGTTCGGTTCAGGCTGCGCCGACGTCAACGCCATGCGCCGCATGCTCAAAATGTTCTACGACCGCGGAAAAGCCACTCCCTCCGCCACTACTCTCAGATACGTCCTGCTCATGGGCGGCGCCACCCATGACCACCGCCGCCTCACGCCAGCCATGTCATCAAGCCCGGCTCTCACCCTCCCCATCTGGCAGTCGGAACACTGCGTCAACGAAAGCAACTCTTTCTGCTCCGACGACATTCTCACCTTCCTCGAAGACAACTCAGGTCTAAGCCTTGTCAACGCCACAAACAGCATAGCCGTGGGCCGCATACCCGCCCGATCTGCCCAATCGGCCGAAATATTTGTGCGGCGGCTTGAAAAATACGTCACGTCACCCGCCCAAAGCGAATGGCGCAACCGCATCATGATGTTTGCCGACGACGGCAACGGCGGCGACCACATGACCCAGACCAAAACAATGGAAGCCCGGATGCTATCCACCGAATCAGGCAGCGGCTTCACATTCAACAAAGTATTCATCGACGCCTACCGGCTCACCGACGGCACCTCCAAAGAAGCCTCTGACCGCATCTTCTCGCTGCTCGACGACGGCGTGATACTATGGTCATACATAGGCCACGGATCAATCAACTCCCTCTCAGGCGACGGCATATTCACCACCGCCAACCTCAACAGCCTCTACCTCCGCCAGCCACCCTTCTTCTACGCCGCCACCTGCACCTTCGCCCAATTTGACGGATCGGCCACCTGCGGCATGGAATCACTGCTGCTCACTGACAACGGCGGCATCATCGGCGGCCTCTGCGCCGTGCGCCCCGTCTACATAGCCCGCAACGGCGTACTCTCCGACAACTTCGGCAAAGTAGCCCTCACCCGCGACTCCGACGGGCGCTTCATACCTATGGGAGAAGTGGTACGCCAGGCCAAAAACATGACAGTCGATGAAAACATCCGCCGCTACGTCTTCTTCGGCGACCCGGCCCTGAGGCTCGCCACCCCCGTCAACACCGTGCGCCTCCTCTCGGTCGACGGCACGGAGGTCAGCGACGAATCCCGACCTGAGCTCAAAGCCCTCGGCCGCCCCGTGGTCAAAGGTGAGATCTGCGACCCCTCCGGCAAACGCATCGACAGCTTCAACGGCTGGCTATCACTGACACTCTTCGATGCCGAACACAGCCAGACCACCGAAGGACGCGGCAATGACGGCGAGTCAGTCACATTCGACGAAAAAGGCGAACGCCTCTTCTCAGGCCGCACCTCAGTCACCGACGGACTCTTCGAGATAACCATACCCATGCCCTCCGAAGTAGCCGAAAACTACCGCCCCGCCACCATGACCCTCTTTGCCGCCGCCGATGACGGCACCGAAGCCACCGGAGTGAGCCGCAACCTCTACGTCTACGGATTTGACTACGACGCCGAGACCGACAACGTGCCCCCCGTAATCGAATCGCTCTACCTCGACCACGAAAGCTTCCGCCCGTCTGACGTCGTAGGCGCCAACCCCGTACTGATAGCCCGCGTCAGAGACGACGTAGCCCTCAACATGTCAAACCTCGGCATAGGCCATCAGATGAGCCTACGCATCGACAACGACCTGAACCTCACTGACATTTCAAACGGCTACACCCCTGACATCGACGGCTCTCCCACAGGCTCCATCTTCTACCGCCTCCCCGAACTCAGCGCCGGAAACCACACCGCCACCCTCCGCATCTGGGACACAGCCGGAAACTCAGCCTCAGCCTCGATCGACTTCTTTGTAAACCCCGACCTTGCCCCCAGGATCTTCGACATCTACTCCGACGCCAACCCAGCCCTCACCCAGGCAAACTTCTACGTGACCCACAACCGCCCAGACGCCACACTCACAGTCCGCATCGAGGTCTACGACCTCAACGGCAAACTCCTCTGGGACTCCCAGACCACAGGCCGAGCCGACATGTATGCCTCAGCCCCCGTCACCTGGAACCTCACCGACCGCGCCGGATCGAAAGTAACCCGCGGCATCTACCTCTACAAGACCACCGTCACCACCGGCGGACAGTCATCCACAATGACCAAACGCATCGCCGTAGCCCCGCTCTGATCCGACCGATGAACATTTTACCCCTCTCAGGTTTTATAACAAGGTAAAACTCATACTTTACCAGATTATGAAAAAGCTATTTCTATCAGCCGCACTCGTAGCCACAGTCATGATGGTCAGCTGCAGTGCCGAAAAGAAAGCCCAGGACAAGGGTGAAGCCCTGAAGGCAAAAATCGAGAACTGCACCGATCCTGACAGCCTCAAGATCTACGTCCAGCAGGCCAAAGACTATGCCGACAAACTCATCAAAGACGGCAAAGACTCAGCCGCCGAAACCTTCCTCAGCGATGTGACCCCAGCTGTAAAGGCCAAAGATCCATCAGCAGTGCTGGGCCTCACAGCTCTTGACCTCAAGGCCAAAGCAGATTCCACATTCGAAGCAACCAAAGAATCAGCCAAAGAACTCGCCGACTCCACCTCAAAAGCCGTAAGCGACAAAGTCAGCTCAGCTAAAGAAGCCATCAGCGACGCAGCCGAACAGACCAAGGAAAAAGCAGCCTCCGCAGTTGAAAGCGCCAAAGAAAAAACCGCCGACGCCGCCCAGGCCGGCGCCGACAAAGTCAAGGAACTCATGGGCAAATAACACCCGCCCCACTGACTTATCAACATCAGTTATTAACATCGGGCCATCCGCCACCACGCCGACAACCAACGGCATATCAGACGGATAGCCCGATTGCTTTATATCCTCCCCCTCAGGTTTTCAACATTATTCACAGCTGTGTTCAAAACTTGTTGACAACTATGTTAATAACTGTGTTGAAAACTTTTTCAATATTTTTTCGGAAAAAATTTGGTGGTTTAAAATAAAAGGCCTAATTTTGCACTCACAAAACGGCTCCTTAGCTCAACTGAATAGAGCATCTGACTACGGATCAGAAGGTTACAGGTTTGAATCCTGTAGGAGTCACTAAAAAGCAGCTCCGGTACCAGGTCAGGTATCGGAGCTGCTTTTTTCATCTTCTCGGCCCGGCCTACCTGGCACGCTTCAGATGGCCGACCGATTCACGCAACTTCTCGATCTCACAGAGAGCTGCGGCAGCCACAGCAAGAGTGGCAACCTGCAGAGTCGCATGAATAATACAATGGACGATGTGGCGACGGCGACATTTCGCACGTTCTTCCGGATGGTCATGTTTAAGAAATTCCATAGTCAGGTGTGTGTTTAATTATTATTATCTATAGTAAAACTCCGTCTTCTGACAGAATCAAAACGCCCCCGCCCCGCCGATAGTTTCCGCATTTAACCCTATTTAGATTTTGTTAAGCAGCAAATTTGTCTGAATGTCTTTCATCCTCGGCACCGTAACACCCCCAAAAAAACAAAAGGCTGTCATCACGACAGCCTCTTTGCTCTTTAACCTTAAATCTAATACCATGAAAACACAGTGCAAATATAGTAACTATGTCTTTATAACCGCCGTGCTGGAGGAAAGTTCACACACCCTCTGTATTTAACACTTATTAACACCACACTCCCCGAAAATGTCGTACCTTAGCATCTTGAAAAGCGGGCCCACCCCCTCCTCAAGCCCCGCATCCGCATACATATATTACACTAACCGCCATAGACCCTGACCATAGACAATGAGTACACGCCTTTTAGTAATCGACGACGAAGAATCAATCTGCGAAATCCTGAAATATAACCTTGAGAAAGGAGGCTATCATGTCGACATGGCATTCAGCGCCGAAGAAGCGCTCGAAATGGACCTCACGCCCTACGATCTCTTCATTGTCGACATCATGATGGAGCGGCTGAGCGGATTCGACTTCGCCAAACGCCTGCGCAACTCATCGGCAACAGAAGAAACCCCAATCATCTTCTGCTCAGCCCTCAACGGAGAAGACGACACCGTCATGGGCCTCAACATCGGAGCCGACGACTACATCACCAAGCCCTTCAAGATCAGCGAAATGACAGCTAGAGTCAACGCCGTCCTCCGCCGCACCCAGATAGCACGCCGCGCACGCGAAGCCGCAGCCGCCACCATAGCCGGCGACAGCGCGCTCGAACCGCAGATCGCCTACCAGGGCCTGCGCATCGACCCCAACGACAAAATCTGCAGCCTCGACGGCGAAAAAATAGCCCTTACAAAAACCGAACTTGAGATCCTCGCCTTCTTCCTCACCCACCGCAACCGCATCTACTCACGCGAAGAAATCATACGCCACGTCTGGGCCGACGACGTCGTAGTCACAAACCGAACCATCGACACAAACATCACACGTCTTAGAAAAAAAATCGGCCGCTACGGCAACAACATCGAAACCAGACTCGGATTCGGCTACGGCTTTAAAGAAAAAGACTAAAGAGCGTTTCACAACAATACCCACCCCCCGGCCTCACAGTTGTTATGAAACACCAGCTCAGTTATCAATGGCGACTATTTCTGCCGCTCGCAACCATACTCTGCATAGTATTCGGCCTCATAATATACTACCAATACAAACGCGAGGCCGACTACCGCGCACAGATATTCGGCTCCGAACTGGAAATGATCGACAACCGCATCCTCAACGCCTACGATGAAGACGTAAACCTCCGCACCTTCCTCAACTTCATCCAGAAATTCTTCAAAGGATCAGTCTTTGAAGGCGTCAGAGTCAGCGTCTACTTCGACGGGCAGCTCCAATACTCTCTCGGAACACCCATCCCCATCGACAACGACGGCCTGACTCTCAGGGGCTACGGGCTCGACAACAGCCCAACCGAAGGAAGCGAACGCAAAATCATAGCCGGACGCACCGTCGGAAGCGACGAAGACGGAAACTGCTATCTCTTCTCAAAGACAAAAAGCTCAGACGGGCGCGTAACCGTCCGCACAGCCATGCCATACAGCGACAACGTCCATGACGCAATCGACGTCGACACCACAGTATGGCTCGTCATAATCGGCTGCCTACTGACCACCCTCCTCGTAACCTACTACTTCACCAGCATCCTCTCGCGCAACGTAGTCCTGCTCAAAGACTTCGCCTACCGCGCCACGACCGGCGGACGCTTCTCAGGCGAAGACAAATTTCCCCGCAACGAACTCGGCGAAATCTCACGCGAAATCATCAAGCTCTACCGCGAACGCCTCAAAGCAATGGAACTCATCAAAAAAGAACGCAAGA
Source organism: Duncaniella muris (assembly GCF_003024805.1). Taxonomy (GTDB): domain Bacteria; phylum Bacteroidota; class Bacteroidia; order Bacteroidales; family Muribaculaceae; genus Duncaniella; species Duncaniella muris. The sequence goes on from NZ_PUEC01000015.1 coordinate 48,923, forward strand.
TAGCCATCAACGCCATAGAGGAAAAAGTCAAAATCACACGCCAGCTCACCAACAACATCAACCACGAAATCAAAACCCCGGTCGGCATCATCCGAGGCTACCTCGAATCAATCATAGCCGATCCCGAAATGGACACCGCAACCCGCAACCGCTTCCTCGACAGAATGCTCATGAACGTCGAGCGCCTCACCGACCTGCTCAACGACGTTTCAACAATGACACGCCTCGAAAACGGAGCCGACATGATAGCCGTCGAAAAAATCGACATGCACGACCTCGTCTACCAGATCGAAAGCGACCTCCCGGCCAACAACCTCTCCGGAAACCTCGAATTCTCCTTCGACATACCCTTCGAATGCAACGTCTCCGGAAACTACAACCTCATCCAAGGCATGATATGCGGACTCATACGCAACGCCGCACTCCACTCCGGAGGCACAGAGATAGGACTCCGCATGATATCCGAAAACAAACGCTTCTACGTATTCTCCTTCTACGACAACGGCAACGGAGTCAGCTCCGAACACATCCCCCACCTCTTCGAACGCTTCTACCGGGTCGACACCGGACGCTCCCGCAAAATGGGCGGAACAGGTCTCGGCCTCCCCATCGTCAAAAGCACCATAATCTCCCTCGGAGGCACAATCTCAGTCCACAACCGCTCCACCGGAGGCCTCGAATTCATCTTCACCCTCCCCAAATGGACCGAAGAAAACTAACCCCGCCCCGCACGGCATTCATACTGAAAGGCCCCCGCACACACCCGCCCCAGTGATGTCCGCCAACATCCCGCACGGCTGATGTCCGCCAGGACATCGGTTTACTCATAGCCCCGACACCAAAGCGCGCAGCGCAAAGGTGTCGGGGGGATAAAACATTTCCCTAAAAATGGTGTCTGGCGAGGACACCGATTTACCATCACGCAAGGCCCACACACAGAAAGACCCCGCACACACCGGAAAGACAGACCGACAATCACCCAAGAAACCGCCCAAGATCAAAATACTTGAAAAGCGCCCTCCACTGACAGTCATAACCGTCAGACCCGCTATTGACCTCATGAAGCGTACGGCTCACATCAGACCGCGAATTCACAAGACTCGCCCTATTGCCACCGCCATAACACTTCGTCACCGGAGTACCCCGCAGCAGACTCATAGCCTTAAACCAGAAATCATCCGTAGTAGGGCAAAGCGCCATAAAAACCTCCTCATCAAACACCCGCCCGTCAAGCGACTCAGGCGGATAAAGCACACCCCTCACACCCTCAGGCTGAAGCCACATCGAAGGCTCACACCCATTCTCAGCCAGCCCCCAGTCCACAAACGGCAACCTCAGACCACCATCAGCAGCAACCTCCATCACACGGCAACGCGGAGCCACAACCGCACCCGGACAAACAAGATGCCCGTTCACAAGAGTCGAAACAAAATCGAAATCATACAGAATATCATCATCCACCGTAATCACCGTAGCCCCCGGAAAATCACGCAACGCAGGCAGCAGCTTCGTATAAGGCCCGATATCACGCACAAACCTGATTTCAAGCCCCCTCCGCTCAAGCAACCTCAGCGAACCCGGAATCCGGCCCGGCCCCTCGAACTCATGCCCAAGATAGAGCACAATACGGTTAGGCCTCACCGTCTGCTCCATAATAGACTCCACCGTAAGAGCCACACCGTGGATACGCTGCCCGAAAGTCGAAAGCGACACGACAAGCTCCTCTCCGCAGCAACGCTCCGAAGTAACCCCAGGATCAGAACGGTAAAGAAGATTCTGAATCAGAAGAGGCGCAATATGATTTTCTTTGACTGACTGCTTCAGACCCGACATCTGCCAGTCAATATACTCTTTGTCGGGATAAGAAAGCAGCAGCCCTTTCAATTTTCCAAAAAAGCTGGTCATAAGCAGATGTGTGTGTGTTGGTCGCCACAAAAATACACAAAAACACAAAAAACCACAAATTTTCAGCCCCGTCACTCGCAGCCCGGACATAATCACAGCCACCAACACACCACATATCAGCAAACTACCCCTCCCGGCCCGACAGACAACCGAACATTTATTTTGTAAATAAATAAAAATAATGTAAATTTGCGTTTGAATAGGCATACATCTCTATTTCCTCCAGAAACCAGACTCGTTGCCCGTCATAAATATTGCTGATTCATAGAAATAAATTCACTTTTTTCAATCGTCTACATTCTTTTATCTTTTAATACTCTTTATCAAGCTCCGGAATTATGGGATATTGGCCAATTAACTTGTTGTGCATATTCATTTTGTGCGTACTCCTTGCAGGTTTTCTTATACCGCAGATACTCCTGATTGCCTTCCGCCGCAATCTCTTTGACGAAGTCAACGAACGCAAGATCCACAAAGGACTCGTCCCCCGCCTCGGCGGCATCGCCTTTGTGCCCGTAATCTTCACCTCCATCGCAGTAGCCCTTGTCACAAACATCCAGCTCGGATTTGACAACATCTCCCAAGCCTTCGCCGACTCAGTACTCCCCTTCATCTCAACCTTCATCGCACTCGAACTCCTCTACCTCGTCGGAATGGCCGACGACCTCATCGGCATCAAATACCGCGCAAAATTCGTAGTCCAGATCATCTGCGCAGCCTTCCTGATAAGCAGCGGAGTCTGGTTCTCAGACCTCGCCGGAGTCCTCGGAATCGAAAGCGTATCACCCTGGTTCGGCTACCCCTTCACCCTCATCGTAATCGTCTTCCTAATCAACGCCATCAACCTCATCGACGGCATCGACGGCCTCGCATCAGGCCTCAGCTCAATAGCATGCGTCATCTACGGATTCTCATTCTACCTCCTCGGCGACTACGCACTCTCAGTCATCAGCTTCGCCACACTCGGAGTCCTCGTACCCTTCTACTATTACAACGTATTCGGCGACGCAAACAAACACAAAAAAATATTCATGGGCGACACCGGATCGCTCACCATCGGACTGATCCTCGCCGTCCTCGGCACCATCCTCTTCATCCACCCCGACTCAGCCAAAATATCCATCAGCACACCCATCCTCGCCTTCTCACCCCTGATCGTACCCTGCTTCGACGTAATCCGCGTCTATATGCTGCGCATCCGCCAGCACCACAGCCCTTTCCTCCCCGACAAAAACCACATCCACCACAAAATCCTTGCCGCCGGAATGAAACCCCGTGCAGCAATGATAACCATCGTAAGCGTATCGCTCATGTTCACCGTCATTAACGTAACGCTGTCAAGCCTCCTCAGCGTCAACATAAACATCATCATCATCCTCGACATACTCCTCTGGGGACTCTCGAACATCTATCTCTCCAGACTCATCAAAAAACGCAACGTCACCGCCTGAACCGGCCCCACAGACACCACCCGCACCCCGCCGCCACATTATTCCAGCCCGCGCCATTACCCTTTTTCAGAGCAAAATTGTTATCTTTGTGGAATCATCAGTTCCACAAAGACACATAACACCCCGAATCTCATGATCGACAACATACTCAATGAGCAGATCAACGAACGCGCAGTGCTGGTAGGCCTCATCACCGAACAGCAGAACGAAGCAAAATCGCGCGAATACCTCGACGAACTCGCCTTCCTCGCCGACACCGCAGGAGCCGAGACAGTCCACACATTCATGCAGCGCCTCCCATACCCCAACCCACGGACATTCGTAGGAAAAGGCAAACTCGAAGAAATCCGCGCATTCATCGAAGACAACGACATCAGCATGGCCATCTTCGACGACGACCTCTCATCAAAACAAGTCCTCAACATCGAGCGCGAACTCAAAGTAAAAATCCTCGACCGCACAAGCCTCATCCTCGACATCTTCGCAAAACGCGCCCGCACAGCCAACGCCAAAACCCAGGTAGAACTCGCACAATACCAATACCTCCTCCCACGCCTCACCCGAATGTGGACCCACCTCGAACGCCAGCGAGGCGGCATCGGTATGCGCGGACCCGGCGAAACACAGATCGAAACCGACCGACGCATCATCCTCACCAAAATCTCACTCCTCAAAGAAGAACTCCGCAACATCGACAAACAGAAAGCCGTACAGCGCAAAAACCGAGGAAAACTAACACGCGTAGCACTCGTAGGCTACACCAACGCCGGCAAATCAACCCTCATGAACCTCCTCAGCAAAAGCGACGTATTTGCCGAAAACAAACTCTTCGCCACACTTGACACAACCGTACGCAAAGTAATCATCGACAACCTCCCCTTCCTCCTCACAGACACCGTAGGATTCATCCGCAAACTCCCCACACACCTGGTCGACTCATTCAAATCAACCCTCGACGAAGTCCGCGAAGCCGACCTCCTCGTCCACGTAGTAGACATCTCACACCCAAACTTCGAAGAACAGATCGAAGTTGTCGACAAAACACTCCGCGAAGTCTGCAACGGAGCCGACAAACCCATGATAATGGTATTCAACAAAATCGACGCATTCACCTACACACCCAAAGACGAAAACGACCTCACACCGCAGACACGCGAAAACATCTCACTCGACGAGCTCAAACGCATGTGGATGTCACGTCTGCCCCACGACTGCGTCTTCATCTCAGCACGCACCGGAGCCAACATCGACGAACTCAAAAACATGCTCTACCAGCGCGCAAAAGAAATACACCTCACCCGCTTCCCCTACAACGACTTCCTCTTCCAGAAATACGACGACGAAGACCAATACCCCGAAACCTGACCCCGCCACACACCGGCACCCCGCCGAAACCCCACACCGCAGATGTCCGCAAAACATCCCCCGCGCGCACCCCGCCCGTGATGTCCGTCAGGACATCGGTTTACTCATAGCCCCCGACACCGAAGCGCGCAGCGCAAAGGTGTCGGGGGTAAAAAATTTCCCTAAAAATGGTGTCCGACAAAGGACACCGATTTACCAACCCGCATGGCCCCTATATCATCCCCGCCCCTTAAGCGCAAAAAACCTCCAGAGCGGCGCCGCCATAAGCGCCTGCTTAAGATCATCATTAACAAGCATATCCCACACCTGCTCCTCATCGAGAATCTCAACCCTCACATCCTCCGTCTCATCCAGATGCTGCTCCGCAACCCGCACCACACCACGGGCCACAAAACTATAGCTCAGATTATTCTGGCTCCCCGGATTCGCACAAAGCACCGACAACAGCTCCCACTCACCGCCACCGAAACCCGTCTCCTCCAGAAGCTCACGCCGCGCAGCCTCCAGAGGCACCTCACCCTCCTCAGCCACACCCGCGCAAAGCTCCGTAGCCACAATCCCAAGACCGTGGCGATACTGCTTCACCATCACAAACTTACCCTCAGGAGTCAGCGCAATCACATTAACCCACGTAGGATACTCAAGCACATAATACTCCGGATGCACAGTCCCGTCAGGCAGACGCACCTTATCGCGTCTCACCGTAAGCCACGGCCGGCGGTGGAGATACTCACTCTCAAGCACCTCCCACTTCATTGAATCATCATTACTCTTACAATCCATAATCGTATATATTATATATTTATAAATCACTTATCCTTCTGCCTCAGCAGATAATCGCTGATCGCCAGAGCCACACCCGGAAGCCCAGGAGGCATCTCGTCAGCAAGAATCGTATACATCTCCTCCGGATTCTCCTTAGCCACAGCCATCACACGCAGATACTGCTCGCGGGTGATCACTGACGAAAAATCCGACAGCTTCCCGTCACGGATCAGACCCGCGATATGGCCATAGACCGTCCGCTCCTTGATCCCCTTCGTCGCCGCGATCTCACCCACATCATAGCCCGCATTCAGCAGCAGCAGAGTCTCCTCATGCGAAAGCCCAGTGCCAAGCGGCTCCGCAACACCCTTGAACTTCCTTATCGCAGTAACAAACGGCTTCCAATAGCGGATTGTTTTCTTCTCGCCTACACCCTCCACCTTCGAGAAAGCCTCCATATCCGTAGGCTCCACACGCACCAGCTCAAGCAGCACCTTGTCTGACAGCACAATATAAGGCGGCACCTGCTCCTTCCGCGCCAGCTTCTGCCTAACCTCCTTCAGCTGAGCAAGCAGACGCTCCGCAGGCTTCAGCTCCGTAAACTCCTCCTCCACAGCCACACGCCTGCGGCCGCCCTTGAGCCGTTCAGGCTCCTTATACCGCGCAAGAGTCACCTCACGCCGCTCCCGCAGCACCTCAGCGCCATATTGCGTCACCTTCAGATGATTACTCTCATTATAGGCAATATCCACCAGTCCTAACTGAATCAGCTGCGAAAGATAACAGTTCCACTCCGCATATGACAGATCGCGCCCCGCACCGTAAGTCTTTATCAAATGAAAACCGCGCAGCATCAGATCCTGGCGCGCAGCCCCGCGGAGAATATCGATAAGCATCGAAAAACCCGCCTGCCCCTCCGTCCGGATAATAGCGCTCATAGCCTTCTGGGCAATAACAGTCCCGTCCATCCGCTCCGGCGGATTCAGACACACATCGCAATTGCCGCAGTCATGATCCATCGTCTCGTTGAAATAGCTCAGCAGAATCCTGCGCCGGCACAGCGAAGCCTCCGCAAACTCACGCATCCGCTTAAGCTTCTCCGCATTGATGCTCTGCTGCCCGCTCTCGTCGACGAACGACTGCAGCGTGATTATGTCCGAATAGGAATAAAACATCACAGCCTCAGCCTTCACCCCGTCGCGGCCCGCACGCCCGATCTCCTGATAATAGCTCTCAATGTTGCGCGGCATATTGTTGTGAACCACCCAGCGGATATTACTCTTGTCGATACCCATACCGAAAGCCACCGTGGCACACACCACCTGCACATCGCCGTTGATAAACTTCTCCTGAGCCAGATTGCGCTCCGCCACAGGCAGACCCGCATGATAGACCACCGAACGGTAGCCCAGAGCCCGCAGATCATCGTTCATCGACTCCGCCGCCTTACGGCTGATGCAATAGACAATACCCGCGTCATGGCGGTAACGCTCTATGAGAGTCGAGATATAGCGAATCCGCTCCTTCTTCCCCGGATTGTTCCTCACGCGCAGCGAAATATTCGGCCTGTCAAACGACCCTAAGAACAGCTGCGGATTCCTCAGCGCAAGCTGCGTGGCGATATCGTCGCGCGTCAGGCGGTCAGCAGTCGCAGTCAGCGCCATCACAGGCACATGCGGAAAAAGCTCCTTGATCCGCGACAGCCGCGTATAGTCCGGACGGAAATCATGGCCCCACTGCGAAATGCAGTGAGCCTCATCGATAGCGATCAGACTCACAGGCAGATCCCTCGACCAGCGGTCGATCTCCATCAGCAGACGCTCAGGCGAAATATAGACGATCTTGATGCGCCCGCTGAAAAGCTGCTCCAGAATGTGGCGGTTCTCCTCATCGGTCTGCATCGAATTGACAGCCGCAGCCGGAATCCCGTTTGATCTCAGAGCCGTCACCTGATCCTTCATCAGCGCGATCAGCGGCGACACAACAATCGTGATACCACCCTCCGACATCAGAGCCGGAATCTGATAGCAGATCGACTTACCGCCGCCCGTAGGCATAAGCACCACACTGTCGCGCCCCTCCACAGCCGAACTGATAATGTCAAGCTGCAGCGGACGGAAACTGCTGTAACCGTAAAATCTTCTCAGCAGAGCCTCGGCCCTCTCCCTGATCTCCTCTCTGTTATCCATTGGAACTCTGTAAAATCCTTCTGTATGTATATGTGTGTATCAGTCTTGTCAGAACGCACCGTCCTCGCCGCGCAGAGCATTGATCACAGTGCGCACAATTATCTTCATGTCAAGCATAAAAGTCCAGTGCTCTATATACCAGATATCATTCTCCACCCTCTTCTCCATCTGCCACAGCTCCTCGGTCTGACCGCGGAAACCGCGCACCTGCGCCCAGCCGGTGATCCCAGGCTTGATCAGATGACGCACCATATACTGATCTATCAGACGGCGGTAATCCTCCGTATGCTTCAGCATATGCGGACGCGGACCGACAATCGACATATCACCCTTGAACACATTGATAAACTGCGGAAGCTCATCAATGCTCGTGCGCCTCAGAAACTCCCCAAGGCGCGTCTTACGCGGATCATTTCTGGTAGCCTGCACCGTATCCGCGTCATTATTGACATGCATCGTGCGGAACTTCCAGCACAGAAAATCACGCCCTCGGTAGCCCGTGCGCACCTGCTTGAAAAACACAGGACCCGGCGAACTCAGCTTCACCGCAACGGCCACCGGAATGAAAATCAAAGGCGAGAACAGCAGGAAAAGCCCGGAGAAAACAATATCGAAAGTCCGCTTCATCACCCGGTTCACCCCGCGCTCAAGCGGATTGTGGCGCACCTCAAGCACAGGCATCTGCCCTATGGCGTCAAGGCGGAAACGGCGGGTCAGATAAGGCGAGATCTGCGGCACATAATGAAACTTGATCATCAGCTTCTCGCACAGACCCGAAACCAGCTGCACCGCCTCACTGTTCTCGCCCGAAAGCGTATAGAAAATCTCATCAGTAGCCTCACGGATCACAAACTCCTCCAGATCAGCTAAATTTCCCGCATACAGATTCTTATAGCGGAAATCTGGCGGACAGTATATATCGAAAAATCCCTGGCATAGATAGCCGAAACCCGGATCGAGGCGCATCTCCGTCAGAAGCCTCTCGGCAGTCGGACGGCATCCCACAATCACTATGCGGCTGAAACTCCGCCCGCTCCTGCGGTATGTCTTGAGCAGATAATGCGCGCTGCCCCACCACAGCATCAGCAGCGGCGTGAACAGCCCGTAGAGCTCCACGAAAGTCATCAGCGGCAACGGCTCCTGACCCATCAGATAGAGCAGAAAGATAAACAGCAGAGCCTGGCAGAGCGCCCCGCGGAGCGTCAGCAGCAGCAGGCGGTCCATCTGCAGCGCCCTGATCTTGTGGATGCGCCCCTGATAGCGCGCCACAGGCACATAGGCCAGATTCAGAAGCAGCCAGACGAGACGCCCGTGAAGCACCTCCACGTCAGGATTCATCATCGTCACGCCGAAAAAGACCGCGTTGAGTATAACGAAGTCCACGGCTATGAGTATCTTTCGATAGTAACGGTTGTAGCGGCCTGTCGGCCTGTTGATTTTCGGTTCCGGTCCAGTCATTCTTTAACAAGGCCTCGCCGGCGGCAGGCCCTCGGAGTGTGGTCTCATGATATTTGCCCCGCAGGGACGCCCCCCACAGAGGCCTCGACACCGGCGGCGGCAGATTCGGCCTCCGGCACCTCGGCATTGCGAAAAGCGTCCCTGCAAAAGGGGTATGTGGTTATTACAGTTTACTGTCAATGACCTTGATCTTCTGTTCAAGGTCAGCCAGATCATCTTTCAGGCGCTGCACACGGCGCTCCATCTCGCGGAGCATCGTTCCGGCGTTTTTCGACTTGGCTGTGAGGAAGCCCATATTGTTCTCATACGTCTGCAACTCGCCCTTGCGCTGCTCATAAGCCCTCATCAGACGCTCACGCTCGCGGTAAAGACGGTTTTCGTCATTGCCGATCTCCTTGATCGAATTCTCGAACGAAGTCATGCGCGATCCGCGCTGCGAAAGGTCGAGCTTCTGATAAAGCTCATTTACCACCGCACGGTAAGCCTCATAGACAGCGTCTTTCTCGCTGAAAGGCACATGACCCACGCTCTGCCATTCGGCCTGAAGGTCTTTGACAACCTTGACAGCCTCCTCGCGGCCGAGCTCGTCGGGATTGACAGCCTTGAGCTTCTCGATGATCTCATTCTTCTGTTCGAGGTTCGCGCGCTCGGTGCGGCGTGTGCCTGAAGTATTTTTCTTTTTCTGTTCGAAGAAATAGTCACAGGCTGCAAGGAAGCGGTGCCACACCTGGTCGGAGTGCTTCTTGGCCACAGCGCCGATAGTCTTCCACTCCTTCTGCATGGCCACGAACTCATCGGCGGCCTTGCGCCATTCGGTGCTGTCTTTCAGAGCCTCGGCGCGCTCACACAGAGCAATCTTGCGTTCGAGATTCTTTGACAGCGAATCCTTCATGGTGCGGAAAAACTCAGCCTTGGCGGCAAAGAACTTGTCGCAACTCTCGCGGAAACGGGCAAAGAGCTGATTGTTTGACTTCCGCGATGCGAAACCGATCTTCTTCCAATCTTCCTGAGCCTCGATGATCTTTTTGGTCATCTCGTCCCAGGCTGCGAAAGTTGACAGCTTGTCAAACTCGAAAGCCTCCACTCTCTGGCAGATAGCCTCCTTGGCCTCCTCGTTTTCACGCTCGCGGGCCTTGCGCTCTTCAAAAAACGCCTGATAGCGCTTGTTGATGTCGGCCGAAAGATCCTTGAAGCGGCCCCAGATCTCCTCGCGCACATCCTTGGGCACAGGACCGATGTTGCGCCACTGGTCGTGGAGCGTCTGCAGGCGGCGGAAAGCCGCTATCACATCCTCCTCGCCGCAAAGTTTCTCAGCCTCGGCCACCAGAGCCTCTTTCTCGCCAAGATTTTTCTTGAAATCATAGTCACGCAGCTCCTTGTTGATCTTAAGCTGGTCATAATATTTTTCCACAGCGTCCTGATAGCTCTTCCAGAGATCGCCCGAAAGCGGAGCCGGCACCTCGCCTATCTCCTTGAACTCTGTCTGCAGATCGCGCACCTGCTGGAAAAACCGGTTGGCATTGTCAACATCGGCACCCATTTCGGTGATCTTGTCAACGATAGCCTTCTTGCGGTTGTAGTTCTCCTGCTGGAGAGCCTCTACGGCCGCACGCTGCTCGGCCTTTTTCTCCTTGACAGTCGCAAGCAGAGCCTTGAAGCCCTCCTCAGCCGGATCAGCCTGAGGCTCAAATGCCTCCGCCTGATTGCCGGCCTCAACAAAAGCCTCGCGCTGGCGGCGCTGCTCCTCGTTGCGTATGGCATAGAACTGCTGCTTAAGGCGCGACACCTCATCTGCCGCAATCTCTGAGGCCTCCTTTTCCGAAAGAAGTCTGAGGGCCTCAACAAGACCCTCTTTAGTGACCGGTTCGGCTGCCGGAACCTCTGCTGACACCGGGGCCTCGGCCTCGGCTGCGGCAACTTCGGCCACAGAGCATTCCTCCGCCGGAGCGGCCTCCTGGGCGGTCGCAGGGCATTCGGCTGTTACTGACTCGGAAATGTTCACGGATTCGGCTGCCGGAGTGGCGGCGCCGTCATTCAGGGGCTGGTTCAATGTCTCGCCGGACATCGAAGTGTCACGCAGTTCCATAACGGGTTGGATTAATGTGAGTAAGCTCGCTGGCTTCCGGTCTGCGGCCACAGCCGCCCGGACACCCACGCGAGAGGGATTGGTACAAAGATTTAATGTGCTGATTCAAACCCCCGCAGGAGCTTCTGATCAGTTGAGTGTGCTAATTTACTGATTATTTTCTAAAATTGTAACTTTTTTTCCAAAAAACTCAATTTTTTATCCCTCGCACCCCGCAAATCCGTTTCCACGGTCCGGATCATTTCAGTTCCGACTCTTTCAGATAACAGAAAGCCTTTTTCTGAAATTCCTGATTAAACAATGATTCTTTTCTGGAACTCCAGCGGCAGATCTCCTGACCGATAAGACCGACAACCATATCCTCATCATCGGTTTTCCAGTCTTTAAGAGCCGGTATATTCTGCAAGATGTAATCAACCGTTGACAATAGTTCCAAAGAATAGTTTGAATAATAGCTGCGCAAAAACGCCATTGTCCTTTGACATATATTCTTCAGACTGTCATCTTTATAATCTTCAATGAATCTGGAGGCCTCTTTCTCCGCATCATCAGTCAGCCAGATATAATCGAACGGACGGCTCTGCATCCCGCCCATCCCTTTCACATAACTTCCATTCATGTGATACAGTACATGAGCCACTTTCCCGCCTGAGTAAGGCCCGTATATATAGGGTTTGAAATCAATTCTGAAAAAGCTCTTACCCCCGAAACGCTGCATAAAATAAACCAGCTTCTCAACAGCAAAAACAGAAGCGAATTCGCCGTATCTGTTCATGTCGGCAATCATCATCAGCAGCATAGCTCTGGCCGGAGTGAGTTTCACGCGCTCTGACTTCATCCTTTCAATAATCGCCTCTGTCGGCTCATAGAGATAGATTTCACAATTGACATCAGCCAGTGATCTTTCTATCATCTGCTTTACTTGAAGCCAGTCCAGACCGCCGTTGTGTGAACCTAACGGCGGAATTGCAATCGAACGTATCCCACGGACCTCTATTTCCCGGCGAAGAGCTTTGAGTCCCAGATCTATATAAGAGTACTCCGATGGATAACGCCAATGAGTTTTTGTCGGAAAATTTACGATCGTCTTAACGCCCTGCATCAAGGTTCCCTCCTCTGTCACAAGCATCTCGCCGACATGAAGTTCCTTGTTCTGACAGACCTTACGGTAGATGCGGTAGTTTTCCGGAAACGCTTCCCGAAACTGCAAAGCAATGCCTTTTCCCATCACTCCGACAGTATTGACCGTATTGACCAAGGCATCAGCCTCACTTTCCAACAGATTTCCTTTTACGTAATGTATCATCAAAAATAATAATTAGGGGCCACGACAATCAGTTCTTCCGCAATTCCAAATGACTTCAGTTTCTCTTTGGCATCATCATTATAAACGATATAGCCTCTGATATAGTCAGGCGGAACATCTCCCTTTATCAGCAATTCCGCTTCCTTTCTACGCTTCAGATCAATATCCGAGTCATTGTTCCATTGGGAAACATACACGTCGTCATAATTTATTATCTGGCAGATCTCCGGCAGACGGTCTTTCCCATAAATCTTTGTAAGAGCACTCAGAGCATGACCATCAGTAAAAAAACAATCCATCTTGTCTCTGATAAGGTCTGCAAGACGCAATACACAATAGACAATTCCGGCAGGATCCTGCCTCCGGACTCCATTATAACCGTGCTGGATAACATAGAGCATCGGAGTGCGGGGACCTAAATAAAACGAGACATAATCACGTAGATTCTTCCCTCCGACCATCAGCATTTTTCGAATATTTATCACCTGCGGATCTCCGATACTGACAAATTTTTCATCACGCATTGAAGAATCAGCCAGTAAAAGCCCAAACTTCAGAATATGAGGAATATTGTCAATATGAGTGATGCGAAAAGCGTATTTCAATATCTTTCCCATAATTTACGAGAGTCGTTTAAGGTCCATGACTTCTGCCTTCAGAGCCGCTTTGTTCAATTCGATCTGTGTGGCCCATAAATCACCGATCGCCGATGTGTCGGCAAGTGCGATGGCACAGAGCATTTCAAAGTCATCCTCACCGGTCACTATACCGGCGAGCTGTTCCTTATCACGGCCCTTCCCAAGACAATCGCCTATGATATCATGGTAAATCACAAGCATACAGATTTCCCGGACATCCTCATCAGTCAGATTCCTGACTTCCTCTGACAGAATCCGCACCAGCATCTCCGCGGCATCGGCCGGATGATCGGTATAAGGCCGGGGCATTTTCCCATTGTCCCATCTTTTCTTCGGACCTTTCCCTATGTCATGCAGATAAGCCGCAAGCACAAGCAATGATTTCTTTGTCTCGGAAGCCTTTTTATAATACCCCGTAGACTTCATTGCTCTGACAACTTTTTTCGTATGATCTTCCAAAAAATCATCATGCGGAGAATAATCCTGATAAAGGCCGATTATGCCCTTTAGTTCAGGTAAAACCGAAAAATCCTCTTCAATCGCGGCAATCAGATCGGAAATCGTCTCGAACCGATACATACCCCGCCCTCCGGACCTTTTTTTCTTTATCTTTTTCAGCGTAGTTTCGTAACTGTTTTTGAGGAACTCAGGCCCGGTTACAAGAGTCTCGTTCTTTCGGTCTCCGAAAAAAAATTTCGTGTAATAGAATTTATATCTTTCCAATGGAAAATATCCGTCAAAAAGGATCTTTGGTGCCTTTACGCCATTATCATCAAAAATCTTCTGCACATACTTTTTCACATGCTCATTATAAACGACTATGTGGCTGATCTCACTGATATCGACTCTTGAAGCAATGAGCGCCTCCGCCATCTTCTTATGTTTATCCTCTTCCGAATCTTGTTTCCAACTCTTACTGTCTATTATTTTCCAGTCAAGTTCGTCAAGATCAGAGGTGTCATCGAAAAACTCCGGAGCCTCGGCAGTGTTTGCCGAAGCATCCGTAAAAACAGCGTCTTCTTTTTCAAGCCTGTCTATACTGACGCAGAAATAGATTATACCTGGCTGGTCGACATTCTTCTGAATCAGTTTTGAAAGCAGCATCGGATTGATCGATGAAAAGTAGAACGGCACATAGTCATGTACCTTACCACCAGGCCCCACAGGCACATCCATCCGCGCTCTGCGCTCCTGAATGCGTTGATTGGCAATATTCTTATGCTTGATTTCTTTCTCATTCTTCAGATTGGTGCATAACAATCCGTTCTTGATTATCGAATCAAGATTGCGAATATCCGTAAAATGGAAAATATATCTGCCTTTATGCTTATGCGGTATTGCCATAATATTTTTTATTTTCTGCCTGGATGTTTAAGCTGACGGTCCGCACTCCGGCTGTCACTCTGCTGAGGAGGCGTAGAGGCCGATCATGGTGCCGGTGAAATTGCCTGCGGTGCGGGTGCTGAGCATCGACGCGGGGAGCTCAAGCTCCATCGGAGTGAAGTCGGCCTCACCCTCGGCATAGGCAAAAGAATAGACACCCTTGCCGTCAGCCTTGATCTTCAGGCGCAGAGATGCCGCAGGATCAGTGAGAATGGCCTCTGACTCCTTGCAGACTCCACCCTTGCTGCGGCCGGTCACTCTCACCACCGTCTCGCCGTAACTGTTCTTGGTCTTTCCGAAAACTATGTTGCATTCGTCATCCTGAAAAAGCAACAGTCCGGCTATGTCGGCCGAGGTTTCGGGAGTAAATTCATCAAGGCTCACACTTACGTCAAAAGCGCTCTCCGTGGCCCACATTCCTATGGCCGACGGCGATTTCTTGTCACTGAGCGCCACCTCCGATGCCACCAGACTGAGGCTTCCGTCCTCGTTGATGCCATAGAAGGCGCTCTGCGGATTGCGGATGAAGAAGGCCACAGGCGACAAGGTTCCGTCGGCCCACAGCGTCGACTCGAATTCCTTCTGCCTACGCCCTGCAAGCACCTCGCCCGGCTCTGTGATCACGGGCTGCCCCTTCTTCCAGTTGACCGGATGGATGAAAGTCTCGCGGCCCATTATGTCATGGCCGTCAGCGCCATACGGGCGCACTCCGAGAAACACGGCCCACCACTTCCCGTTCTTGTCTTCCACAAGATCGGCATGGCCCGCGCAGGTCACCGCGTCGGGTCTTGACGGATCAAGATCTTTCTGCGTCAGTATCGGATTTATACGGCAGGGTCTGAAGGGGCCTTTCGGGCTGTCAGACTCGAAGATCACCTCGCGGTGGTCGGGGCCGGTGCCACCCTCGGCACACATCAGAAAATATTTTCCGTCCACATTATAAAGATGCGGACCCTCGATCCACACGGGCTTCTCGTCAATATTGACTCCTCCGTTGACAATCACCTGCGACTCGCCTGTGACCTTGCCCGTCTGCCAGTCAAAATCATGGATATGGATGGCGCGGTGGCCCTCATAGAGCGCCTCGCCGTCGGGTGCGTCATTGTTGACTATATAGGCCTTGCCGTCACGGTCAAACAGGAAACTCGGATCTATGCCTCCCACCTCCGGAAGCCACACCGGATCGCTCCACTCGCCTTTTTTCGGATCTGTGGTTGTGACATAGAAATTGCCCCCGTTGTCCACAAGGGTGGTGATCATATAGAAAGTTCCGTTGTGGGGATTATATGAAATGTCAGGCGCGTAGATTCCGCCCGAAATCCTCAGGCTGTCAGGCAGATCGAGCTGCTCGCGGCGATTGAGCACATAACCCAGACGCTCCCAGTTGCGCAGATCGGTACTGTGCCACAGAGGCACTCCGGGATAGAACGCGAACGACGAGTTGACCATATAATAGTCATCGCCAACCCTGACCACCGACGGATCAGGATAGCATCCCGGCAGCAGCGGCGCCCAGTCGGGAGAGGCCACCTCATCGCCGTCGGGCAGAGTCACACTGTATGAAAAATCGCTGAACACGGCCACCGGGGCCTCTCGGTCGCCGTCACACGCAGCCACAGCCGCGCCGGCTAACAATACCACTGCTGTTTTCAGGAAAAATGCTTTCATGAGAGTATCAGGTTTTGTGTGTGGGGGGGAGGAGAAAAAGCTAATGAAAAGAGGCTAAGAGGTTGAATTCAGACAAGCTTCTGGCTGAGAATCTCAACACCGTCAACCGTGAAGCCGAACCTGCCCGGTGCTTCCAGCGGCACCATAGTGTCAGCCGCAGGGAGCAGAATCAGATCGCCGATCTTTAGAGTCGTGTAACGGCTTATCATGCTGATGGCTCTGTCTATAGCCGCAGCCTGCGGGGCGAGTCTGATCTCGACACCTCCGGCAGTGACAGCCATCGGAGCCGAAGCCTTGGCGGCGGCGATCCACTGTCCGTGGACAATTCCGGAGTCCATTCCGGCTATGACCGAGGCCAGTTCAGGAGCCGACGGCAGCGTCAGGCGCATCGCGAAACTGATGCCGTCATAATAGCGCGGAGCGAACTTTTCTGAAATATTCTTGCCGAGACGGCTTATCTTGACCGCCAGGCAGATCTGCGCCTGCCATCCCTCGCCCTCCTCAGGCATGAACAGCGGACGCCCCTGGAGCACCAGCGCGGAGTCAGGGTGGAATTCAAGCCGGAGCACCGGATCGAGAGCTATGACACGGATTATCTTCATGTTCTGTAGTCGAAGTAAGCTTTGGGGGGATTTATCAGTCTTTGTGCCGGGGCATACGGTTATACATCACGGCCAGATGCGCATAGATCGAAGTGTTCTGCACCACCACGTCAGGCGCCGTGCGTATGCGGAACGGGGTGAAATTCCAGAGAGCCTTTATGCCGGCGGCCACACACATCTCGGCCACCTCCGCACAGCTCTCCACCGGCACGGCGATCACGGCGATCTCAGCGCCCAACTCGCCCACACGTCGGCTCAGTTCCGACAGCGGATAGATAGGCTTGCCGTTGAGCGACCGCCCGACAACATCGGGGTTCACATCGAAACCCGCCACAATATCAAGACCGTAGCGCGACAGACCGGAGTCGGCTATCAGAGCCGAGCCGAGACTGCCCACTCCCATCATCACCGCCTTGTGCTCGCGTCTGAAACCGAGGAAGTCATAGAGCCCCCTCTCCAGCTCCTTGACCTCATAGCCGATGCGGGTCTTGCCCTTGATGCTGAGATATGAAAGGTCTTTGGCAATCTGCGACGACTCCACGTTGAGTTCCTGCGAGATAGCAGTGGTCGAGACATACTCCACCCCCTGGGCCCTCAGGCGCGACACGCAGGCCAGATACCAGGGCAGGCGCGAGATGGCCGGTTCCGGAACATATGGTTCGTTGTTTTCCATGACTTTAAGAGGGGTGTTTTAGCGTGGTTGTTAGTATGAAGATTGACACTTGGGAGACCCATCAGTCGCAAAAGTACAACATTTCCACCTATTATCAAAATAATACTTTCGACTTGACAAACGGCATTTTATAAGTAACTCTTCAAAATTAAACGATATAATGTACATTAGTATTTCCCATGGATGATCTTTTATACTCTCTGCGGATTTATTCCGGTCAGAATCAAGTTCTTCATCGGTCGTTTATGTCTATAAACTCCCTCTTCAGTCCTCAATTCCGTCTCTGAATAAATCCCGCATATAGTATAAATTAATTTTTCAGAGTTACTTATCAGCTATACATTATATCAGATAATGTTTCGGTATATTATCCTGCCTTCTTTTCACTATGCCTATAAATTCCGAAAGATCCTTCAATTGGTTCTGATATGCTTTTGGGAAGCTTTGTATATACGGCTTAGGCACAATCAGTGTCAATTTCGCATCAGACATTTCTTTCAACTGCGAAAGGGATATTCCCTGCTGCAAGGTAAACAAATATTTTTCCTCAACCCTATCCGCTTCCGAGAGAACCTGTCGCCACCGATCTTTGCATGTCGTTTTTGCCCCCAGAACAACAAGATCTTTGGCAGGAAATTCAAAATTATGATAACAGGAACTGTTTGGAAATAAAAAATCCGGACGTTTCTTACCTTCTGTCAGAGCCTGTTCTTCAAATACAAGATCGTTCTTTGAGAATAACTCTGACAAATGATGTTCAAGAGATTTTCCCGCTCTGGATTTCCTCCGGTTCAATACTTCATTGGCGATCCTGACAAATTCATCGACAGATTCAAATGCGTTTTTGAGTTTGCCGGAATATATTTTTTCTTCTATAAGTCTAAAAAGTCTATATTCTGCATCGAGCCAAGAAAGGAGCAATGAATCAGGCGACTTTATAAAATCGGATTTACTGATCGAATGAGCCTTATTAAAGTTCAATTGAGCCAGCGAAGACATCTGTAAGGTTGTCGGAAAATCATCCAATTCACGCACATGTTCCTGAAAAAACATCTCCAATTTCTTATCCGGATCAGTGCCTCCAGCGGTTATCAGCTGATTAGTTTCATTCGGGCTAAGATTAAAGTAAGCATAGAACCCATCTATATCATCATCTGAGGATAACACATAAGCTACATAATCAGAATCTGTCATTTTGCTCAAAATAAGCAATGACCCTATATATTCGTCATTCAGGAACGGAAAATCGCGCCCGAATCGGGTGATACGGTATTCATTTCTTGTCCTCTGACCGTAATATTTCATACGGCTTGTAGTATAAAAATCATCTTGCCACAGGATGCTGACAGTCTTTTCTTTGTTCTCGCCTTTACGTCCTAATTCATCGAACAATAACGGAGCAGCACATTTCGGCACATAGAAACCCGATTGATGCCCACCGGTCTGACCTGTATCATTCGCTGTTATATAACGGCACCATGCCTTCTCCGAACGCTGTATTGCATTTATAGCAGACTCAAGCAGATTGTTCATTTTTCTTCAATACTTTAATTATTTGTTCAGCGACTGCGGTTATCAACGGAACAACGACCGAATTACCGCATTGCCTATACGCTTGGACATCAGAAACCTGATCAAGTCTATACTCATCCGGATAACCCATCAGTCTGGCACATTCACGAGGAGTAAGCCTCCGAGGATTCATCCCCTCTCCACGAGGAATCAGTATTTCCGAGCCGTCTTTATAGTAACGGGCACTCAAAGTTCTGGAAATACCTTTGATATCAACCAGGCCGAAACCAAATCCATTGCCCTTTGCTTTATGCTTGTCTGCATAATTTTTCAAATATGACCAAAGCTTATCGCTCAGAACATACTTATCATCCACTGCCGATTCCAATATTTCCGTCATAGAGTGATCTCCTCTACCCACAGGGGGGAATTGAAAGTCTTCCTGCCCATGAAAAACGGATTTATCAAAACCTACCATAATTATTCGCTCTCTGTGTTGCGGAACATAATCCTGCCCATCCATTACAAGATAATGGAGAGTATAATTCAGTTCTTCAAGAGTACCTTTGATAACCGCAAAGGTATTACCCTTGTCATGCGACACCAGATTCTTCACATTTTCAAGAAAAAAAGCCTTTGGTCTATGACGTGATATAATTTCAGCCACATCAAAAAACAACGTACCTTGGGCCTTATCCTTGAATCCTGTCTCACGTCCAAGACTATTCTTTTTAGAAACTCCGGCTATTGAAAAAGGCTGACATGGAAATCCAGCACACAGGACATCGAATTTTTCAGGAATATAACCCTTGACATATTCCTTTGTTATATCACCAAAAGGAACTTCACCAAAATTCGCAAAATATGTTCTTTGAGCAAATTTATTCCATTCGGAAGAAAAGACACATTTCCCTCCGTGCGCCTGCATAGCCAATCTGAAACCTCCCATACCGGCAAACAAGTCTATAAATGTAAACTCTGTATTTCGTGGCGCCGGGAACGGTATATCTAAGAACTCTTTAAAAAGACCATAAGACAATTGTGGTTCAGCCACACAATTGTCAGCCTCTTTCTGTTCTGAATCTGCATGTCTGTAATATAAATCAAGACATCTTTCAGAATAAGCCGCAATATCCATATCTACAGTATCATCCAACCTATGAACATAATGACTTATTATTGCTAACTTGTCCTCATTAGAGTAGTTACAAGACAGCTTTTCATTATTGCATGGAAAGTCCGGGAATTTAAATTTAAACAGATTTTCTATATTTTTTCTCATTGGATGATTCAATACTTATAGTTCACAAAATTAGATAAATTATTTCGTCTTTACAATTCCGAATTATTGAAATCGTAAAAAGCCTTGTAGTTATAAGTCCTTTCGTTGACATTTTTAATTCGCTTTTTACATAGTTTTTTACTAAATTTGCCACTCAAATAAACCACAGTCAAATATGGACCGCAAAGTTAGAGTGAGATTCGCCCCCTCCCCCACAGGGCCTCTTCATATCGGCGGCGTCCGCACCGCCCTTTACAATTATCTTTTTGCACGCCGTCACGGCGGCGACATGATTCTCCGCATCGAGGACACTGATTCGAACCGTTTTGTGCCCGGCGCCGAAGACTATATCAACGAATCGCTTGCCTGGCTCGGCATCAAGATTGACGAAGGTGTGCGCGAAGGCGGCAACTTCGGGCCCTACAAGCAGAGCGAGCGCCGCGACATCTACCGCAAGTATGTGAAGCAGCTCCTCGACAACGGCAAGGCCTACATTGCCTTCGACACCCCTGAGGAACTCGAAGCAACCCGCGCCGCAACCCCCAACTTCCAGTATGACGCCTCGACCCGTCTGGGAATGCGCAACTCGCTCTCTCTTCCCGCCGAGGAGGTGAAAAGCCTGATCGACGGCGGCACTCCCTACGTGGTCCGCTTCCTAATCGAGCCGGGCCGCGACGTGGAGGTCAACGACCTGCTCCGCGGAAAGGTGACCATCAATTCTTCTATCCTCGATGACAAGGTGCTCTACAAGAGCGCCGACGATCTGCCCACCTATCACCTGGCCAACATTGTCGACGACCACCTGATGGAAGTCTCCCACGTGATCCGCGGTGAGGAATGGCTCCCCTCGGCACCCCTCCACGTGCTTCTCTACGAGGCATTCGGCTGGGCCGACACGCGCCCCGACTTCGTGCACCTGCCCCTGCTGCTCAAGCCCGATGGCAAAGGCAAACTCTCGAAGCGCGACGGCGACCGCCTCGGCTTCCCTGTCTTCCCCCTCGAATGGCACGATCCAAAGACCGGAGCCATCTCGTCGGGCTACCGCGAGTCGGGCTATCTGCCTGAAGCTGTCATCAACTTCCTCGCCCTGCTCGGCTGGAACCCCGGCGATGACACCGAGATCATGTCGATGGACGAACTTATCAGCAAATTCTCTTTCGACCACTGCTCCCGCTCAGGCGCCAAGTTTGCCTTCGACAAGGGCCGCTGGTTCAACCACGAATACATCCAGGCCACTCCCGATGCCGAACTGACCCGCCTCTTCCGCCCTGTGCTGGAAGCCAACGGCGTGAACCCCGACGATTTCGGCGACGACTACATAACCCGCGTCATCAGCCTCGTCAAGGGCCGTGTCAACTTCGTGGCCGAGCTCTGGGACCAGTCGAAATTCTTCTTCAAGACCCCTGAGACCTATGCGGAAAAAGACATCAAGAAGCGCTGGAAGCCTGAAACACCGCAGCTGCTCGCCGAACTCATCGAACAGCTCCGCGCCCTCCCCGACTTCAGCTCTGCCGCAGCCGAGCCCCCGGTGCTCGAATGGGTGGCAGCCAAGGGCTATCATCTCGGCAACGTCATGAACGCCTTCCGCCTGACCCTGGTGGGCGAATGCAAGGGGCCCCACATCTTCGACATCACCGAACTGCTGGGCCTCGAAGAGACCGTCAGACGCATCACCCGAGGCATCGAGACCATCAGCCTCCCCGAAGCATAGTCAACCGGACATCAATCCTCACACACACAGTATCTCTCACACAGAATCTATCGAAACAGAACCATGATACGCGTAGGAATCATCGGCGGTTCCGGTTATGCCGCCGGAGAGTTGGTCAGAATTCTCCTCAACCACCCCGACGTCGAACTGAAGTGGGTCCACTCCCGCACCGTGGCCGGACAGCGCATTGTCGACGTCCACCAGGGACTTCACGGCGAGATCGACATGAGCTTCTCAAACACGATCGACCTGAAAAACATCGACGTCCTCTTCTGCTGCCGCCCCGCAGGCAAAACCCGTGAGTTCATCGAAACCCACACCATACCGGAAGACCTCAAGATCATAGACCTCGCCCGCGACCACCGCATCGAGGACGGCTCGCATGACTTTATCTACGGTCTTTCAGAACTGAACCGCAAGCCGATGGTGCGCGGAGCCAAGCATGTGGCCAATCCAGGCTGCCTCGCAATGGCCGTGGAACTCTCGCTGATACCCCTGGCCAAAAACCTGCTGCTCAACTCCGACATCCACACCACCATCGTCACCGGAGCCACAAGCGAAGGAGCCGAACGCCGGCCCACAACCCACTATGCCTGGCGCAACGACAACATGGTGGTCTACCGCCCCTTTGCCCATCCGCAGATGCCTGAGATACTTCAGGTGCTCAGAGCCATGCAGCAGAGCTTCGACTCACAGATCCACATGCTGCCGATGCGCGGTTCATTCTCGCGCGGCATAATGGCAGTCAGCTATCTCGACTGCCCGCTGGAGCTCACCGAGATCATCAGGATCTACAGCGAATACTTCGCCGACCACAACTTCACGTTCATCACCTCCAAGATTCCTGACCTGAAAGACGTGGTCAACACCAACAAGTGCATCATCCACCTCGACAAGATCGGAGGCAAGCTGCTCATCACAGCCGTGATCGACAACCTCCTCAAGGGAGGCGCCGGCAACGCGGTCCACACCATGAACCTGCTCTTCGGACTCCAGGAGACCACCGGTCTCACCATGAAGGCCACCGGCTACTGATCTGTCACCGTCTGTCACGGGCACCTCTGCCTGCTGAGACACATCATCACCATCAAGCGGCTGCCCCGTTCGGGCGGCCGCTTTTGCTTCACGCCGGCGCGCAGCAGCCTCGCGCGCACGGCGTGAGCGCGCCATAGCCTTGTCAATCTCAGGCCGCAAAAGAGCAAAAGTCATCAGCGCGTCAATGCCGTCTGACCTGACCGGAGCCGGGCCGCCGGCCATATAGCCGTCGATAATGTGCATGATCATAAGATATTGGGTTCTGTGGTCACAGAGATATGACGTGGCTATGCCGACGCGATTGCTGATGTCGTCATAAAACTTCTGTGACACAGGGCGTTTGGGCTCGGCCTGACGCTTCTGTCTTTTTACCTTGGTATTATTGCCGGTAACAGTGGTTTTCATAGCTTCAAAACGTGGTTGAAAGGTTAAAAGGTTATTGAAATCCATATCGGAAAGAACTTCTGCAAAGATACAACACCCGGCCCCCGAAAGAGTGCGATAATGCGGAGACAGACCGTCCGGAACCGTAAATCGGTGTCCTCGACCGGACACCTTTACCGGGGTAATAGCTAACCCGTGACACCTGCGCGCCTTGCGCTGCGGTGTCACGGGCTACGAGTAAATCTGCGTCCTCCGGACGCCAGGCCGGCCGGACAGCGGGTGTCAGCCATGACGCCTTCCGGACGGGCCACGGGTGGCGGATGTCCGCATGACGGATTTCGGACGGACCGCGGACAGTGGGTGTCCGCCAGGACACCGGTTTACTCGTAGCCCCCGACACCGCAGCGCAAAGCGCGTAGGTGTCGGGGGGAAAAAGACATTCATGCCAATGTGGTGTCCGGTCGAGGACACCGATTTACCGCCCCGGATGGCCCCGCGATCGGCGGGTGTCCGCCATGACGGATTCCTGACGGCCCGCCGGCGGGCGCACGAAAAAGCCCGGCGGGACGCTGGTTCCACTGCCGGGCGGGGTAATAAAAGGCGGGAGGCGGGCTTTTGGTGCCGCCTCTCTAAGGTTTCTACGGTTTAGAAACCTTCAATCGGGGCAGAGAGAGCCGAATTGTGGTTCGAGCTCTGCTCTTCGCTTATAGCCTGAGGCCTGTGGCGGGAGGCTACCTTGATGAAGCGTGATGTTGAATTCACGTTCATCTATAAAACCACCCTCCACCGCCTATGGTTGCCTCACGGCCGCTTAAAATAAGCAAATTGATGTTGAATATCGCAAATATCGCCGAAAAGGCTTATCTTTGCAGTTGGAAATCACGTATCGCAGAAAAACTATGGCAGTAAACAGAAAAAACCGCGGCGGAGCCGGATCAGGCTCACCGGTGCGCCCGAAAAAAGCTCTCGGTCAGCACTTTCTGACCGATGAAAGCATTGCCGCCCGCATTGCTTCGACCCTCGATGACTTCAAGGGACTGCCCGTGATGGAGGTAGGCCCCGGAATGGGCGTGCTAACCAAATATATCATTGCCGGCGGCCACGACGTAAAAGTAGCCGAAATCGACGGCGAGAGCATAGAATATCTCCGCTACAACTATCCCGAACTGTCGGGGCGCATCCTCGATGCCGATTTTCTGCGGCTCGATCTGGCGCAGACCTATCCCGACGGACAGAAATTCTGCGTGATCGGAAATTACCCATACAACATCTCATCACAGATCTTCTTTCATGTGCTCGACTACCGCGACCAGGTGGTCTGCTGCTCCGGAATGCTCCAGCGCGAAGTGGCCGAACGCTTCGCTGCCGCTCCTGGCACAAAGGCCAGAGGCATTCTGAGCGTACTGCTACAGGCCTGGTATGACGTGGAATACCTCTTCACGGTGAGCGAGAACGTCTTCAATCCGCCCCCGAAAGTCAAAAGCGGAGTCATCAGAATGACCCGCAACGGTGTGACCGACCTCGGCTGTGACGACCGTCTGTTCAAAACCGTGGTGAAGACCTCCTTCGGCCAGCGGCGCAAAACACTGCGCAACTCTCTGCGCGGACTCTTCCCGGCCGGAGTGCCGTTGCCTGACGACCCGCTGCTCTCCATGCGCCCCGAACAGCTCACTGTCAAGCAGTTCATAGAGCTCACACGGCTCATCGCCTCATGCGCCCGTCAGGACTGAATGACCCTCTGACATGGCGCCCCGAATGAGCAAACCAACGGAAGTCTTACCCCACAAGCACCACTCCAAAAGCCTCGCACCATGAAAGAATTCACCCCCGAATATCTCGAACATCTCCGCAAAATAATCCATGACCGCGCCGACGCCGCGGCCCGCGAGGAACTCGCCGATCTCCACCCGGCCGACATTGCCGAACTCTATCAGGATCTCGACCTCGAAGAAGCCGAATATCTCTTCAAACTTCTTGACGAAGAGATGCAGGCCGATGTGCTCATGGAACTCGACGAGGATGACCGCGCCAAGCTCCTCTCTAAGATGGACGTGGCCGACATCGCCAAGCAGATCGAACACCTTGACACCGACGATGCCGTTGACATCATCCAGGAGCTCGACGAGGATGACCGCGAGAAGATCCTCAGCCACATCGACGACGTCGAGCAGGCCGGCGATATCATCGACCTTCTGAAATATGACGAAGACACTGCCGGCGGCCTCATGGGCACCGAAATGATAGTGGTCAACGAAAACTGGAGCATGCCCGAATGCATCAAACAGATGCGTATGCAGGCCGAGGACATGGACGAGGTCTACTACGTCTATGTGGTTGACAACGAAGACCGTCTGCGCGGCACCCTTCCGCTGAAAAAACTCATCACCCACCCCTCGGTATCGAAAATACGCCACGTGATGGAGACCGATCCGGTGGCCGTGAAGGCCGACACGCCGATTGACGATGTGGCCCTCGATTTCGAAAAATATGACCTTGTGGCCATGCCGGTCATCGACTCCATAGGCCGTCTGCTTGGACGCATAACCGTCGACGACGTCATGGACAAGGTGCGTGACTCAAGCGAACGTGACTACCAGCTGGCATCGGGTCTGTCAGGCGACGTGGAGAGCGACGACAAACTCTTCGCCCAGACCAAAGCACGCCTGCCCTGGCTCCTCATCGGCATGGTGGGAGGACTGTGTAATTCAGTGATTCTCGGACGTTTCGAAGGTGGATTCGTGGTCGATCCGGCTCTGGCCCTCTTCATCCCCCTGATCGGCGGAACGGGTGGAAACGTCGGCACCCAGTCATCGGCAATCGTGGTGCAGGGCCTCGCCAACGGTTCGCTCGACATCAAGAAATCCTCGCGCCAGCTGCTCAAGGAGCTCGGCGTCGGACTGCTCAACGGTAGCATCATAGCCCTGCTGGTATTCCTCTACAATTTCTTCACCCTCGGAGCCGGCCATGAGGTCACCACCTTCGCCGTGTCAATCTCGATATTCTGTGTGGTGATGTTCGCCTCGGTCTTCGGCACCTTCGTGCCCCTCACGCTTGAGAAACTGAAAATCGACCCCGCCATAGCCACGGGCCCCTTTATCTCCATCACCAACGACATCATCGGCATGCTCATCTACATGTCAATCTCCACCTGGCTCATCGTCTTCTTCGCCCACTGATCACCCCACGGGCGGGTGTCCGACAGGACACCGATTTAATAGTAGCCCCCGACACCGTAGCGCACAGCGCGCAGGTGTCGGGGGTAAAAGATTTTCACGCCAATGTGGTGTCCGGCCGAGGACACCGATTTACCAAACCGAATGGCTCCGCGGAGGGTGGGTGTCCGCCAGGACGCAACCCGGACGGTTCCGCGGGCTGCGGGTTAGAGCTGGCCGAGTTCGACCATTGTGGCCACGCGCTCCACTATGGCATCCTTACGGTCCTTGTCGGGGTTATAATCCGTCTTGAGGTTCACTCCGAAGAGACGGCCGAAGGTCTGCCAGAATCCGGCGCGAAAACTGCCGAGGAATGCTTTCAGAATATTGTAGCTCGACTGGTTGGTCTCGCGGTTTATGAGCTTGACAAGCATCTGGGCCTGCGACTTGGTAAACTTCTTCAAGGCAGGCTTATACTGCTTGAACACCTCCCCTTCCATGCGTTTCAGATGCTCCTCGCGCTCCTTCTGAGTGGGGAATGTCTCGATGTATTCATAGGTCTCGATCAGCGTCTCGCAGATGAGTTTGGCATAGGGGAGCGTCTTTTTGACATCGCGCACGGTTTTCCAGTAGAACTCCTCCTCCTTCTTGTTTTTGAACTTGAGGGGAGGAAACACGGTGACATCGGCGAGCACCAGCATCAGGGTCTGCTCGCCGTCCTCGCCGTCGAAAAAGTAATAGCCGCGGATCGGCTTGACCCTGCCGTCGCCCACCTCGACATCGGTCTCAGGGCCGTCAGGCAGCGCCTGAGCGGCGCCGGCGGCCTGCGCCACCGAAGGCGCGGCCACCGTCACAGCCGTCAGTATGAGGAGGAATATTATCTTTCGGATCAGGATCATTATACCTATTATAACAACTTATAACAACCAGGCGGTCGGAAATGTCAGAGGGGGGATCACTCTCCGTGCTGTCCGCGTGGCACGGGCGGATAGTCGACCGTGTAGTGCAGGCCGCGTGACTCCTTGCGCTCCTTGGCCTGGCGCATGATCAGGTAGCCAACATTAATTATATTACGCAGCTCGCAGATCTCACGCGAGGCCTTTGACTGCTTGAAGAGCTTCTCGGTCTCCTCATAGAGAATGTCGAGGCGGTTCCAGGCGCGGTCGAGGCGCAGGTTGGAGCGGACTATGCCCACGTAGGTGCCCATGATCTGGTTTACTTCCTTGATGCTCTGGGTGATGAGCACCATCTCTTCGGGGTGGCGTGTGCCTTCGTCGTTCCAGGAGGGCACATCGGTGCGCCACTCGTAGTGCGAGGCGTTGGCAATGGCGTGTCTGGCAGCTGCGTCGGCATAGACCACGGCTTCGATCAGCGAGTTGGAAGCCAGGCGGTTGCCGCCGTGCAGGCCTGTGCAGGAGCACTCGCCCACGGCGTAGAGGCGCCTGATCGACGACTCGGCGTTGGAGTCGACCTTGATGCCTCCGCAGAGATAGTGGGCGGCGGGAGCTACGGGTATGTAGTCTTTGGTGATGTCGATGCCGAGCGAGAGGCATTTGGCATAGATGTTGGGGAAGTGGCGGCGGGTCTCTTCGGGGTCTTTGTGGGTCACGTCGAGATACACGTGGTCATCGCCGGTGAGTTTCATCTCCGAGTCGATGGCGCGGGCCACAATGTCGCGCGGGGCGAGCGAGAGGCGGGGGTCATACTTGTGCATGAACTCCTCGCCCTTGAGGTTGCGGAGCACTGCGCCGTAGCCTCTCATGGCCTCGGTGATCAGGAAGTTCGGGCGGTCGCCGGGATGATAGAGGGCCGTGGGGTGGAACTGGATGAATTCCATGTCCTTGACGGTACCTTTGGCGCGGTAGACCATAGCGATGCCGTCGCCGGTGGCCACGAGCGGATTTGTGGTGGTCTGATAGACGGCACCTACACCGCCGGTGGCTATGAGGGTGATGCGCGAGAGGAAGGTGTCGACCTCGCCTGTCTGCGTGTCGAGCACGTAGGCTCCGTAGCATGTTATGTCAGGTGTGCGGCGGGTCACTATCTTGCCCAGATGGTGCTGGGTGATGATCTCGATGGCAAAATGATGTTCGAAGATGTCGATGTCGGGGTTCGACCTGACAGCCTTGATGAGCGATTCCTGGATCTCGAATCCGGTGTTGTCGGCATGGTGGAGGATGCGGAACTCCGAGTGGCCGCCTTCGCGGTGGAGGTCGAAGCTGCCGTCTTCCTTCTTGTCGAAGTCAACGCCCCAGTTGATAAGCTCACGTATCTGTCCGGGAGCCTCGGTGACAACCTTTCTGACAGCCTCAGGATCGCTGAGCCAGTCGCCGGCTATCATTGTGTCGTTGATGTGTTTCTCGAAATCGTCTACTTCGAGGTTGGTGACCGAAGCCACTCCGCCCTGGGCGAGGGCCGTGTTGGCTTCATCGAGAGTGGTCTTGCATATCAGGGCCACTTTGCCCTTTGAAGCGACCTTAAGGGCAAAACTCATGCCGGCTATGCCTGAGCCGATCACAAGAAAATCATATTTGCGTGTCATGCCATCTGAATTTTTTTAAGACTATTTTATAGCGGCCAGGCCCCCTTGGGCGGTCTCTTTGTAGATCGACGGCAGGTCATGGCCCGTCTGCTTCATCACCTCGACAATGCGGTCGAAGCTGACCGAGTGGCGGCCGTCGGAGAAGGATGCGTAGAGGTTGCTGTCGAGCGCGCGGGCGGCGGCATAGGCGTTGCGCTCGATGCAGGGTATCTGCACCAGCCCGCACACCGGATCGCAGGTGAGTCCGAGGTGGTGTTCGAGTCCCATCTCGGCCGAATATTCGATCTGGGCGGGGGTTCCGCCGAAGAGCTGGCTGGCGGCTGCGGCGGCCATAGCGCAGGCCACTCCGACTTCGCCCTGACAGCCCACTTCGGCTCCTGAGACAGAGGCGTTGCACTTGACCACGCTCCCGAATAGTCCGGCGGTGGCAAGGGCGCGGAGTATGCGCTTGTCGCTGAAGCCTTTCGAGGTCGAGAGATGATAGAGGACAGCCGGGAGCACTCCGCATGACCCGCAGGTGGGTGCGGTGACGATCTTGCCGCCCGATGCGTTTTCCTCGCTGACGGCGAGGGCATAGGCGTAAACCAGGCCGCGGCTGCGCAGGCTGTCGTTGTGGCCTGAGGCGTGGAGATAATAGCTGACGGCCTTGCGGCGCACTCCGAGGCCTCCGGGGAGCACCCCTTCGGCGTCGATGCCGCGCTCTACGGCCTCTTTCATCACCTGCCAGACCTCACGCAGATAGTCCCAGACGTCGCTGTCTTCATATTCGTCGACGTATTCCCAGAAGCTCTTGCCCGACTTGTCGGCCCAGTCCAGGATGTCGGAGATACGGCTCAGGGGATAGACGGTCTTTGCGTCGGGACGCTCCTCGCCCTCGTGGACAATGTCGCCGCCGCCGATCGAGTAGACCGTGTCGCGGCCCAGTTCGCTGCCGTCAGCGCCGAGGGCCACGAAAGTCATGCCGTTGGGGTGGAAGGGAAGGAACACCGAGGGTTCCCACAGGATTGTGGTCGGAGCCGTCTTCTGAAGCTCTCCGAGGATAGCCACATCTGTCATGTGGCCCTTTCCGGTGCCTGCGAGGGCTCCGAAAAGGGTCACGTTAAAGGATGCGGCCTCCGGATAGCTGGCTCCGAACTCCTGCGCGGCTTTGAGCGGCCCCATAGTGTGGGAACTGGAGGGGCCGTGGCCTATCTTGTAGAGTTGTTTTATGGATTCCATCTGTGAGGTCAAGTGGAGGGTGTGGTGGATGCCGGCTCAGCCTTTCAGCCGATGAGGGCGTGGCCGGTCATCTCCTTGGGCTGTTCGAGGCCCATGATTTTCAGCATGGTGGGAGCCACGTCGGCGAGTTTGCCGTCGGCCACTGTAGCACCGGCGCGGTCGGTCACGTAGATGCAGGGCACGGGGTTGAGCGAGTGGGCTGTGTTGGGGGTGCCGTCGGCGTTGATGGCGTTGTCGGCGTTGCCGTGGTCAGCGATGATGATCACCTCATAGCCGGCTTCCTTGGCAGCCTCTACGGTGTCTTTCACGCATTCGTCAACGGCCTTTACAGCCTTGCAGATAGCTTCGTAGACTCCGGTGTGGCCCACCATGTCGCCGTTGGCGTAGTTGACCACGATGAAGTCATATTTCTCTTCCCTGATTGCCTCCACGAGCTTGTCTTTCACCTCATAGGCGCTCATTTCGGGCTTGAGGTCGTAGGTTGCAACCTTGGGCGATGCCACGAGGATGCGCTCCTCGCCTTCGTAGGGCTGCTCGCGTCCGCCGTTGAAGAAGAATGTCACGTGGGCATACTTTTCGGTCTCGGCTATGTGGAGCTGCTTCTTGTCGAGGCTTGAGAGGTATTCGCCGAGGGTGTTTTCAACGTTTTCTTTGGGGAAGAGGATGTGGACGCCGGTGAAGGATGCGTCGTAGGGGGTCATGCAGTAGTACTGCAGGCCGGGTATCACCTTCATGTCGGCTTCGGGGATGTCGTGCTGTGTGAGGGCCACGGTGAGCTCCTTTGCGCGGTCGTTGCGGTAGTTGAAGAAGATCACAGCGTCGCCTTCCTTGATTGTTCCGTCGACAGCCGCGTTGTTGATGGGCTTGATGAATTCGTCGGTCACGTCCTCGTCATAGCTTTCCTGCACGGCCTTGGCCATGTCAGTCGCCTGCTTGCCCTCGCCTTTCACCAGAAGGTCATAGGCAACCTTGACGCGCTCCCAGCGCTTATCGCGGTCCATAGCGTAGTAGCGGCCTATGATCGAGGCGATCTTGCCGGCCGACTTGGCGCAGTGGGCTTCGAGCTGCTCGATGAAGCCCTTGCCGCTGCGGGGGTCGGTGTCGCGGCCATCCATGAAGCAGTGGATGTAGACCTTTTCGAGACCGTATTTAGCGGCTATGTCGCAGAGGGCATAGAGGTGGTCGAGCGAAGAGTGCACACCGCCGTCGCTGGTGAGGCCCATGAAGTGGATGGCCTTGCCGTTGTCGCGGGCATAGGAGAAGGCATCTACAATCTCAGGATTTTCGAGGATAGAGCCGTCGGCACATGCCTTGTTGATTTTCACGAGGTCCTGATAGACCACGCGGCCGGCGCCGATATTGAGGTGACCCACCTCCGAGTTGCCCATCTGTCCGTCAGGCAGACCGACGTTTTCGCCTGAAGCCTGAAGCTCGCTGTGGGGGTAGGTTTTTACGAGATAGTCCCAGTAGGGAGTAGGAGTAGAGAAAATAGCGTCGCTCTTGGAGTGATTGCCGATTCCCCATCCGTCGAGAATCATTAACAATGCTTTCTTTGCCATGATGTTATAGAAATTGTAAGATTATTGATTGCGGTATGCGGAGGGAGAGAGTAATAACTGTGCAAAATTACAGAATTCCATCCGAAAATCAAAAGTTAGAGGTCGTTTAAAATTCGTTTAAAATTCGTCACCGGCAATAGCAGCCATCCGGCCCCGCGCACGGACACCTATCGGCCGCATAGTCTGTCACGGAGTCCGCGCAAGAAACCGCCGTTGCCGGCAGGGGCTGTTGAAGCATGTTCACATTTATCCGAAACTGACTCAAATTTTTCCTTTCCGATAAATTCATGGCTGTGCCACCCTATATCTCCAAATTTCCCGTCAAAAAGAGAGCAGCCATCCGCTATCGGCTTGTCAGGTGACAGGCACATAGTATTACCGTCAGGCTTTTCGATTACTTCACAGACAAGGTTATCTCCTTGGAAATGGAAATAATACTGAAACTTCGTCAACGGGTCGATAAGGCTTGTATAACTGTCGACCCACGGCCATGCACGCCGTTTTACAACATCATCAATCAGGGCCATTTCAATCCGCTGTGTTATATAACCGGTCTTTATCAGTTCTACTGTCTTGGGCCACAGATAAACAGAGCCGTCAAAAGCATCACCGGCTATCCAGTCGCCCGGATTGACCGGACCGATATTCTCACGTGGTTCATCGCAACGCCAGACAAAGCATTCTTCATAGGGGTCCAGTCGGCTTAATTTATCTATCGACCATTCTCCTTCGTCGTCTCTTTTGTCGCCAAGCTCAACAAAACGGGCTAATGCCAGTCCGTCAAGACCGAGATCGGCACTTTCGCCAACCTTATACCATCCGCCTCCAAACTCACTTCCTGACACGACATCCGTATGTACATACAGCCCCACCTCTGATGAGATTACGTCCTCGATTCCGGGATTTTCACTTACCGCATAGCGGGTTTTGAAAATCCTGATCACCGGACAACCATCTTTCTCGCTGTCATCCGCAATATATTGGAAATAGCTCTTGTAGCCGTCACCATGTTCCTGGCAGAACACATCGCCTATTTTTATTTTAACTCTCTTTGCCATGATGTTTATCCCAGATAGTATTGAATTTTTCGCCTGTGACATTCCACGCACACCAGCTTATATCGCCAAAAGATCCCGCAAAAAGAGCGTAACCATCTTTTTCCGGATCGTTTTCGGATAAATTTATGAAATTTCCATCTGATGTCCGTATTACTTCCCTGCAGATTTTCTCTCCTTTGAAATGAAAATAATACCGGAGTCTCGCCATGCGGTCAAAGTAAGTCAGATAACTCTCCACCCACGGCCACGGTTTTTGTTTAACATATCTGTTTAAATAGAGATCTGCTGAAGTATATCCATATTTGATTCTTTCAACAATTCTGAACCATGACAAGACACTGCCATTTGTTGTCATCGGGCTTTCCGAGATTTCCGGAGTCATTTTTCCGATGGGAATCTGCGATTCGTTACAATGCCATACATAAAAATGTTCCAACGGATCAACGTCGTCAAATTTGTCTGTTTCAGGATTATAGACAGTTGAAGACTCGCCGACAAACCACGCTGAAGCCAGTTCATCAAGGCCCAAATCTTTGCTTTTGCCTACTTTATACCAATGATCGCCCACAAGCCCGATCCTAAGTACCGTATGGGCATAGAACGCCACTTCTGATTTAACCAGTTCATCCATGTCCGGCTGATAATCCATCGGATAGCGTCCAACAAAAGCCCGAATGACAGAACTATTCAACTGCGTCATATCGTTGGCGATATATTGGAAATAGCTCTTGTAGCCATCATCCAATTCAACGCAGAATATATCGCCGATTTTCGTAACTATTCGCTTTGCCATATTTTCAATGTTTCTTAAAAATATATGTCCATCGGACGGATGTCATTATCTGCTTTTATCTGATTTATTCCATACATCTTCAAACGCATCCTCGGTGATGAATTCTTTGTAGCGCCAGTTGATTTCGCCGAAATCTCCGGCATAAAGTGTGTGGCAGCCATCCACAGGATTTTCGCAGGACAATCGCGTTATATTGCCATCGCAGTCAACAATAACCTCTCTGACAGCACGGCTTCCGTGGAAATGAAAATAAGTCGTTTCACGGGTAAGAGGGTCGGCTTTCCGGACATAACTGTCAACCCACGGCCAAGGCTTGCGCTTGACTTCATCATAAAAAGTCATTGTCCATGTATAGTATCCATATCTGATACGGTCCACGATACACGTATAAGGCAAAACGCCGTCACACTCAATGATCGACTTCAAAAATTCAGGAATTTTCCCGATATCTTTTCTTTCACATCCGGCATAGCCAACATACCAATGTTCATATGGCTCCATATTTGCATCCAGTTCATTTGCTTTTTCATATCCAATGGTGGTATCCTCCTCCTGTGGAAGCCCAAACACAAAACTTTTAAGCTCTTCCTGTCCTATTTCTTTGGAATTTCCGATTTTATACCATGTATTCTCATCTATCCCGGCACGAAGATATGTAAGTGCATGAAAAGCAACCTCATCTTTGACAATTTCTTCTATTTTAGGCTCATATTCAACCGGATAATTAGTCTTAAAGGCTCTGATAACAGCACCTCCAAGATAATGACAGTCTTTAAGCATGTATTGGAAATAGCTCTTGTAGCCATTACCCAATTCAACGCAGAATATATCGCCGATTCTCGTAACTATTCGCTTTGCCATATTTTCAATGTTTTTATATCTACCTCTTGATCAGCGTTTTGATATGATTTACTCCGGAGGGGATTTCGTGGGGGTAGTGGCTGACGAAGATGAGTGAAGTGGAATTGCGCCCGGTCAGGAGGTCTGTCAGGCGGCGGATGCGCTGTTTGGCGGGAGCGTCGAGGCCGTGGAGCGGTTCGTCGAGTATCAGCAGTCGGGGCTGACGGATGAAGGCCCGCGCCAGCAACACCATGCGCTGTTCGCCTGAGGAGAGCCGATCGAAGGTCTGGTCTTTAAGATGACTGATGGCCATTAGCCGGAGCCAGGCGAGGGCTTCGCTGCGCTCACTGTCGGTGATCCGGGCATAGCGGTTGAGGGCCGAGCGCAGGCCCTGGGCCACTACATCGACCACCGAGAGGGGGCTGCGGAAGTAGAGCTGCATCTCCGGGCAGACGTAGCCTATGCGGTCTTTGATCTCCCAGATGCTTTCGCCGCTGCCGCGACGACGGTCAAAGAGGGTGATGCAGTTGGCGTAGGCCTGCGGGTGGTCTCCGCAAATCATGCTCAGCAGCAGCGATTTGCCACTGCCGTTGGGGCCTGTGAGCGCCCAGCGTTCGCCGCGCCTGACGGTCCAGTCAAGACCACTGATGATCCGGCGGTCACCGTAGCTCACATGGCCGTCGGTGATCGAGAAGGCCACTTCATAGTCATCGCCGTCAGCTTCCGGGCGGAGGGGTAGCTGCGAGGCGTCAATTTCCTCGCAGACAGGCGTCTGAGAGCGCAGGGCGTCAATCGCGGCACGGTCGGTGACGAGGGGCAGCAGAGTCCTTCCGGCCATCGGCAACACGGCTACGGCGTAGGCGGGAATGTCGGCCGGATCGCAGAGCAGCATCACCACGGAGGTGCCGCGCGCGGGGAGGGAGCGCAGGGCCGCATCGAGTTCGAGGCGGGAGGCGGAGTCGAGACCTATGTAGGGATTGTCGAGCACCAGCAGGTCGGGGCGCGAGCGCAGGGCGTTGACCACAAGCAGCTTGCGCAATTCGCCGCTCGACAGATAGTTGATGCGTTTGTCCATGACGTCGCGCAAGGCGAATGACTCGCAGAGGCGCAGCCATTCGCCGTCAGAGGCCAGCTGACCTACAAGCTCGGCGACAGTCGGCACGAAGTCATTGACTGTCGACTCCAGGCGCTGCTCGTGGCTGACCACGTCGATGCCGGTAAAGGAATGTATGTCAGTGAACGTCAGCATCCTGACCTTCATGTCGGGGCGGGCGAATTCGAGGCGGTTGCCATAGGCGTAGCGTCCTTTTTCCATCACAAGGCCGAGAGTCGACTTGCCGGCACCGTTCGGGCCGAGCACTACCGACACACCCTGAGGTATCTCCAAAAGTTCCGAATTGTCAAGCACAACACTGCCATATCCCAGCCGGGGGCTGCTGAAACGTATCAGAAAATCTGCATTATCCATCTTTGCATTATCATTAAGATCTTGTTAAAAGCGACCGTTGACATCTGCAAAAGTAAGAAATCGGCCCCAATATTCCTATCTTTTCCCATCAGGCAGTAAATCGAGGCTGGAAATATTCATTGTATAGGCTATTGTTTCTTTTGTTGAAGTTCGCTAATTTCAGGCGTTTCCAGATACATAGTTTTTCGCTCACAAACACACATTTGTCATAAGAATAAGCTTGTGTAATTTTTAAGCTTAAAGATAAAAAACTATCGATTTGTTATGATATTAATGAATTTTGAGCTAATTTTAGATCAAACAAATCTATATTATGTCAAATCTCAAAATAAATGAATAAATTTATCCGGATATTTAACATCACATTAATATTAGAGCTTGTTTAAAAACGATTGTTAACAGAAGTGAGTTTTCGGAGAGAAATAACAACAGCTGCGACCATGAGCATTTCGTTGGCTGATTCTGTCGTTTCCTCGTAATTCCTGCACAGCCTTCTGAAG
>NZ_PUEC01000016.1 GCF_003024805.1 Duncaniella muris
CAGAAGGTCGGAAAGCGCGTATGTGCAACGACCTGTAACCCGATGATCGGGTACTGTCATAAAGATTTCGTTTAGCATGATTTTAGTATCTATATTGTTGATTGTCAGCTACAAAGATACTAAAAAAGCACGAGATATGCAAGCTTTATGGCGCTAAAAATCAGACTGTTGCCGAGATTTTAACACTATAAAATTACTAAGAATTCATGACTTCGGATATGGTGTATTCAAAGAATTTCCCTACATCTATCATCGTTGACGCAACGCCATCGCTGCTTATCGCCTAAAATTTTGATGCGGTTGCCCTGCTGATAAGGTAAAATATATTTTAGGTATATATAGAGGGATTGTGCGTATTGTCATTGAAGTTAAAGAGAAGGCCCTTTGTTCGGTTGCAGAAGACGGAACGGTTTTCAAAAATCCGCGATTCGCATTTGTTGGTGATATAGTCCCGGATTCTCCATATCTTAATACAGACGTAACGAACTATCCTTTTGGGAGTGGTGGCGCGATAACTTATATTCCACGGACCAATTTTTAGCACCATAGCTTAGTGGCATGAATGGTATAAAGCACAACTCTGGAATTGAATGGATTCCGATATTTTTATTGAGTGCAGGCATATGAAGATCTGGGAGGGTAAAAGTCTATGCAGGAAATAAAAACCGGTATGATGTAGGGGTCATCGCGACTTTGCATCATACCGTTTAAACAATAGCATTCAATTAAAATAGATTACATGAGCTATCTATAGCTAAGCTTTATTGTCCAAATGTTTTTATCTGTTATTCTCGTATAATTATCTGTATGCAAAATTACAATAACATTATGCGTCTGAACATACCTAAATATGGGTAATTTTCTATTATTTAGGTGTCTGTTCTAATTGAAAACAATTAGTACGGGCCGATTTCAGGATGTTTCCGGCAGTAGATAGTTGGCGCTGCGTCTTCCTTCTTCGCATCAGCCGGACTGGATGTGGCGTTTTATTCTTGCATCTTTGTCTGGCTTCATTACCGCGCGAATGCGTTGCAGCCTCGCTGATGCTCGGAGAAAGCGCCAGCGAGGCCGGATTTTTGACGTTTTTAGAAAGAATTTTTGAAGAAATCTGCTCCACGAGAAAAATATTCAGCCGGGATGCTTGCGGATTCGGGGAAAAGTAGTACCTTTGCAGCCGGGTAAGTCCTACACGACCAGCTCCCTGAGAACTCCGCCAGGTCTTGATCGAAGCAACGGTATCAGGTTGTAGCGGTGCGATGTAGTAAGCTTACCCTTTTTTTTGTGCCCTTTTCAGAACTTTACAACCAGTTCAGCACACACTTTATCTCCGTCGCCTACAGGCACCACGGCATCGTGGTGATAGAAATACTTCTCATAGCTGAGGCGCAGATCGCAGCGCACGAATTTATAAATGTAGCTCAGAGTACCCCCGACTGTCACACGGTTGCGCGCGGCATAGTCAGTGAAAAGTTTCCCTTCGTCATTTCTGTTACCGCTGCTGTAGGCGGTCATTCCGTCGAATCGGGCCTGGACCGAGGCGCGGTTGAATATGCCTGCTTTTACAGGAAAACCGTAGTCGGCAAACACATTGTAGCCGTGAGCGGCCTTGTGGGCCTTGTTGGTGTAGTGCTTGTTGAGATACTCGCCCTCAAGAGTGAGACCGCCGTGGGTCCATGTCACGGAGCCCGTGAGCGAATTGATGCGCACAGAGTCCGGGATAAGAGTCTCGGCACCGGCGGCGATCTTTACCTCGCCGATTGTCCAAAGGGCTTTTCCGGCAAAGGCCATCTCTTTCACCCACACATTATGGTCAGCCATCGATGTGGGGTTGAACGCTCCGGCTTCAAGGCTGAGGAGCGATGATCCGCTTGTGGGAAAGGTATAGCTCAGCTTGGCTCCGACACCGCGCACGTTGTTCATTATGCCGCCGATAAACGAGTGGTTTGAGAAAAAATATGTGCCAGGTCCGCGGAAACAGTCGGTGCCGAAAGGCAAGCGGAACTGTCCGCCCTGCAGGCGCAGGCGCTTGGTAAAGCTGACACGCCCCCAGGCATCGAGGATCTTCATTTTACCCTGGTCGCAGAAGTCGGTCTGGATATAATAGTCGATAGGCTGGGCTATCTCTCCGGAAATAGACACGCGGGCATTGCGCACCGCAAAGCGGTTTTCGCCCCCCTTGGTGTCCATCTCCCAGCGGGCGCGGACTGTGCCGTGGATTTTGGGGACAAGATTAACCTTGTCTTTGCTGACTTCGTCAGATTGCGGCTGAGTGCCGGACTGCTGGTTTTCAGCGGCAAGACTTTTCTGAAATGATGCCAGAAAGGCAACGATGGCAAGAGGGAGGCAGAGATGTCTGATGTGTAGTTTCATTAGTCAGTGTGAGGATAGAGTCTGAATGATGCGGGTTTATGAAATTTTTCTTTAGAGAAGTCAGCCTGCACGCGGAAGGGGGCCGGCCGCTCCTCTCAGATGGCAAGTGCGATATTGTTTTCGGCAGCGATGCGGCGCATGTTTATGATGGCGTAGCGCATGCGTCCGAGAGCGGTGTTGATGCTGACGGATGTGGCTTCGGCTATTTCCTTAAATGACATGTTGCGGTAGAAGCGCATAACGAGCACCTCGCGCTGCGGATCAGGGAGGGCCATGACAATGCGTCGCAGATCTTCGTCGATCTGGGTGCTCACTATGGCATCCTCGATATTCCCTTCACAGAGGTCGCGGCGGTTGAGCACATCGCTGGTTTCGTCATCGGCCGAGACGGCATTCTCGATTTTTTCCTGGCGGAAGAAGTCGATGATCAGATTGTGGGCTATCCGGGTGAGCCATCCCGAAAATTTGCCGTGCTCGGTATAGCGTCCCTGCTTGATGGTCATGATGGCTTTGACGAATGTCTCCTGGAAGATGTCGTCGGCAATATCCTTGTTTTTTACAATGTGAAAAATGTAGGAATAGACTTTCTGCTGATGGCGTTCAAGCAATACGTCAAAAGCGTCGTTGTTGTCATTGGCATAAGCTGCAACCAGATCACGGTCGGCGAGCTTTGACAGATTTTGCATTGGTTTCTCGTTTGATTGGTTAGAGTAGCAATGTTCTATAGGCGGTAAATTTAATTAAAAAACGTTAAAATAAAGGCGGCATACAATAAACCGGAATTCCTATGGCAAATATATCAAAATTTCATTGACCTCGCAATTGTATTGACATACTTTAACCACTGTTATTCTATGTTTCACACAATAATTCCGATGAATTGGTGTTCTTCTATTTAAGAACTGTCTGAAACAAGGCAAAAACGACGTTAGAATCTGCTATTCCCACCACCACAACCTGAATCTTCACAATATCATGGCTTCTTCCGAACACTGCGGCAAAACAATGGTTGTTCTCAACCAATATAAATCCTATGGCCTGCCAAGTGTGGCAGAGTGGTATGCGGCCAACGGGGGAGAGGTCAGATTGCTTTATATATCAGAGGCTTCGAAGTCCGGTTTTCTTTCAAAGAAAGGTCTGCTGCGTGAATGGACCAAGGCCTTTTTCAAATGGGCTGTGCAGCCGCTGACTTTCAGAAACCGCATTGTCTACTGCACTTCGGCCCAGTTGCCGTTCATGCTCATCTGCCGTCTGGCCGGACTGGCTTTGGGCGACTGCCGCGTCTACTTCCATAATTTTTATCTACATGAACTCGGACGCAAACCGCTGGTGAAACGAATTCTCCGGTTTCTCCTTGCCGACAGCCGTTTTACTATTCTGACCCAGTCAGAGGGGGAGATCGAGTACTACAGAGCCCTTTCGTCAAAAGTTAATCTGAAATTCATACCATTCTGTTCCGATTTCACACCCGTGGCCAAAGAGGATCAACGGACAGCCGGTCTTCCTGATTCATATGTGTTTACCGGAGGATATACGAACCGAGACTATCCTCTGATGTTCAGACTTGCCGGGCGTTTTCCTGACAGACAGTTTGTCTTTGTCGCCTCATCGCTTAACGGCATTGAGTGCCCTCCCTCCCTTGACAATGTAACTCTTCTTTACAATCTCCCGAAAGATCAGTTCGAGTCGATCCTTACGGGTGCCGAGGTGGTTATTGTCCCTCTCAGGGAAGATGTCGGGGCTTCCGGTCAGATGCTTGCCATTTCGGCTGCAAGGAATGCAAAGCCGGTGGTCTATACAGATCTCTCGGTCATCAGTTATTTCTTCTCAGACGGTGCCGGCATTCCTTATCGTCTCGGCGATCTTGACTCTCTGTCCGCCGGGCTGCATGCGTTGTTGTCTGATTCCGGACTGAGAGAGCGCTGTGGACGGAAAGCCCTTGAACGCAGCCGCAATTTTACTATGGATGCCCAGCTGCCGCTGCTGCGTGATGTCATGGCCCTTTGATTATTCATTTGATCATTTCAGAAAAAACAAATCCGGCTGCTCTCACGAGTTACCGGATTTTAACCTATGATTCACTTATTATTTTTTGCTTAAGTCGGATGCATCG
The DNA here is from genome assembly GCF_003024805.1 of Duncaniella muris. Taxonomy (GTDB): domain Bacteria; phylum Bacteroidota; class Bacteroidia; order Bacteroidales; family Muribaculaceae; genus Duncaniella; species Duncaniella muris. The sequence goes on from NZ_PUEC01000016.1 coordinate 4,484, forward strand.
TCAGCAGCTCTCCCGGAGCACTGTGGTCCCGGCGGGATTACGTGCCACTTCTGATGCGGGTGCAAAGATATGTCATATTTTTGAAATTAGGGGCTTTCAGACTGAAAAAATCAGTGTCTGAAAGCCCCTGTTAACGTTTTTTACTGAAACGGGCAGTTGTCAGCGGTTGTTATTTGCCGCCGGGAGTCTTGATGTCGCCGCCTTTGGCGCTCTCAGCCTTGGGGGCGAGACCGCGGTTGCGGAGGAGGGCATCTACCGAAGGTTCATGGCCGCGGAAACGTACATAAAGTTCCATCGGATCCTCGCTGCCGCCCTTTTCAAGCACATTTTCTTTGAATGCTTTTGCTGTGGCGGGATCAAAGATACCTTTTTCGCTGAAGAGTTCGAAGCCGTCGGTGTCAAGCACTTCGGCCCAGAGGTAGGTGTAGTAGCCGGAGGCATAGCCGTCGCTGCCGAACACGTGTTTGAAGTAGGGCGAGCGGTAGCGGTAGGCTATCTGCCGGGGCATGTTGAGCTTTTCGGCAACCTGCTTTTCAAAATTGTCCACGTCAATCGTCTCGCCTTCGGCCGGATTGAGCATTCCCCATTCGAGGTCAAGCAGCGATGCGCCGGCAAGTTCGGTGGTGGTGAAGCCCTGGTTATGGGTGGAAGCGGCCTGGAGCTTGTTGATGAGGCTTTCGGGGATCACCTCGCCTGTCTTGTAATGGAAGGCGAATTCCTTGAGCAGTTCGGGTTCCAGAGCCCAGTGTTCGGTGATCTGAGAGGGAAGTTCCACGAAGTCTCGGTCAACGTTTGTGCCTGCCTGGCTGCGGAGTTTGGCGCGGGTGAGCATGCCGTGGAGTCCGTGGCCGAATTCGTGGAACATGGTTTCCACTTCATCCACAGTAAGGAGGGCGGGTGTGTCGGCAGTGGGGCGGGTGAAGTTGCCCACGTTGTAGATGATCGGACGGCCAACGGTTCCGTCAGGATCTTCAAACGATCCTTTGAACTCGCTCATCCATGCGCCCTGGCGCTTTGAAGGGCGGGGGAAGTAGTCGGTCATGAAGACTGCCACGTGTTCGCCCTTGAGGTCTTTGACTTCATAGACCTTGACTTCGGGATGATATTTCGGGGCTTCGGGAAGTTCGGTGAATGTCACGCCGTAGAGTCTTTCGGCCAGAGTGAAGATGCCTTTGCGCACATTCTCAAGCGAGAAGTAGGCGCTGACTTCGTTTTCGTCAAGCTCGAATTTTTTCTGACGGAGTTTTTCGGCATAATAATAGTAGTCCCAGGGTGCGATCTCGAATTTGGCGCCTTCGTTGCGCACGTATTCCTGCATTTCGGCTACTTCCTCGCGGGCGCGGGCTGTGGCCGGTTCCCATATTTTCATCAGCAGGCTCTTGGCTGCTTCCGGGGTCTTGGCCATGACGTTGTCAGTCATGTATGACGCATAGTTGTCAAATCCGAGCAGGCGGGCCTTGGCGGCGCGGGTCTTGATGATCTCGCCGATGACAGGGCGGTTGTCATAGGGCGCTTCGGAGGCAAGTTTCATGTAGCCTTCATACATTTTGCGGCGCAGTTCGCGGTCATCGGCATATTTGAGCAGGGGCAGACGGCTGGGGGCGTGGAGCGTGAAGATCCATTTGCCGGCCTTGCCGCGGCTGGCAGCTTCGGTGGCGGCGGTGCCCACGATGCCTGCCGGAAGTCCGGCGAGTTTCGACTCGTCATCCACAAGAAGTTCGAAGCTGTTTGTCGATGCAAGCAGATTGCGGTTGAACTGGAGATAGAGGCGGGTCAGATCGTTGTTGATGTTTTTGAGTTTTTCTTTCTCGTCGGCTGAAAGAAGGGCGCCGTTGCGGGTAAAGCTCTTGTAGGAGAGTTCGATGGCGCGTTTCTGCGGACCGTCAAGTCCGAGCTGGTCGCGGCGGTCGTAGAGATATTTGACGCGCTGGAAGAGCTTGTCGTTCATCGAGATCTCATCAGCTGCCGCCGCTGCCATCGGATAGGCTTTTTCAGAGATGGCGGTCATCTGGTCGTTGTTGTCGGTCTCGTCAAGAGAGCCGAACACGAGCATCACGCGCTGGAGCAGAGCTCCGCTCTTTTCCATGGCGAGGATGGTGTTGTCGAAGGTCGGGGTAGCCGGATTGTTGGCTATTGCCTCGATCTCCTTTTTCTGTTCGGCTATGCCCTGTTCGATTGCGGGGAGATAGTCGCCATAGGTGATCTTGTCGAACGGCGGAATTTCAAACGGGGTGTTGTAAGGAGCCAGAAACGGGTTCTGACGGGTCTGTGCAGTCATATCTGCTGAGGTGCTTAGTGCTGCCGGGAGCAATACGGCGCCGAGGGCGGCTGTTAATAATCGGTTCATGTTTCCGGATGGTATTATATATATTGGTTTATCGGTCAGGGTGCGGATTCAGGCTGAAGCCGGAGGTCCTTGTCGAAGAGGAAGGTGGTCAGCAGCGGGTTGTGGTCGCTTGAGTATATGCCTCCGCGCTCTATGTCAATGGCTTTGAACGGTCCGCGGTAAAGCACATGGTCTATGCGGAAGTAGAAGCGGTCACCGTGATATGTGATGGCCGGCCCGAAGGCGGCGTCGGCATAAGCGTCGTTCATTCCGTCGGCGCTGAGGATGCGGCGCACGGCATAGCAGTCAGGGATGTCATTGAAGTCGCCGGCCACTATGAACGGACCGCCTATCGAGTCGATCACGTTTTTGACTGTGTTGGCCTGGGCGGCCCGGTCTCTGAACGCCACCGCGAGTTTGCTCAGAAGCTGCGATTTCACATCGTTGATCTCACTCCTGAGTTCCTGCTTGCTGTCAGGCACGTTACGGAAAGTCTGTTTGTAGAGGGCCTTGTCGGCATCGGTCAGGCCGATGGATTTCAGGTGGACGTTTATCAGGTGAACTGTCTGCCCTTTTATGTCAAGCCGGAAGCATTCCATCACGTTGTGGTCTTTGGGCGGGATGTGGATTCTGACCGGAGTGACGGGATACTTCGAATATACCGAGAGCTGATTATCGCGGTTGATCACCCGGTAGGGGTAGCGGGCATAGAGCGAGTCGAGCTGGCTCTGCTTCATGTGCCAGTAGTCGCCTGTGGTTACCGCTCCTGATTCCATCATGTTCAGTCTGCCGGGGCAGGTCAGTTCCGGTCCGGCCTCCTGAAGGTTGACAATGTCGGCGTCGGTCGAGAGTATGTAGCTCATAGTGGCGTTTGCCTCCAGCTCCGGGTTTTCGCCACGGAAGTCGCAGTAGTGGAGTATGTTGTATGTCAGCAGGGTGAATGACCGCTCCTTTTCCTGCTCCGAAAGGCTGTGGCCTAAGATGTGGAGTGGCGAGAAGCTGAGTATCGGCTGGATGGAGATGAGCCATCCTCCGGCTATGATCAGAGCGAGCCGCCGGTCGAAGAACAGATCGGCTGTCATCACTATCATCCCCAAGAGGAGCATTGCCGGAAAGGTCATGGCTATCATGGCCATGATCACACGTGTGTCAGGGTTGAAAGTCCCTCCGTAGGCTGCCAGGATGGTGAGCATGGCAACAAACAGATTGATCCCCACGGCTATGGCGAGGACTGTCGATCTGACCGGGCGGTGTGGACGGGGAATTTTCATTTGATCTTACGGCTGACATCGAAAAGGCGCTGACGCTCTTCGGGTGTAAGGGCGGCATAGCCTGATTTTTTTATTTTGTCGAGAATAGAGTCGAGCACCTCGCGGTCTGAGCGGCTGCATGTGGGCTCATGCTGTTTAGCTGTCTTCTGGCCGGAGCCTGCGCCGGCCTGGCGGGTGTTCCGCTCAGGTCTCGCGGAGCGGCTGCGGCTCCAGGCTGCTGAGGTGAGACTGTTCCATAGGTTGGCCATTCGGTCAAAGGCCCGGTTGAACGGAGCCGTGATGTCATGGCCGCGTTTCATGCGCAGGGCATAGAGAGCTCCGACGGCCACCCCGCCGATATGGGCTATCTCTCCCCCGGCATTGTTGCCTGTGACTCCTATGAGCACCAGAAATATGGTGATTATGGCAATCCATTTGATCGACACCGAACCGATAAACAGCAGATTCATTCTGAAATCGGGCATGAGTATGGCCGTGGCGGTGACTATGGCTATCACCGAGGCCGATGAGCCGATGAGCATCCCGTAATGCTGGGCAAACATAGGCAATCCGCAGTAGGCCGCTATAAAGAGCACGGCGCCGCCCAGTCCGCCAAGCAGATAAAGCGCAAGGAGTTGCCGCGGTGTGGCTATCATCATGAAGAGTGTGCCGAACCAGTAGAACCACAGCAGATTGAACACAATGTGCATCAGGTCATACTGCGCGAACATATAGGTAAGCAGCGTCCACGGGCGCGTCAGGAGCACTCCCGGCGAACTTGGCAGCTGCACATAGCCCAGCACGGCGTTGATGAAGTCAGGGTTGCCGGAGAATATGCCTCCGATGGCCGTCAGGCGCAACACCACGAAGACCCCGATGTTGACCCAGATGATCTTCATCAGCATCGTAGAGGTCGAAAACGACCGTCTCAGCTGTCGCAGTGTGTCAGAAACCGCCATGAAAAGTGCCTTTCTTTTTCCAGTAGAGTATTATGAAGAAGCCGAAGATCATGCCTCCGAGATGAGCGAAGTGGGCCACTCCGTCGCTCCTTCCCGCTGCCTCGCTGAGACCTATGAGAATCTCGATCACACCCATGCCTATCACCATCCACTTGGCCTTGATGGGCACCGGAATGAAAAACAGATAGAGCGGAGCGTTCGGGAAGAGCATACCGAAGGCAAGCAGGATGCCATAGATGGCTCCCGATGCGCCGATTGTCACAAACATGTTGAGGTTTCTGGCCAGCCACGCTCTGCCTTCGGCCGTGAACTCGGAGTTGGTCACAAACTCGCGGGCTTCGGCGAAGTCCACGTCAGAAGTCTTGGCGATGAGTCTGACAAAGGTGTCTTCCCAGGTCAGCGCCCAGGTCAGCTCCTGGATCAGGGCCGCACCGACACCGCATGAGATGTAATAAAACAGAAAGCGGGCGCTCCCAAGAGTGCGTTCGAGCGTCATGCCGAACATGAACAGGGAGAACATATTGAAGAAAATATGTGCCAGGCTCCCCGTCGAGTGCATGAACATGTATGTGAGCAACTGGGCCGGATTGAAATCCGAAGCCTTGAAATAGTGGAGACCGGCATAGGTCTCCAGGTCCGCGCCGAGATGACGCGGAAGTACGAACATTGCCAGCCAGACAATCAGATTTATGATAATCAGATTCTTTGTAACAGGCGGCATCTGTGAGAAAAATGAGTTTCCTGTCTGCATAGCTGCAAATTTACAAAATATTCCCCGAATATTCACATCACTATGCGGGGAGTAGGGAAATATGCGGAGAGATAGGGGGCGGATTATTTGTAAACAATTGTTTTACGCATAATAGTGTGCCGACCGGCCTGATTAACTGTTTTTAACTGATGTGGCGCTCCCGCAGAAAGGAATATTTACCGGGCGTAAAACAAATGCCGCTGTCAACGTGTTAAAATTGAAATAATTTCATCAATTTTAAGGCAGGCGAGATTCCTGCTGTTTATAAACTTGAATAGCACAAAGGACAATGAATAGACTCCGTTCATCATCAGGCATGGCAAAAGCCGTGGTGTTAGTCTGTGCGGCTCTTCTGACGGGCTGCGGACACTCTGAAAAGGCGCAGGTAGCTCCGCCGGTCAAGGTGACGGTCATGCCTGTGAGCATGACCCGCCCTGACGGCAGACTGTCTTTTTCCGGGACTGTGGAATCAGCGGAAACCTCGATGCTGAGTTTCTCCGTGCCGGGAACCATTACAGATCTCTATGTCGAGGAAGGTCAGCGCGTGGCCAAAGGGCAGGTGCTCGCCAGAGTCAGGAGCGACAGCTATGTGAACGCCGGCAATATCGCCGATGCGGAACTTGCAGAGGCCCGCGACGCATATGCGCGTCTTAAGAAACTTCATGACGCCGATGCCCTTCCTGAGATCAAATGGGTTGAGGTGCAGAACAAGCTGAAGCAGGCTGAGAATGCAGCCGAGATGTCACGGCGCGCCGTCACGGATGCCACTCTTCATGCTCCGGTCAGCGGTGTGGTCAGCCGGAAACTTGCCGGAGTCGGGCAGACGGTCATAGCGGCTGAGCCGGTGCTGGAGCTTGTGACCGTCAGTGATATCCGCATAACTATTTCCGTTCCTGAAAGTGAAATCGGCGCGATTGCCGAAGACCAGGCCGCCACGGTCGGTTTCAAGAGTCTCGGCATAGACTCGCTCTCCGGCCGCGTGGTGCGTAAATCGGTTGTGGCTGATCCTCTGACACGCGCCTATACGGTCAAAATTGCCATTCCGACGGCTGACGGACGCATCCTGCCGGGCATGGTCGGAGATGTGGCCGTAGCTTCAGTCGCGTCGGCTGATTTGTCGGCCACGGCGGCAGAGGTGCTTCTTCCCTCGCAGTCTGTTCTTCTCGACTCTGACAACCGCACGTTTGTCTGGGTGGTTGACGGAGGCAAGGCGGCCCGGCGCTTTGTCAAGGCCGATGCTCTGGCTTCGGGCGGCGTAATAGTGTCGGAAGGCCTTTCGGCCGGCGACAGCGTGATAGTGGCCGGTATGCGGAAAGTTGGAACCGGCTCTCCTGTCAGCGTAGAGATTCAGGGAGCCTACGGGGCCGAATGAGTTTATATTTCCTAATTACAGATATACTCTAAGTTCAGACTATGTCCAGTCAGTCAGATTCTAAAAACACTGTTCCGGCTCCGTTGGCAAAGCCATCGCCGATAGTCGTGGCCGGAATGAAATACAGCAAGGAGATCATTCTGATCACCTGTATTTTCATCGCTTTCGGCATCTATGCACTGAAAGTGATGGATAAAAACGAGTTTCCATCGTTTACAATCCGCGAGGGTGTGGTCGGTGCGGTCTATCCGGGCGCTTCTGTCGAACAGATAGAACAAGAGGTGCTGAAGCCTCTTGAAGACTATGTGTTTTCTTACAATGAGGTCGACAAGACCAAAACCCACTCGCAGATTTCAGGCAATACGGCCATCATCTTCGTAGAACTTGATGACAATGTGGATGATGCCGACAGCTTCTGGAACGAGTTCAAGATCGGCATGGAGGCCGAGAAACTCAAACTTCCGCCGGGAGTGCTCGGCGTGGAGACTCTCAGCGATTTCGGCGAGACATCGGCGCTGCTCATAACCATGCAGAGCAATGAAAAGACATATCGGGAGCTGAATGACTACATGGACGATCTCAAAGACCGTCTGCGCACCATAGAGAGCGTAGGCACAATGTCGGTCTCCGGTATGCAGACCGAGCAGATTGCGGTCCGTTTCGACCCTGAAAAGCTCCAGCACTATGCCCTCTCGGAGAAGACCGTAGGCGCTACTCTTCTGGCCCAGGGTTTTCAGACCACCGGAGGCTCTCTCCGCAACGGCAGCTATACCCGGCCTGTATTCGTGGCCCGTCCGGTCAATTCAGTGGCCGATGTCGCCGCTATGGTTGTGTTCTCGGCCCCTGACGGCAGTGTGGTCCGGCTCGGCGATGTGGCCGAGGTCAGAAAGGAATATCCCGATCCTGACAGCTATATCACCAATAATTTCGATAAATGCATACTCTTGAGCGTGAGCATGAAAGACGGTTACAATATCGTAGAGATGGGCAAGGAGGTCGACGCGCAGCTTGAAAAGGCCCGTGCCGACATGCCGGAGTCTGTCACGCTTTTCAAGATAACAGATCAGCCGGTGGTGGTCAACAGTTCGGTCAACTATTTTCTCGTCGAGCTGCTGATAGCCATAATCGCGGTGGTGGTCGTCATCATGATTCTTCTGCCGCTCAAAGTGGCGCTGATCGCTGCGGCGACAATTCCGGTGTCGATCTTTATCTCGCTCGGACTCTTCTATGCCTTTGACATAGAGCTCAACACCGTGACCCTCGCCTGTCTGATTGTGTCGCTGGGCATGATTGTTGACAATTCGGTGGTGATCATTGACGACTATGTTGAACTGATCTCCGAGGGCATGGACCATATGTCGGCCACTCTCCGGTCAGGAACCGAATTTTTCAAAGCCATTTTCTCGGCCACACTCGCCATATCGGTGACTTTCTTCCCCTTCCTTCTGACGGTGACAGGCATGTTCCGTGACTTCCTGACGGATTTCCCCTGGGGCATGACCATAATTCTGTTTGTGTCGCTTCTGATAGCCGAACTTCTCGTGCCATTCATGCAGTTCAGGCTGATCAAGGAGCCGATCTACAAGGAGCAGCAGGAGGCTCTCGCCTCAGGCAAGAAAAAGTTCAGCATTTTCAACTCGATGCAGAAAGGCTATGACCGTCTGATAGGGCTGTGCTTCAGATGGCCTAAAACTACCATCCTTATAGGTGTGATCTGCGTGGCGGCAAGCGCATGGATGTTTGTGGCCACACCTCTGCAGCTCATGCCTATAGCCGAACGCAATCAGTTTGCCGTAGAGATTTTCCTTCCGCAGGGCACCTCCGTGGAGCGCACCACCCAGGTGGCCGACTCGCTTGAGCGAATACTGGCAGCTGATGACAGAGTGGTATCGATAGCCTCTTTCCACGGCTGCTCGTCGCCTCGCTTCCAGGCCACTTACGCTCCGCAGGTCGGAGGCCCGAACTTCGCGCAGTTCATAGTCAACACAAAAAGCAATCAGGCTACCATCGATGTGCTCAACGACTACACCGGAAAGTACGAAAGCTGGTTTCCCGATGCCTTTGTCCGCTTCAAGCAGCTCAGCTATTCCACCGCCGACTATCCGGTGGAGATCCGTTTCACCGGATCTGACCGCGAGGCTCTGAGCCAGGCCTGCGACTCGCTGTTGCGTGTGGCCCGCCGTGTGCCCGGACTGAGAAACGTGCGATCCTCGCTTGACAATCCTGTGGCCGTCGCCATGGTCACGCCTGACGTGACACGTGCTTCGCGGCTCGGTCTCAACAGTGTGCTCCTTGAAACTACTCTTGCCATGCGTTATAGCTCAGGACTTCCGGTGGCCACGGTCTGGGAAGGCGACTATGGCATACCCGTGGTGCTCAAAACCGGAACTTCTGACCGGTCAACCGCCGAAGATCTTCTCGGCGAGCCTATGCCGGTGATCGGCCTGGGCGATGTGCCTTTGCGCCAGATAGCCGATGTCAGGCCCGAATGGCATCCTGGCATGCTCACACGTTACAGCGGCATCCCATCCGTGTCGCTCATTGCCGAAGTGCAGCGCGGGGTCAACGTGATCGACCGCACGGAAGCTCTGATGGACAGCATAGACCGTTATGAGCTTCCAGCCGGAGTCAGCCTTACACGCGGAGGCGAATGGGACAACACCATGAGCACTCTCCCGCAGATTCTTGGAGGCCTGGCCATCGCTGTGGTCATCATCTTCTTCATCCTCCTGCTGCATTATGCCGCGGCTGACACGGCGCTCCTTCTTCTTGCCTGCCTGCTGCTGTGCATTCCGGGCGCGGCAATCGGACTGCGCATCCAGTCTACGGATCTCTCGCTCACCTGTGTGCTCGGTCTGGTGTCGCTGATGGGCATCCTTGTCAGAAACGCGATAGTGCTTCTCGACTATGCCGAAGAGCTGCGCAATCAGGGCGCGAGTGTCTACGATGCTGTCTTCAATGCTTCCAGCCGACGTATGCGCCCTATCTTCCTGACATCTGCCGCCGCCACTATGGGTGTGCTCCCGATGGTCATGGGTGACAGTGCCCTGTGGAAACCCATGGGAGTGGTGATATTCTGGGGCACACCTGTCACCATGATATTCATCCTCACCGTGATCCCCGTGGCCTACTGCCTGATGAAAAACCGCGGAAAGGCGGCTGACAAACCTCTCGAAGAGCCTCTTGAAACCCATCTGCTCTAAGAGCTTGCCTAAGAAGCCGCTATTAGCCGGCCTATAAAATCCATCTGACAATCTTTCTCAAAATCCATATCAAGCGATGAGACATATCAGATTTGCAATACTACTCGTTTCGCTCGCCGTGGCATCAGGGCTGAAAGCCGCTGAGGCAGACTCGGTCATCACTCTTGACCGCTGTATTGAACTGGCGCTTGCCAATAATATGGCCGTGCGCAATGCCGCCAATGACACCAGGGCGGCCGTAGAGCTTCGCTGCGAAGCGTTCACTAAATATTTTCCGGAGGTATCAGCTACCGGGATGGCTTTCTGGACGCATAATGACATTTTTCAATACAATCTTCTGGACATAATCGAGATCGGATTCATCAACAAGGGCAAGATGGCCGGCGTGCAGGCCATGCAGCCGGTGTTTATGGGCGGACAGATCGTCAACGGCAACAAGCTTGCGGCTGTAGGCGAGGAAGTGGCGAGGCTGCGTCAGCAGCAGACTCTCGACGAGTTGCGGCTGACAACCGAGTCGCTCTACTGGAAACTGGTGACTCTCAAAGCCTCACGCGGAGCTCTTGAAGCCGCAATAGCCACGCTTGACACGCTTGACACCCAGGTGAAGGTGGCTGTGGACGCCGGTGTGGCCATGCGCAACGATCTGCTCAAAGTGCAGCTGAAACGCAACACCTACCGCTCCGAAATGGTCGATCTTGACAATGGCATCAAGCTTGTCAGAATGCTTCTCGGCCAGTATATGGGCAAAGGCGCAGACTGGAATTTCGATGTAGACGACGCTGTGCCTGAGGCTGTGCCTGATTTTCCTGCCGAGCTCTATATGCCCGGTGCTGACGCGCTGCCTCTGACCACCGACTATAAGCTGCTGCAGAAAAACGTCGAGGCCAAAAAACTCGAAAAGCGCATAGAGATAGGCCGGAACCTCCCGCAGGTGGCGCTCGGAGCCGGATGGTTCTACCACGACCTGCTTGAACAGAACCACAACTTCGGTGCGCTGATGGTGGCTGTCAACATTCCTCTCTCCGGATGGTGGGGCGGTTCACATGCCATCAAACGTAAGTCGCTTGCGCTTGAAAATGCCCGCAATGAGCTGACGGATCTTGGTGAGAAACTCGAAATCGGAATGCAGGACAAGTGGAACAATCTCACCGCCGCCCACCGCAAGATGGACATTGCCTGTGAAGGGGTGGGGGAAAGCACTGAGAATCTGCGGCTCAACCGCCTCTATTATGAGGCCGGAATGTCGACGGTCACTGACGTGCTTGAAGCTGAAGCGAGCCACAAGGAGTCGATTGACAGCTATATAGCGGCTTACGGCGCATTCTGCGTGGCCCGGTCGGCCTATCTGATCGCCACCGGGCGCACCGCCGCCGGCAGTGATTCCGGCGATCTGTGACAGCGGTTTTTTCTTTGTGTTAACCTTATTTAACGCTGAAAATATCGCAAAATATTTGGCAGGATAAATAAAAGTTTCTACCTTTGCACCACGAAAATGACATCGCGGGGTGGAGCAGTGGTAGCTCGTTGGGCTCATAACCCAAAGGTCGCAGGTTCGAGTCCTGCCCCCGCCACTAAGAAGAAAGCCTTGCAACCGGCAGCGGTTGCAAGGCTTTCTCTTGTTCGCCCCCTCGTCTGGGGCGGGGGATAGATCAGAATGATTAAAAGAGGCTGCCTAAACTTGTTAGACAGCCTCTTGTGGTCCAATGACTTTGTTTAGTGTCCAATTAAACAGAGAGCGCGACCAATTCTTTGCCAAGGTGGTTGAGGGCACCTACTATTTTCTCAGCTTGTTTCGGGCGTGGCTTGGAGCGTCCGGCTGCGTAGTGCCAGAGTTGGCGCTGATTTATGCCTGTAATACATTGCAGGGCTGCAAGAGAGAAAATATTCTGATAGTGATTCAGCAGACTCTGCACATCAAATCTGTAACGGATAGCTACATCTTTTTCAGCCAGAATCGGAGGATATTCAGTGCCATCGGCCTGACAGCATTCAACATAAAAATCAATGCTTTCTCGCACATACGGTTCAAAACCGTCGAAATCGCCTTCGTATGCAACGACCCAGCCCGGAATAATGTCGCAAGAGGCACTATATCCTGAGGGGGTCTTCGATGTATTGATAGTCAATGTCTGCATATAAGTAACTCTTCAATATTGAACGATATAATATACATAAGTAGCTCCTAAGGATAATCTTTTAAATTAATTTTTCAGAGTTACTTAATTATAACAATTTATTTTATAAAATAGCGCGGGCATCATGCCCGCGCTATTGTTCCGCACAAAGAGATGGCATTAAAATGAAAGGAAGGGGAAGGGAGTTTTGCTCCCTTTCCCTCAATCAGAACTCTAAGCCTGATTGTTTCTGCACACTGTCAAGTTCTCTGCCGTAGATGTCTGACGACGGTTTTCCATTGAGTGTTACCGTGCCGGGCTTCGTCGGATGTTTTAACTGGCGGTGGCTACCTTTCTGCCTGACGATCATCCAACCGTCGGCAAGCAGCACTTTGAGCACTGCTGAGGTTTTTAATACTCTCATGTCAATGTTCTCTTTAATTGGACACTGCAAAGGTAGTAATTTTACTATTATTCTGCAAGGCGCTTGAATATTTTTTTCAAAAAGATGAAAGCCACCGATATGAAAAGGATCACTCCCGGCGGGGGAGGGGGAGGGTGATGGTGAAGATCAGGCCGCCGGAGGGGCGGTTGTCAACCCTGATGGAGCCGCCGTGTTGCACGACGGCGTTTTTGACTATCGACAGGCCGAGTCCGGTTCCGCCCGATGCCCGCGAACGGCCTTTGTCTATGCGGTAGAATCTCTCGAAGAGGTGGGGCAGATGTGATGGGTCGACTCCGCAGCCGTTGTCGGCTACTGAAATTACCGCTTTGTCGCTGCTGAGCGAGACTGTTTTAAGGCTGATGCTGTCACCCCCGCTGTAGGCTATGGCGTTTTCAATCAGATTGTGGAACACTGAGGCGAGCAGATCGGCATTGCCTTCTACGGTCAGCGGTCCGATGATTTCATTGTCGATTCCGATGCCTTTTGCCTCGGCGGCAGGGGTGCAGTCACAGACCACTTCGGCTATGAGCGGCTGCAGATCCACCCGGCTGCGCGAGATCATGCGTCCGCCATCGTCCATGCGCGTAATGATGGCTACGTCGGCAAGGAGGCGCTTGAGTCTTCCGGCGTTGGCCAGGCAGCGTTCGAGGAATTCGCGACGCTTTTCCGGCGCCATGTTCTCATGGGTCAGGAGGGTCTCTATGCAGACGTGGATGGAAGCCACCGGGGTTTTCAGCTCGTGGTTGATATTGTTGGTCAGCTGTTTCTTTATCCGATCCTTTTCTTGCTGCTGGTGCATGGCGGCTGCATGTTCGCGGTCGCGGTCGGCCACGGCCTGCTGCAGGCGGGCATAGAGGCGCACTATGTGGTTTGAGATGTCGCCAAGTTCATCGTGGGGGAAAGGTTCGGTGTCTATGATCTTCTCTCCGCGCTCAGCCTTTGCTGCGAAGCGGTCGAGCCGCAGAATGTTCTGTCCCACGCGGCGTGTGGCCAGGAATCCGAGGAAGCAGAAAAGGAGCGTCAGTCCGCCCATAGCCCAGAGGAAAGTGTGGTCGGCCTCAAGGATGCGGCTGAGAGGCAGGGAGTAGGGCAGTGCGGTGCGCACAATCATTCCGTCGGCGCTGCGTGTGGCCGAGTAGAAGTAGGTCGAGCCGGTGCTTTCGCTGTGGCGGCGCAGTGTGTATCCAGAGCCGTTGCGCATGGCTTCGGTGATTTCCTTGCGGCCGCTGTGGTCTGAGCCGGGGAGATGGTCGAGGGAATTGTCATAGATCACCTTGCCCTGGGAGTCGATGATGCTGACGCGGATGTCGCCGAGCGGGGCAAAGCGGTCAAGGTCGATCTGTTCCACGGTCTTTCCTTCGGCCAGGCCGTCGGAGATGTGGAGGTTGACCAGCTGCAGTTGCGAGTTGAGTTCCGCGGCCTTGAACTCCTTTTCACGACCGTACTGGAAGATGACCATGCTCCCGACGAGCAGCAGCGAGTAGCCCAGGAGCCACACAAAAAGGCGGCGGGCATAGGAGAGCCTAATCCATGAATCCGTAGCCATAGCCTGAGCGGGTTTTGATGTGGGAGCCGTAGCGGCCTATCTTCTGTCGGATGCGGGTGATGTTGACGTCGACCACGCGGTCAAGCACCACCACTTCATCGGGCCAGATGTCTTTGATGAGTTCCTCGCGTGAAAAGACGCGGCCTATGTTGCGTAGAAGTCTGAGCAGGATCTCGAATTCTTTCCGAGGGAGTCTGATCTCCTCGCCGTCAACCAGGCAGCGTTTGCATGAGGGGATCACGGTCAGTCCTTCGAATGTCACCTTCTCCTCGGCCTGAGGCTGGGGTGTGGCAGGAGCTGAGCGGCGCAGCACGGTCCGCACTCTGGCTATGACGTTGCGCAGCGAGTAGGGTTTCATTATGTAGTCGTCGGCGCCGGTCTCCAGACCTTCGATCATGTCGTCTTCCGTGTCTTTTGCCGTGCAGAAGATCAGCGGCACAGATGCTGTGGCCGGATTGGCCCTGATGATGCGCGCAAGCTGCAGGCCTGAGATCTCGCCCATCATTATGTCGAGGAGAATCAGGTCATACGAGCCTATGTCAAGGGCAAGCGCTTCTTCGGCGCTTCCGGCGGTGTCTACCTCATAGCCTTCGGCCTCAAGATTGAAGCGCAGGGCCTCGCGCAAGGTCTCTTCGTCATCGACGACCAACAGTCTCTTGCTCATTTGGGATTGTAATTTATGCTTTATGGCATTATAACAACCGGAGGCTGTGAAACGGTCATCTGACAGTGATAGTTCTTTCTGGTTTTGTTTTAGTTCTTCTTTCATGGGTTCCGGATGGATTTCTGATGCAAAGATACACAGAGAAAACGAAGAAAGAGTGCGATAATGCGGGGGAACGTGGCCTTGCCGGGATTTTTTTTGCCAAGAGGCTGTAAAGCTTGCGGTTTTTATTAACTTTGTGGATAACAGACAACACCTAATATATATTATATATGTATATCCATGACAGCAGAACAGTAGTAACCCTTGACGCCGGCGGCACCAATCTGGTGTTCGGAGCTATGAAAGGGTGCGAGTATATCACAGAACCGATCACTTATCCCTCTAATGCCCATGACCTTGACCTCTGTCTCGACACTATGGTGAGCGGTTTTCGCGAGGTGATCGACTCGCTTGACGAGAAGCCGGTTGCCATCAGCTTTGCCTTTCCGGGCCCGGCCGACTATCCCAACGGCATAATCGGTGGTTTTCTGCCGAATTTTCCGTCGTTTCGCGAGGGTGTGGCTCTGGGACCCTTTCTGGAAAATGAATTCGGCATTCCGGTGTTCATCAACAATGATGGCGACCTGTTTGCCTACGGCGAGGCGCTATGCGGAGCTCTGCCTGATATCAACCGCCGCCTTGCGGAAGCCGGAAGCGGCAAGCGCTACCGCAATCTGCTGGGCTATACCTTCGGCACCGGTTTCGGAGTGGGAATGGTGGTCAACGGGCAGCTTAACCGGGGCGATAACTCCTGCGTGGAGACTTTTTGTCTGCCCCACAAGACCAAAAATGGTATCATAGTCGAGGAGGGGGTGGCCGTCAGAGCCGTGAAGCGTGTATATGCCGAACTGTCAGGCGATCTCGGCCACAGTTTCGAGCCGAAAGATATCTGCGAGATTGCTGATGGCAAGCGGCCCGGCGATGTGGCGGCGGCCCGCAGGGCTTTTGAGGAATTCGGAGAGACTGCGGGCGATGCGATGGCCATAGCCGCCCAGCTGATCGACGGCATAATAGTGATAGGCGGCGGCATCACGGCAGCCCGTCATCTCATACTGCCTTCGCTGCTGGGAGAGCTGCGCGCGTCTCTGTCGACGATCGGAGGCGACAGTGTGCGCCGTGTGCAGATGGAGGTGTTCAACCTCGACGATCAGGCTGAGTTCGAAGCTTTTGCAAGAGGAAACAGCCGCCGTATCCCTGTCAGAGGCACAGACCGGACGGCTGTCTATGACGATATGAAGCGTATAGGTGTGACATTCTCGCGTCTCGGAGCCTCAAAAGCTATCTCGGCCGGGGCCTATGCCTTTGCTTTGTCGAAGATCGACGGCGAGTGAGCTCCCTCTTTGAGGCATCGTCATCTCCCGTCATGTATTGTATTCATGACGGTAAATCGGTGTCCTCGACCGGACACCATCATTGAAAGATCATCGCTATCCCCCCGACACCTGTGTGCTATCGCACGGTGTCGGGGGCTACGATTAAATCGGTGTCCTCGACCGGACACCCGCTATCCCATACCCGGTCGGTGGTTCCGGCGCCATTCTGTAGGCACTTGCCGCCCCATACCCGGCCGGGGTCCGGTGTCATCCACGGGCCTTGCTGCCATTGGCGGACCTTTCATCGTCGCGGTTAGGCTGGTGGCGTCCGGAGGACGCAGATTTACTCATAGCCCGTGACACCGCAGCGCAGAGCGCAAAGGTGTCACGGGCTACGTGTATTTCTCCGAAAACAGGTGCCCGGTCAAGGACACCGATTTACGGTCGTTCAATGCAGGAGGATGAAGACTTTATGCTTCCTGCCCGGCGGCGCCGTGCTCCATGATGGCCTGTACGGAGTTGATGGCGAGGAAGGTAGCGCCTGTGCCGTTGATCGCCCCGAGGATGGCGATGCGGTCTTCAGGCGTAAGCAGGCCCTGCTCGATGAAGTCATGAAGAGCCACAAGCGGATAGCGCTGCTGCCGGGTATAGTCTTCGTAGTAATATGCCTTGATGCCGTAGGAGATGCTCAGCCAGCGCATGGTGCGGCGGCGATAGCAGATGGCATAGACGGGACACGCGCCGCGGAACGATGCGATGAACCGGGCTGTGCGTCCGTGGTAGGCATTGGCAATGATGGCCTTGGTGCCGATCTCGCGCTCGGAGACTACGGCCTGGCGGGCAAGGAATGAGGTGACGTGTTCGTCGGCGAGCTGCGGAATATTGTCGCTGGTGATGGTGGCGGTCAGAGAAGCCTCCACATCCTGGGCCACACGTGCCATAGTCGACACGGCTTCGACCGGATAACGGCCGTTGGCAGTTTCGCCTGAGAGCATGAGGCAGTCGGCGCGCTGATAGACGGCGTTGGCTATGTCGCTGACCTCGGCGCGGGTGGGTCGCGGCGAGGTGATCATGGAGTGGAGCATCTGGGTGGCCACGATCACAGGATGGTGTGCGGCTATACATTTGGCTATCATCTCGTGCTGGATCACGGGGATGCGTTCGGCAGCCACTTCGATGCCGAGGTCGCCGCGGGCAATCATGATGCCATAGGAGGCTTCGAGAATGGAGTCGAAGTTGTCGACGCCCTGCTGGTTTTCGATCTTGGAGATGATCTTCATGTCGGAGCCGAGGCGGTCGAGCTCGTTCTGGACGGCTTTGACATCATCGGCGCTGCGCACAAACGAGTGGGCCACGAAATCGACGCCGAGCTTTGCGGCTGTGGCCAGAGTGGCCTTGTCGCGTTCGGTGAGCGAGGCCAGACGGATGTCGCTGCCGGGAATGTTGACGCTCTTGCGCGAGCCGAGGTTGCCGTCGTTGAGACAGCGGGCGCGTATGATGCCGGTGGCGGCGTCGATGTCAAGAATGAGGAAGTCGAGCTCGCCGTCGTCGATGAGGAAGTGCATGCCCGGATGCACGTCATTGGCAATGTCGGCATAGTTCAGGCAGATGCGTCCGGCACTTGTCGGTTCCGAGGTGTGACCGCAGAATTCCACTTCCATTCCTTCGCGGAAAGCAATCTTGTCGTTTGGCTCGGAGTTGACTGTAGTGCGTATTTCCGGCCCCTTGGTGTCGATGATGATGCCGATACGGGGTGAGACAGCCCGGCAGTTTTCCACTATCTGTGCCATTCCTTCGGCTCCGAGATGGGCCGAATTCATGCGTACCACGTTCATGCCTGCTTCGAAAAGACTGCGGATAAAATCCACATCGCAGCGGCGGTCGGAAATCGTCGTGATTATTTTAGTGCTCTTTTTTAGCATGTGCCTATTACTTATGATTTATGTGAAATGACTGAATGACAGACCGGTCATCATAACCTCCTTTTTCTCGGCCCGGATGACTCGGCCGCACAGGCCTGACGGTATGAAAATCCTGCCTTGTGCAAATTTTTTGCAAAATTACTCAAATCTATCGGTTAAGCCATGAAACCGTTAAAAATATTTTGCATTCCGAGGCCTGACAAGTCATGTGCGAGTCCTGCCGGTTTCCGGATTCCGTCCGTCCAATACCTTACATGAAAAGATGAGGAATGGGCGTAATTTTATATAATATTAACTAAAAACGCCACCCTTCTCACAAGAGCATGTGAAAAGTCTATTGTATTAAAATACATAATTTTGCAGCAATATCGGCTATGATCTCTTAGAGGGCGTTTCATAACACCTCTCTGACGCCTCTTGTTTCAAGTGTGTTTGATAAAGTTGAAAAAGAGACTGCCGTGTCCGCTCTCCTTTTATAGAGAGTGATGGACGGTAGTCTCCTTCTGATGAGTTATGATTGACGGTATATATCTGTGAGCGATATGTCGGCTTAGAAAGGCAGGTCGTCAGTAGCCGAGGGAGTGAGGTCTGGAGCCGGGGGAGCGGGAACTGCGGCGGGAGCTGCATAGCCCTGAGGCATCTGCTGGGCGGGACCGTAGGCTGCGGGAGCGCCATAGGCTGCAGGAGCGGCTGCTGCGGCAGTGGCATCCTCGGCTTTCCATGCGCGGACTTCTACGAACCAGCGGCCGTTATATTCGCGGCTGTCGATGTCAAAGCTGATTTTCACAAGCTGTCCGACCTGTAGAGGATACTGGTCCACACGGTCACCGAAGAAGTTGAAGAAGACTTTACGGGGGTAGGTTTCCTGTGTCTCAAGCACATATTCGCGTTTCTTCCAGGGGTTTCCTTTTTGAGATGTGCCTCCTACTTCGGGGAGAGCGACGATGATTTTTCCTGTAACTTCCATATTGTGTTTAGAATTTTTCGGGGTGGATTGATGCGGCCGGCCATAGGGGCAGACCGACTACAAAAGTAATCAATTTCCCCCAACCTGCCAAATCCCCGCCTCCTCCATTCCCAAAAACTTTTCAACACACTTTTCAACACTCCTCATGGGCAGCCCGTGTCAAAAGGGGAAATGTCGCGGAAGCAAGCGCTCAAAGTGTGCCTATGGTTTTTCCCAGACGGTGATGCTTTTGCGCAGAGCCACACGGCCATACTTTTTCATCTGCTGGCTGCTGTTGCCTTTCTGCTGGCGGAGCACATATATTTTGACCGGACGGAAACCGATCTGCTCGGCTATGGCTGTTGAAATGAAATCTACCGGAATCACTTCTCCTGCATAGCGCACATTGTCATTGACAAAAGCTACTTTCGCACTATGGCGACAGGTGCGAAACAGTTCAAAAAACAGAAATGTCAACTCAGTGAAATATCCTTCGACCATAGGGATTACTCCTTTGTTGTTGATCTCTCCGTTGGCCATTCTCAGTTTCAAGGCTTCTATGACCTCTTTTAAAGGTTCGCATGACTGGAGTATTCCGCATATCCGCTCAAAGTCGGCAGCCCGACCAATGGATGTATAGAAGTCACGCAGATGGCTGACTTTTGATTTGTTTTCGACCGTACATGACAGCAGGTCCTGACGCAGTTGCCTGATTCTGGTGTCAGAAACGCCAAGGTAAGCAAGTTCGAGCGCATATGTGCGGGTATAGTCGTAGCGGTTGCAGTATGGCGGTGATGTGATCACGGCATCAATACTTTCAGAGGCCCTCAGCGGGAGTTTGTATAAAACACTTCCTTCATGGAAATCACAGCTGCATCCTTTGCGGCGTGGCATCGTGTTGCGGATCAACTCAATGTCAGCTATGAACTGGTTGAGTTCGGAGATGATTGCATTTCTGAACGAGGGTATGTCACCTTTGTTGAGCTTTACGACCATAGGGCGCCTGCCGGTTTCCTCGCGTTTCTGTATTGCGCGGATTATTTTGGGCGAGCGGATGTCCCAGCGCAGATATTGACCGTCTTTGGCCGAGTAGCTAATCCGCTCCAGAATGTTTATTGCACACAGCCGGAAGAGGGTCTTGCAGTTGTCTGAAAAGTCTGATGAGGCAATCAGTTCTGTGAAGTAATTCAGTTCGATAGCGTTTTGTTTGGGATAGCCGTCTTCTGTGATGGTGATATATGGAGTTTCCTGACGGTAGTTTCCGGGCAATTCCCGGCTTGCTATAAATTCAATAAGCTGATGAAGCTCGGCTATGTTATAGTCATGGACCGCGCTTTTTGCTTTTATGGCGATGGCTGACATCGGCAGGATGTCATAACCGATGCTGTTGATGTTCTCTGCTGACGCTACCAGAGCGGTGGTGCCGGATCCCATGAAGGGGTCGAGTATCGTGTCGTCAGGCTGGAGTTTGAATTCGCTGATGAGATTTCTGACAAGTTCGGCTGAAAAACCTTCTTTGTATTTCAGCCAACTGTGGATGCTGTCGTTCTTGCTCAGCTGGAAACTGACGCTTTTGCGGTCGAATCGGTCGGTTATATCGGCAAGCGGCCAATATTTTTCTTCCAGACGGAGTCGTTCTGAGTCAGAAGCGAAGCCTTCGGCTGAAAATGACGAGAGTTTCCATCGGTTGTCAGTATCCGTTGCAGTATATTCAGGGAATAGGCTTGAAATCATGTCGGTCAAAGGCTTAGTGTCCATGCGCAGTAAGATGTCAGTTGGCCGTCATCTGTGAGATTTGCGGCAAAACTTAAGGTTGAATCCGAGAGCTGATCCCAGATCTCGGTAGCCATTTTTGCTTCGATGGCGGCTGCTATGAATGATGTGCACACCGGAGTCGGTCTGAATGCAGATCTGATGCGGGCAAGTGCGGAGTTGCCGGTTTTCCAGTGTTCATCGGCTCCGGCCGGGTCTATGCCGCCTTTGAGTTCTCCGAACATCAGGGCTTTTTGTGGATGATTCACAATGCGTCCAAAATCAAAACTTAGGCAGTCGCCATCGAAAAGGCAGATGTCTACATTGTTGTTGACCAATGGTATTTTTGTATTGAAAAACAAGAGGCGGTTCTTGCCATCGTGGCTCCACTGGATGGCGGCGATTTCAGATGCTGCTGTAAAGTCGGCTTCGTAGCTGCCGCTTGTCCATCCGTTGTTTTTCTTTTGCTGTTTTGACAGCACGTAATATGGGATTTCCCGGATAGCCAGTAATGAAAGCAGTTTCCTGACGAGTTTCATCTGAGCGAGTTCACCGACATAGTTCCTCATGGATCCGCCGAGTGAATCACCTTTGATCAGCAGAAAGCGATATGTAAGTTCTTCTGCAAATTCATCGCCTGCGGGTTCAAGGAAATTCTTTATCAGAGCGCGTATTGCTTCGGTCTTGTCTGCTTCAGTGAAATATTTGAAGGCTTTGTCAGAAAGTCCGGACGCTGTAAGAAGAGCCGGGCGGATGGCATCGATGCCGAGCAGAGCCTGCGGATTTTCTGCTGCCAGGGCATATGCGCGTAGAGTCCTGGCCTGTTCGATGTACGGGCGGCCTTTTTTATTCTTTGCAAGAGCGGCCTCTATGAAGCCGCTGCGGGTCTGGGTGCGGGAGGTGATCAGTTCTTGGGCTGATCTGATGATCAATAGTGGATTCATGGGATTACAAAGATACTTATTTTTCCGTTATGACGCAACCGAGGCCTCCGCTGTGTGGGCGGGGCCTCGGTGATATTGTAGGGTGGAGGAGGGGCTGATTCTGTCAGCGGCATGAGGCGCGCTTCATGCCATCAGCGGCGTTCGACGGGTTTCATGTCGTAGGAGAGCATCGCGAGAGTGAAACCCCAGTAGATGAAGGCGAGCGATGTGAGGAAGCTTGTCATTGCCATGTCCTGTACCCAGCCTGCTTCAATGAAGAAGAAGCCGATGAGCATCAGCAGTATGCCGTTGATGAGCTGAAGCCACCAGTAGCGGCGTCCGCTCTGGTTGACTGCGCTGCAAAGGGCGCTGATGCCCCAGAAGATGAAGATGAAGGCAATGAAGTAGGGGAATACTGCTTCGGAGAGTACGATGCTGCGGACCATGAGGAAGCCGATGAACATGTCGATGATGCCTCCGGCAAGCCACCATCCCCAGCCTCTGCCGCGGTCAGGTCCGGAGGAGACGAGGAGCTGGACAATGCCCACAAGGATGAGCAGCCATCCGAAGATCTGGGATGCTACGGCGTAGCCGGCTACGGGCCAGAACCAGTAAGCGAAACCGCAGATGACCATTAGGATTCCCGCTGCGAGGATCACCCACCAATAGCGGGTCTGTCCCCAGAATTTTTCAATTAGCGTTTTCATAACGTCTTGTGTTTTTTGTTAATAGTTGAAATTGATTTTGCGATATAGTTTGTGTGTTTGCTTCATAGAAGTGATTGCGCTGAATCGGAAGTGAGGAACAGCAGGATCACTCGCTGTAATGTAATAACGCGCGGCGTTTTGAATTTGTTGAGAAAAAGTGCTTAAGGACCTATGGCGCGGATGAGGCCGGCATACTGTCGGTCTGCGCGGCTGTGGCGGCGGCTGAGGTCAGATAGCGTTCCACGAGGGTGGAGTATTGTGGTGTGGTCTTGAAGCGGCGTATCTGGGCGTCGAGGGTGTCGGCAAGCGCGGTGTTGTCTTTGTTGACTACCCATGACTGGAACTGGGTGAACGATACTGGTGTGGCCAGGTTGACGTCAGGATAGTCCTCGGCGAGGCGTGTGGCTTTGGCTTCGTTGATGACGGCGCGCGGGATGCGCCCCATTGCGGTCAGCATGAAGAGTTGCTCGGCGCTGTGGATAGAGTCGTGACGCAGGATTATGGTGTCGCCGATCTCATGGCTCAGGTTGCGGAGGCGTTCGGCGATCGGTGTGCCTCCTACTGTCCAGACTTCCTTGCCGGCGAGGTCGAGGCGCGAACGGACGGTGGTGTCGAGGCTTATGAGTACCTGGCGGTCGAGGTAGACGGGTTCGGTGAAGCGGAAGCTGTCGCGCCGCGAGGAGGTAAGCGGATAGTCGGAGATGACCACGTCATAGACGCCGCGTTTCAGCTCGTCGAGTGCCGAGGTGACGGATGATATTGGGTAGAATTTGACATTGTCTCCATAGAGGGTGGCCATCTGTTTCATCATCTCGTAGTTGAAGCCTGCGAGTGAGTCGCCGTAGCGGTAGAGCGACATGGGTGAGTAGTCGATGGCCACGTTGATGGTGTCGCCTTTGGCGCGTGTGTATTCATAGCCGTTGTTTGCTACGGGCGAGGAGCAGCTTTTGACCGAGACGATCACTCCGACGGCTATGAGTATGAGCGAGAGGAGTATGCCTCCGCGGGGGCCGTGGAAGAAGTCTGCGAGGTTGCCGTGGCGTGGGCGGCCGGTGGTTTTATAGTCAGGGTCTGTGGGTGTCATAGGGCCGGTTGTCTGATACATTTATGTATATATAAACAATCGGCCGGCGAAAAAAGGTTGACGGATGAGCCTGTGCTTCGGCTTGTCAGGAGCGGATCAGTTTGAGAAGTCTACTATCACGCCCATCTGGAAGCGGCGCGGGTTGAGCGGATAGTGGGGCATGGAGAAGTAGTTGTTGTCGCCGATGAGGCCTTGGTTGACGTGTGAGAAGAGCACGAAGAAGCGGGCGCGTGAGAGCTTGAGGTTGAGATAGGCTGTCATGAAGGGGTAGTTTCCGCAGTCGATCTCGCGCTGGTTGCAGAAGGCCATTGTGGCGGGCTGGTAGGCGGGGGCCTTGTATTTTGTGTAGTAGTCGCAGTCTACACCGAGCTGGACTTTGAGCACTCTCGCCACTCTGAAGAGCAGATAGAGGTTGGAGTAGACGGCCAGTCTGGGCAGAGGTATGACTGCATCGTTGGTTGATGTCTGATAGATGATGGTATTGTCCCAGTTGAGTGCGCGCCAGCGGAGGTTCTGCTGTGCGCGGATGCTGAACACCTGCACGCTGCCGCTTTCCTGGGTGGGGAGCCCGTCGGCGTTGAAATAGATGTGGTTCTGGATGTTTTCCACTCCGATGTTGATGTTGGTTCCGGTGTGGGGGATGTTGAGGATGCCGCCGAGGCGGAGGCGCCGGATTTTGCCGAAATCGTTTTTCCAGGCGAAGTGGTTGGAGATGAAGTTGTTCATCAGATATGGCGCCGAGGTGTTGCTGAAAAGGCCATAGGCTTTGACCGATACGGTGTCGCCGAGCAGTCTGAATCGGGTCGATGCGTTGCCATCAATCTTGATTTCGCCTGCTGCGGGACCGATGAGTCCGATGTTGGCTGTGGCTTCATAGTTGAGCAGATGGCCCTGCTGCTTGGTGAGCTGTGCGCCTACGTAGAGCAGATTTTCATTGGCTTTGTGGGCGAGGCGCGATTTGAAGGGGTAGGGTGTCAGTGCGGCGGGGCGGTCGTCGCCTGAGATTGCCAGGGTGTCGGGTGTCTGCCAATAATGGCGTATCTCGTGGGTGACGAAGGCGGCGAGACCAGCTTTGGCGTATTTGTTGAAGCCTTCAAGCAGAGAGATGCCAATGGTGTTGCGCAGTGAATTGTATTTGGTGCGGTCGCAGGTGGCATCGGCGTCAAGATAGTGGTTGGCCCAGTATTCCTTGCCTTCCGAGGAGCTGGTGTTGGTGAAGCGGTGGCGGGAGTCTTTGTAGTCAAGAGTCCAGATGAAGCTTGACACTGGGACGTATTCGCGGGCCACTACGGAGTCGTTTTCGTCGCGGGTCTCTTTCCAGAAGCCCACTTTGTAGCGGTGGTTCATGTAGAACTGCTGTCCGCGCACACGTGAGTGGGCTGCTGATAGGTAGGTCGGGATACTTTTGGGGTTGATGGTCGAGACTCCGCCCTGGATTTTGGCCGGATCGGTGATGTAGAGGTCGTCGGTGATGCCGCCGTTTTCCTTGTTGAGGAAGTTGAAGGAGTTGAAGAAGGCCTGCATTTCATAGCGGTCACCCATGTAGGACCCTGATAGCCCCCAGGAGAAACCTTTGGCGGCCTGATATTCATAACTGCCTTTGGAGTAGGGATAGTGGACGCGGGCACCGATCTGCGCGCGCTTGCTGATATTGCCTGAGAAGAGCATGCGCAGATAGTCCTGGGCTATTTCGCGTCCGCCTCCGGTGTTGTAGCCCAACTGGGTCACGGGGATGCGGGTGTTGAAAAAGCGCATGTTGTCGACGGTCGGAATCCAGAACTGTTTTGCATCGCGGAAAAAGAAGTCGCTCATGGGCTCGCTTTCCATGAAGATCATGTTTTTGCCGACGGAGGCCTGATTGCCTGTGGTGGCGAAGGCAGGGCTGACAGAGGTAGGGACGGCCGTGCGGTAATAGTTGTGCATGAGGGTGTCCATCGGGACCCGTTCGCGCAGTCCGAGCGGCTGGATGATGCGCCAGCTGTATGACAGCGAGTCAGACGGTGTGTCATCTTTGCCGAACCCCTGAAGTCCGGCAATGAGTATGGTGAAAATGATGAGGATATGCTTTTTCATAATGTGCCTGCAAAGGTACTTAAAAATCGCGCATAAAAAAAATTATCCGTCATCTCGACGAATAATCTTCTTACCTTAAATCTAATACCATGAAAAACTGATGCAAAGGTATAGACTTTTTGGGATATGTCAAATATTTATGTTTAAAAACATCTTTGTTTTAACTTTATTTTACTATTCGGGTATTGGAATGAGATTTTGTTAACAGGGATTAAGCTTTTGCGGAGATTAAGAGGCCGTTTTTAAACAGCCCCTAAGAACTTTGGAGCGGCGGCTATTTCCGGGTGATGGAAAAAATGTTGACAGCGTTGCCTCCGCGTTTTTTGCGGCCCTGGGAGGTGACGACCATGTATTTTCCGTCGGCTGACCGACCGAGGCCTACTGGGTAGGAGTCGCAGCGGATCGAGGTTTCGAGTTTCATGGTCCGGGCGTTGACTATGTCGATACGGTTGGCGAAGTTGCAGGCAGCATAGACATATCTGCCGTCGGGCGAGACTTCGATGGTGCGCGCGCCGGCACCAACCTTGCATCCTTTCCATCCGTTTGCCTTGATGGCGCGGCGTTTTGCGGCCGAGGCCGAGGCGATGGCGCTGCCGAGGCTGTCGGTGTGAATTTTCCAGACCATGCCGTTGACGTTGCAGGAGGCGAAGAGGTTTTTGCCGTGGAGGGTGAGGTGTCTTACATTATATATATTGTTGATGAAGCCTATGTGTTTCATGGTTTTCAGGTCGACCACGGCTATGGAGCCTGCCATGCAGCCGATGAGCATGTGGCGGTCGCCGGGGAGGAAAACTGTGCCGCGCAGGAGGTAGCCGGAGTTGGAATCGCGGTTCACGGATTCGTTAAGCGGAAAGTCGAGTCTGAGTTTGTTGCCGATAGTGACGGGCGGCAGATGGCTCCAGCGGGCCGGATCGGGCGAGGAGATGTCAATCAGGCCTACGGTGTTGTCGCCCCAGTGGGTGACTGCAAGAAGTCGGCCGGAGTTTGAGACGGAGACCATCTTGGGGAGAGGGCCGGTGTCAAACATGCGGACAATCGAGTCGGTGCGGGTGTCAACCACGGCCATTGCCGAGGGGTCTTGGGCATTGATGTCGAAAGTGCGGCGGTAGTATGGAATCCAAAGGTATCGGCCGCTGTGGGAGAAGGTCATTTCCACGGGTTTGCCGCTGAAAGATCTGCGTGCGCCGTTGGGGTAGTGTTCCCATTTGTAGTGTGGCGAAGAGGTCCAGTTGTCGCCTTGTCCGGTTTTGAATGTGTGGTTTATGACTTTGAGCTTGCGCATGCTTCGGGCATCATAGACTATGGTGCGGCAGCCTTCAAGTGAGTTCACATAGAAGCGAGAGCCGTCGGGGTGGAAGGCGGCTGATTTTGGCGAGTGGATGTCGGTGTCATAGGTGGAGCGCTGCGAGGCGTTGAACTGCTGCTTTTTGCCGATATTGGTGATGGTGATTGCTCCGTCGCGTGTCGAGGCTTTGTCGCCTATTTCGGAGCGGACCAGGGCTGGTTCGTCGGTCTGCGCTGTGGCCGGAATGAATGTTGCGGCAGTCAGGAGCATGGCTGTAGCCGCGCGCATGATGAGCCGGAGAGGGTGTGTCGGGTGGTGTGATGTCATTTTCCTTTGATGGTTTGTTGAAATGATTGGTCAGGTTGGAATTTGATTTCTATAAGCTGTTTTTAACAGCCCTTTAAATTGTGTGTCGATGAATCATCGGTGGTTCCGTGTGTCGGATTGCAACGCATGAAAAAATGCGGGCGCTAAGATAATGAAAATTTTGCAGATAGCATCTGTCGGGAATACAAAAAAGCGGTCTGAGCGCACGGGGTGAGGCTCAGACCGCTTGATATGTGGGTGTGTGGAAGGAAAGGCCTATTCCTTTGCCGGGAAGGCGCTTATTCCCACTCGATTGTGGCCGGCGGTTTGGAGGAGATGTCGTAGCAGACGCGGTTGACGCCGCGGACTTTGTTGATGATATCGTTGCTGACTTTGGCCATGAAGTCGTAGGGGAGGTGGGCCCAGTCGGCGGTCATGGCGTCGGTCGAGGTTACGGCGCGCAGGGCTATGGCACGTTCGTAGGTGCGTTCGTCGCCCATGACTCCTACGCTCTGCACGGGGAGGAGGATGGCTCCTGCCTGCCATACTTTGTCATAGAGATCCCAGTCGCGGAGGCCGCGGATAAAGATGTCGTCGGCGTCCTGGAGGATGCGGACTTTCTCAGGGGTGATGTCGCCGAGAATGCGGACGGCGAGGCCGGGGCCGGGGAAGGGGTGACGTTTGATGAGGTGGTCTGGCATGCCGAGCTGACGGCCTACGGCGCGGACTTCGTCTTTGAAGAGCAGACGGAGGGGTTCGCACAGACGGAGGTTCATCTTTTCGGGCAGACCGCCTACGTTGTGGTGGCTCTTGATGGTTGTGCCGGTGATGGAGAGGCTTTCGATGCAGTCGGGGTAGATGGTTCCCTGAGCGAGCCATTTGACGTCTTTGATCTTATGGGCTTCTTCATCAAACACATCGATGAAGCCTTTGCCTATGATCTTGCGCTTGCGTTCGGGCTCGGTGACTCCGGCGAGTTCGCTGAAGAATTTTTCAGAGGCGTCGACGCCGATCACGTTGAGGCCGAGACATTCGTAGTCGTGGAGCACGTCGCGGAATTCGTTTTTGCGCAGCATGCCGTGGTCTACGAAGATGCAGGTGAGGTTCTTGCCGATGGCGCGGTTGAGGAGCACTGCGGCTACCGAGGAGTCGACTCCGCCACTGAGGCCGAGCACCACCTTGTCATCGCCGAGCTGCTCTTTGAGCTGGGCCACTGTAGATTCGATGAATGATTCGGCAGTCCAGTCCTGCTTGCCGCCGCAGATGTCGACCACGAAGTTGCGCAGAAGCTGGGTTCCGTGTTCCGAGTGGTAGACTTCGGGGTGGAACTGCACGCCCCAGGTCTTTTCGCCTTCAACCTGATAGGCGGCTATTGCAACCTTGTCGGTGGAGGCTATGGTGTTGAATGAGTCGGGGATCGCGGTGATGGTGTCGCCGTGGCTCATCCACACCTGTGATCCTGCGGGGATGTTTTTGAACAGAGGGTTCGCGGTGTCGATCTTTGTCAGGTGGGCACGGCCGTATTCGCGTGAAGGAGCGGGTTCCACACTGCCGCCTGAGGTGTAGGCGATGAACTGAGCTCCGTAGCAGATGCCGAGCACCGGCAGGTGTCCGCGCAGGCGCGAGAGTTCGGTGTGGAAGGCTTTTTCATCGTAGACCGAGAAGGGGGAGCCTGAGAGAATCACGCCGATGACCGAGGGGTCGTCGTAGGGGAACTTGTTGTAGGGCAAGATCTCGCAGTATTCGCCGAGCTCGCGCACACGGCGTCCGATGAGCTGTGTGGTCTGCGATCCGAAGTCGAGAATGATTATCTTTTCCTGCATAAAGTGGGAATAAGAGATGGTTGTGGTAATGGATTGATTTCTGAGTGCAAATTTACTCAAAAATCGTGAGATTTTCACCCCGTCGCAATAAAGATGGTGAAATTTTATTAAAGCGCCTCAAAAGTGCTTTAAAATAGGCTCAAATAGTAGTTTAAAGGCGGTTATGTGAGAAAAATTGAGTAATTTTGCGGGCTAATTCAAAATGAGACAATGAACAGAATAAAACTTTTTCTGACCGATGTAGACGGGACGCTGACTGACGGGGGTATGTATTACACCGCCGGGGGTGATGCCATGAAAAAGTTCAACGCGCGCGACGGCATGGGGCTGCTGCTCCTTCAGAAGGCCGGCATAAAGGTGGGGATCATCACCAGCGAGAACACCGGCATTGTCAGAAGCCGTGCCGAAAAGCTCGGTGTGGATTTTCTTGTCCAGGGCCGGCGTGACGGCGGCAAGCTTGAAGCCGCGCTTGAGATCTGTGCTCGGATAGGCATCGGGCTTGACGAGGTGTCATACATAGGCGATGATGTCAATTGCAGCGATCTGCTGCGCGCCGCTGGTGTGGCTGCCTGTCCGGCCGATGCGATGGCTGCTGTCAAGGCTATAGAAGGAATACGGATAATGAATCTTAAAGGAGGAGAGGGCTGTGTGCGGGAGTTTGCCGAAGCGGTCCTTTCCGGGGAATATTAATACGTTGTTAAAAAACAACCTCTGAACAAACTCTGAAAAAAAATGAGCAAAGTAAAAATATCAGTGACTTTCATGCTGCTTGCGGTGACGTTCTGCGTCTGCCTCATAGTCAGCAATCTGATGGAGATAAAGACTGTGGATCTTGGCCCGCTGACCATAACCGCGGGCGTGGTGGTCTTTCCGATCTCCTATATTCTCAACGACTGCATAGTCGAGGTCTATGGCTTCAGCAAGGCGCGTCTTGTCATCTGGCTCGGCTTCGGGATGAATCTTCTTGTCTCGCTGCTGCTGCAGCTCGGCATCTGGCTTCCAGGAGCGCCGTCGTGGCAGGGCCAGGAGGCTATGGAGGTGGTCTTCGGGGCTGTCCCGCGCATCTTCGCGGCCAGTTTCATTGCCTTCCTGTGTGGCTCGATGGTCAATGCCTATGTGATGTCGCGCATGAAGGCTGCCTCTAACGGACGCCGCTTTTCTCTGCGGGCCATCGTGTCGTCGCTGTGGGGCGAGGGGGTTGATTCGGTGATCTTCTTCCCGATAGCTTTCGGCGGCATCCTTGCATGGAATGAAATAGCGATGCTGATCATCACGCAGACCTTCCTGAAGACTTTCTACGAGGTGCTGATCCTGCCGGTGACCATGAGGGTTGTAAAGATGCTGCGCGATCATGAAGGCGGCGATGTGACAGATGACAGCCGGACGTCATACAAATGGTGGAAGATCAATGAAATATGAAGGTGTCAAGTGGGTGTGGTTCGATCTTGACGACACTCTGATTGATTTTCATGCCAATTCGCGGCTGGCCAATGCGATCATCTATCGCGAGGCCGGCCTTGACCGCTATTATGCCACTCCTGAGCAGTGGATCGAGGCATATGAGGGGCACAACCGCCTGCTGTGGGAGCGCTACAGCCGAGGGGAGATCACGCAGGGTTTTCTGCGTGTCGACCGTTTCGCCACACCGCTGTCTCCCCGCTGGGCCGGAAGTCGCGAAGATCTTGAAGCCTTCTGCTGGAGGCTCGACAGGGAGTATCTCGACCGGCTTGCCGAGCAGACGGTGATGATTGACGGTGCCGTTGAGCAGCTCTCCCGCCTGCGCGCGCATTATAATATAGGTGTGCTCAGCAACGGGTTCAAGGAAGTGCAGCATCGGAAGCTGGAAAACACCGGACTCGCGCCGCTTGTGGATCTTGTGGTGCTCAGCGATGACGTGGGCTTCAACAAACCTGACCTGCGTATCTTTGCCCATGCCATGAAGCGCGCCGGAGAGATGGATCCGCAGGCCCATCTGATGATCGGCGACAACCTTGCGGCCGATGTAGGCGGGGCTGTCAGGGTGGGCTGGCGTGCAATACACTTCGACCGCACTCAGCCGGGGTTGCGCTGGAGAGGAAGCCATATTGCCATAGCCGATCTGAAGCTGCTTGAGGGGCTTCTGTGAGGCTTTTTCGGCGTTTTTTCTCGCTAAAGTGGTGAGAAAGTGAAATTTAAGCAAAAAATTATAGGAATTATAGTTGATAATCCAAAAAAAGTTCCGATATTTGCACTTGCAAAAAATTGCGCCTTGAAAAAGCGCAACGTCAAAGATATTAACCAATTATAAAATTCATATTGTAATGACTAAAGCTGACATCGTTAACGAGATCTCAAAATCAACCGGAATTGACAAGGCCAACGTGCTCGAAACCATCGAGAAATTCATGGAGACCGTAAAGGAATCTCTCTCTCACGGCGAAAACGTCTATCTTCGCGGCTTCGGTAGCTTCATCACCAAGGTGCGTTCGGAAAAGACTGCCCGTAACATATCAAAGAACACCACTATCATCATCCCCGAACACCGCATCCCCGCTTTCAAGCCCGCCAAGGTGTTTATGGAAGAGGTTAAGGATCTGAAATAATTCTGCCTGCCAGAAAATCCAACTTTTAGTTAAACAAAATAAATACCAACCACATGCCAAGCGGAAAGAAAAGAAAAGGCCACAAGATGGCTACCCACAAGCGTAAAAAACGCCTTCGCAAAAACCGCCACAAGAAGAAATAATTCTTGCGTAGTTGCGTAATGAACACGAAGAACAAACTCTTTTGCCCGGCTCTTGAACAAAGACGCACGCAAAAGGTTTGTTCTTTGCGTCATTTCTCTAATCCGGATAACGCTTATCAATGAAAAGTGAACTGATTGTAGACGTACAGCCCGGTGAGGTTTCGATAGCCTTGCTTGAGGATTCGCGGCTCGTCTCCTTGCAGAAGGAGTCGCGCAACATCGCCTACGCTGTCGGAGACATCTATCTTGCCAAAGTCAAGAAACTGATGCCCGGCCTTAACGCCGCCTTCGTCAACGTGGGCTACGAGAAGGACGCTTTTCTTCATTATCTGGATCTCGGTTCTCAATTCTCCACCTACTCGGCCTTTCTGAAGGCCATTCTCGTCGACAAGAAGTCTGATACCACCGTCCCGAAAATCAAGCGCCTGCCCGACATCGACAAACACGGCGCCATCACCGGCGTCCTGGAGCCGGGCCAGGAACTCATGGTTCAGATAGTCAAGGAGCCTATCTCGTCGAAAGGCCCCCGTCTGACCACTGAGATCACTTTCACCGGACGCTACATGGTGCTCATACCATTCGGCGACAAGATCTCCCTTTCGCAGAAAATCAAGACCACGGAAGAAAAACTCCGCCTGCGTCAGCTCATCGAAAGCATCAAGCCGAAAAACTTCGGAGTAATCATCCGCACCTCGGCCGAAGGAAAGAGCGTAAGGGAGCTGCACCACGAGCTCAAAACCCTCCTGCGCTGCTGGGAGGAGACAGTGGCAAAAGCGCAGAAAGCAAGCGCCCCGGCTCTCATTTTTGAAGAGGAAAGCCGCATCGTCGGAATGCTTCGCGACGTATTCAGCCCCACTTTCGAGAGCATTCATGTCAATGACAAGGAAATCTTCAGCCAGATTTCAAAGTATGTCAACCTCATTTCACCGGAGAGCAAAGACATCGTCAAGCTTTATGAGGACGATGTCCCCATCTTCGATCATTTCAGCATCACCCGCCAGATAAAATCGTCGTTCGGAAAGACGGTTTCATTCAAATCCGGCGCCTATGTAATCATCGAACATACCGAGGCACTCCATGTCATTGACGTCAACTCCGGCAACCGCTCGAAAGCCGCACCTGACCAGGAAAGCAACGCGCTTGAGGTCAACCTGCGGGCCGCCGACGAGATAGCCCGCCAGCTGCGCCTGCGCGACATGGGCGGCATCATCGTCATCGACTTCATCGACATGAACAAAGCCGAGCACCGGCAGAAACTCTATGAACACATGCGCGAGGTGATGGCCAATGACCGCGCCCGCCACAACATTCTGCCGCTGAGCAAGTTCGGGCTGATGCAGATCACCCGCCAGAGAGTGCGCCCGGTGCTTGACATAAACACCTCCGAAACCTGCCCGTCGTGTCACGGCAAAGGCGAGGTGCGCCCGTCGCTGCTCTTCACCGATCTGCTGCACGAAAAACTCGACTATCTGGTCAACACGCTTAAGACCAAACACTTTGTGCTCTATGTGCACCCCTTCGTGTCGGCCTATCTGAAGAAAGGTTTCCCGTCGCTCTACCGTCGCTGGCAGCTTGAATTCGGCTTCAACTTCCGGATCGTGCCTGACGAATCGCTCGCCTATCTGCAGTATCGCGTACTTGACCGCGACCGCAACGAAATCGACCTCAAGGAAGAGAAAGACATGGACTCCTCGGCATCGAAATCAAAAGCAAAAACCAAGAACCGAACCCAGGAAGATTAGCATCCAAGCCTTTTCCCTGTTCTTACGAACCCTATCAGAAACCTCCCGTCGCAGACTGCAAGGTCTGAGCCGGGAGGTTTTTCGCATCTTCCGGCAGTAGCGGCAGTCAGGGAATGGAGGGTGCTGAGTCCGTGTGTCGGCGTGGTTGGCCTTAAGAACAATTTCGAGGAGATTTTTTGTAGAGATTAAATTTGCTTTACAACTTTTTATGACTAATTTTGCAAGGGCTAAGAACGCCTGTGCGTAATTGGCCCGAAATCAATTTAATCACAACTAATTATAAGCATTAATTTATTATTTTTCATATCATGGATATTTCCCACATCGAGCACGTAGGCATCGCAGTTCCTGATCTGAAGGAAGCCATCGCCTTTTACGAAAACACTCTTGGCCTTAAATGTTTTGCCATTGAAGAAGTTGAAGATCAGAAAGTACGCACCGCCTTCTTCAAGGTAGGCCAGACCAAGATCGAACTTCTTGAAGGAACTTCTCCTGAAAGCGCCATCTCAAAGTTTATCGCCAACAACGGCGGCCGCGGCGGCATCCAGCACATCGCATTCGCCATTGAAGACGGTGTGGCCAACGCTCTGGCAGAAGTCGAAGGCAAAGGCTGCCGTCTGATCGACAAGGCTCCGCGCAAGGGTGCCGAAGGTCTGAACATCGCGTTCCTTCACCCGAAATCAACTTGCGGTACTCTTATCGAACTCTGCGAGGACCCCAACAAGTAACATCCATCTCCCATCCCCGTCAGCAATGACGGAGACAGAAGAAATCTACAACCAAGAACTCCACCCATTTTACTTCGAAACAAATGAGTAACCAGCTTGAAAAAGTAAAAGAGCTTATCGCCCTTCGCGAAGAAGCCCGCTTAGGCGGTGGCGAAAAGGCCATTCAAAAACAGCACGAGAGAGGCAAATACACAGCCCGCGAGCGTATCGCACAGCTTCTCGATGAAGGCTCTTTTGAGGAAATCGACATGTTTGTCCGTCATCGTTGCTACAACTTCGGACAGGAAAAGAAAAGCTATCTCGGCGACGGCGTTGTGACCGGCTACGGCACAATCGACGGCCGACTCGTATATGTATTCGCTCAGGACTTCACCGTGTTCGGCGGATCTCTCAGCGAGACAATGGCCCTCAAGATCTGCAAGATCATGGACATGGCCATGAAGATGGGCGCACCCGTCATAGGTCTCAACGACTCAGGCGGCGCACGTATCCAGGAAGGCATCAACGCCCTCGCAGGCTATGCCGAAATTTTCCAGCGCAACATCCTCGCCTCAGGCGTGATTCCCCAGATCTCCGGCATCCTCGGCCCCTGCGCCGGCGGTGCGGTGTATTCTCCAGCGCTGACTGACTTCACCATCATGACCAAGGGCATCAGCTACATGTTCCTCACCGGCCCGAAGGTGGTCAAGACCGTGACCGGCGAAGACGTGACCCAAGAAGCACTCGGCGGCGCAACCGTGCACTCGCAGAAGAGCGGTGTGGCACACTTCGCAGCCGAAGACGGCGAAGAGACCCTGCGCATCATCCGCAAGCTCTTCAGCTACATCCCCCAGAACAACCTCGAAGAACCGCCGCTGGTTGAATGCAACGACCCCATTGACCGTCTGGAAGACTCTCTGAACGAGATCGTGCCTGACTCGGCCAACCATCCCTATGACATGTATGAGGTCATCAACGCAATCGTCGACAACGGCGAATTCCTTGAAATCCAGCGCGAATACGCAAAAAATATCATCATCGGCTTTGCCCGTTTCAACGGCCAGGCAGTCGGCATAGTTGCCAACCAGCCCAAATATCTCGCCGGTGTGCTTGACAGCAACGCATCTCGCAAGGGTGCCCGCTTTGTCCGCTTCTGCGATGCCTTCAACATTCCTCTGGTGACCCTCGTCGACGTCCCCGGCTTCCTCCCCGGTACCGGTCAGGAATACAACGGCGTGATCCTCCACGGCGCCAAGCTCCTCTATGCCTACGGCGAGGCCACAGTGCCCAAGGTGACAGTCACACTGCGCAAGAGCTACGGCGGCAGCCACATCGTGATGTCATGCAAGCAGCTTCGCGGCGACATGAACTACGCATGGCCCACGGCAGAAATCGCTGTTATGGGTGGCGCAGGCGCTGTTGAAGTGCTCTATGCCAAGGAAGCCAAGGCAGCTGAAGATCCTGCCAAGGTGCTCCGCGAAAAGGAAGACGAATACAACAAGCTCTTCTGCAACCCCTACAACGCCGCCCGCTACGGCTATATCGACGACGTCATCGAACCTCGCAACACCCGCTTCCGCATCATCCGTGCCCTGCAGCAGCTTGCGACCAAGAAGGTTGTCAACCCGGCCAAGAAACACGGCAACATACCTCTCTAAACCGCGAGGGAAGGTCACCCCAAACCGATAAAACAAACATCAGAAAAAGTTATGAAGAAAAGACTTTTAACGCTGTTGCTGGTGACTCTCGCCTGTGTCACGGCAGTGTCGGCCCAAGGTCGCCGCGGTCTGCGCCTCAACGAGGTGATGATCGCCAACGACTCCACAAGTGTGGTGGACGACTTCGGCCGTTACAGTGCCTGGGTTGAGCTTTACAACTCGACTTTCGCACCGCTGGAGATCTCAAGCGTCTTCATCACCAACGACCGCAGCAACAATACTCTCTATCCCGTGCCTTTAGGCGACGTGAATACCGAGATTCCCGCCCGTCAGCATGTGCTGTTCTGGGCCGACGGAGAGCCCAACAAGGGAACTTTCCATCTGAATTTCACCTTCACTCCCGGTGAGGACAACTATCTTGCCATCTATGACGCCAACGGCCTGTCGCTCATCGACGAGATCGTGGTGCCCGGCAACCTGCTCCCCGGACAGTCATATGCCCGCAAGGCTGACGGCGAAGGCGGTATCAACAACCCTGAGGACTGGGAAGTGCGTGACGGCTCGGAAGCCAAGTATATCACGCCTTCAAGCAACAACATCATCAAGAGCACCAACAATAAGGTGGACAGCTTCGCTGAAAACGATCCCCACGGATTTGCGATGGCTGTGATGGCGATGTGCATCGTGTTCTCGGCGCTGCTCGTGCTTTCGATCTGCTTCTACATCATCAGCCGCATCGGAGCCTCTGTGTCGCGCTCTCGCAAGATCAAGGCTCTCAGCTCAGATGACGAAGAACTGGCAGACCACCATCACGAACAGGATTCAGGTGAGGTCATCGCCGCTATCTCGGCAGCTCTCTCCGAGCATCTCGATGCTCATGATCGCGAAAGCACAGTGCTGACCATCAACAAGGTGCGTCGTGCCTATTCGCCCTGGAGCTCGAAGATCTACAATCTGCGCGAACTTCCCCGCAAATAATCGTGTCCACCTCATTAACACTTTCAACCATTGAAACACTATCACGACAATGAAAGAATATAAATATAGAATCAACGGTAACCCATACACCGTCAAAGTCGGCGACATCGACAACAATATCGCCAAGGTGGAGGTCAACGGTGTTCCCTATAAGGTGGAACTCGAAAAGACCGAAAAGCCTGTGACCATCGTAACCGCCCCGCGTCCATCGGCAGCTCCCCGCACAGAGAGCGGCGCCAAGGTGATCGCCAAACCCAAAGCCGCAGCCGCAGGCTACAGCGTCGAGGCTCCTCTGCCCGGTGTGGTAGTTTCGGTCAACGTCAAAGTGGGAGATGTCGTCAAGGCATCTGACACTGTAGTCGTGCTTGAGGCCATGAAAATGGAAAATGCCATCCATGCAGGCCAGGATGGCACAGTTGCCTCGATCGCTGTCTCGGCAGGTGATTCCGTGCTCCAGGGTGCAGCCCTCATTACCCTCGAATAAAAAGAGTGAGTGTAGTCTTACAATCTGATTGAAAACCTCACTTCCAAGTAACAGCATCAATTATGTTTAGCGAATTCTTAACCCAAAACCTTCAGGAGTTCTGGCATCTGACAGGTTTCTACAACGCCACGTGGCAGCATCTGGTGATGCTGGTGGTGGGCTTGTTCTTCATCTGGCTTGCCATTAAGAAGAACTTCGAGCCCATGCTCCTCGTGCCTATAGGTTTCGGTATCCTTATCGGCAATGTGCCCTTCAACACTACCGCCGGTCTGGAAATCGGTATTTATGAAGAAGGCTCCGTGCTCAATATCCTCTACAACGGTGTGAGTGCAGGCTGGTATCCGCCTCTGATCTTCCTCGGCATCGGCGCCATGACCGACTTCTCGGCACTGATCGCCAATCCGAAGCTCATGCTCATCGGCGCTGCCGCGCAGTTCGGTATCTTCGGTGCCTACATGGTGGCTCTTCTTTTAGGCTTTGCTCCTGACCAGGCCGGTGCGCTTGCCATCATCGGCGGTGCCGACGGTCCGACAGCAATCTTCCTTTCGTCGAAACTCGCTCCGAACCTAATGGGCGCCATTGCCGTGTCGGCTTACTCCTATATGGCTCTCGTGCCAGTGATCCAGCCGCCGCTGATGCGCTTGCTGACCACCAAGAACGAGCGTCTGATCAAGATGAAGCCCGCGCGTGCCGTGTCGCAGAACGAAAAGATCATTTTCCCGATCGTGGGTCTGATCCTCACCTGCTTCGTTGTGCCTTCGGGTCTGCCGCTGCTCGGCATGCTCTTCTTCGGCAACCTTCTGCGTGAGTGCGGTGTCACCAACCGTCTGGCCAAGACTGCCAGCAATGCCCTCACCGATATTGTCACCATCCTTCTGGGCATGACAGTCGGCGCATCGACCCAGGCGTCAGAGTTCCTGACTTCGGAGACTATCTGCATCTTCCTTCTTGGCTTCATGGCGTTTATCATCGCCTCGGCCAGCGGTGTGATCTTCGTCAAGCTCTTTAATCTGGTTCTTCCGAAGTCCAAGAAGATCAATCCGCTTATCGGCAACGCCGGCGTTTCGGCCGTTCCGATGTCGGCACGTATTTCAAACAACCTCGGTCTGGAATACGATCCGAGCAACTACCTGCTGATGCACGCTATGGGCCCGAACGTGGCCGGTGTGATCGGTTCGGCTGTGGCAGCCGGTGTGCTTCTCGGATTCCTTGCCTGATGATATCAGGATCTGAATATCCCTTATAAAAACGCAGGGGCATAAATTTTAGCTGAATAAAATGTTATGCCTCTGCGTTTTTCATGATTACTTTCCTGCGATAAGTTATTTGTAATAAGTAACTCTGAAAAATTAATTTATACTATATGCGGAATTTATTCAGAGGCAGAATCGAGGAATGAAGAGGGAGTTTATAGACATAAACGACCGATGAAGAACTTGATTCTGACCGGAATAAAACCGCAGAGAGTATAAAAGATCCTCCATAGGAGATACTAATGTACATTATATCGTTTAATTTTGAAGAGTTACTTAAAAATTGTTCCAGGAATCCGGCCCTGATTGAGAACCATTGTGGCGGCAGGGGTGTTTATAAAATAGAAATTCTCACATCCGTATGCGTTTGATTTCAACTGCAGACCTCTTTTTTCGCCAATGCGGCACAGTGCATAGTGAATCGGCAGGCCTGATTTAAACCGAACAATAAGGTCCGGAACATTTATCCATTCTTTCTGATTTATGGTAACACGAAAACTTATTGATGCTCTCTACCGGAAATATAATCGGCCTCCGGCGTCGACAGACGAGCTTAACTTTTCTCTGCTTTTTGACTATGCGCTGGAAAATCACGGCATAGTCATTGATGAGGATGACCTGTTTATCGGAAGCGTTGATCCGTCATCGCCGTTTGCCAGAATTCCGCTCAGGCATATACACGAGATATTTGAATTTGAAAACCAGATAGCGATCGTGTTGCGCAACTCGATTGTCTTTCTGAGCAAGTCAGACTCTAAAGTGAATGTGCATCTGCGTATGGAAAAAACATCGGTCTGGTCGCGCATCAAAGATTCGTTGCTATATAGAGACTGACCGCCCGGCCGCTATTCTGTAATTACTTGTAATGATAAAGGATTCTTTCAACCGTGTGGCCCTTCTGACAGGGACTGAGGCTTTCGGGACTCTGGCCTCGCGCAGGGTCATAATCTTCGGCGTAGGCGGCGTGGGGAGCTGGACTGCCGAGACTCTGGTGCGCAGCGGTATAGCCCGGCTGACTATTGTCGATGCGGATACAGTGGCCGCCTCTAACATCAACCGTCAGCTGCCGGCCACGTCATCAACGGTAGGCCGTGTGAAAGTCGAGGTGATGAAGCAGCGTCTGCTTGACATCAACCCTGATGCCGAGATTGAAGCCATCCATGATTTTTATAACGCCGAAACCCAGTCGCGCTACGATCTCAGGGACTATGACTATGTCATAGATGCCATTGATTCGCTGGCTGACAAGGCTCTGCTCATTCTGAACGCAACGGCGGCAATGGCCGAGACGGCCAAAAGTTCCCGACCGGTGCGCTTCTACTCATCGATGGGAGCGGCTCTCAAGCTTGACCCCTCGCGCATAGCCGTGGCTGAGTTCTGGAGAGTGAAAGGCTGCCCGCTTGCAGCGGCTTTAAGGCGCAAGTTTAAAAAATCGGGTGTTTTTCCTACCCGCAAGTTCCGCTGTGTCTATTCCGACGAACTGGTCGCAAATCATGCTGATGCGGTTATGCTCGCTGACCGGAGCGGGGCCATGACCTACGGAAAAGTGGCAGTCAACGGGGCTTTCATGCACATTACAGCTGTTTTCGGAATCACTCTTGCCTCTCTTGTCATCCGCGATGCCATCGGAAAGACTGTCTGAACGGACTTGAGATGTGCTTGTCAACCAAGCGCTAAGTCTCCTGTGATTAAGGAAATCTTTCATTATTGTAAATTTTGTTTTGATTCTGATAATTCCGACCTTTGCGCCCGAATTGTCAGTACCGACAGGTCACTTGGCCTGCTGTTTTTTGCCTTAAATTCACGTTTTTGAAAAATCAATCATAATCCATGAAATAAAAACTTTAGAAATGGTAACAGCTATTGTCACGTTTTTTATCCTCGGCTATCTGTGCATCGCACTTGAGAGTGTGTTGAAGATCAACAAAGCCGTACCCGCACTGCTTATGTGTGTTATCTGCTGGACTCTCTACGCCTGCGGCGTGGGCGACAGCGCTGACTATTCCGGACGTCTGCTCCATCATCTCGGAGAAACCTGCGAGATTCTCTTCTTCCTCATGGGCGCCATGACCATCGTCGAGATCGTCGATGCCAACGGCGGATTCTACTTCGTTCATGACGCATTGGCCACCAAAAGTAAGAAAACACTTCTGTGGCGCATCACAGCCATGACCTTCATCCTCTCGGCCATACTTGACAATCTTACCACCTCGATCGTGATGATCATGGTGTTGCGCAAGCTGATCGAAGACCATAAAGACCGCATGATCTATGGCGGCATCATCATAATCGCGGCCAATGCCGGCGGAGCCTTCTCGCCGATCGGCGACGTTACCACCATCATGCTCTGGATCAAAGGCATGATCTCGACCGGCGGTGTGATCTCACAGCTCATCATCCCCTCGATTGTCTCGGTTGTCGTCTCGGCTCTCTGCGTCTCGCTCTACCTCAAAGGCGAGGTCGTGGCTCCGAAACGGTCTGAAGCCAATGAAGTCAGGAATTCTCCGGCTGACCGCAAGATCATACTCATCTTCGGTGTGGGCGGCCTGATCTTCGTGCCTATCTTCAGAATGCTCACCGGTCTGCCCCCTTTCATGGGCATACTCCTCGCTCTCGGTGTGCTGTGGCTTGTAAGCGAATGGCGCTCCAACCGCTGCTCTATCCTGGCCGGTGACTCACATCTGAAAGTGACAACTCTGCTTTCGCGCATTGACCTCGCCACCATACTCTTCTTTCTCGGCATTCTCCTCGCAGTGGCCACCCTCCAGGAAACCGGAGTGCTCACCGCGTTCGGCCAGTGGCTCAATGAAGTCTCCAATGGTAACCACTATCTTGTGACCGGTGTCATCGGCGTGGTTTCAAGCATCGTCGACAACGTGCCCCTCGTGGCAGGCTGCATGGACATGTATGCCATCGCTCCGACCGGCGATTTTGCCTGCGACGGATTGTTCTGGCAGCTGCTTGCCTACTGTGCAGGAGTCGGCGGCTCGATGCTCATCATCGGATCGGCAGCCGGAGTCGTGGTCATGGGCCTCGAAAAAATCAGCTTCGGCTGGTATCTGCGCCGTTTCACCTGGATTGCCTTCGCCGGCTATATCGCAGGCATGGGAGCCTACGCTCTGGAAACTCTTTTCATGTAATTTTCAGCGGCATTTTAAGCTAAAAAGCTAAAATGTTTTGAAATACGAAAAAGAATTGCTAATTTTGCAGCGCAAATCCGTGAGGCGTCCGCCGGGACAGTCTGAAACAGGGCGTTTTTGCGGCCGTCTCACCAATCAATAACTTAAATATCAATAATCAAGAAACCAAAATGATCATCGTACAAGTAAAAGAAGGTGAAAACATCGAAAAGGCACTGAAGAAATTCAAGCGTAAATTTGAAAAGACCGGCATCGTTCGCGAGCTTCGTTCACGTCAGGCTTTCCAGAAGCCCTCTGTGACCAACCGTAAGAAAATGATGAAGGCTGTTTACGTCCAGCAGCTTCGTGCCAACGAAGAATAAGATTTTTCTGATTAGCACTCTACCTTTAGACAATCAACCGAAAGGAGGTCAGGAAAACACCCGGAAATCACCCGAATTTATTTGAAAGAAACATATTCAATGGCGGTGAAGATTGCAGACTGCAACTCTTCATCGCTATTGTTGTGACTTGAAACGTTATATAATATAATACACCTATATTAATATAGGTATTGATATAAGCATTACTCACCTCTGACATTCCGCCTGCTGATTATGTCGCGCATATTTCTACTGTTGGCCTGCCACCTGACACTGCTCCTTGCAGTGTCATGCTCACATGCAGGTGTGGAAAAGAATGCCATATATGACGGCGGCAGTTTCGAACTGTATCCAGACAGCATTGTCCGGGGCCACCGGATCTACACAGCCTCCGGCCTCAGGGCGGCTGAGTCAGGCAGGGCAGGGGAGTGTGACTCGCTTCACAGAACCGTGGCCTACAGTTCAGCCGGACGCATGGCCGATGCACTGTTTGCCGCCGCGCTCGCCGATACTTCGGCATTGACAGTGGCTGATGTCAGGCTGGCAGGGGCCTTTCTGCGGCCAGAGGAGTCAATGGCTGCGCTCAGGGCAGAGGTGGCCGACGGCTGTATCCGCTGCCAGGATTTCCCGAAGATTTCCGACATAGGCTGCTGGGCCATTGCCGCCTGGGAACTGTATTGTGTGACCGGCTCGCGCCAGTGGCTCAAAGAAGCCTATGACATACTGACCGCCTCAATCCGCAGGCAGTGGAAGCAGCCCTCCGGAAGAGTCGCCCCCCTGGTGTGCGGGCAGGTCGCACGGATTGACAATCCTGCGGATTATTATCCTGACTGGATGACGGCGATGGACCGCTACCAGACACTGGCTCTGGAGGTCAACGTCTCGCAGGCCACGGCCAGTTCTGTAGCGTCGCGTATGGCCGGAGAACTGAATCTCTATGCCGAGCATGAGCATCAGATCCAGTTTGCAGCCTTGCGTTCAGCGATCAATGACCGCCTGTGGATTCCCGACGGGCAGCGCTACGGACAGTATCTCTACGGAGTTTATTATCCGGTGTTGTCAGCCGTGTCTGACAGTCGTGCGAACGCGCTCTGCGTGCTCAACGGCATAGCCACAGCGGAGATGGCCGAGGATCTGGTCAGCGCCATGCCGGTCTATCGTGACGGAGTACCTGATGTCTGTCCGCAGATCAACCCGTCTGCCGGCTCTTGCTCGCCGCTTACCCAGGCTCTTTTCACTCTTGCGGCCGCCAAGGTCCGCAACCCGCAGGCCTTTGTGCTTGGAGTGGCATCGCTTATGAACATGGCTGTTGACGGCAATCTAACTTCCGAGTGGCCGGCAGTGGTCTGCAAAGGCTTTTTCGGTATGGATTTCACTCCTGATGGCATTGACTTCCGACCGATAGTGCCGGTGGCATTCGCAGGAGACAAGACTCTGGGCGGTTTCCGTTATCGCGACGCGGTGTTTGACATCGTTATGCACGGCACGGGCGACCGTATCGCCACCTTTGCCGTCGACTCCGTATCGCTGGAGACCCCGCGTCTGCCGGCCTCTCTGGAGGGCCGTCATAGGGTGGACATCACCCTGTCAGGCAACGATCTGCCGGAGCCTGGTGTGAACATCGTCGAGCGCAGAGATCTGCTCCACGTCCCGCAGCTGAGGTGGAGTGATGACGGCAGTACTGTCGAGATAATGGATTTCGACCCTGAGATCCGCTACAGTCTTTTTGTGGATGGAGTAATGACCCAGGTGCTCGGCGCTGAGCGCTATTCGCTCCCTCCGTCTGAGCCTTCAGTCACCGCGATCATGCCCTCGCTTCCGGGTGGGCTGACCGGATTCTCGCCGCCCGGCCATGTCTATGCTCCGGGTCAGTCGGAAGTCACCGTACTCGCATCGTCAGTCATACCGCGCCGTCCGCCTCTGCATCTGATCAAAGACCGCCGGACAGCCGACGGCTATATCGAGCTTGCTGCCCGCCACAACACCCGCATCACCTGCTATGCCAACGTCCCTGCCGCCGGTGACTACTTTCTGACCGTTGGCTACTCCAACGGTTCGCAGCGCGACGCGCTCCGCACTCTCAGCATCAACGGTCGCGATGTGGCCACTCTGGTCTGTCCCTCGTTCCATCATGACGACTGGGTGACCGTCAGACCGTCAAACACCGTGGTGGTCTCCCTGCAGGAAGGCCCCAACAAGATCGCGCTTACATACATCAGCGGCACCATGCTGCTCAACAGAATAACATTACTGAAAAAGGTCCATTAGCCCGCGCTCCGTGGCTTCAACCGCATAAACAAGACATTTGATGAAAACAATCGGAATCATCTCTGACACCCATTCCTGCTGGGACGACCGCTATGCCGCCCATTTCAAAAACTGCGACGAGATATGGCACTGTGGCGATGTTGGTGACATCGGTGTGATACGCCGCCTCGAAGAGGTGGTGCCCGTGGTCAGGGCCGTGCGCGGCAACATTGACCACGGCGACGTCTGCCGCAGGTGTCGGGAAGTAGAGTGCTTTCAGATAGAGGGTGTAAATGTCTGGATGACCCATATCGGAGGCTATCCCGGACGCTACGCCCCCGGCGTGAAGCGTCAGCTCATAGAAAACCGCGTCAACCTCATGGTCTGCGGCCATTCCCACATCCTTAAAGTGATGCCCGACGCCGAA
Organism: Duncaniella muris; assembly: GCF_003024805.1. Classification (GTDB taxonomy): domain Bacteria; phylum Bacteroidota; class Bacteroidia; order Bacteroidales; family Muribaculaceae; genus Duncaniella; species Duncaniella muris. Next base: position 49,013 of record NZ_PUEC01000016.1, read on the forward strand.
CTCGGCCTGCTTCACGTCAACCCCGGTGCTGCCGGTTATCACGGATGGCAGAAAGAGCGCACGCTCGTGCGCCTGACCATCGACACCGGTTCGGTCACCGGCCTTGAAGTCATCGAGCTCGGCAAAGTCAAAATCTGATTCCGGTCAGCAATCCGGTGCGGGCCGCCGGAAATGACAGGCCTGCCTGCTCTGATCAGGATGAAAAAAAGCAGAGGAGTCTGTGTCGCGCTGAGGTGACACAGACTCCTCTCTGTTCCGGCATTGACCGCTCCGCTCAGGCGGAGGGAAGCCATATACGGATAATGGAATTGATGATTGCTAATTGTCGAGACGCTTGCGGTTTATTTCAGATTACCGCTGTTGGCCTGGTCGATCATCTCCTTGCTTGCGGTGATGAAGATTTCCACACGGCGGTTCTGCGCGCGTCCTTCGGCAGTAGAGTTTGATGCGATATAGTCCTGCATGGGCAGACCTTCGGCAGAAAGACGGTTGGCCTGCACACCGCTGTTGAGCAGATAGTTGCGCACGGCGTTCGCACGTCCGGTAGCCACACGCTCGTTCACGGCGAGAGTGCCGGTGTCATCGGTGTAGCCGTAGATCTGCACGTTTGTGCCGGGGTTGTTGATGAGCGAAGCGGCAAACTTGCTCAGATCAGTGCGCGCGTTGGCGCTGAGGGTTGTGCCGTTGGTGGGGAAAAGAATTCCGCCGTTAAAAGTCACCTGGATTGCCTGGAGACCGTTTTCGTCAGTTACCTGCTTGATCTCGGCCTGCTTTGCGAGTTCGGCCTCAAGTTCGGCTTGCTGCTTGTCCATCTTCTTTCCGATGAGCACACCTGCGCCTGCGCCTACCGCAGCGCCTATAGCGGTACCGATGGCAGCGCCTTTACCGCCGCCGATGAGAGCTCCGAGGCCTGCTCCGAGAGCTGCACCGCCGCCGCCGCCGATGGCAGCGCCCTTGCCCGTATTGGACCATGAAGAACATCCCGTGGAGAGAAGCACGCAGAGTGCCATTGCAGGAATTCCTAATGCTTTTGCGAGTTTCATTGCTTTTAATGTTTTTAAGTTAACGTGTTAAATTCAGACGCAAAAATAGGAAATTCCCTCAACATATCCCAATAAAATCTATAATCGGGACTGTTTTATCACTTTCTTGCGTCTACATTAGATAATACGTCCGGCAGAGCGATAAAGTTTTTTGTCGGGACTGTGTTCTTTGACAAAAAATTCTTAATTTTGTCAGCAGTTATGGTTGACGTAAAATCCTTCCGTCGGCATAACTGACACCGGTCAGCTGACAGCTGCGCGTCTAAAACGAAGGTTAACCTTAAATTTTTCGCCTTGCGCGCTAATATCAGACCTATCACAACACCGGCGCGCGGGTGTCCGATTTTTTGGCTTTCTTATGTCAACGAAGCGTTTTTCAGCCGGAAGCAACCTCATCTATCATGCCGGCGCGGCTGTGGCAGTCATGGGATGGGGTATCTCGTTCATTTCAACCAAAGTCCTCATGGACAACGGCCTTTCGCCGATCGAAGTCTACATCTATCGTTTCGCCCTTGCCTATCTGGCCCTGCTGCTCTTCTGCCACAAGCAGATCAGAAGCAACACATGGCGCCATGAATTCATATTCATACTTGCGGGCCTCTTCGGAGGGTCGATCTACTTTATCTCCGAGAACGTCGCCCTGCAGTACACCCTGGTCAGCAACGTCTCGCTAATCACATCTCTCTCTCCGCTTCTCACGGTGCTGCTCATTGGCTTCCTCTACCGCTCGGAACGTCCGGGCAAAGCCACCATTTTCGGATCGGCTATAGCCTTCGTCGGAGTGGGGCTTGTGATTTTCAACAGTAGCTTCGCTCTGAGCATCAACCCCCTCGGCGACCTCCTCGCCCTGCTCGCTGCCCTCTGCTGGGCCGTCTACAGCATCATCATCAAGCAGCTCACACCACTCTACAGCGCACTGTTCATCACCCGCAAGACTTTCTTCTACGGAGTCCTGACAGCCCTTCCCTTCCTGCTCATCGAGCCTCATGTCACCTCTCCCGCCGTGCTCATACAGCCCAAACTGCTGCTCAACATTCTCTTCCTCGCCCTCTTCTGCTCTCTGTTCGCTTATCTGATGTGGGCAGTGATCAACGGCAAGATCGGAGCTGTCAAGGCCTCGAACTATATGTATTTCCAGCCCGTGGTCACCCTCGTCTTCTCCTTCCTGATTCTCGGCGAGAAGATCACGCTGATCGGAGTGACCGGCTGCGCCATGATTCTGCTCGGAGTCTGGCTGGCCGACTATCTGCAGAAGCGCGGATCGCGCGCCGCAACGCGCCACTGATCAGCCCCGTGCCTCACTCACAATAATGACAGAAATCAATAACCAATCACGCTATAACTTACTTATGAACAGACGAAACCTCCTCGCCACTCTTCTTGCCGGCGCGGCACTTGGTGCCGGAGCCGTCACCCCGATGTGGCTCCGAGATGTACGCATCTCGCCTGACGGATCGAAAATCGCCTTCACCTACAAAGGTGACATCTTCACAGTCCCTGCCAAGGGCGGAGAAGCCACGCGCCTCACCGCCAATGAAGCCTACGAGGCCATGCCCGTATGGTCGCCCGACGGATCGAAGATCGCCTTCACCAGCGACCGCGAAGGAAATGCCGACATCTACATCATGGACTCCAGAGGCGGCGAAGCCACACGCCTGACTTTCAACTCTGTGGCTGAAACTCCCTGGGCCTTCACCCCCGACGGCTCAGCCGTGGTCTACTCGGCTTCAATCCAGGACGCTCCCGGATCGCTCCTCTTCCCCTCCTCATGGCAGACCGAGCTCTACAGTGTGCCCGTCAGCGGCGGACGCCCCATGCAGATCCTCTCAACTCCCGCCGAGGCCGTCAGCTATCTCCCTGACGGAAAATCATTCCTCTACATGGACCGCAAGGGACTTGAAGACGAATGGCGCAAGCACCACACCTCGTCAGTCACCCGCGATCTCTGGAAATACGATGCCGCAAGCGGACGCCACACCAACCTCACCGACCGTGCCGGTGAAGACCGCAACCCCGTGGTCAGCCCCGACGGCAAGACCGTATGGTTCCTCAGCGAGCGTGACGGAGGCAGCTTCAACGTCTACTCAGCACCCGTCGACGACCTCTCAAAGGCAAGCCGCCTGACAAACTTCACCACCCATCCCGTCCGCTTCCTCTCGCGCGGAGCCGACGGCACTCTGGCTTTCACCTATGACGGCGAGATCTACACCATGACCCCCGGAGCCAAACCCTCCAAGGTCAGGATCGACATCACGGCCGACCAGTCGGAGCCCCTCCGCATCCGCAACTTCAGCAGCGGTGCATCAGGTGCCGTTCCCTCGCCCGACGGCAAACAGGTGGCCTTCTCTAATCGCGGCGACATCTTCGTGACCTCCGTTGACTATCCCACAACACGCCAGATCACATCAACCCCCGCCGCTGAAAACTTCATCTCCTGGGGCAGTGACAACCGCACTCTCTACTACACCTCCGACCGCGACGGCCACCTTAATATATATAGCGCCAAGATAGGCCGCGACGAGGACCCCAACTTCCCCAACGCAACCCTCGTTGAAGAGACTGCAATCTTCCCCGCCGGCGACCGCACCGACCGTGCCAACCCCGTGATCTCGCCTGACGGCAAGCAGATGGCCTTCACCATCGACCGCCGCGACATCGCAGTGATGGACCTCGCCTCAAAGAAAGTGCGCAGACTCACCAAGGGCAACATCTGCAACGACCGTGACGGTATGCTCGACTACTCATGGTCGCCCGACGGAAAATGGCTCGTGGCCGTGGTCGACATGCACCGCCGCTCACCCTATTTCGACATCGCCATCATCAATGCCGCTGACGGCACAATCACCAACATCACCAACTCGGCCTACATGAACCAGTCGCCCCGCTGGGTGATGGGAGGCGATGCAATCCTCTTCCTCAGCGACCGCTACGGTATGCGCAGCCACGCTTCATGGGGATCGCAGTATGACGTGCTTCTGGCCTTCACAAACCAGGCCGCCTATGACCGCTTCCGCCTCTCGCCCGAAGACTTCCAGCTTCAGAAAGAGCTGAAAGCCTCGCGCGCCAAAGCCGCTGCCAAGCCCGCCGCCAAAGCCGACGGCAAGAAGAAAGCCGACTCAAAGGCCGACAAGGATAAAGCCGCCAAATCAGACAAAGACAAGGATTCAAAGACCATCAACGTCGAGCTCGACGGCATCACAGACCGCATAGTGCGCCTGACCCCATTCTCGGCATCCATGTCTGACGCCTATATCGACGACCAGGGCGAAACCCTCTGGTTCCTCGCCCAGGTTGACAACGGCTACGACCTCTGGAAGAAAGACCTCCGCAAAGGCACCGTGAGCCTCGCCTCCAAGCTCGGCGCACGCCCCACCGGCATGCAGCCCGCAGCCGCAGGCAAGACCCTCTTCCTCACCGGCGGCGGAGCCATCCGCAAGATGAGCCTCCCCGGCGGAAAGATTGACGGCGTAAGCTTCTCGGCCACTCAGAAATTCGATGCCGCGGCCGAACGCGAATACATGTATGACTACATGCTCACCGAAGCCGAAAAACGCTTCTTCGGCACCGACATGAACGGCACCGACTGGAAAGCTATGGGCAAGGCCTACCGCAAGTTCCTCCCCCACATCAGCCACAACGCCGACTTTGCCGAACTCACAAGCGAGATCCTCGGCGAGATCAACGTCTCCCACTCCGGAGGCCGCTACTATCCGCAGGGCGCCCGCGAAGCCACTGCCTCGCTCGGCCTGCTCTATGACATGACCTATCCCGGACCCGGCCTCAAGGTGGGCGAAGTGCTCGCAGGCGGCCCATTCGGCCACGCCGACTCCTCGATGAAGCCCGGAGCCGTCATCACCGCCATCAACGGCACCGAGATCGGCTCGAAGACAGACCCCACCGTGATGCTCAACTCTCTGGCAGGCCGCAAGACCCTCGTGGCCTTCACCCTCCCTTCAGGTGAAAAGGCCGAGGAAGTGGTGCTCCCGGTCAGAGCCTCGGTGATCAACGGCCTGCTCTATGACCGCTGGGTCAAACGCAACGCCCACCTGGTCGACTCTCTCTCAAACGGCCGTCTCGGCTACGTCCACATCAAGTCAATGAACGATGAAAGCTACCGCACCATCTATGCCGACATCCTCGGCAAATACAATGAGTGTGACGGCATAGTCATCGACACCCGCAACAACGGCGGCGGCCGTCTCCACGAAGACATCGAAGTGCTCTTCAGCGGCAAGAAATACCTCACTCAGGAAATCAAAGGCCAGCCAGTAGGCGAAATGCCCTCGCGCCGCTGGAACAAGCCTTCGATCATGCTCACCTGCGAGGCCAACTACTCCAACGCCCACGGCACCCCCTGGGTCTACCGCCACATGAAACTCGGAAAGGTGGTCGGTATGCCCGTCCCCGGCACCATGAGCTCGGTCAACTGGATCGACATGCAGGACCCCTCGCTCGTGTTCGGCATTCCCGTGATCGGTTTCCGCACCGCCGAAGGCAACTATCTTGAAAACACCCAGCTTGAGCCTGACGTGAAGGTGGCCAACGACCCCGCCCGCATAGTCCTCGGTATCGACGACCAGCTCAAAACCGCCGTTGAGACCCTCCTCAAAGACCTCCGCTGAACCTGAGGCAAAACCTCACAAGGCTCTAATAAATCCAGTTAGTCCGATTAGTCCGATTAGCCAGATCGGACTAATCGGATTAATTTTCGTTTCAAAGCACTCCAATAAAAAGACCCTCGGCTTTTGAATTTATGCGAATTTCATTATATTTGCGTAATAAAACTACTCGGCTAAGTAACTCTGAAAAAGATCATCCATCGGAGCTGCTTATGCACATCTGTTAATTTTGAAGAGTTACTTAATGACATTTGATCAACTGGACTTCACCACATATTGTATAGGCGCACTCTCGGAGAGACTCAAACTCTCACAGCCAACAGTATTCCGAATGCTGAAAGACTCGGATATTCTTGGCAGCTATATTGTGCCCGGCTACGAAGTGCTTCATACATACAGTCCCGAATACATTGCCGACGACCTTGTCAGTCTCATGAAAGAAAGAGGGGTAATACAATGAAAGTCTACCACACATCAACCATTGAAATAATCAATCCTGACATCATTCATTCCCGCGAAGGTCTTGATTTCGGCAAAGGATTCTACTGCACAGTGCTTCGGGAACAGGCCGAAGCCTATGGATTGCGATTCTCGCTCAGGGGAATTCCAGCAATACTCAACGAATACGTCCTCGACTCGGCCTATCTCGAAGCCAACATCAGGCAGTTTGTGTCATATGATGAAGAATGGCTTGACTTCATCATGGCAAACCGGCAGAATCAGCCGGTGACAGACTATGAAATCATTGAGGGAGGAGTAGCCGACGACAAGATATTCCGGACAATAGACCTGTATCTTTCAGGCGACATCACCAAAACCGACGCGCTCAACAGACTTAAATACGAAAAACCAAATCACCAGATTTGTTTCAGATCACAGAGCGTTATAGACCGATATCTGAAATTTGTTTCATCTACAGAATTGTAAACCGATGGATGGACGAAGAATTGTATTGCAAATGAAGTATGCCCGCATAATCAGCGGGCTTGCCGCCCGACTGGGGCTGTCGATCGAAAAAGCTATGGAGATATTCTATGGCTCAGCCACATTTCAGCTGATAGAAAAAGGCATTGCCGATCTTCACGCCCGATCGGAAATTTACCTTGTCGATGAGCTCATCCTCGAACTCTCGGCCGCAAAAAATCAGTCAAACGCTTGCAGGTAAACAGATTTTCCACTACCTTTGCACCCGAATTCGCAATCTCTGGCAAGGACAAGCAGCCTGCGTATATTGCGAGCAGTGTTAACATTTTTAATATACGTATAGAAAAATGGACTTAATTAAAGTTGCTGAAGAAGCTTTCGCCACAGGCAAGCAGCACCCTGACTTCCAGCCCGGCGACACCATCACCGTCGCTTATCGAATCAAGGAAGGTAACAAGGAACGTATCCAGCAGTATCGCGGTGTCGTTATCCGCATTTCCGGTGACGGCAACAAGCGCCGCTTCACCGTACGCAAAATCTCCGACAACATCGGCGTTGAGCGTATCTTCCCCATCGAATCACCGTTTATCGACTCAATTACCATCAACAAATATGGTAAAGTGCGTCGCGCTAAACTCTACTACCTCCGCTCACTCACCGGCAAAAAGGCCCGTATCAAAGAGCGCCGCGTAGTCAAGAAAGCTTAAAAAAAGTAATACCCGCCCGTCCGGGCGTCCCCCAACTCCATCGCCCGGACACTTCAAAGAACCGCAAGTCGTATCACCGTGAGGCGAGAAAACTTCTGCGGTTCTTTATCTTTTTCCGTCAGAGTGCAGGCATCACAGCCGCAGCCACATCTGTATCACCGAAAATGTCAGCGATAGTCAGCCACAGAAAAAGCAGTATGATCAGAACTACCACTCCGATCACAAGCCACACAGCAGTCCCTGATTTTGATTTTTTCTCACTCATAATATAAATTAGTTAAAACAGAGGTTAGCAAATCTTTCAACCTTTACAACACACGCCCGCCCCCAAAAGTTGCCCCTACGGCAAAAATCGCCAAAAACTCCGAAAGATTGCCCTAAATCAACCCGCTCACCAAATTTTAACATAATTGTTATATTATATTAAGCGCAGATGCACTAACTTTGCATTATATATCTGCTTAGACTCTCCACCGGAACACGAAATAACATCCCTCTTAGCTTAATTAATTATAAATCAATCGCTTATGAAAAAAACTTTACTCTCACTCGCAATTTTGCTCCTCGGCCTCGGCGCAAATGCCCAAGAAGTCCTTTCATCCATCGAGTTCAAACAAAACAGTACAGACTATGAAAAAATAGGTAATTATACTGATACCTGGAAATCAACAGATGAAAAATGGGTATTCAAGGGCTTTAATAACAACAAAAACGGCTGGGATTTCATTGCAGGCGGCCGAAAAAATAATGCTTCAGAGCCTTATTTCTACACCGGAGTTTATGCAGCCCCCGTATCGAAGATTGTTATAGGTATAGCAGCCCGTTATACAGCAAGCGCTATCACTTCAGCAACCTTATATGTTGCAGATACTAACACTTTTGAGAATGCGGTTAAAACTTCGCTCACTCTGCCTACCGGTGCAAATTCAGATTGGACAATCACAATTCCCAATCCGGCAGAAAACAAATATTACAAAGTTGGCCTTGTAATTCCATCTCAAAAATCTAACGGTCAGGCGATATCAATTAATAAGATTACCGTATATGGTAAATCTGATAAGGCTGATGCAGAGTATGCTTTTTCAAAGGCTTCTGTTTGTGCCCCATTAGGATCTTCAATTGATGCACCTGATTTTACTTGTGCAGAAGGTGCTCCTGCCCCTGAATATGTGTCATCGAATACTGACGTGGCAACTGTAAACTCAGCTACCGGTGCCGTGACAATTGTTGGTGTGGGAACCGCTGAAATTTCTGCAAAATCAGAATCAAATGATAAATTCCTTGCAGGATCGGCTTCGTATAAAGTTTATGTAGGACAGCCTGTAAACTCGATTGCTGAAACAATGGCGATCACTGATAAAGCAACACTGCTCTATATCAACTATCCCCTGACTGTTGCTTTCAAGAACTTCAATAACACTTTCGCTTGCAACGGCAATGATTTTATCCAGGTCTATGGTACTCAGCCTGCCTACACCGTCGGCGATGTGATCCCCGCAGGTTGGATCGGCTGCTATGACTTGTTTAACAAAACTACCCCTGAGATCATTAATCCTATCGACATGCCTGAGGCCACTGAAAACAACGGCTTCACTCCTGCAAAAGTTTCAGAAATCACAACTGCTGATGTAAACAAGGTTGTGACAATTGAAAACGTTGTGTTTGCGGAAGCTACCCCCTCTACAAAAGACAACTTTACCGGAACAGTTAATGGCTCGGAAGTTGCGATGCGCAACAACTACACTATCAAAGGTGTCGAAGCCGGAACCTACAATGTGACCGGTGTGGTGGCTATCTATAGCGGAAAAGCTCAGTTCAACGTAACCGGCTATGAAAAGGTTGTAGATACCGGCATCGCCGACATCGTAGCTGACGAAAACGCCCCCGTGGAATACTTCAACCTCCAGGGCATCCGCGTTGAAAACCCCGAAAACGGTCTTTATATCCGTCGTCAGGGCAACAAAGTCACCAAGGTGATTGTTAAGTAAACAGACTACAAACCGAATCTATAATATCGGACAGCATCCGTCCCTCCGTGGAGAGGGCGGATGCTTTTTTATTCCCCCCGATAATTGCGGCGGGGATTGGAATAGCGGATGTCCGCCAACGGCACACCGGAGGGGTACGGGACGGCGGGGCGTGCGGAATCTGAATGGGTACGGGACAGCGGGGGAGTGATGGTAAATCGGTGTCCTCGGCCGGACACCAGCCGTTTGTGTAAATCATGTACCCGTGACACCGCAGCGCACAGCGCGCAGGTGTCACGGGCTACGAGTAAATCAGCGTCCTCTGGACGCCATCAGCCGATGCGTAACGGCGAATGATCCGGAGGCCATTAGCCGAAGCGTAACGGCGAATGATCCGGAGGCCATTAGCCGAAGCGTGACAGCGTATGTCCCGGACGCCATTAGCCGAAGCGTGACAGCGTATGTCCCGCCGATTTTATCCGGACGGGTATTGGACAGCGGGTGTCCGCAGGTAGTGTTTCCGGATGGGTATGGGACAGCGGGTGTCCGCCAGGACACCGATTTAATCGTAGCCCCCGACACCGCGCGCAGCACAAGGTGTCGGGGGAATAGATATTAACCAAAAATGAAGGTGTCCGGTCGAGGACACCGATTTACCATCACGAATTCGGCCCTATCCGGTATGTATGGATGACGGATTCCCGCCGACGGGATGTGAACCTATGCAGATGATCGGCTGACGGGATGCAAACCCATGAGTTGTATGCCGGGGGATGGTCAGGCCTGGCGGATGTAGTCGGCTATCCATGCGCCGACGGCATCGGTGCCGTAGGTGGCGCCGCCTTCAACCTGGATTTCGGGGGTACGGACATTGGCGTCAAGCGATGCATTGACCGCCTTGCGGATCAGCGCTCCCTCTTCCATGAGGTTGAAATACTCGAAAAGCATGGCCACAGAGAGAATCTGGGCCAGAGGGTTGGCGATGTTCATGCCCTTGGCCTGCGGCCATGAGCCGTGGATGGGCTCGAAAACAGGAGTCTTCTCTCCGGTGGAAGCCGAGGGCAGAAGGCCCATCGAACCGGATATGACAGACCCTTCGTCGGTCAGAATGTCGCCGAAGGTGTTTTCGGTCACCATCACATCGAAGAAGCGGGGCTCCTGGATCATGCGCATGGCTGCGTTGTCGACATACATATAGTCAGTGTCTACGTCGGGATACTGCGGTGCGATTTCCTGGGCCACCTTGCGCCAGAGACGCGAAGAGGCGAGCACGTTGGCTTTGTCGACCACGGTCAGATGGCGGCGGCGACGGCGCGCATAGCTGTAGGCCACGTGGAGAATGCGTTCGATCTCCGGGCGGGTGTAGGCATTGGTGTCATAGGCGCGGTCGTTGTCTTCGTATTTCTCGCCGAAATACATTCCGCCGGTGAGCTCGCGGATGCAGATGAAATCGGCACCCTCCACCAGCTCGGCGCGCAGCGGAGATTTGTGGATCAGACACCGGAAAGTCTCCACGGGCCGGATGTTGGCGAAAAGGCCGAGTTTTTTGCGCATGGCGAGCAGGCCCTGTTCGGGGCGCACTTTGGCGTTGGGGTCGTTGTCGAATTTAGGGTCGCCCACAGCCGAGAAGAGCACTGCATCGGCCCAGAGGCAGGTCTCGAATGTCTCTTCAGGGAAGGGATCGCCCACCTTGTCAATTGCGTCGGCTCCACAGATGGCGTAGCGGTATTCAACCGCGTGGCCGAATTTTTCACACACAGCCGTCATGACGTCCACGCCCTGACGGGAGATTTCCGGGCCGATGCCATCGCCGGGAAGTACTGCTATTTTGAGGTTCATTGTCTGAAGAAGTTTCTGAATGATTTTTTTAGTCGGTATTTTTTGTCGGCAGCGTCTCAAGGATGTTGAGCATCTTGACGGTTGCCTGGATTGCGGCCTCGGTCTGGTCGGCGTCGAGTCCGCGGGTCTTGAAGAGGTTGCCCTGAAAATTCCAGGTGATGGTGGTGTGGACCAAAGCGTCGGTCTTGCCGCCGGGGGGGATGTTGACCGTATAGTTGGCGAGGGTGGGGAAGGTGCGCCGGAGTTTCTCGTTGTAGATTCGTCTGACGGCGCGCATGAAGGCGTCGAACTGACCGTCGCCCACGGCGCTTTCCTGAAACTCCGCACCGTCTACCACGAGTTTCACTGTGGCCGTAGGGCGCAGGCCCTGCGAGAGGCTGAGCGCGTAGTTGTCGACGCGGACTTTCGAAGGGATGGCCTGGTGTTTGAGCACGTCGGCCACTATGAATGGCAGATCGTCCTGGGTCACTATCTCTTTCTTGTCGCCGAGGCTGATGATGCGCTCGGTGACCTTCAGAATGTCAGATTCGGACAGTTCAATGCCCAGCGCCTCAAGATTTTTCTTGATATTGGCCTTGCCTGAGGTCTTGCCGAGGGCATACTCGCGTTCGCGGCCGAAGCGTTCGGGCAGAAGGTCGTTGAAGTAGAGCTGGCTCTTGTTGTCGCCGTCGGCGTGGACGCCGGCACACTGGGTGAAGACGCTGTCGCCGATGATCGGCTTGTTCGGTGGCACCATTATTCCGGAGAAGGATTCGACGATGTGGCTGACCTTGTTGATCTTGCTCTCGTCGATGTCAGTTGTGGCTCCGAGCTGGTCATGGATCACGGCCACGGCGCTTGAGAGCGTGGCGTTGCCGGCGCGTTCGCCCAGGCCGTTGATGGTGCAGTGCACCCCTTTGGCACCGCCTTTGACGGCGGCGAAGAGATTGGCCGTGGCCAGGTCATAGTCGTTGTGGGCGTGGAAGTCGAAGTGGAGATCCGGATAGCGCACGGTCATGGTGTGCATGTATGACAGCGTGTCGTAGGGGTTGAGAATGCCCAGTGTGTCAGGGAGCATGAAGCGTCTGACGGGCAGGTCTCTGATGGCGTCCATCAGCGCGAAAACGTAGTCAGGGGAGTGCTTCATGCCGTTTGACCAGTCTTCGAGGTAGATGTTGACGTCGAGTCCGGCCTCGCGGGCGCGGGCCACTTCGGCGGCTATCGCCTCGAAGTGCTGTCCGGGAGTCTGCCTGAGTTGCAGGTAGCAGTGTTTTTCCGAGCCTTTGGCCAGGAGGTTGATCACCTTTCCGCCCACGCCGCAGATCCAGCTGACGGAGCGTCCGCCGTCAAGGAATCCGAGCACCTCGATGCGGTCTGTGAAGCCTGTCTCCGCGGCCCATGCGCAGACCTTGCCCACCGCCTCGCGCTCGCCGTCGGAAACTCGCGCCGAGGCTATCTCGATGCGCGGCACATGGAGCTCCTGCAGCAGCAGGCGGGTGATGGCGAGCTTCTCTGATGTGGAGAAGGATACGCCTGAGGTCTGCTCTCCGTCGCGGAGAGTGGTGTCCATTATCTCGATATACATAGGCTCAGCGGGCGGCCTCCCAGGCCTCTATGTCGGCCTTGCGCGAAAGCAGATACTCGATGTCGTCGAGGCCCTCGGCGAGACACTGTTTCTTGTAGGGGTTGATGTCGAAGTTCTCGCTTTTGCCTGTGGCGAGATTGGTGATGGTCTGCGAGGGGAGGTCGACGCGCACCTGGGTCTGCGGATGGGCGGCTATGGAGTCGAAAAGCTCCGAGAGGAATTCCTCGCTGACCACCACGGGGAGCACGAAGTTGTTGAGCTCGTTGTTTTTGTGGATGTCGGCGAAGAAGCTTGAGACCACAACGCGGAATCCGTAGTCATGGATGGCCCACGCGGCATGTTCGCGGCTCGATCCTGAGCCGAAGTTCTTGCCGGCCACGAGGATGCAGCCTGAGTAGGTGGGGTCGTTGAGCACGAAGTCTTTTATCGGGTTGCCCTCCTTGTCGTAGCGCCAGTCGCGGAAGAGGTTGTCGCCGAAGCCTTCGCGCGAGGTGGCTTTGAGGAAGCGGGCGGGTATGATCTGGTCGGTGTCTATATTCTCCATCGGCAGCGGGACGCAGGTGGAGGTTATGGTGGTGAATTTTTCTTTCATGATGTGCGTTTGGGTGTGGGTGGGGGGAGGGGGAATGGCGGATCTGTTGGGGTGGGGATTTACCGGAGAGTCCGCGGATCGGTCAGCACGCCTGTCACCGCCGAAGCGGCCGCAACGAGCGGTCCGGCGAGTATGGTGCGCGATCCGGGGCCCTGGCGGCCTTCGAAGTTGCGGTTTGAGGTGGAGACAGCGAGTTTGCCTGCCGGCACCTTGTCTTCATTCATAGCCAGACAGGCCGAGCATCCGGGCTGGCGGATCTCGAATCCGGCTTCCTCAAGAATTTTGTCGAGCCCCTCCTCGCGGATCTGCGTGTTGACTTTCCATGATCCGGGCACGAGCCAGGCGGTGATGCCCGGAGCTTTGCGGCGCCCTCTGACAAAGTTGGCGAAGGCGCGGAAGTCTTCGATGCGGCCGTTGGTGCAGCTGCCGAGGAATACGTAGTCCACGGGGGTTCCGGCGAGCACCTGGCCCACTTCGAAGCCCATGTAGTCGAGCGATTTGCGGTAGGAGATCTTTCCGGCTTCGTCTTCGGGATCGGGCGCGGGGATCGGATCGTTGATGCCGATGCCCATTCCGGGGTTGGTGCCGAAGGTGATGCGCGGCTCGATGTCGGCGGCGTCGAAGTTGATCTCGCGGTCAAAGACGGCGTCGGGGTCAGAGGGGAGGGTGCGCCAGTAGGCTAAGGCCTTTTCCCATTCCTCGCCTCCGGGGGCGAACTCGCGGCCCTTTACGTAGGCTATAGTGGTCTCGTCAGGGGCTATCATGCCTCCGCGGGCTCCCATTTCGATAGAGAGGTTGCAGACGGTCATGCGCTCTTCCATAGAGAGACGGCGTATAGTGTCACCGGCATATTCCACGAAATAGCCCGTGGCGCCGCCGGTGGTCATCCGGGCTATGATGTAGAGCGCTATGTCTTTGGCGGTCACACCGGGGCGCAGTTCTCCGTTGACGTTGATGCGCATTGTCTTCGGTTTGGGCTGGAGGATGCACTGCGATGCAAGCACCATCTCAACCTCGCTCGTGCCGATGCCGAAGGCCACGGCTCCGAATGCTCCGTGGGTCGAGGTGTGGCTGTCGCCGCAGACTATGGTGTAGCCCGGCAGGGTGAGGCCGTTTTCCGGACCGATCACGTGGATGATGCCGTTTTTCGGGTGTCCGAGTCCGTAGAGCGTCACGCCGAATTCCTGGGCGTTGCGGGTGAGGGTCTCGACCTGGTTGCGCGACACAGGGTCGGCTATCGGCAGGTCCTGGTTGAGGGTGGGGATGTTGTGGTCAGGAGAGCAGTAGGTCTTTTCCGGACGGAACACTTTCAGACCGCGCTTGCGGAGGCCTTCGAAAGCCTGCGGGCTTGTCACCTCGTGGCAGTAATGGCGGTCGATATAGAGTTGAGAGGGTCCGCCTTCGATGTCGTTGACAACGTGTGCGTCCCAGATTTTGTCAAAAAGAGTTTTTCCCATAATGTGGATTCCTGGAGTGTGTGTGGCCGAAGGCTGTCTGGACAACAGCCTCCGGAATGGTGTGGTTGTGTGTGGGGGGATGATTGTGTTATCTGACGAATTTGTTGATGGCGTCAATGAAGGCCTCTGCGCTGGCTGCCACGATGTCGGTGTTGGCCGAGAAACCGTAGTAGGGCACACCGTCGTGCTCCACGGTCATGTGGACCTTTCCCACATCGTTGCTGCCCTTGTTGATGGCCTGGATGAGGAATTCCTTGACGAGCATCTTGCGGCGAATGATGATCTTGATGGCGCTGATGGCCGCGTCGACGGGGCCGTTGCCTGAGGCGCAGGCCTCGAATTTCTCGCCGGCTATGTCAAGCCCTACGCTTGCCACGGAGTGGACACCTACGCCGCTTGTCACCTGGAGGAAGTCGAGCTTGATGCGGTTGAGGGCCTTGCGGTGAGCGCCGGCTATCATGAGCACGTCATCGTCATTGATCTCTTTCTTGCGGTCGGCGAGTTTGAGGAAGGCTTCATAGGCTTTGTCGAGATCAGCTCCTGAGAGTTCGATTCCGAGCACGTGGAGGCGGTGTTTGAGTGCCGCGCGGCCGCTGCGGGCGGTCAGCACGATAGAGTTTTCGTCGATGCCCACGTCTTTGGGGTCGATTATCTCGTAGCTTTCGCGGTTTTTGAGCACACCGTCCTGGTGGATGCCTGAGGAGTGGGCAAAGGCGTTGCGGCCCACAATGGCCTTGTTTGGCTGCACGGGCATGTTCATCAGGCTCGAAACCATGCGGCTGATTCCGGTGATTCTGGTTGCGTTGATGTTGGTGTCGATGCCGAGGTCTTTGTGAGAGCGGAAGGTCATCACCACCTCTTCGAGCGAGGTGTTGCCGGCGCGTTCGCCGATGCCGTTGATGGTCACTTCGGCCTGACGGGCACCGTTGACCACACCGGTTACGGTGTTGGCCGTGGCCATTCCGAGGTCGTTGTGGCAGTGGGTGGCAATGACCACCTTGTCGATGCCCTCCACGTTGTCGATCAGATATTTGATCTTGGCACCGAATTCCGAGGGGAGGCAGTAGCCGGTGGTGTCGGGGATGTTTATGACTGTGGCACCGGCGCGGATGACGGCCTCGACCACGCGGGCGAGATATTCATTGTCGGTGCGTCCGGCGTCTTCGGCGTAAAACTGCACGTCTTCCACGAATTTCTTGGCGAAGGCCACGGCTCCGACAGCGCGTTCGAGAATGTCGTCGCGGGTGGAGTTGAATTTATATTTGATGTGGTAGTCAGAGGTGCCGATACCGGTGTGGATGCGGGGGTGTTTGGCATATTTCAGCGCTTCGGCGGCCACGCGGATGTCGTTTTCGACAGCGCGGGTCAGCGCGCAGATTGTCGGCCATGTGACTGCTTTTGAAATTTCCACTACCGAATTGAAGTCACCGGGACTCGACACCGGGAATCCGGCTTCGATGACGTCGACTCCGAGGGCTTCAAGAGCTTTTGCAACTTCGATTTTCTCAACTGTGTTGAGCTGACATCCGGGCACTTGCTCTCCATCGCGCAGTGTCGTGTCGAAAATAAACAGCCTGTCACTCATAGGGGTCTATAATATAATGTTATGTGTTGTTTTTAATTGGAAACCTGACCTAAAACAATGATTCGTTGAAGGGTGTGAACAGATAATTGTCCGCAAAGTTATAAATTATTTGTAAAATGACGCAATAAAATGAAAAAATTAACGAAAATGGCGGTTTTAATGGTGTGATTGAAATATTTTGAGGACGATGAACGGAAATTATGCAGATCATCTTTGATATGTGGGGACAATGGAGTAAATTTGTTGCCGTTCACACTTCTGACATGTTAATCTGCTAAAAAAAATAAGCCAATCCGATTTGCTTTATGAAATTTTTACGGATCATACCGGCCTTAGCTGTGATTCTTTCTTTTGTGTGGCCGGCAGGAGTCTCCGGAGCCGCGCAGAAGGAGGAGCCGGGGTATGTCCGTGAACTGACCGAAGCCGACAGCCTTGCCATAGCCGCTGCCGATTCGATAATGAACAGCATCAGTCTTGACGAGGTTGTGGTGACAGCGCCTCTGAAGGAAATGGAGGTGAGGGGCGATACGACGATCTTCAACGCGGATGCCTACCGTCTGCGTGACGGGGCCTATCTCCAGGAGCTGGTGAGGGTGATCCCAGGAATGGAATATGACAAGGCTTCGGGCCGTCTGACCTATTACGGTACGCTGCTCAACGAGGTGATGGTCAACGGCGAAAAATTTTTCGGGTCAGACGTCGTGGCCGCTCTCGAAAATCTTTCGGTCGAGCTGATCAGCCAGCTTAAGGTATATGACAAGGCTTCTGACCAGGAGGAGTTTACCGGAGTGAGGACAGGGGGCAAGAATCAAGTGCTTGACATACAGACCAAAAGCGCGTTTGACGGAATGCTGATGGCCGGTGCGTCAGTGGCGCTCGGCAATGAGAACCGCTATGAGGGCCGTCTCCACGGAAATTCCTTCCGGATGGGCGGCGACAATTTCTCATTCAATGCCGATACGGGCAACAGCCATATTCTCAGCGGGCGCCGCGGAAACCGTCAGGATTCAATGCATGGTTCCATCAATAAGACGTTCGGCAAGGGAATAGGGGTCTATCTCATGGGCTCGTATAACCACAGCATTAATGACGATGACCGGACCTCGTACAGAGAGAGCTACATGCTCAGTGGCAACCGCTACAGCTATAATGTGGGCGACGACCGTTGGCGCCGCCACGGTTTCAGTCTGAACGGGACTGTCAACTGCAAGATCAATGACAAGACCTACCTCAATCTGCAGGGCTCGGTCAACAACAGCGATTCGAGAAGCTCCGCCGGTCAGCGCACGGCGGTTTTCAATACGAATCCGGAGCTGGACATAGGGGCGCCGTTTGATGGACCGGCCTACGATGCCGTGCCAGTGGCCGACAGGGTGAATGACGACCGATCGTCGTCGGTTTCGAAGAACCGTTCGCGGAACTACAGTGCTTCGCTCGGCATTTCGCGCCGTCTCAACGACGCGGGGAGCACTCTTTCGTTTTCTATAAGTGCCGGATGCGGCCGTTCGCGCAACGAAGCATTCAGCCTTTCGGAAATCAGATATTATCAGCTGCTGACCGCTACCGGAGCAGATTCGGTGCTTTTCAGAAATCAGTATAACCGGACACCGGGCAGCTCGCGGCAGTTCTCGGCCGGATTGTCGTTCAGCCAGACGTTCGGCCAAAAATTTTCACTGAACGCCGGCTACAGTTATGTGATAAACCGTGAGAGCAGCGAGCGTTCCACCTATGATCTCTCTCCTTTCATGGACGCTTTGCCTGACCGGGCTGACACCGTTCTGCCTCTAGGCTATCTGCAGGGCTATGTCGATTCGCTCAGCAATCACAGTTTCAGCCACACCATCGGCCATCAGATCAGCGTTTCGCTGAACTATGGCGATGATCACTGGCGGGTGAACGGGGGGATTAGCGTAACCCCTGAGCGCCGTACTCTCGACCAGAAGACCGGTCTGATAAGCGGCGACACCGTCCGCTCGTCGGTCAGCTTCATGCCTATGCTCAACTTTAGGCTCTATCGCGATAAATTCTCTGTTGATTTTGATTATTCGGGATCTACCGACCAGCCGTCGCTCAGCAGTCTGATGCGCATGACCGACAACAGCAATCCGCTCTATATCACCCACGGCAATCCATCTCTGAAAGCCTCCTACAGGCAGGATTTCCGCCTCTCGGCTCGCCTTCACAAATTTAATCTGGCGGCTGATCTGAGCTATTCGAATGTCTATGACGAACAGACGCAGGCGGTGTTCTATAATCCGGAGACCGGGGTCAGCGAAGTCTGCCCGGTCAATGTCAACGGCAACTGGTCGGCAAGCGCCAATCTGTGGCTGTCACACTCAATTAAGAAATTCCGCCTGCTGTCGCGTATCGGCGGGAGCTACAGCCATCAGGTGGCTCTGCTCAACGAGGGGCAGAGCGTGGAGCCGGAAAAGAGTCTCACCCTGGGGCGTTCGTGCAATTCTCGCATTGACGTGATGTATATGGCTGCCAACATTACGCTGATAGCCGATTTCGGCTGGCGTTTCAGTAATCCGGTCAACCGTCTGCGTGGCAGCCGGAGCTATATGCGCGACTATGATCTGGGCCTGAACGGCAACATCCGTTTCCTGAAACGTTTCGATGTCGGAGGCCGGGTGAGATATACCCTGCGCAACAGTTCGATAGCCGCGTCAGGCAACGATGAGCAGACCATCCTTGACCTGAACTGCAGCTGGTCTTTTCTCAAAAATGAGGCAATGAAGCTGGCGTTTGAGTGGAATGATATTCTCAACCGAAAGAAAAGCATCAGCCGCGGCGCCTCGCCCAACGGGGTCTGTGAATACCGCTCGCACATCATAGGCCGCTACTTCTTGTTTACCCTCAGCTACGACTTCCGCCATACGCGGTAGTTATTTTGCTTTGTCGAGGAGGCTGATGGCTTTGGTGTAGTCGCGGTAGAAGATCACCAGTCTGACGCCGGTTTTAATCTGCGGGGTGTAGATCTCGACTTCGTTTTCAACCATAGCATGGATGCCGTTGGCTTCAAGATATGCTTTGTCGATGTAGGCTTCGGCTGCGGTGGCGTAGGTCCGAAGTCTGACAAGGTCGTCAGGAGCCGGCGGTTTTGAATCGCTGAGGAGAGCATTGAGTTTTTCTTTAAGAGAGGTGAGCAGAGACATTATTCGAAAATTAGGGAAATTAATTTTTTAATATAACGACGGAGACGCATACCTTTATATATCGCAGTAACATGGCGGAGAATAAAATTTACATCATTGTCTCTGATAGCATTATAGATATATTCGTTGTTCTCATCGGCAATCAATCTGACATTATGCCATAGCTTGCAGTCGGCAAGCTGTATGGTCATCCAGGCTTTCAGTTCGTCATCGGTTTCTTTAAGATATTCTTTACGTTGAAGTGCGGTACTCAAGAACACATTTTTCAGTTCAATCGCAGTGGTCCTTACGGCGAACTGATTGCAATGTTTCATGGCGATGGCAGTCTTCTGTAATGATTGTTCTTTGAGGTCTTCCCACAGATAGGGATTGAATCTCGATGTGAGACCGCCGGTCCGGTAGTTGTAGCCCGTATAATCTATTATCGAATAGCAGCTGATATGCGGGAACAGATGAAGATTGAACATCAGATCCTCACCCATGCGGAAGCCTGTAGGGGCAACTCCTGATGACTTGATCAGTTTCACCTTATAGAGCTTCGCCCACATCCCGACATCAAGAATGTTGACTCCGAAGAAGGATATGAAATATTTTTCCATGAGTTCCGGCTGCTTTATAACCTGAGGAGTGACAAAAGTCTTCGACTTTCGGCGTATCATACCCATCACCCGATATGATTGCATCTGAACCACGTCAGCTCCGGTTCGAATCATTTCAGTCACTTGGCGTTCAATAGCTTCAGGTTCTATATAGTCATCAGAGTCGACAAATGTGACCATACCTTCAGGATTTGAGCCGAATACATGGGCCAGCCCTGAGAAGCGAGCTTTGTCCACTCCTTCATTACGGGGTTTGTCGATAAGTAGTATTTTATCCGGAAATTTAAATTTATACTGCTGGCATATTTCTGCCGAATTGTCAGTGGAGCAGTCATTGACCAACACAATCTCTATGTCGATGTATGTTTGCGATAAGATCGAATCCACGCATTTCCCAAGATAGCCTGAAGCATTATAGACAGGTACTATGACTGATACTTTGCCGTTCATTTTTTTAATTCATTAAGAGGTTGTTTAAAACCAAAAGTTAAAATCTGAGTGGTGTATCTTTTAGATAAATTGTTGCAAATGAGGAAGGAGCATAGCGAGCTATGTGACTGAGATGAAGAGCCATATCCACCTCAAAACTTTCGCTCGGATTTTAACTATTGTTTTTAAACGACCTCTAATTCGTTGAATAATTTACACCATTGATTGTAGACATCACTCATGCTGAACCGGCTGACCGTTTGCTTGGCGTTCTGACCCATTTTCAAGAGTAGATCCTCGTTTGATATTAATAAATCACAGGCGTTTATAAAGGCATCGGCATCTAAATCCGGGACTATAAAACCGCACTCTTCAGAAATAATGTCATTGAACACTGCGGAATTGTCAAAAACCACCGGGACACAATTGTTTGCCATTGCCTCCAAAAGAACCATCCCGAATCCTTCTGAGTAGGATGGGAGCACAAAAATACTTGCATCTCTGTAATACTTATAAGGATTAGTATTGCCGGTCAGTGTGATATTGGATAGTTTGTAATGTTTAATCTTGCGTTCTAACAGATGACGGTCTATGCCATCGCCGACAATTATCATCTCCCAATCAGGGTGCTTGGTCATAAGGTGTTTCCATAATCGGGGGAGAAATAATACATTTTTTGGTGATTGTGCAATTCTTCCGCACCACATGATGGTTTTTTTCTTCTTTTGTGTTAGGCTGGAGGTTTCATTCAGAAGGTTATCATCAATGGCATTTGGAATTGCTGCCAATCGTCCAATATCTATCTTGTACCTGGATGATATTGCATTTACATAGTTGTCGCATAGAAAAACAAGTTTGTCAATGCCGTTGGTTTCCCTTATATCTGAGTACCGTTTCCTTAGTTTTAAATTTCTCAGAGGAGTATTGATAATGAAAGCTATGTTTAACAAGCTTTGTTTTGGCTTGTAAATATCAATGGATTCAAACAGGGCTCTGACTGTGTGTTTGGCTATAGGATTTATGTGGCAGCATTGGAGTATTTTGATATTTTCTGATATCATTGGATGTGAAAGAAACGACATCCCATATTGGTCAATCAGTATATTAATGCCATTACGAATAAGAAAGTCATTTGCAAATATGGCTTTTTCACAGTTATTTAATTCCGTAGGTATTGTTGCATCAGCTCCATCTCCGGATGAACATAGGTTATATACCCGAATATTATGTGCCCGAAATGCATTTGTGAGATTGTATGTCACTCTTTCGACTCCACCAATTAATGGATTGGGCAGGTTGTGTGTGTAAAAGCAGACTTTGAGATTTTGCATGGTTTGTTTTCGCTGTTTGTAGTGCTGGCAGGATATGAAAAAAATCAGAGACTTCAGGCTTTGTCCGGTTTGGGCGGAGGTGCCGAAGTCTCTGATTTTAATTATGGCTTATGAGATAGCCTTGATGGAGGTTGAGATCTCCTTAGGCGTTCTTCACTTTGTCAACAATAGCTTTGAAAGCAGCGGGATTGTTGAGGGCGAGGTCGGCGAGAACTTTGCGGTTGATCTCGATGCCGGCCTTGTGGATGAGGCCCATGAGCTTTGAGTAAGAAAGATCTTCAAGACGAGCAGCTGCGTTGATACGCTGGATCCAGAGGGCGCGGAAGTTGCGCTTTTTGTCCTTGCGGTCACGGTAAGCGTAGGTGAGACCCTTTTCCCAGGTGTTCTTGGCTACAGTCCACACGTTGCGGCGGCATCCGAAGTAACCACGGGTGAGTTTCAGGATTTTTTTGCGGCGAGCTCTTGAAGCTACATGATTTACTGATCTTGGCATTTTGAAAAATGAGTTGTGAACGTCAGCGGCACATCATTGCACTTAGATTCATTTTTAGGTGGCTGACCGTTCGGTTTAAAAAATTGAATTAGAAATCACGATTTTAAGATAGTGAAAACTTCCTTACTTGAGAGCGAGGAGTGACTTGACGTTTGAAGAGTCGCAGCTGGCCACGAGTGAGAAGTGGGTCAGATTGCGTTTTTGCTTTTTGGTCTTCTTGGTCAAGATGTGGCTCTTGAAAGCGTGTTTTCTCTTGATCTTTCCTGATCCGGTAAGGGCGAACCTCTTTTTGGCACCGGAGTTAGTCTTAATCTTTGGCATTGGTTGTGATTGTTAAATAATGATTTTAATTCGTATGATGACGGTCGGAACCCCTTGCGGGGACCAGGCCGGTCAACGCGGGGTTGGTTTATTTTTTCTTCGGGCTGAGCATGATGATCATGCGCTTGCCTTCGAGCACAGGCATCTGGTCGACTTTGCCATATTCCTCAAGGTCGTTGGCAAAACGGAGCAGCAGTACTTCGCCTTGTTCCTTGAAGAGAATGGAGCGGCCTTTGAAGAACACATAGGCTTTGACCTTTGCGCCTTCCTGGAGGAAGCCGATGGCGTGTTTGAGCTTGAAGTTGTAGTCATGGTCATCGGTCTGGGGTCCGAAACGGATTTCCTTCACAACGACCTTGGTTGCTTTGGCCTTCTGTTCCTTCTGGCGTTTTTTCTGCTGGTAGAGGAACTTCTGGTAGTCAAGCACGCGGCACACCGGCGGCTGGGCGGTGGGAGAGATCTCAATGAGATCGAGCCCAAGCTCATCGGCGATCTTCAGGGCTTCCTGAATGGGGTAGACGCCGTTTTCTACATTGTCGCCGACGAGACGGATCTCGCGGGCGCGGATGTATTCATTGATGGCGTATGGTTCCTCCTTACGAGCGTTGGGGAGGGGACGGCGCGGGCCGTTGTTGGGGCGCGGAGGGCGCGGAGCGAAAGGTTTTTTCTCCATTCAGGGGGTTTAGTGTCTGTTTTTTACTGTTGATTGATCATTTCATTGACTTCGCGAGCCAATTCGGCTGCAAAGGTAGCAATTTTCATCGAACCTTTATCACCTTCGCCCTGTTTTCTTACAGAAATTTCATCATTTTCAGCTTCTTTTTCGCCTACAATGAGCATATAGGGTATTCTTTTGAGCTCGTTGTCGCGGATTTTTTTGCCGATTTTTTCATTTCTGTCGTCAATCTGGGTGCGGATGTCGAGGGCGTTGAGCTGGTCGGCGACCTTGCGGGCGTAGTCGTTGAACTTCTCGGAGATGGGGAGCACTACGGCCTGTTCGGGGGCGAGCCAGAGGGGGAAGCGGCCGGCGGTGTGTTCGAGCAGCACTGCCACGAAGCGTTCCATCGAGCCGAAGGGGGCGCGGTGGATCATCACCGGACGGTGTTTCTGGTTGTCGGAGCCGGTATATTCGAGCTGGAAGCGTTCGGGCAGGTTGTAGTCAACCTGGATGGTGCCGAGCTGCCATTTGCGGCCGAGGGCGTCCTTGACCATGAAGTCGAGTTTCGGGCCGTAGAAGGCTGCTTCGCCGTATTCCTTACGGGCTTTAAGGCCTTTTTCTTCGCAGGCGTCGATGATGGCCTGTTCGGCGAGGTGCCAGTTTTCGTCGGAGCCGATATATTTTTCCTTGTTGTTGGGGTCGCGGAGCGAGATCTGGGCTTCGAAGTTTTCGAATTTGAGTGCCTTGAAGATGAAGAAGATGATGTCCATCACCTTGAGGAACTCGCCTTTGATCTGGTCAGGGGCGCAGTAGATGTGGGCGTCGTCCTGAGTGAAGCCTCTGACGCGGGTCAGGCCGTGGAGCTCGCCGCTTTGTTCGTAGCGGTAGACGGTGCCGAATTCCGCGAGGCGCAGGGGCAGGTCGCGGTAGCTGCGGGGCAGGGCGCGGAAAATCTCGCAGTGGTGGGGGCAGTTCATCGGTTTGAGCAGGTATTCCTCGCCTTCTTCCGGTGTGTGGATGGGCTGGAAGGAGTCCTTGCCGTATTTTGCGTAGTGGCCTGAGGTGACATAGAGGTTCTTGTTGCCGATATGCGGGGTGATCACCTGCTGGTAGCCGTATTGCTTCTGGATCTTGCGCAGGAACTGTTCGAGGCGGTCGCGCAGGGCGGTTCCTTTGGGGAGCCAGAGGGGCAGGCCGGCGCCTACGTTCTGGGAGAATGCGAAGAGTTCCATCTCTTTGCCGAGTTTGCGGTGGTCGCGTTTCTTGGCTTCTTCGAGGAGCACGAGATATTCGTCGAGCATTTTCTTCTTGGGGAAGGTGATGCCGTAGACTCTGACGAGCTGGTTGCGCTTTTCATCGCCGCGCCAGTAGGCTCCGGCGAGTGAGGTGACTTTCACGGCCTTGATTGGTGCGGTGGTGGCGATGTGCGGACCGCGGCAGAGGTCGGTGAACGATCCCTGGGTGTAGGTGGTGATGTGGCCGTCCTCAAGTTCGCTGATGAGCTCGCATTTGTATTCCTCGCCGCGGTCACCGAAGAGTTTTAGCGCGTCGGCTTTCGAGATGTCGGCGCGGACAATCGGGTTTTTCTGCTGGGCGAGTTCGAGCATCCGCTTTTCGATGCGGGGGAAGTCAGCTGATGTTATGGTGTTTTCGCCTGGATCAATGTCGTAGTAGAATCCGTTTTCGATAGCCGGGCCGATGCCGAATTTCACTCCGGGGAACAAATCCTGGAGGGCTTCGGCGAGCAGGTGGGCCGATGAGTGCCAGAAGGCGTGCTTGCCTTCGGGGTCATCCCATTTGAAGAGGCGGATTGAGGCGTCTTCGTTGACAGGGCGGGTGATGTCCCACTCCTTGTCGTTGACAGATGCCGCGAGGATGTCGCGGGCGAGCTGAGGGGAGAGTGACTCGGCAATCTGCAGAGGGGTCACTCCGCTCTCAAACTGCTTTACGCTCCCGTCGGGGAATGTGATGTTGATGTTTGCCATTATTAATTAATGTGGAGGGTTAGAGAGCCATACGGACGACTCCTGTAAATTCAAGTCGCAAAGATAGGAAATATTTCTCAATTTTACTAATTTTGTACTCGCTATGAGAAAGATTGACAATGCTACAGTGCAGAGGATTCTTGACGCGGCCGACATTGTGGAGGTTGTGAGTGACTTCGTCGCGCTTAAGCGTCGGGGAGCCAACTATGTAGGTCTTTGTCCTTTCCATAACGACCGTTCGCCGTCGTTCTATGTCTCCAAGGCCAAGGGTATGTGTAAGTGTTTCAGCTGCGGCGAGGGCGGCAGTCCGGTGAGCTTCATCATGAAGCTGGAGCAGCTGTCGTTTACCGAGGCTCTGCGCTATCTCGCCAAGAAATACAATATCGAGATCGAGGAGCGCGAGATGACCGACGAGGAGCAACAGGCGGAGACCGATCGCGAGAATATGCTGGCGGTCAATGATTTCGCCATGCGCTATTTCGAGAAGAATCTGAAAGAGACGCAGGAGGGGCGCGATATTGGCCTGTCATATTTCCGCTATCGCGGCATCAGCGACGCTATGGTGGAGCGTTTCCATCTCGGCTATGCCGTGGAGGGGCGCGACGCGCTTTTTGCCACGGCGCTTGAGCGTGGCTACAGCGAGAAATATCTGCTTTCCACCGGCCTGTGTTCGCGCACTGATGACGGCCGTGTGTTTGACCGCTTCCGCGGACGTGTCATCTATCCGATTCTTTCGCTGTCAGGCAAGGTGGTCGCTTTCGGAGGCCGTACTCTCAGCAAGGAGAAGAAGATAGCCAAATATGTCAACTCTCCCGAATCTGACATCTACCTCAAGCGCCGAGAGCTCTACGGGCTCTATCAGGCCAAGCAGGCTATAGCCAAGGCTCAGAAGTGCATACTTGTGGAGGGCTATATGGATGTCATCTCCATGCACCAGGCAGGGGTGTGCAATGTGGTGGCTTCTTCGGGTACCGCGCTTACCGTAGAGCAGGTGCGTCTGATAAAACGGTTCACTTCTAACGTCACTCTGATTTATGACAGTGATGCGGCGGGCATAAAGGCCTCGCTGCGAGGCATCGAGCTTCTGCTTCAGGACGGCATGGATATAAAAGTGCTCCTTCTCCCTGAGGGGGATGACCCTGACTCCTTTGCGCAGAGCCACAGCTCAACGGAGGTGGAGGAGTATATCAAGGCTCACGAGACAGACTTTATCAGTTTCATGGCCCGGATTCTGATGGGAGAGGCGGCTGACGATCCGGCCCGGCGCGCACAGGTGATCACGCGGATTGTCAAGACCATAGCTCTGATCCCCGATGAGATTACCCGGCGCGTATATGTGCAGGAGTGCTCGCGTCTGCTTTTCATGGACGAGGATGTGTTGCGGCGTGAGGTCGGCAAGTATTATAATGAATACAGGCTTAAGTCGCGTGAAGACCGCGAGCGCCGGCAGGCATTTGCGGATTATGCCGATGAGCCGGGTCCCGGTCCGGCGTCGGCAGAGGAGCAGACGGCCGCCGGAGAGGCAGGTCAGCAGCCTCAGGTTCAGGTTTCGGCGCAGGGGAAACATGCCAAGTTTCTGCGCACCTATGAGCTGGCTATAGTCCGCCTGGTGGCCAAGTATGGCAACTATGCTTTTGCCGAGGGCATCGACGAGGACGGCAATAATCAGCCTATGACGGTGCTCGAATATATCGAGGCCGATCTTGCTGCCGATGAAATCCGCTTCGAGAACAGTGACATTGCCCATTTTCTGGATATGGCCATTGTGCTTAGCCGGGCCACGTGGAATGAGGATATCGAGCACTGCCGGGTGCAGCTTGAAGAGCGCCGGCGCAGCGAATTCGCTGCGGGAGTGGAAGAGATCAGGCAGAAAGCCACTGACGTAGGTAGTATTTCTGCGATGGAACGCTCTCTGCAGGAGACTGTCGACGCTGACTATGCCCGCAGGCTCGATGAGTTTGCCGCCACCTATCTCGGACGGCTGATGTGCTCTTCGCCTGATGATGTGGTGCGTGAGATGGCCTCCGATCTTGTTGTGGAGCGCCATATACTGAGCAAGATGCACACAAAGTATGCCAAGGTTGACACGGAGCAGGATTTGCTGGGCGAACTTGTGCCGCGTGCGCTCCATGAACTGAAAGATGCCATCCTGTGGACCCGACTTCAGGATGTCAGGTCGCTTTTGGCTGCCTGTGGAGGCGATTATGACCGTTCTATCGAGCTGATGAAAGAGATGAAAGAGATCGAGAACTCCCGCTCGGAACTTGCAAAGCTGATAGGCGACCGTGTCATCGTGCCGCGAAAATAGGGTCACGGCGTGGCAAGGCTGCAGATTCGATAAAATATCCGGAGGGTGTTTCATGACGTTTGTCGTGAAGCACCCTCCGGATTAAGGAGTAGAATAAATAAGGAGGATGAGCCTCACGGCCTCTCCCCCTTGTCTAATCTACAATCTTGTAACACACATATATTTATTGAACAGAGAATCCAGTGTCAAAAAAATGATTGCCGGAGTCGTAGAACCTTAAAATATGGCTCCAGATTGTAAATAAATGTGGGTTTACGATTTTTAGTTTAGTAGCTAATATAGTGTAACAAAAAGGATCTGTTTTATTGATGTCGCAAAAATAAAAAACAGAAAGTAAAAATGCAAGCCGCAGGCTAAAAAAAATTCTATGTCAGTGTGTCGATATTTCGGTTTGATCTTCAAAAAATGCTGACAGATAGATTTGTTATGTTTTTTTTACGTTATCCGGACGGTGGTTAACGAAAATGTTGTTAACTTTGCAACTTGTAAAAGTGTCAGGATGAACAATCCGGCTTTTGATTACAAAATGCTAATAATGTGCGTCTTTTTTCGCAGGCGCCGTATGCTCACATTTATGAATAAAAGATTTCCATTATACTCCCTGTTGGCTCTGATGCTGACAGCCATCGTGGCCGGATGTAACAAAGATGACTCCAGCACATTTGTGTCAGAAGGCGATTTCGGCAATTGCTCGGTCACCTCTTTCAGCATCAAGAAGAATGACAAGGTGCTGACCGGACTTGATTCGGTCTTCTTCTCGATAGACCTGGTCGATGCCCGCATCTTCAATGCCGACTCTCTGCCCAAAGGTACTGATGTGAGCAAACTTGTGCTCAATATCGGAACTTCTTCGGCCAGTGCCTGCGAGCTGACCTACCGCAAGCTCGGAACTCCGAGAGATACCACCATCAGCTATATCGACAGCCCCGGCGACAGCATCAACTTCTCTGACGGACCGGTGAAACTCTCTGTGACTTCCTATAACGGACAGAACAAGAGAGAATACACCATAGATATCAATGTCCACAAAGTGGAGACCGACACTCTCTTCTGGGCAGAGGGCGCCAAGACCGTGCTGCCTTCGGCAATAAGCCCGTCAGCACAGAAGACCGTGGAATTCGCCGGAAAGGTCTACTGCCTGACAGCCGACGGATCATCGGCAAGTGTGGCTGTGTCGGAAAATCCCTATTATGACAACCGCTGGACTGTCTCGGCCGCTGCGCTTCCGGTGAGCGCCGATATAGAATCATTCACCGCCAGTGACGCGGCGCTCTACATACTTGACGCGACCGGAAACCTCTTCACTTCGACCGATGCCGTCAGCTGGAGCCAGACAGGTGGACGAATGACATATATCTACGGCGGATACACCGACCGTATCCTCGGCGCGCGCAACGATGCCGACGGATGGAAGCACGTGACTTATCCCGCCTCCACAGAAGCCGCAGTTCCTGCCGGATGTCCCGTGAGCGGTACGAGCCAGATGATAACCTACGAGACCAAATGGAGCTCCGAACCGCTTGCCCTCTTCGTGGGCGGACGTGATGCCTCAGGCATGATCACCGGTGCCGCATGGGGCTATGACGGAACTTCATGGGCAAAACTCAGCAACCGTGACATTGACGAGCGCGAGGAAATGACACTCTTCCCCTATTTTACTCCGAGAGTCAACACTTCGACATGGCGCGTGACCGAACGCTCCGCCCTCATCGCTATGGGCGGCCGTTACGAGTCGGCTGAAGGCGAGGTCGTCTCAAAGATGGTCTATGTGTCATATGACCAAGGCATCACGTGGAACGAGGCCGACAGCTATCTTCAGCTCCCCGACTATATACCCGCCTTCTCATCGGCCCAGGCCATCGTTGTCAAAGACGAGATGTCGGCATCCACAGCCCGCTCGGCTTCCGGCTGGCATAATGCCGGAGGAACCCGCCTCCCGGCCTTTGCCACTCCTGTGCCCTTTGCTGTGAGCCGTGTGTCGGTCCCTGTCACCGAATGGGAATGCCCCTACATCTACCTCTTCGGAGGTGTTGATGCCGATGGCAATCTCCATGACAGCCTTTGGCGCGGTGTGATCCGCCGCTTCACATTCCGCCCCTTATATTAATAATGTGGTGGCATGCGGTCTCTCCTTCTTATTCTGACCCTAATCGCCGGCCTGTCTCTCCCCGGCAGAACAGCAGCTCAGGCGCAAGCGAGCGTCGAGAAATATAAATTTGACATAGGAGCCGGTCTCGGCATGTCGGGCTATCTTGGCGATGCCAATGAAAGTAATCTCTTTGCCAATCCCGGCGTAGGCCTCAACGCCTCGTTCCGTTATCTGATCAACAGCCGCTGGGCGCTGAGAGGACTTCTGACAGCGGCCTCGCTGAGCGGATCGACGGCCGATATGGACAACGTGCTGCCTGAAGGCAAGGTCTATGACTTCAAGTCGTGGATCTACGATCTCGGTGCCCGCGCCGAATTCAACTTCTTCAACTACGGCATAGGAGAATCCTACAAACAGTTGAGCCGCATCTCGCCTTATCTTTCGCTCGGACTCGGAGTGGCCATGTCGCGCAGCGGCGATGACAGTTTTGTGGCCATGACCCTCCCGATGGGATTCGGCGTGAAATTCAAACTGCGTCCGCGGGTCAACCTCGGACTGGAGTTCTGCATGACAAAAGTGTTTGGCGACAATGCCGACAGCCGCGAGCTCAAAGATCTCTACCAGATCAAAAGCTCGTTCATCAAGAACACCGACTGGTATTCGACCCTGATGTTCTCCGTGAGCTATGAATTCGGCGAGCGTTGTGTCACCTGTCACCGCATCGACTGACGGCAGCTCCTGTGTGAAAAACTAATTTTATAAACGATAAATCAGGCTCTGGGCCATGTGTCGCAGAACCACACAATATAAAATATGACAGAAGAAATAGACAAGAGCAGCCTTCCTCGCCACGTAGCCATCATAATGGACGGCAACGGGCGCTGGGCCAAAGCGCGCGGTCTCGACCGAAGCGAAGGCCATGTAGAGGGAGTCAACACGGTGAGACGCATCACCGAAGTTGCCTCTGAACTCGGCATAGGCTATCTCACTCTCTATACATTCTCCACTGAAAACTGGAACCGGCCCAAGGCGGAAGTCGATGCCCTGATGCACCTGATCGTGATTGCCATCGAGCGCGAGACCCCTGATCTGATCAAGAACAACGTGCGCCTTAACATGATCGGCGACACCTCCCGTATGCCGCGCGAGGCTTACGAGCGCCTGCAGCAGTGCATCGCCGACACTTCGCACTGCACCGGTCTTACGCTCACACTCGCCATCAGCTACTCTGCGCGCTGGGAGATCATCCGGGCCTGCCGCCGCTTTGCCGAAGACGTGGCAGTCGGAAAAGCAGCCGCAACCGACATGGACTCAGACCAAGCCTTCGACGCCTATCTCTCTACAGCCGGAATGCCCGACCCTGATCTGCTCATACGCACCGGAGGTGACCATCGGGTCAGCAACTTCCTGCTGTGGCAGATCGCCTACTCGGAAATATATGTGACCGACACGTTCTGGCCCGACTTCTCACGCGAGGACTTCATCCGGGCCCTGTATGACTTCGGAGGCCGTGAA
The DNA here is from genome assembly GCF_003024805.1 of Duncaniella muris. Taxonomy (GTDB): domain Bacteria; phylum Bacteroidota; class Bacteroidia; order Bacteroidales; family Muribaculaceae; genus Duncaniella; species Duncaniella muris. The sequence goes on from NZ_PUEC01000016.1 coordinate 80,196, forward strand.
CGCCGTTTCGGCCTGACATCCGAACAAATAAAATAAAGAAACATCCCTCCACCCCACACACATCACAGACGTTGTTTTTCATCATGCGTTTTAGATTTATCACATTCCTTCTCTTCCTTTCAGCACTGACTGCCAACGTATGCGCCCAGGCGCCTGCGGATACGGTCTATAACCCCGACATCCTTTTCACCGGCCTGCCGAAAACCTACGAGATCGCAGACATCCAGGTCAAGGGTGCCGACAATTATGAAGACTATATCGTCATTGGCTACACCGGGCTCAAAGTCGGAGATCTCATCACCATTCCAAGTGCTGAAATCACCGATGCCTCCAAGCGTCTCTGGCGTCAGGGCCTTTTCTCGAAAGTGCAGATAGCGGTCGACAAAGTGGTCGGAAACAAAGCTTATCTGACACTCAACCTGCGTCAGCAGCCGAGAATCTCCGAAATCAACTACCACGGGGTGAAAAAAGGTGAGAAGCAGGACCTCGAAGAAGCCCTCCAGCTCATGAAAGGCAACCAAATCACGCAGAACATCGTCAACCGCGCCGAAAGCATCATCAAGAAATACTACTCAAACAAGGGTTTCGGCAACGCGGTAGTGAAGATAAACCTCACCGACGACCTCTCGCACCCCAATGAAGTGATCGTCGACATTAACATCAACAAGAACGACAAAGTCAAAGTCCACAAGATCTATATCGACGGCAACAACGTGCTCTCTGACCGCCAGCTTCAGCGAGTGATGAAGAAGACCAACGAGAAAGGCAAGCTCCTCAACCTTTTCCGTCAGAAAAAATTCGTGGAGACAGACTATAAGGACGACCTCAACCGCATCATTCAGAAATACAACGAAAAAGGCTACCGCGACGCCGTCATTCTCTCCGACTCCGTGGTCCCCTATGACGAAAAGACAGTCGACGTATATATCAACCTCGATGAAGGCAAGCGATACTTCGTCAACGATGTGACCTGGGTGGGCAACACCGTCTATCCCACCGAAAATCTTGCGGCGCTCCTTGGCATAGAGAAAGGTGACGTCTACAATCAGACACTCCTGAAAAAGCGCACCACCGATGATGACGACGCCATAGCCAGTGCCTACATGGACAACGGTTATCTCTTTTTTGACATAGTGCCGGTGGAAAAGAACGTGCGCGGCGATTCCATCGACCTCGAAATGCGCATTGTAGAAGGCCCGCAGGCCCGAATCAACAACGTAATCATCAACGGTAACGACCGCCTCTATGAAAAGGTGATCCGCCGTGAGCTCCGTGTCAAGCCGGGCGAACTCTTCAGCAAGAGCGACCTTATGCGTTCGGCTCGTGAAATCGCCCAGACCGGCCACTTCAACCCTGAAAACATGGATATCCGCCCTGAACCCAATCAGGAAAACGGAACGGTCGACATCCTTTTCAATCTCGAATCGAAATCCAACGACCAGTTTGAATTCTCGATGGGCTGGGGCCAGACAGGTATTATCGGCAAGGTGGCCATCAAGTTCACCAATTTCTCGATCAAGAACCTCTTTTATCCCAACAGCTACAAAGGCCTCGTGCCGCAGGGCGACGGACAGCAGCTCACCATCTCCGCTCAGACCAACGCCCGCTACTACCAGGCCTACAGCATCTCATTCCTCGACCCCTGGTTCGGCGGCAAGCGCCCCAACTCGCTCTCGGTTTCGGCATGGTACAGCCGTCAGACCGGTGTTAACTCCTCGTACTACAACCGCAACTACATGAACAACTACCTCTACAGCTACAGCGGTCTGTACAACACCGGCTACGGTTATGACAACAACTACTCTTACGAAAACGCCTACGACCCCAACAAATTCCTCCAGATGATCGGCGTCTCCGTAGGCTTCGGCAAGCGTCTCAACTGGCCTGATGACTACTTCACATTCCAGGCTGAACTTGGTTACAGCTGGTATTACCTCAAGAACTGGGAATACCTTTATTATATGCAGAACGGTACGTCAAACGCACTCACCATCGGCCTGACCCTCGCCCGAAACTCGATTGACAATCCGCTCTACACCCGTTCGGGCTCCAACTTCTCTCTCAACCTGCAGCTGACACCTCCCGTCTCGCTCTTCGGCAACAAAAACTGGAAGAAACTCTCTGAAGAGAACACCACAGCTGCAAAGAAAGAACTCTACCGCTGGATCGAATACTGGAAGCTCCGCTTCAAGGCCCGCACCTACACTCCGATCAACGACGTCGAGAGCAAATACACTCTCGTGCTCATGACCAGAGCCGACATCGGTCTGCTCGGCAGCTACAACAAATATCTGAAATCGCCCTTCGAGACATTCTACGTCGGCGGTGACGGCATGTCAGGCTCCTACACCTACGCCCAGGAGACCATCGCGCTCCGCGGCTACGACAACGGTCAGCTCACCCCCTATCAGCTCGGCGGCGGTTATGCCTACACACGCTTCGGCATGGAACTCCACTTCCCCTTCATGCTGCAGCCCACCACCACCATCTACGGTCTGACATTCATCGAAGGCGGCAACGCATGGACATCAGTCAAAAACTTCTCGCCCTTCGAACTCAAGCGAAGCGCCGGAGTCGGTGTCCGCATCTACCTCCCGATGATCGGCATGATGGGTATCGACTGGGCCTACGGTTTCGACAAGGTCTACGGAACCAAGGGCGGATCGCACTTCCACTTCATCCTCGGACAGGAATTCTAAACACATTGAAAAAACAGTCAGGCGGTCTATCCGGCATCGGGTTTTCCGCCTGATTAAAAATTTGTTTAAACTTTTCAACCGCTGGAGTGTCATATATAGTATGAACCCTAACGAACTATATTAAAAACCAAATAAAATGAGGCAAAAATTACATCCACCTTAGATTATTTGAGAATGGTCTTGCCGCAGTCCGCTCTTGGGGGCGGTTTAGGCCGCCCCCGCCGCTCGGGCATCCC
>NZ_PUEC01000017.1 GCF_003024805.1 Duncaniella muris
AAAAGCATGGGGACTGAACGTTAGTCACGGGTTTTGCCACCCCCTAATCTGCCTTGTTCCATGCTTGTGATGCCTGATATTTGAAGATAAATTTATTCAAAAACATTTAACCGTACAAATGTACGACCCTCTAAGCCTCAGTCAATGAACCCGCTTCCTGCTCATGAAAACCACACCTCCACCAGCTCTCCGTTTCCCTATTGGCCCGCTGCGCGATGACGGATCAGTCAGCCGTTGCCACAATCTGCGTCCCGCCGCCGCAGGCAGTTCCCTCGTGCCTGTCGGACCGCCCCGTCACCTCACATCCCAGGTCATTCCCGGCGCCAGGCTTCTGCCCGGCGGAGTTTTCTGCGACTCCGCCGGAGTGCTCACCCTCTTCTTTGCCGATGACAGCGGACTCCTCTGCTTTGACGGTCAGGAAGTCTACCGTCCAGCCGGAGCCTCAGGCACTCCCCGCTGTGCCGTGGCCACCGGCGAAAGTCTTCTGCTAATGACCTCCGAGGGTGAAGACCCTCAGATGCTGAGCCGCGACAGCCTCAGCGGACTTTGGACCACCCGCAGTGCCTCTGAACTCCCGCCGCCCCTGACCATAGAGCGCACTGACCAAGGCCTGGTCTCAGCCACGATCGACGCCCGCAGCCTCCGCGGCAGCTACAGCTCGCGCTCCGCCGGTCTCACGTCGGCCGATCTTGCCTCCATGCAGTCGGCGCTGACCGAAGCCTATCTCGCAATAGGCGACAGGGCAGTGGCCCGGCGGGTGTTCTTTCAGCCCGTCATAGCCCGCTACCGCCTCCGCGGGGCCGACGGCCGTGTCATCTACACCTCCCAGCCCGTGCTCCTCGGCCCTGACAGCGGACCGCAGCTCACCGGAGCCGCCTTCAGCCTCAGCGGCGGCTCTCTCAGCGAGGTAGCGGCCACTACTCTCACCGCCCGCACATTCAGCCTGCGTCTGCGCGGCAGTCTTGACGGACTGTGGGCCCGGACGATCAGCAGCGTCGAGCTCCAGGTAAGCCCGCAGCTCCATCCGCTTGAAGAGAACCTCCGTGCCGCCCACACCCTCGGCTCGTTCACGGCCACCTCGGCAGTGCTCTCGCTGCGCCTGCCGGGAGTGCATGACAGCCTCGCCTCACCGGCCGCTCCGGCCACGCTGCTCAGCTCGCAGGTGGCCGCCGTCCTTGCCCGTCTTGACAGCGGCGCGCTCGAAACCCTCGGCTCAGCCCGCTTCGACAGCGCAGCCGGAGAGTGGGAAGGGCTTGAAAATCCCTGGTATGCCGACCGCCGCGACTGCCGGGCCGATCTTAAAGCCCTGCGCTCTGTGACCGGCGCACCGGTGAAGCCGCTGACTCCTGTCGGCGAGGCCATCCGCGCTCTGAGTCCGCCCCACGTGATGAACGCATCAGTCATGGGCCTCAGCGGCGACTGCATAGTGGCCGGCGGACTGTCGGCCCGGCGTTTCAGCGGCAGTCTGCCGGCCGAAATGGCCGTGAAGCTTGACAGCGGCTCCGGCGAGGTTCAGCCAATGGCCGTGAAAGTTGTCTTTGCCGACGGATCGTCGGTGGTACGCAGTGCCGTAGGGAAAAGCCCTGCCGTCAGCCTCCTGTCGCCGCTGCTGGTCTATCCCTCGCCTGACGCGGTGGAGATGAGGCTCTATTGCGGCCGCTCGGTGCTCCGCGTCAGCCTCCGCCCCGATCCTTCCGGCTCGATGGCCTACTGGCTCCACCCCTCGGCCGCTCCGGTGGAGCTGACCGAGTCGCTTCCGGCCTTCGTGCTCCCCGCCTCAGCCCCCGTGTCGCGCCGTTTCCCCGGAATGCTTGCCGTCAGCACCCTTGCCTCGCCGCTTTCGCCTCAGGCCGCTGTGGAAAACGCCGGATCCGCCCCGGTAGCCATCACAGCCGCCGTAGGAGGAGCCTCAGGCTGGGACTCTGAAAGCTCACGCTTCTATCTCTTCGGGCAGTCGGGCATACAGAGTCTGACGGTCAACTCCTCGCGCAGCCGCCTGACGGTGCGCACCCTCGATCCGCGCCCCACTTCCTGCAGTGAGGCAGTCTGCGTTATCTCGGCCTCGGTCGCCGCCATTGCCGGAGGCGATCTGGTCAGCGTGAGCGGGCGCCGTGTCACCACCATCAGGCCCTCGGCCGGAGCCGTCAGACTCGGCTATTCAGGCGCTGCCGATGAATTGTGGTGCTTCCCCGCCGCGGCCTCAGATCCGGTGACCGTCACCTCGCCTGACGGTCGTGTGCGCTTCACCCGCAGTTGTCAGCCTCTTGCCTCGCTTCTGAGCCATCCGCCCGGACTTTGGGGCGCAGGAGCTGACGGCAGGCTCTATGATCTCACCCAAGAGCTTGATGAGGAATGCGAGATAGCCTTTGCGGCCTCGGTCTCGGTCAGCCCCGGCGCACCGTCAGCGCTTTGGCGCCGATTTGTGATGCCCTTCAGAGGGCAGGTTGGCGAAGGCAGCGTCAGTCTGCTCGGCGACAACGGCTGCGGCGGTGCCTACTCCGATCTGCTTGCGTCTTATGAGATCGCCGGGTTGCTGACCCATCTGCCTCCGGTGGCACTCCACGCTCCCCACCGTCACCGCTTCACACTCTCGCTCACCGCCCGCGTGGCAGTCGGAGACTTCCGCATCGGGCAGTACTAAGAGGTTGTTATTAAACACCCTCTGAAAACCTCTTGACTTATGAAAGAAATACTCCTTGAAAACGCGCGGCGCAATGCCGCACTTGCCGATGATCCGGATCCGGTGACAGGCGATGCCTCGGATCCCACCCGCGTCCCCTACAGCTTCGGCGGAAAGACCTACTGGATTCCGGCCGAAATGCTTGACGACCCGAAACTCCGTCTTGCAGCCTCTGAACGCGACTTAGCCCGCCTGCGGTTCAGATATGACTTCCCCTTCTGGGCCGTCAGCTGCGTAGTGATCACCGACAAGATCTCCTCGCGCGACATCCCTTTCCGCCTCAACCGTCCGCAGCGCAGGCTCGCAGCGCTTCTTGAGGCCGAGCGCCGCGCCGGACATCCTCTGCGCCTGATCATGCTCAAAGCGCGCCAGTGGGGCGGCTCGACTCTGATACAGATCTACTTCGCCTGGATACAGATAATCCACTGCCGTGGCTGGAACTCGCTGATCTGCGCCCATGTCAAAGACACCTCGGCCACCATCAGAGGCATGTATTCACGCCTCCTTGCCCGCTATCCCGAAGAATACTGGGAAGAGGAGGTGAAACCCGAATTCCGCCCCTTCGAGCGCATGACCAACACCCGCGTCATTCCCGGCCGCGAGTGCAAGGTGACGGTCTGTTCGAGCGAGAATCAGGAAGCCACACGCGGCCAGGATTATGCGCTGGCCCATCTCAGCGAGGTGGCTTTCTGGAAAGACTCGCCGCTCCACAATCCCGCCGACCTGCTGCGCTCGGTCACCTCAGGCATTGCCTCCAAACCGCTCTCGTTCATCGCTATGGAAAGCACCGCCAACGGCACCGGCAACTTCTTCCACCGCGAATGGATGCGCGCCTGCACTCCGGGACGCAGTGACAAGATTCCATTCTTCGTGCCCTGGCATGAGATAGACATCAATCGCTCCGAAGTAGACGATCCGCAGCAGCTCTGGGACTCACTCGATGCCTACGAACGCAGTCTGTGGACCGACCACGGCTGCACTCTGGAGGCCATAAAGTGGTATCACGACAAGCGGCTCGGTTTCCCCGACCACCGCTCGATGAAGGCCGAATATCCCACCGTGGCCGCCGAGGCCTTCGAGTCGACCTCGCGCGGAGTCTTCGCCCCGGCTGATGTGGAACGCCTGCGCGCAGGCTGCGGCGAGGAAGGCGAGAGGGGAGAGGTGGTGCTCTCGGAGCAGGGCGATGTCAGCCGTCCCGGTGGAGTGCCCCGCTTCTCACCCTCGCCCCAAGGGCTTTTCGTGCGCTGGAAAGAGCCGCGGAGGGGCGGGGCCTACATTGTCTGTGTCGACATCGGGGGCCGCTCGCGCGGGTCGGACTATTCGGTTATCTCCGTGCTCGACCGCCACACCGACACCCTCGGACGGCCGGAGATAGTGGGCCAGTGGCGCGGCCACATCGACCATGATCTTCTCGCAGCCAAGGCTTCGGCTATCGGACGCTATTTCAACAATGCCATGCTCGTTGTAGAAAGCAATTCATGGGAAAGCTCCTCGGAGGGCCACGGCCACTACATCTTCGAAACTCTCAGGCAGTCATATCCCTACCTCTACTGCCGCAGCGGCGAGAGCGGTCAGCGTCTGCCGGGCTTCCACGTCAATGTACGCACCAAGGCGGCGCTGATAGCCAATCTCGTGGCCTATGTGCGCGACGGGGCCTACACCGAGCGCTGCCCCACGGCCTGCGATGAACTGATGCAGTATGAGGCCCTGCCTGACGGCGGCTATTCGGCCATGAAGGGCTGCCATGACGATGTGCTGATGACGCGCGCCATCTCGCTCTACATCCACGCCTCCACCCAGTCCTCGGTGGCGCTCCGCTTCACCCGCGAGGATCTTAACGCCATCCTGCGTCACTGCATCAGGTGAACACCCTCTTAAAAAAACAAACCGTTGCCGGTCTTTTCGACTGACAGCGGTTTATATTTTTTGCTCTCTTTTTGTTTGTTGAAGGGGGGCAAAAAGAGATAATCCCCCAGGAGGCGGGCTTTCTGATTACTTGCCTGCTGCGATAGACTCCTTGCGGAACTGCTTGAGGAGTTTTTCGATTTCGAGAGATGCTTTGCGTGCGCGGGCACCGGCAGCTTTGTTGCCGTTTTCAACCTGAGCCTGTGCGTCTTTTGCGAAAGCTTCAAAGTTGGAAGCGAGCTGTTCAACGAGAGTTTTCATTGCGATGAGTTTGAGATTAAAAGATTAATAAAAGATAATTGAGAGTAAGAGGGCCGGAAAGTATAGGCTTGCCATTATGACCTATTGCTCATGTTGCAAATATACGGACAAAAAAGTTATATCTCCAAGAAATCTGTTAAAAATTATTTGCTAAAAGCCCTATAATCCACTCTTTTTGCTTTTTTCGATGCCATATCGGCGCTTTTTTATAACTTTGAAGTCCAGATTTCAGCAAAAAAATGATCGACTGCCATAAATTCACACTCTCTAACGGACTGCGGGTCATCCACAACTATGATCCTTCGACGGCAATGGTTGCCGTCAACGTTCTCTACAACGTAGGTGCCCGCGATGAAGACCCCTCGATGACCGGCCTGGCCCACCTGTTCGAACACCTCATGTTCGGAGGCTCGGTCAACATCCCCGATTTCGATGCCGAGATGGAACGCGCCGGCGGCATGGACAACGCATGGACCTCGAATGACTTCACAAACTTCTATGACGTGGCCCCGGCCCGCAATTTCGAAACACTTCTCTGGCTCGAAAGCGACCGTATGCTCGGCCTGGCCTTCTCGCCAAAGGCGCTCGAAGTGCAGCGCAGCGTGGTGATCGAAGAGTTCAAGGAAACCCATCTCAACCGCCCATACGGCGATCTCCACCACTATCTGCGCGGACTGGTCTACACATCGCACCCCTACCGCTTCCCGACCATCGGCAAGGAGCCCTCTCACATCGAGAAAGTGACCGATGCTGATGTCAGACAGTTTTTCTTCACCCACTATGCGCCTAACAACGCCGTGCTCGCCGTCAGCGGCAACGTCAGCCCGGAGCAGGTGCGCGAAAGTGTGGAGCGCTGGTTCGGCTCCATCCCCTCGCGTCCGGTCAGCCCGCGCCAATACTACCGGGAACCTCCGGTCACTGCGCCCCGCGAGCTTGAAGTAAGCGGAGCCGTCCCTCAGACCTGTGTGGTGGTGGCATATCCCATGCCAGGCTACGGAGAGCCCGGCTATATAGAGTGTGACCTTATCACCGACATTCTCGCCTCAGGCCACTCGTCGCGCTTCTATCGCCGCCTCGTGCTCGGCGACGACCTCTTTGCCACAGCCGACGCCATGATCACCGGAAGCGAGGAGCCGGGAATGCTGATGCTCCAGGCGCGTCTGACCGACAACTCGGCCCAGGCGGCCTGCACAGCCGTCAGCCGTCTCAAAGACGAGGCCTCGCGGCTCTGCTATCATGCCGGCCGCCCCGACCGCCTCTCCTATGTCCACGCCGAAGCCCGTCCTGACGGCGTAAGTCCCTTCGAGGTCGAACGCGCCATCAACCGCTTTGCCAGTGAATTCACCTTCTCATCGCTCAGTTATCTGCAGCGCGCGCAGTCACTCGCTATGGCCGAGATGCACGGCGAGGATATCAATGACATCGTCCCGGCCTACCGCAGGGTGACCACCTCATCGGTCGTAGCCACCGCACGCCGTGTGCTCGATCCCACCCATGCTTGCACGCTCATCTACCGCCCCGAAGAACGAATCGGAGGTTAAAAAAACTTAAATAAGGCGCTCTTCCTCTGTGGGTAAGTCGCTTGATTTGCTGAAAAAACTAAAATTTATTAACTTTGCACTCAGAAAGTCACGGAGGAGGCCACGAGCTTCCTCCATTGTTTTTATAAGTGCGAAAAGTACAAATGATTGACAAGAACGAAGTCCGCCGCCTGGTGGAAGAGGCCATTGCCGGAACCGATGCCTTTGTGGTTGACGTGACCGTCTCGGCTGCAAACGATATTGTGGTGGAGCTTGACAGCGCCACCGGCATAGATCTCGACTTCTGTGCCGACCTCAACAGAAGTCTCAACGAAAAACTCGACCGCGAGGATGAGGACTACAGCCTCGAAGTGGGCACCGCTTCGCTCACCGCACCATTCAAAGTCAAAGGCCAGTATGAGAAGAATCTCGGCAACGAGGTCGAAGTGCTGACCCGCGACGGCAAGAAACTCAAGGGTGTGCTCACAGCCGTGACTGACGAAGACTTCACCCTCGAAGTCACCCGCAAGGTCAAGGAACCCGGAGCGAAGCGCCCCGTGATGGTGGCCGAGCCGACGGTGATCCCTATGGCCCAGGCAAAGCAGGTCTGCTACGTCATCAACTTCAAGTGAGCGGCCGCAGACCGGTTTTTTAACAGACAGAAGAATAAAAAAGTAAACACAAAGATATCATAACCACCCCTATGGCAAGAAAAGAAGAAGCTCCCAACATGGTGGAGCGTTTCGCCGAATTCAAGGAACTGAAAAATATCGACAAGACCACTATGATCAGTGTGCTTGAAGAGTCATTTCGCAACGTGCTCGCCAAAATGTTTGGCACCGACGAGAATCTCGACGTCATCATGAACCCCGACAAGGGAGACGTGCAGATCTTCCAGAATCTCGAAGTAGTGCCTGACGGCGAAGTCACAAACCCCAACCTCCAGATCTCGCTCACCGACGCCCGCGCCGATGACGATCCCGACGTGGAGATCGGCGAGGAACACACCAAGGAAATCTTCTTTGCCGACTTCGGCCGCCGCGCCATCCTCAACCTCCGCCAGACCCTCCAGTCGAAGATCCTCGACCTGCAGAAAGAGGCAATCTACACCAAGTTCAAGGAACTTGAAGGCCAGCTCGTGTCAGGCGAAGTATATCAGACCTGGTCACGCGAGACTCTGCTGCTCGACGATGAGAAGAACGAACTTCTCCTCCCCAAGAGCGAGTCGATTCCCGGCGACTTCTTCCGCAAGGGTGAAAACGTGCTTGCCGTTATCGCCAACGTCGACAACAAGAACAACAACCCGAAGATCACCGTGTCACGTACAAACGAGACCTTCCTCCGCCGCCTCTTCGAACGCGAGGTTCCTGAAATTGTCGACGGTCTGATCAACATCCGCGCCGTGGCCCGCATTCCGGGCGAACGCGCCAAGATTGCAGTCGAGAGCTTTGACGACCGCATCGACCCCGTGGGCGCATGCGTGGGAGTCAAAGGTTCGCGAATCCACGGCATCGTCCGCGAGCTCCGCAACGAGAACATCGACGTGATCAACTACACCGCCAATCCCCAGCTCTTCATCCAGCGCGCTCTCAGCCCCGCCAAGATCTCAAGCATCCACCTCGATGAAGAAGAGAAGAAGGCTGAAGTCTTCCTCCACCCCGAAGAAGTCTCGCTGGCAATCGGTAAGGGCGGTCTCAATATCAAACTCGCCTCGATGCTCACAGGCTATGTGATCGACGTCTACCGCGACAGCCCTGAAGAAATCGACGAAGATATCTATCTCGACGAATTCAAGGACGAGATCGACGGCTGGGTTATCGACGCCCTCAAGGACATGGGCTGCATCACCGCCAAGAGCGTGCTCCGCACCCCGCGTCAGGAACTCATTGACAAGGCCGACCTTGAGGAAGACACCGTTGACAACGTGATCCGCATCCTCAGCGCCGAATTCGAAGACGAAGCTCCCGCAGCGCCTGCTGAGGCTCCCGCGGCCGAAGAAGCCGCTCCCTCGGCTGAAGCCGCTGTCTCTGCCGAAGAAGCTCCCGCCGAAGAACCAGCTGAATAAGCACACAAGGCACTGTGATGCCTTCCGCCGGCGGAATTCCGCACCTCTCCTCCTCAATAAAAATTGTAACACCAATCTCTCAATATGCCGAGAATAAAAATAAGTCAAGCCGCTAAAGAATTCAACGTCACTATCCAGTCGTTAGCTGACCAGTTGAGTAAAAAGGGTATCACAATCGATGCCTCGAATCCTAACACCCGTCTGGATGAGAGCGCCTATGATATCCTCGTCGAGGCTTTCCAGCCCGACCGCAAGGAGCGCGAGCGTATCGACCGCATGCGTCAGAAAGAAAAAGAAAAATCAGCTGTCGCTACTTCATCTGACCGTGAAGCGGCTGCCTCTGTCTCCCACGGACCCCGTGTCATTGGCAAGATAGAGCTTGACAAAAACAATAACCCCATACCTGCGGCTCCCGCAAAGCCTGAGCCTGCGGCAGAGACCATAAAGGACGCTGCTGCCGAGGCTCCCAAGGCTCCTGAAGCCCCCAAAGCCGAAGCTCCTGCGCCTAAGACTGAGCCTGCGAAACCCGCAGCTCCCGCCCCTGAGGCTCCGAAGGCTGAGACCAAGCCTGCCGAGCCCGCTCAGGCTGAACCTGCCGTGAAGAAGGAAGAGATGAAGGCCGAAGCTCCCAAGCCCGCCGCGCCTGCGGTCGAGGCCCCCAAGGCTCCTGAAGCCCCCAAGGCTGAGGCTCCCGCGCCCAAGGCTGAAACTTCTGCCCCCAAGGCAGAACCCGCCAAGGCCGCCGCGCCTGCAGTCGAGGCTCCGAAAGCCCCTGAGGCTCCCAAGCCGGCGGCCCCCGCACCCACGGCTCCGGCGGCTCCGAAAGCTCCTGAGGCTCCTAAGGCCGAGGCGAAGCCTGCCGAACCGGCTCCTGCAAAACCTGCGGAAGACGAAGTGTTCCGCTATCAGTCTGACGCCCAGGTAGTGGCTCCCAAAGTGGTGGGCCATATCGACCTGTCGGCCCTCAACCAGTCTACCCGTCCGAAAAAGAAATCAAAGGAAGAGCGCCGCAACGAACGCATCAAGGGTGCGGCCGGTGCCAATGCCTCATCGCAGGGCGGCGACCGCAAGAAGCGTCGTCGTATCGGTGGCAAGGTAGACATCGAGAAAGCAGCCCAGGGCGGTGAGAACGCCGGTGGCAACAACGGCGGAGGTGGCAACAACCGTGGCGGAAACGGCGGCGGTAACAACAACGGCGGCGGCAACCGTGGCGGCAATGACCGCGGACGTGGCCGAGACCGCGAACGCAACAAACGTCCGGTTCACACCGAAGTCAATGAAGAAGACGTTCAGAAGCAGGTGCGCGAAACTCTCGCCCGCCTGACCTCGAAAGATAAGAACCAGAAGAAAGGCGCCAAGTGGCGCAAGGAAAAACGCGAGGCTGTGGCCCACCGTGCCCATGAAGCGGCCGCCGAGGCAGCTGCTGAAAGCAAGGTGCTCAAGCTCACAGAGTTTGTGACCGCCAATGACCTTGCGGTAATGATGGACGTGCCCATCAACAACGTCATAGCCACCTGTATGAACCTTGGTGTGATGGTGTCTATCAACCAGCGTCTCGACGCCGAGACCATCAACATCGTGGCCGAGGAATTCGGCTACCAGACCGAATACGTTTCGGCTGAGGTTGTGGAAGCCATCCAGCAGGAAGAGGATTCGGAAGACGAACTCGTGACCCGCCCGCCGATCGTGACCGTCATGGGCCACGTAGACCACGGCAAGACTTCGCTTCTCGACTATATCCGCAACGCCAACGTGATCGCAGGCGAGGCCGGCGGCATCACCCAGCATATCGGTGCCTATAACGTGAAACTCTCGGACGGCCGTCACATCACCTTCCTTGACACTCCGGGCCATGAGGCCTTCACCGCCATGCGTGCCCGCGGTGCCAAAGTGACCGACCTCTGTATCATTATCGTCGCTGCTGATGACAATGTCATGCCGCAGACCATCGAGGCCATCAACCATGCCTCGGCTGCCGGTGTGCCCATCGTATTCGCCATCAACAAGATCGACAAGCCCGCTGCAAACCCTGACAAGATCAAGGAAGAGCTGGCCCAGATGAACTATCTCGTAGAGGAATGGGGCGGCAAATACCAGTCGCAGGACATTTCTGCCAAGAAGGGCATCGGAGTAGAGGACCTCATGGAGAAAGTGCTTCTCGAAGCCGAACTCCTCGACCTCAAGGCCAATCCGAACCGCCGCGCCACCGGTTCGATCATCGAATCGTCGCTTGACAAGGGCCGCGGCTATGTGGCCACAGTGCTCGTGCAGAACGGCACACTCCGTGTGGGCGACATCATTCTTGCCGGAACCCACTTCGGCCGCGTGAAAGCTATGTTCAACGAACGTAACCAGCGCATCACCGAGGCCGGTCCCGCCGAACCTACCCTCATCCTGGGTCTCAACGGCGCTCCGACTGCAGGCGACACCTTCAATGTGATGGAAACCGAGCAGGAAGCCCGCGAGATCGCCACCAAGCGCGAACAGCTCCAGCGCGAACTCGGTCTGCGTACCTCCAAGCGCACCACTCTCGAAGAGATCGGCCGCCGCCGCGCCATCGGAAACTTCCACGAGCTCAACATCATCGTCAAGGGTGACGTCGACGGCTCGATCGAGGCTCTTTCCGACTCGCTCATCAAACTCTCGACCGAAGAAGTCAAAGTCAACGTGCTCCACAAGGCTGTCGGCGCCATCTCCGAAAGCGATGTTACCCTCGCAGCCGCCTCTGATGCCATCATCATCGGCTTCCAGGTGCGTCCCTCGCAGGCCGCCCGCCGTGCCGCCGAGCGTGACGGTGTGGAGATCCGCCTCTACTCGGTCATCTATCAGGCCATCGAGGAGGTCAAGGACGCGATGGAAGGCATGCTCGCCCCCGAAATCAAGGAAGAAGTCATCGGTACCGCCGAAGTGCTTCAGACATTCCGCATCTCCAAGGTCGGCACAATCGCCGGTGCCATTGTCCGCGAAGGACGCATCAAGCGCAGCTGCAAAGTGCGCCTGATCCGCGACGGCATTGTGCGCTACACCGGTGAGCTCGGATCGCTCAAGCGCATGAAGGACGATGTCAAGGAAGTCACCTCTGGCTATGACTGCGGTCTCTCGATAGCCGGTTACAACGACGTGCAGGAAGGCGACCTCATCGAAGCCTACGAAGAAGTCGAGGTTAAGAAGACTCTCTGACCTGGGGGACTGATACGGACCCTGAAAGGAGAGTGAAAGGAAAATGAAAGGATTAAGTGCCGCAGCTCTATGACGCACAATATCCATATCAACATAGGCTCAAACAGCGGCTGCCGCCACGCTCTGATCGAGCGCGCGGCAGCCGCCGTTTCTTCCGCTCTGGGCGGAGAGGTGCTCCGCTCGGATATCATCGAGACCGAACCCTGGGGCTTCGAGTCAGACAATACCTTTCTGAACCTTGGTCTCATGACCGTGGTCTCCCTGCCTGACAGCACCGACATGGAAGCATTTGCCATAGGTCTGCTGAGGTGTCTCAGAGAGATTGAGCGCGGAATCGACCCCTCGCCCCACCGCGACAGCGAGGGCCGCTACATTGACCGCGCCATAGACATCGACCTGATAGCCGTAGGTTCAGTTGTGGTCTCGCTTCCGGAGCTCATCATCCCGCATCCCCGCATGCATGAGCGCTATTTTGTGCTCCGGCCTCTGTCGCAACTCGATCCGTCGTGGCGCCATCCGCTCCTCGGACTGACCGCCGTGCAGCTTCTCGACAGCCTTGGCTGACCTCGCGGCAGGTCTGAATCCCTCTCCCGGCTCTGGGAAACAACAGTCGACCAAAAACAACCCGAACCAATCCAACAATCACATCAACCGAATGTCAGACAGCGGACTCAAACAGAAAACCGCCAAGGGGCTTCTCTGGGGCGGAATAGGCAGCGGCACCATGCAGCTGCTCAATCTGCTTTTCGGCATATTCCTGTCAAGACTTCTCTCTCCGGCCGACTACGGTGTGGTCGGGGCGCTGACCATATTCTCGGCTATGGCCGGACTCTTTGCCGAAAGCGGCTTCACTCTGGCTATAGTCAACAGGAAAAACATCAGCCATGACGACTACAACGCCGTGTTCTGGTTCAACATTGTGGCTGGACTCGGCCTCTACGGGCTGCTTTTCGCGCTTGCCCCGCTGATAGCCCGCTTCTATAATCAGCCCGAAATGGTGTGGCTCTCGCGCTTTCTCTTCCTGGGCTTCCTTTTCGGAGGAATAGCCACCGCGCCGTCGGCCTACTTCTTCCGCAATCTCAATGTCAAGCTCCGCAGCCAGATACAGATCTGCGCCATACTTCTCTCCGGCACCGTCGGTGTCACCTGCGCCGCGTTCGGATGCGGCTACTGGGGCATAGCGGCCCAGACGGTCACCTATTCAGGCTGCAACGCGCTGCTGCTGTGGCTGCGTTCGCCCTGGCATCCCACGCTATCGTTCCGCATGGCCCCGCTGCGCGAGATGCTACCATTCAGCACCCGGCAGCTGATGACCTCGCTCTTCACCCACATCAACAACAATTTCTTCTCCGTGCTGCTGGGCCGCTTCTACGGAATGCAGCCCACGGGTTATTATACGCAGGGCAGCAAGTGGACCACTATGGGCTATTCGACCATCTCCGGAATGCTCAACAGTGTGGCCCAGCCGGTGTTTCGCGAGGCATCCGAAGAGCGTGAGCGCCTCTGCCGGGTGTTTCTCAAAATGCTCCGTTTCACCTCCTTTGTCTGCTTTCCGGCCATGTTCGGCCTGGCAATCGTGGCCAGAGAACTGATTGTGCTGAGCGTGACGGCCAAGTGGCTTCCGTGTGTGCCGGTGATGCAGATTCTTTGTGTCTGGGGCGCATTCATGCCTGTGGCTACTCTCTACGGCAACCTCTTCAACAGCATTGGCCGTCCGAACATATATATGTGGAACACTATCTCGCTGGGGCTCATGCAGCTTCTCTGTGTGATGCTCAGTTACCCCTACGGGCTGACGGTGATGCTTGAGGTCTATGCCGGAGTCAATGTATGCTGGCTTTTTGTCTGGCACTATTTTGCGGCCCGACACATCGGGCTGCGCCTCTCCGGGGTGCTTAAGAGCATGATGCCCTACATAGCTGTGTCACTTGCAGTCATGGCCGTCACGGTAGCCGCTACCGCACGGATCGAAAGCGCCATTGTCTCGCTTCTTGCCAAGATCTTCATGGCCGCCGCGCTCTACGGTCTGCTGATGTGGAGGCTGAAATCCGTAGTGTTCCGCGAGAGCATCGGCTATCTGACCAAAGGGCGCCTGAAACTCTGAAAAAATTTATTTGCAATAACTCTGAAAGGATATGGATATACTTGAGAATGTCACGGTGATAATCCCGGCCCACAACAGGCCGGAGCGTCTGCAGCGCCTGCTCGATTATTACAGAGGCACAGGCTTGCGGGTGATTGTCCCCGACTCGTCAGACGCTTTGTTTACCGGGCGTATGGATCCGGAACAGGTGGTCTATCTCCACCGTCCGGGTCTGCATTTCCTGCTTAAGATAAGGGAGATACTGCCCATGATCAGCACGCGCTATGTGTTTTACTGCGCCGACGATGACTTCATAGTGCCCGAAGCGGTCAGTGAGATTGCGGAGTTTCTTGACCGGAATCCGTCATACAGCTGCGCGCAGGGCCACTATCTGACCTTCACCCCCTGCGGTGACGGCGTGCGCTTCACTCCCCGCTATATCCGCAATTTCGACAGCCGTGTGGACGGTGACAGCGCCGTGGAGCGGCTGACCGGCCAGCTCGGAATGTATGCTTCGGTGCTCTATGGGGTGGTGAGGACCGATGCTTTCATCCGCACCTATCAATATTGTTTCGACAGCAAGGGTGAGCCGCGTTTCCGCAATCTGTATCTCGCAGAGGAGTTTTTTCATAACTCGATGCTGATCCACGGCTGCTATGCCACCTTGCCTTGCTTCTACAGTGCCCGCGAGCAGATACGCAATTCAGCGGCGCAGATCACCGTGCCTTCGTCGGTGATCAAGAATTCGCCGGAATACCGGCCGGAGTTCGACGGCTTTGTCCGCGGGCTCACACTTCTGCTTTCGGAGTGCGCCGGGATGCCGGAGTCTGAGTCCGAGGCTCTGATCAGACGTGTGGTTTCGGCGCCTGCCGACAAGCCTTCCGTTTTGTTCAAGCGCCGGGTCAATGCTTTTCTTGACCGCCATCCTCTGCTTGGCTGGGCCTCACGGCTGTCAGTATGGCGCTATCATCAGAAGGGGCTGAAAGCCGTGAGAGGACTTCAGAGCTATCCATGCACCTTCTCCACCCCGGCCACCGAGGCTATTGTCAGGGCGGTCAGGTCGGGGGGACAATGAGGAAAAGAGTTGTTGAAAAAGAATTTCTGCAAAGATAAGACATCCGCCGGGAGTGCGATAATGCGGAGAGGCCCCTTCCGGAGCGGTAAATCGGTGTCCTCGACCGGACACCATATGCAGGAGGTGATCGCAAACCCGTGACACCTGCGCGCTTTGCGCTTCGGTGTCACGGGCTATGAGTAAACCGATGTCCTGTCGGACATCACCATCCGGCCTCAGTACGCGCAGCGTGATCCGGACAGTTCCCATGTCAGACGAGATGTGTTCCGTCCGGGCTGTTGATGTCGGGTTTCCGGCAATGCGGGTTTCGTCCTGGCCGTGGTCGGCGGGTGTCCGGCAGGACACCGATTTACTCATAGCCCCCGACACCGTAGCGCATTGCGCGTAGGTGTCGGGGAGAAGACATTAAAACCAATGTGGTGTCCGGTTGAGGACACCGATTTACCGCTCCGGATGGTCTCGGAATTCGCGGCACCCGGAATCCGCTGTGCCTAAATCATTTCACATTCGGATAGTTTTCGACGTTTCAACCGGGTTTTGCAGCGAGACCCGAAAAAAGTGCCTCCGGATGCTGAAAGACCAGGCATCCGGAGGCGTTATGATTTCAGTGTTCCCCGATGTTATGCTGTGGCGCATTCAGAGGGGGGCGGTTGTCTTAGAGGTCGTTTTTAGACAATCTCTTATTTCTTGTTTTTGATTTTTTCGAGCTGACGGTCGAGGGCTTCGAGACAGAGGTCAATGGCTTCTTCAAAAGTGTCGGCGGTCTTGTCGGCTACCTGTTCGCGTTCCTGGGGTACGCTCAGGCTGACGATGGCCTGTTTATTGAGGGCTGTTTCGGGTTTTACCACACGAAGCGAAACCTCGGCGCTCATCACTTCGGGATAACGGCGGGTCAGCTTCTCGATTTTCTTGTTGATGAAAGAGGTCAGTTTTTCGCTGATGTCGAAGTGGATGGCTTTGATGTTAGTTTCCATTTTTTCCTCCTTTTTTTAATGCACGCGGATGTGCGAGTTGGTAATTATGTTTAAGTTCACTGTAGGTCACATGGGTGTAGACCTGTGTAGATGTCAGAGACTGGTGTCCGAGCAGGGTCTGGACTGAGGTGAGAGGCGCTCCGGAGTTGAGCATGTCAGTGGCAAAGGAGTGGCGCAGCACGTGGGGGCTCAGCCGGCTGGCATGGACTCCCTCTTCGGAGAGGGTGCGGTGGACCACGTTGTAGACAAATTTCCGGTAGAGCGGAAGTCCGTCGTCGCGGACCAGGAGCGGTGCTGTCGGGTCGGCCGGAGAGATGGCGGTGGCCGGAGAGGAGTCGCGCGTCAACCGATAGTCTTCTATTGCCTGGCAGAGTTCGGGCCCGATCGGGATTATTCTCTCCTTATTACGCTTTCCGAGCACTTTTAGTTCACCTCTGGAGGTGTCGGTGGCGCGGTCGAGCAGGCCTGTCAGCTCAGAGCAGCGGATGCCGGTGGAGTAGAGCAGGTCTATGATCAGACGGTCGCGGAGTTCGGCGAAGGTGTCGGTCGGGGCGTCGTCAAGAACGCGGGCTGTGTCGTCGGGGCGTATGTAGACCGGAAGGTCTTTGGGTATTTTGGCGAGTGTAAGAGCCGATGCGGGGTTTGATTTGAGCCCGTGGTGACACATCAGAAAGCGGAAAAATGATCGCAGCGATGAAGCCTTGCGGCGGATGGTGCGGGGCGAGCGGCCTTCGCGGCCCAGAGAGCCGATCCACTGGCGCAGATCCGAGGTGGTGACGTCAAGCGGGTGCAGGAGTTCGGGACGGCCTGCCGTGGCAAAATCGGCCCACGCCATGAGGTCGGTGCGGTAGGCACTGACTGTCAGCATCGAGTAGTTGAGCTCGTGGCTGAGGTGGTCGAGGAATTGATTGATCAGTTCCATAACATTCGGGGCTTCGGTTGGTTTGCCGTTAGCGCGAATATAGGAAATGTTTTTGTAAGAAGCAAATCTTTTTGCGCTGATTTTGCAGGAAACTTCTCAGGCGGGTGCGGGTTGAAGGTGGGAGAGGAGAGAGGAGAACGGGCCTACAGGCTGATGGATCAGGCTGATATGGAGGGGGCGAGGAGCATGCTGGCGGGTATGGCGGCGCCGAAGGGGAGCAGGCAGTGGATAGGGTCGGCTCCGAGGCTGCCGGTGGTCTGCACGACGGCGAAGACGGTGCCGGCGCTGTCGAAGTTGTAGGCTATGTTGTAGAGGACCACTGTGGCGGTGATGAAGAGCAGTTCGATGATGATGGCGGTGATGAGCGTTGCTGCCGAGGGTACTTTGAAGCGCAGGAGCGGGACGGCAGCGTAGCGGGCTATCAGTATGAAGGGGAGCATGATGGAGAAGAAGAGGCAGATGAAGGCCCAGGCGGTGGTGACGGGTGAGTTTTCGGAGAATATGTCGAGTCCGTCGAGGATGTTGGGGTTGCCGGTGACGGAGTAGACTATTATGCCTGCTACGAGCGAGAGGATGAGGCAGAGCATCACGAAGGCTACTATGGCGCAGACCATTCCGAAGAATCCGAGGATGAATTTGGCGGCTATCGAGAAGAAGGTGTTGATGAAGGTGGCGAATGACGATGAGTTTTCGTCAGGCACGGGGGCTGCGGGGGGTGTGGAGTTGTTGATCACGGTCTGGCCTATGTTGTCAAGCGTGACGGGCTGGCCTTGCATTTCGAGGATCTGACGCGGGGTGTGGGCCACGGGGATGATCATCCATGCCACCATGTAGACTATTACGCAGGGCCAGAAATAGGTGCAGACGGTTAGGATGGTGGCGAGGATGCGCATGACGGTTACGTCCCAGCCGAGATACTGCGCGAGGCCGGCTATGACGCCTCCGAACACTTTATGGCGCACGTCGCGGTAGAGCCGTTTGTGGATTGGCGGCGGGGGCGGTGTGGCCTGACCGGTGCTGTGGCGGCTCTGTGGGGCTGCTTTGGGGTCGGGAGGGGTGGCGCCGGTCGGTTCGCTGCTGTGGCGGGAGGTGCTGTCAGGGTCTTCTTCGGAGAGTTCTTCGGGACGGCCCATTGTCTCGATGACGCGGTTGACGTCATCAATGACGATTACGTTGGCTCCGCGGGCAATGCGTTCTTCGAAGTGTTCGGAGATGCGCTGTTCGATGTCGTTGACTATCTCGTCGGCTTCGTTGTCGGCGAAAGTGGCCCGGAGCTGGGAGAGGTAGTCGAGGAGGAGAGTGTAGGCGTCTTCGTCGATGTAGAAGATTTTGCCGTTTATGTTGGCGGGGAAGCTCTTTTTCATGTCAGTCTTTGAGTCTGAGAGGGTTGGGTGTGATGGGTGTTATAATAGGAGGGTTTGCGAGGAGGAGGTTGACGGAGTTGCTGATCTCGTCCCAGGAGGCCTGGAGCTGTCCGAGGAATTCGAGCCCAAGCGGGGTTATGGAGTAGTATTTCCTCGGCGGCCCCTGGAGGGATTCTTCCCATCGGTAGGCGAGGAGTCCGTCATTTTTGAGGCGGGTCAGCAGCGGATAGAGAGTGCCTTCCATTACGATTAGATGCGCTTCTTTTAGCCGGGCTATCATCTCGGAGGCGTAGGCGTCGCCGCGCCTGAGTATGAGCAGTACGCAGAATTCCAGCATTCCTTTGCGCATCTGGGATTTCAGATTGTCTATGTTCATGATTTTTGGATATTTTTCTGTCGGAGTGACTACCGGTTTTGTCTCTCGGACGTTGCAAAGGTAGGGATTGGCAAGGTACTATGCAATACATAGTACTATGAATTAACAAAAATTAAATCTTTCACCCTCTTAGTGTCGCGTTTTTCTGTTCCGGATTGTTATATTTGCAATAAACAATTGCATAAAGATATGCTAATCTCCAAAAATAAATTATATGCGCCAGATAATACGACATTTTACTGATGACGACTTGTATAAGTTCACAATGTGTTGCGCGGTAATTGAAAACTTCCCACGCACACAGGTACGTTACAAATTTAATGACCGGGACAATACCGTTTATCCTGATGGCTTTGCCGATGAGCTCCTTCGTCAGATACAAATGCTTGAAGACGTGATAATCACCGAAGAGGAAATTGCGTTTTTGCAAGAAAAATGCAGCTATATCCCCGCTTGGTTTTGCAGCTATCTCAAAGGATTTCGGTATGACAGCAAATGGGTAAGGATAAATCAAGATGAAAACGGACATCTTGACATAGAGTTCGAAGGCTGTTGGAGCAACACAATACTTCTCGAAGTGAAAGTCCTCGCAATCATCTCGGAACTGTATTATATAATGACGGGAGAAGCAGAGAAACTCGATTATGAAGGATACTACCGAAAATCGCATGACAAAGCACGGAGACTGATTGAGGCCGGTTGCACGTTCAGTGATTTCGGCACCCGCCGCCGAGCATCATTTCAGGCTCAGGACACGGTGGTCAAGGCAATGAAAAATTGTCAGGACACAATGTCTGGCCCCGGAAGATTCATAGGCACCAGCAATGTGTATTTCGCCATGAAATATGATCTCGTGCCAATAGGGACGATGGCCCATGAACTTATATGTGCCATTGCCGGAATGTATGGTCCGCAGATGGCAAATTATCTTGCCATGAAAACATGGGCATCTACATATCGGGGTGCGTTGGGCACATTCCTTTACGACACCTATGGCTGGCGGATTTTCAGCCTTAATTTCTCTGAGGATTATGCCAATATGTTCAAGGGGCTGAGAGTGGACAGCGGCGATAACTGCCATGAACTCGATCTCATTGTCGAAAAATACAGGAGTCTTAACATTGATCCACGCACCAAGCAGATTGTGTTCAGTAACGGCTTGAATGTTGATAAAGCAATCGAGATACAGAGATATGCCGAAGACAAGTGCATACCATCATTTGGCATTGGCACTCATTTTACCAATGATTTCGAGGATGTCAGACCACGTAACATAGTCATCAAACTTGTCGCGGTGAAGATTACCGAATCATGGACATTCTATTGCAGCACATGTAAGTTAAGCGAAGACAAAGGCAAATATTCCGGCGATGAAGCAACAGTGTGCCGATTTCTTGAAGCACTTCATTTGACAGATGGCGAGTTATGACTTTTCGGACCAATCGTTCGGATGTAATGAACTATAAGAGGGTGTTTCATAACAAGAGTTAAAATCTGAGTGGTGTATCTTTTGGATAAATTGTTGCAAGGGAGGAAGAAGTATAGCGAGCTATGCGACTGACGAGCTTCAACAATTTAGCAAAAGAGACACCAAGGCTCAGGTAACTCAAAATTTTTCACAAATGGAATACTCCTATTTAACGTGAGTTCGGTATAGGCACTTGATAAGAACCGTACAGCTGAAGTGTTATGAAGGGCTTGTATAAAAAACGGAATCTTTCGTCCGGACATGATTATAGGTTGCCGGCAGTAAGACGGGACACCGCGACCTTGTCGATGCGAACACGGTCCATGTCCGCGACTTCAATTTTGAAAGAATGCCATTTTATTGTGTCGCCCTCAGTGGGTACTTTGCGCAGAGTCTCCATTATCAGACCTCCGATTGTCGTATATCCTGCCGGTTTGTACAGCTCCTCACAGTCAAAATATGCAAGAAAATCATATATGGGGCACTGCCCGTCAACAAGCCATTCGTCCACATCCGGACGCTTCACAATCATAGGCCCTTCTCCGGACTGGGCGATATTGCCAACAAGACCGTCGAGTATGTCGCGGAGTGTTATAATGCCTTGGAAGCTACCGAACTCATCGTAAACAAGAGCAAAGTGGTTGTCGGTGGTTTTGAACGTTTCGAGCGCGTCATATACCGTCATGGACTCAGGAAGACACATAGGAGGTATAATCGCTTTTTCGATATTGAAGTCGGGCTTGCCGAGCGACAGCACGAGACTTTTAAGAGATATAACACCACAGATGTCTTCTTTATCTCTGTCGAAAACGGGATATGAGGAATGAAGGTCATCGCATAATACCTTCCGGATGCTCTCTTCATCCATATCAATAGTCAGAGTCGCCACTTCTTTACGACTGGTCATAATCGCGCCGATACGGCTGTCACCCATAACTAATGCTCGCTCCATGATGTCCTGTTCAACCTCACGCACTTCTCCGGAATCTATGCCTTCCTGAATCAAAGATTTGATTTCTTCCTCAGTTACTTTTGATGTATTGTTTCCAAGTTTGAAAATCTTGACAATGGCCGATGTTGACGCAGACAGCAGCCATACAATGGGATATGTTATTAGAGAAAGCAGTCTCATTGGACCCGCCGCCAGTTTGGCAATCCCGTCAGCATGTCCCATGCCGATTCGTTTCGGCACAAGTTCACCAACAACTATCGACAGATAAGTTACTATCGCGACAATGACAAATTTCGCAATATTCATCGCCATTTTTGGGGCGAGACCTATTGATGTCAAATAATTGCCTGCTTCCGTTGCTATTGTAGCACCTGAAAACAAACCGGTAAGAATCCCGATAAGTGTTATTCCGATCTGTACGGTCGATAAGAACCGATCTGGCTCACTCTGGAGTTTCAAGGCATTGGCGGCACTACGATTGCCGTCTTTGGCTTCTGCCGACAGCTTGGATTTTCGTGCTGATATAAGGGCGACCTCCGACATTGAGAATACACCGTTGAGAAGTATTAAAGCGATTATTATAATCAGGTCATCCATATAAAAAAAGTGCAAATTATCTTTAGAGATTGTCTAAGAGGGTATTTCATAACAAGAGTTAAAATCCGAGCGAAGGATTTCCGTAAGGATTTTTGCTTGTGATGAGGGAGCGTAGCCGTAGCTACGTGACCGAAGAATAAGTAAAAAGACACCGACAAGGCCTTCAAAAGCAAAGTGATATAAATTTTAGACAATCTCTTAGAGTTTTTCGCGTTCGAGGCCGTGGCGGGTTTCGTCGGTGGCGGGGACAAGGGGGAGGCGGAGGACTTCTTTGTAACGCGGGAAGAGGATGTGGAGCAGGCATTTGATGCCGGCGGGGTTGCCGTCTTTGAATAGGAGGGAGTAGAGGGCTGAGAATTGCTGGTGGAGTTTGGCGGCGTGATCGGGGGTTTCGTCGGTCATGCTCGCGTGGATCATTTCGTTGAAGCGTTCGGGGTAGGCGTTGCCGAGCACGGAGATTACGCCGTCGCCGCCGATTCGGATCATGCTGTGGGCGAGGGAGTCGTCGCCTGAGATTACGAGAAAGCCTTCCGGGCGGCGGGTGATTACGTTCTGCGCCTGCTCCATGTTGCCGCTTGCTTCTTTGATGCCTATGATTTTGCCCTGGAATTCGCGGGCGAGGCGGATGATGGTGTCAACGTTCATGTTGACTCCTGTGCGGCCGGGTATGTTGTAGAGGATTACGGGGATGGGCGATGCCTTGGCTATTTCGGCGAAATGGCGGTACATGCCTTCCTGGGTCGGTTTGTTGTAGTAGGGGACCACTGAGAGGATTGCGTCGAATTCGTCGAGGCGCTCTGTGGTCAGGAGTTCGTTGACTACGGAGCGGGTTGAGTTTCCGCCGATTCCGAGCACTACGGGGCAACGGTGGTTGATGTGGTCGAGTATGTGGAGCGCGAGGCGGTGTTTCTCGTCGGGGGTGAGTGTCGGTGTTTCTGCTGTTGTGCCGAGGGCTACAATGTAGTCGGCTTTGCCGTCGACCAGATAATCAAGGTGGGCGTCAAGTGTCTGAAAGTCGATATCTCCGTTTTCGAGAAATGGCGTGGTGAGTGCAACTCCCATGCCGCGCAAGTGCTCAGATGACATAAAGAAATTGTAAGATGGATTTGCGTTAGAGCCGTCGATTTGATGTGTTTTGTGTCAAATAAACATCAAAGTCTCCGGTTTGGTTGCAAAATTACAAAATATTTGCAAATTAGCCAAGAAAGAGGAGACGATGAGGATCTGAAGTGCCGGTAGCTCCGGATGGTCTGAAACTTCCGGTGTGGCTTGAGGTGGCTAGGGTGTTCTGGTCAAGGGTGGGTGGCCTGAGGGTTCTTTTGGGACCTGGGTTATTTGCGGGCTCGTTTGGTTCTGCGTTTGCGTGATGCTGTGGTTTTGGCTTTGCGCTTTTTGGCGGGGGCGTATTTCTGAGATTTTCCGTAGGTGCGTTTGTCGAAGGCGAATATGTCTTTGTGGGGCACCTGGTTTTCAAAGTCGATGATTGCTGCTGGGTTGATGGGGATTCCGAGGTAGCGGCATTCGAAGTGGAGGTGTGGTCCGGTGCTACGGCCTGTGTTGCCTCCGAGAGCTATGGGGTCGCCGGCTTTGACGTATTGGTTGGGTTTCACGAGGAAGCGGCTGAGGTGTCCGTAGACTGTTTCGAGGCCGTTTTCGTGGCGCATCACTACGTAGTAGCCGTAGCCGCGTCCTTCATATTTCGTGAGTCGGATTTTTCCGGAGAATGCTGCGCGGACGGTGTCGCCAACCTGGAGCTTGAGGTCAGTTCCGTAGTGCATGCGTCCGAAGCGAGAGCGGTAGCCGTAGTTTGATGTGATGTGGCCGGGACAAGGTGACACGAATTCCGAGACGTCGATGTCATGATGGTCAGGGATTGTGACTGCTGTTCCGTAGGGGTTGACGCTTTCGCTGTTCCAGAAAGAGTTGAAGATTTCGTTGTCAATGGCGGCTTCGCGAGCTTTGATCTGGTTTAGGAGAAGGTCGTTGTTTTCGATCTTGAAGGGGTTGACTGATGGCCGCTGGTTGGCTATCAGTGAGTTGTGCTGGTTGGTGTGTGATTTGGGGAGTTTTAGCTGTGCCTGTGCGGTGAATGCTGCCGCTGAAGCGAGGAGTGAGATGAGGAGTGTATTGAATTTTAGTAATTTCATTGGAGTATTCAAAATTTTTTCCGGCAAGAAGATGGAGAGTTGATGGTTATGCTTTTTTATCCTGGCTGTCGGTTCCCTGCGGGGGACTGGCCGGGATGCCGAGCTCGTCGGTTGAATTGATGAATGGGGTGGCTGCTGCAGTGCGCGGGAAGAGTTCTTCGGGGCGGAAGAAGCGTCGGATCTCGGTTTCGGCATCTTCGGGTGAGGAGGATGCGTGGATGATGTTTTCCTGATTCGACATTGCGAAGTCGCCGCGGATTGTTCCGGGAAGAGCTTCGCGTCCATTAGTGGCGCCTGTGAGCGATCGGACCACAGAGATGGCTTGGATTCCCTGGAGGACCATGACGATGACGGGCGATGCGGTCATCGAATGTAGTATCAAAGGGAAGAATGGTTTGCTGACGAGGTGAGAGTAGTGCTGGTGCAGAAGCTCTTCGGAGAGTTGCATCATTTTCATGCCGGTAATGGTGAGGCCCTTCTGCTCGAAGCGGGAGAGAACTTTGCCGACAAGAGCGCGCTCGATTGCTGATGGCTTGAATATGATTAGAGTCTGTTCCATTTAGAGTGACGATTAACAGATGTTTACGGTTTTCGTAAGCACTTTCCAAATTTAGTCATTTTGAGGCGATTGAAAAAATTCGGGCGGGATAAAAAGTGTGAATTTTGGGAAACAGAGTTTAATTTCGGTTTGTATCGAATTGTTTGTCAGGCGTTTGGATGTCAATGTGAAAATACTATAAAATATGTCGGGCGGTTTCGGCTTTTGATTTTGCGTGTGAATTTATGTAAAATATTGTAATTTGAGAAGGTCTTGTTTTAACATTTGCCGCCAGAAGCAAAGAAAAACGGCCTGATTCAAGGGGTGGTGATGAATCTGACCGTGGGTTTCTTTGGTGGGCGCTGAGGGATTCGAACCCCCGACCCTCTGCTTGTAAGGCAGACGCTCTGAACCAGCTGAGCTAAGCGCCCGGATTTTGATTGCGCCGCTTGCGCTATCCGGTTTTGCTTTAGATGCGAGAAAGTTTCTGAGTTGGTGGGCGCTGAGGGATTCGAACCCCCGACCCTCTGCTTGTAAGGCAGACGCTCTGAACCAGCTGAGCTAAGCGCCCTTTCTCGCTTAAAGCGTTGCAAAGGTAGAGAGGATTTTTGAATTGACCAAATGTTTTTGAAAGTTTTTTCGATTTTTTTGAAAAATAGGGCTTAAAAGGGAGAAATCGTAGAATTATTGGTCGGAATAGCGGGCGAGTGGATGATAATGGTTGGCCCTGACAGTTAAAAATGATATGAAAGGGGTAGTGAAAAAAGATTGCATGGGTGTGGATTTTTTTGAAGGAAAGGTTGGAGGGATCAAAGTTTATTTTCTAAATTTGCAAAAATTCTTAATTGCAGAGCTTTTTTTAAACGGAAATCTACAAGTGTAATTTGGAATTTAACCAATCTCTAAAATATCTAACGGCCTGACATCATGCAGCAGGAACAGAAAGAGCCGGCCGGCGGCGAGCAGCTTACTTCCGGACCGGCTTCTGAGAGAAATATTGTCGACAGTGTGGTCATCATTCCCACCTATAATGAAAAGGAGAATGTGGCTGCGATTATCGAGGCTGTCTTCGGGCTGCCCCGCGAGTTTGATGTGCTGATAATTGATGACAATTCTCCTGACGGCACAGCCGCGATAGTGAAAGATCTCCAGAAGAAGTATGCCGGACGCCTGCATCTGGTGGAGCGCGCCGGCAAGCAGGGGCTTGGCACGGCTTATATAGCCGGATTCAAGTGGGCTCTGGCGCGGGACTATGAGTTCGTGTTTGAAATGGACGCCGACTTCTCGCACAATCCCGCCGATCTGCTGAAGCTCTATGACGCCTGCGCCAATGACGGCGCTGATTTGGCCATCGGGTCGAGATATGTGACGGGTGTCAATGTGGTCAACTGGCCTATGGGCAGGGTTCTGATGTCGTACTACGCCTCGCGCTATGTGAGGGTTGTGACCGGGATGCCGATCAACGATGCTACGGCCGGATTTGTCTGCTACCGCCGCCGGGTGCTTGAGACCTTGCCTCTGGATGGTATCCGTTTCAAGGGCTATGCATTTCAGATCGAGATGAAATTCCTGGCCTATAAGTATGGATTCAGGATCAAGGAAGTGCCCATCATCTTTGTGAACCGTGTGCTCGGAACTTCGAAAATGAGCTCCGGTATCTTCAGCGAGGGATTTTTCGGGGTGATGAGGCTGAAATGGTCGAGTCTGTTTACGAAATATGAACGCAAGACAGTGTAAGCCTCCTCTATCTGATAAATTTTAAACTCAAGCGTTGCAGATGGCTACCACCTTATTATATAATGCAGAGATTGCCAACGAAGGCCGCCGGTTCAGAGGCTATGTGCTTGTTGACGGGCAGAAGATAGGCCGAGTGGGCGAAGGCACGGCCGACGGCGCCGAATGTATGCGCCTGAAGCAGACAGCCGACAGGGCTGTTGACTGCGGAGGGCGACTGCTGATACCCGGAGTGATTGACACGCATGTGCATTTCCGCGATCCGGGTCTGACGGAAAAGGGCGACATGGCCACGGAAAGCCGTGCGGCGGTGGCCGGAGGTGTCACCTCGGTTGTCGATATGCCAAATACGAAGCCTGCCACTGTGACTTGCGCGGCGCTTGGGGACAAGATCAGGCGCGCAGCTGAAGTCTCGGCTGCAAACTTCGGCTTTTTTATCGGCGCCACAAATGACAATGCCGATGAGCTGCTGAAGGCCGACTACAGCCGGACGGCCGGCATAAAACTGTTTCTCGGATCGTCGACGGGCAACATGCTTGTTGACGACAACAATACACTTGAAGAACTTTTCGCCTCCGCTCCGGCGCTGATAGCCGTGCATGCGGAAGACGAGGCGACGATCCGTGCGGCCCGCGAAAGGCTGCTGGAGGAATGCGGCGGCTCGATTCCG
This sequence comes from Duncaniella muris, assembly GCF_003024805.1. Classification (GTDB taxonomy): domain Bacteria; phylum Bacteroidota; class Bacteroidia; order Bacteroidales; family Muribaculaceae; genus Duncaniella; species Duncaniella muris. The sequence continues at coordinate 26,512 of NZ_PUEC01000017.1, forward strand.
GTTGAAAGACATCCGGATGTCAGGCCCCGCGAGGCTTGCGTGAAAGCCACACGCAAGGCTATAGAACTTGCCCGGAAAACGGGTGCGCGTGTGCACATCTGCCACTTGTCCACTGCCGAGGAGCTGCAGCTTGTCAGCGAAGCCAAGGCCGAGGGAGTGAAGGTGACGGCTGAGACCTGCCCGCAATATCTACTTTTTGACCGGAATGATTTTCAGAGAGCCGGCGCGCGCATCAAGTGCAATCCGGCTATCAAGGAACCGTCTGACCGCATAGCGCTGCTGCGCGCTCTCCAGCCCGGAGGCTGCATCGACACTATTGCCACTGACCATGCTCCGCATCTGCCCGCGCAGAAAGAGGGCGATGCGCTGACTGCCGCGTCGGGTATGCCTATGGTGCAGTTTTCGCTGCGCGCCATGCTTGAGCTTGTGGCGTCAGATCCGCAACTCGAAGGCTGCGGACCTGAGCGGGTGGTGGAACTGATGTGTCACCGTCCGGCCGATCTGTTCGGCATCAAAGGGCGCGGTTATATCCGCGAAGGTTACTGGGCCGATCTGGTGCTGGTGGATCCTCTCGGATGCCGGACTGCGGTGAGCGATTCGGAGGTGATCAGCCGCTGCGGCTGGACTCCGCTCGCCGGAATGACTCTGCCGGCGCGGATCGAGATGACAATGGTCAACGGAACGGTGGTCTACGAGGCCGGTTCCGATCCGCAGAGCGGCGCGGCTATGGCGCTCGAATTCGGCACGACCGGCGAAAAGCCCTGAAACAGGAACTTATAATCAACCATGATAACCACATTCATCTAATCAAACCAATCTAATTATGTTAGACAAGACCAATGTCAAGACCCTTGACAAGGTTGTGGTCCGTTTTTCCGGTGACTCCGGTGACGGCATGCAGCTTGCAGGCAACATTTTCACAAATGTTTCCGCAGGGTTAGGAAACAAAGTGTCAACTTTCCCCGACTATCCTGCCGAGGTTCGAGCTCCGCAGGGATCGCTCAGCGGAGTGTCGGGCTTTCAGGTAAGTGTAGGTGTCGACGTGCACACTCCGGGTGACCTCTGCGACGTGCTCATCGCCATGAACCCCGCGGCTCTCAAGCAGAACATCAAGTTTCTCAAGGCTGGCGGTGTGGTGATTGTCGACATCGACTCATTCAAGGAATCAGATCTCAAAAAGGCGCTTTTCGAGACTCTCGATCCGTTCAAGGAACTCGACATCAAGGCCCAGGTGGTGGAAGTGCCCGTCACTTCGATGACCAAAGCCGCGCTGGCCGAGTCGGGACTGGACAACAAGAGCATCCTCAAGTGCCGCAACATATTCGCCCTCGGTCTTGTCTGCTGGCTTTTCGACCGTCCGCTTGAAGGGGCTCTCCGTATGCTCAAGGGCAAATTCGCCAAGAAGCCCGCTATCTATGAAGCCAATGCCAAGGTTATCGAGGCCGGCTACAATTACGGAAACAACATCCACGCCAGTGTCAGCACCTACCGCATCGAGACCGAAGAGGCTGTGCCCGGCGTCTATACGGACATCAACGGCAACACCGCCACTGCATGGGGCTTCATCGCAGCCTCTGAAAAGAGCGGGCGTCCGCTCTTCCTCGGCAGCTATCCCATCACTCCCGCCACCGACATACTCCAGGAACTTGCAAAGCGCAAGGATCTCGGAGTGAAGGCTCTGCAGATGGAAGACGAGATTGCCGGAGTCTGCTCGGCCATAGGCGCATCATTCGCAGGCCATCTTGCGGTCACTTCGACCTCAGGCCCCGGTCTTGCTCTCAAGAGCGAAGGCATCGGTCTGGCTGTGATAGCCGAACTTCCGCTGGTGATTGTCGACGTGCAGCGTGGCGGTCCCTCCACCGGTCTGCCTACCAAGACTGAACAGACTGACCTCATGCAGGCGCTCTACGGCCGCAACGGCGAGTCGCCTCTGGCAGTAGTGGCCGCATCGACTCCGACCGACTGCTTTACTATGGCGTTCGAGGCCGCGAGAATAGCAATGGAACACATGACACCGGTGATTCTCCTGACCGATGCTTTCATCGGCAATGGTTCGAGCGCATGGCGTGTGCCCGAAGCGTCAGATCTGCCCGAAATCCATCCTCCGCTGCTGGCTCCAAATGCCATCGACGAAGCCTGGCAGCCTTACACCCGCAAGGACGAGGATCTGGTCCGCTACTGGGCTATCCCCGGAACCGAAGGAGCCGCACACCGTGTGGGCGGTCTTGAAAAAGACTATAACACCGGCGCTATCTCGACCGATCCGGTCAACCATGAGAAAATGGTGCAGACCCGCCGCGAGAAGATAGAACGCATAGCCAACCACATCCCTGCGCTCGAAGTGCTCGATCCGAAGGGTGCTGACACAATTCTTGTGGGCTGGGGCGGTACCTACGGCCATCTGCGCACTGCCGCCGGCGAACTCTGTGCCGAAGGCCGTCCTGTGGCATTCGCTCACTTCAACTACATCAATCCGCTGCCCGCCAACACAGCCGAAGTGCTGCGCGGCTACAAGCGGGTGATCGTGGCCGAGCTCAACACCGGCATGTTTGCCGACTATCTCCAGGCCAAGTTCCCTGATCTGCACATAGAGCGCATCAACAAGATTCAGGGACAGCCATTCCTCGTAAGCGAAGTTGTCAACGGTGTCAAAAAAATCATGGAGGACAAATAATCATGGAACAGACTCAATATACCCCCGCCAATTATAAGAGCAATCAATCAGTGCGCTGGTGTCCCGGCTGCGGTGACCACGCGATCCTGAACACACTCCACAAGGCTATGGCAACCGTGGGTGTGCCTCCCCACAAGACGGCAGTCATCTCAGGTATCGGCTGCAGCTCGCGTCTGCCTTACTATATGAACACCTACGGTTTTCATACCATACACGGACGTGCGGCCGCTATCGCTACCGGCTTCAAGGTGGCCCGCCCCGACATGAGTGTCTGGCAGATTTCAGGCGACGGTGACGGTCTCGCCATCGGCGGCAACCACTTCATCCATGCAGTGCGCCGCAATGTGGACATCAACATGATTCTGTTCAATAACAAGATCTACGGTCTGACCAAAGGGCAGTATTCGCCCACGAGCGACCGCGGCTTCGTGTCGAAATCGTCGCCCTACGGCACAACCGAAGATCCATTCATCCCGGCGGAACTTGTGTTCGGCGCCCGCGGCAATTTCTTTGCCCGCAGCATAGACGTAGAGCTTCAGATCTCGCAGGAGGTGCTTGTGGCCGCCGCTCTCCACAAGGGAGTGTCAGTTGTAGAGGTGCTTCAGAACTGTGTGATCTTCAACAACGGTATCCACAATTTCATCACCGACCGCGAACACCGTGCTGAACGCACCATCCATCTGGTGCACGGCGAAAAGATGCTTTTCGGTAAGGATAAGGAGATGGGCCTCGTGCGCGACGGCTTCCTGCTGAAAGCAGTGAAGGTGGGCGAAGACGGCTATACGATGGATGATGTGCTGGTTCATGACGCGCACACGCAGTCGAACTTCCTGCACCAGCAGCTCGCCATGATGGACGGCCACGATCTGCCGCTGGCATTGGGTGTGATCCGCGATGTTGACTCTCCGGTCTATAATGAAGAGATCGACGCTCAGATCGAAGAGGTGCGCGGCCGCAAGAACTTCTCGTCGTTGCGTGACATGGTTCTCGCCGGTGAGACCTGGACTGTGGAATAAGCAGATTCTCAATAAGAGATTGTTTTTGAGCAAGCTCTAAAATTCATGGCCGGATATGGTTTTCCGGCCTGACGTGAAAGGCAATGACCGCTGGCAGAAGGATTTCTGCCAGCGGTCTGTTATATCTGTCGGTCTGGAGGAGTGGCTATTACGGATTTCGGGGCTGTGTTAACATATATTTGCTGATAATCGGTATTTTTGTGCACATTTTAATTAAAATTAAGTGTTATACGTTCTATTTTGCATATTTTAAAATTAATAAGGTAATTTTTAAATAATAATAATTTCACAATCCGAAAAAACTCAGTACTTTTGAAAGCTCAAATGTAAAGTTGGAAACTCTCTTTGCGACGAGCTAAAGACCAGATATCAAAAATTAACCTTAATAAACTACTATTCAGTTAGTAACGAACAATCATGACTAAATCTACTGTAAAACCCGCCAATGGTAAACTTGGCGTACTCGTAGTAGGACTTGGCGCCGTGACTTCCACGTTTATGACCGGCGTCCTCATGGCCCGCAAAGGTCTCGCAAAACCTGTTGGCTCAATGACCCAATATGACAAGATCCGTGTTGGCAAGGGAGCTGATAAAAAATATCTCCACTACAAGGACATCGTTCCGATGGCCGACCTGAACGACATTGTGTTCGGCGCATGGGACGTTTATCCTGCAAATGCTTATCAGAGCGCAGTCTATGCTGAAGTGCTTCAGCCCAAGGATATCGAGCCTGTGAAGGACGAACTCGAAAAGATCGTTCCGATGAAGGCCGCTTTCGACCACAACTATGCAAAGCGTCTCGACGGTGACAACGTGATGGCCGGCAAGACCCGCTGGGAAATGGTAGAGCAGCTCCGCGAAGATATCCGCAACTTCAAGAAAGAAAAAGGTGTTGACCGCGTTGTTGTGCTCTGGGCAGCTTCAACTGAAGTATATGTTCCGGTTGACGAAAAGATCCACGGAACTCTCGAAGCTCTCGAAGCAGCAATGAAGGCTGACGACAAGGAACACATCGCACCCTCAATGTGCTATGCCTACGCAGCCCTCTGCGAGGGCGCTCCCTTCATCATGGGCGCTCCCAACACAACCGTTGACATCCCCGCAATGTGGGAACTCAGCGAAAAGACCGGCATGCCTATCTCAGGCAAGGACTTCAAGACCGGCCAGACTCTCGTGAAGTCAGGCTTCGCCCCCATCATCGGCACCCGCTGTCTGGGTCTCAACGGCTGGTTCTCGACCAACATCCTCGGTAACCGCGACGGTCTCGTGCTCGACGAACCCGCAAACTTCCGTACCAAGGAGGTTTCCAAGCTTTCTACCCTTGAGTCAATCCTCGTTCCCGAAGATCAGCCCGATCTCTACAACGCAAACTGCGGCGGTGCTGAGGAAGGCGGCCACCAGGGCTACTACCACAAGGTGCGCATCAACTACTATCCCCCGCGCAACGACAGCAAGGAAGGCTGGGACAACATCGACATTTTCGGCTGGATGGGCTATCCGATGCAGATCAAGATCAACTTCCTCTGCCGCGACTCTATCCTTGCCGCTCCTCTTTGCCTTGACCTCGTGCTTCTGAGCGACCTCGCAGCACGTGCAGGCCGTCACGGCATCCAGCGCTTCCTGAGCTTCTTCCTCAAGAGCCCGATGCATGACTACACCAAGGGTGAAGTGCCCGTCAACCACCTCTTCCAGCAGTACACCATGCTGAAGAACGCTATCCGCGAAATGGGTGGCTACGAGGCTGACGAAGAAATCGACTAAGCCTATTCATCACATCTTGATTATATTGACAGTTCCGGAAGAGCAATCTTCCGGGACTGTCTGTTTTTTCAGGGGTGGCCGAGAGGGGGAGGGGTGAAGCGGTTTTTAGATGGAGGCGTATTCGGCGGTGGCGTCGAAGCAGGGGCAGGCTTTGGCGGCAAAATCGCGGTGGGAATGTATGCGGGCCTTGGGATAGGCGAGGCGGAGATCGCTCAGGAGCTTCAGGAGGGCGGTTTTCTGGGCTTCTGTGCGGGTGTCGGCGGGTTGACGGGTGCTGTCGGCTGTGAGGCCTCCTGCGTAGGCTATGCCGATGCTGTGGGAGTTGTGGCCGAGGCAGTGCGCGCCTGTCTCGCTCAGGGGGCGTCCGGTGTGGATTGTGCCGTCAAGGTCGATGAGATAGTGGTAGCCGATGGTGCGGAAGCCTCTCTGGCGGTGCCAGAGGTCGATTTCGGCCACGCTGACGTGGCGGCCGGCGGGTGTGGCGGTGCAGTGGATGATGATTTCGGTGATGGTGCGCATGGGAGTGGGAGAATTGGAGGTTGTTGTTGAAAATGGAGTGTTATGTGTGCGGGCGGGAGGGGTTGTGCTTGCAAAGTTAATGCCGGGAATGCCCGGTTTTAGTGCGATGATGCGGAGATACTGCGGAGATACCGGAAATTTTTAGTATTTTTGGCCTCGCACTTTTGCGTTTTTAAGTTTTAGTATTCTGATGTGTAGTTGCTTCCTCTCATCTTGTCAGAATCAACATCTTGAAGAACCTAATGTGACATCTTGCGCATGAGACTTTATAAGAATATTCTGCTCGCTATCTGGAGCTTGATCTACGTTGTGACGGTCGTGTTTTTTGTCAGAGGATCTTTGACATCGGTGCCATTCGGATGTCTGACAATCGGCTTTTTGTGCTATCTGATTGCTTTCTTTCATAACCTTTCAAAGGAGGTGAAAAGATAAGTGGTTGTTGCAGCAAGTTTTGCAATATCCTATAAACGCGAGTTCGGGATAAGGAACGCCATAAAAAGTTGAATCGGCTGCGCCTATTTTGACACAGCCTCCTATGAGTAAATCGGTGTCCTGGCGGACACCCGCTGAGCGAGGTTCATCCGGAATCTGTCTTGCGGGGCATCTGCCGGGTGCAGATCGTCCGAAGCGCGCTTTGTCTGCCATCTACGAGCCGTCCGGGGCGGTAAATCGGTGTCCTCGACCGGACACCACATTTGTTTGAATGTTTTTACCCCCGACACCTACGCGCTGAGCGCTGCGGTGTCGGGGGCTATGAGTAAACCGGTGTCCTGGCGGACACCCGCTGAGGGATGATAAACAGACAGAGGCTGCTTTCGGTTTTGGAGCCGATAGGCAGCCTCTGCATTTGTGCGGGCGGTGGGAGAGGGTGTTCTGTTATGAACTGCTCTCTAATTTTTCTCTACAAGGATTCCGATCTGTTCGACTCCGCGGAGGGTGTCGACGCGCATTATGTGGCGCAGGGCCACGGGGCGCGTGAGGTCGATGCGGGTGTCGGGGTTGACAATGAGTTCGTGCTGGTAGCCGGCACCGAAACCGCTTCCGAGCCAACGGCCGTAGAGGTCGGCGAGGGGCATGTTGATGGTGTCACGCAGCAGATAAGGACCGTCACCGTGGTAGGTCAGTTCAAGCCAGATGTTGGAGTAGGGATAGGCGTTGCTGTGACGCAGAGCCACGTGGAGTGTGCTGCCGTTGAGTATCGAGTCGTTGTCGGTGAGCGTTGTGTCGACCGGCAGGAGGCTGATGGTGTCGTTGTAGGCCCATCCGTCAGCCGGAAGCTGCTGCCAGCTGCTGTAATCGCGCTTCCCGCGGCCACAGGCTGCGAGAAGCGCGAGAATTGAGATTGCTGCTATAATAATATAGGTGGTTGATCGCATCTGGATAATCTCTTCTGGAGGCGTTGTCAAAACGATCGCTTATTCCTGGTTGTCGCGGAAGGCTTTCGGGATGCGGTTGGGGCGTTCGGCGGGAGCGTCGGGCTTTTCAGTCTGAGGGGCATTCTGCTGACGTGGCTGCTGGGCTTTTGGCTCGCGGCGGTTGTCTTTGTTGCGCTGGCGCTGGTTTTTCTGCTGGCCGGGCTGCTGGGTGGCGGCGTTGGCTTCAGGGTTGTCGTTGCGTCTGCGCTGCTGTTTCTGGGGCTGTTCTCCGGCGTTTTTGGGCGCTTTTGGTGCATCCTGTTTCTCGGCCTGAGGTTTCTGCTGCTGGCCTTCCTGTTTCTGTCCGTTGCCGCCTCCGCTTTTCTTTTTGCGCTTTTTCTTTTTGGCTTTGTCGAAGCGGGTGAGGTCGTCCTGCGAGGCGAGGTCGATTGGCTTGGCCTTGGCCGAGCTCTTTTCGGCATCGTCGGCCTGAAGCTGGAGCGGTTTTTCGCCACGGCGGTTCATGTCGATGACCTCGAAGGCGCGGGCTGCGGAGATGGTGACGAGATTGGCTGCTATCTGCTTGTCGGTCGAGTAGGTTATCTCCTTCTTGAAGATGTCGGTCTTGAAGTGGAAATAGGTGTTGTCAGCCGTTTCGAGGCGAATCTCGCGGCCGGGGAGATGGCGGGCGCTCTCAACGTAGGTGTCAACCTCGAAGTTGAGGCAGCATTTGAGCTTGGCGCACTGTCCGGCGAGTTTCTGGGGGTTGAGCGAGATGTCTTGATAGCGGGCGGCGCTGGTGCCTACAGAAACAAAGTTGGTCATCCAGCTCGCGCAGCACAGCGGGCGTCCGCAGGAGCCGATGCCGCCTATGCGTCCGGCTTCCTGGCGGGCTCCGATCTGCTTCATCTCGATGCGCACCTTGAAGGTGTCGGCAAGGACCTTGATGAGCTGGCGGAAGTCCACTCGCTCGTCGGCTATGTAGTAGAAGATGGCCTTGTTGCTGTCGCCCTGATATTCGACGTCGCCGATCTTCATGTTGAGGTTGAGCGATTCGGCTATCTTGCGTGCGCGGATCATGGTGTCGTTCTCGCGGGCCTTTGCCTCTTCGTATTTCTCAAGGTCGGCGGGTTTGGCTTTGCGGAACACGCGCTTGATCTCGGCGTCGGGCTTTACGTTGGCGCGGCGCATCTGCAGGGCCACGAGCTTGCCGGTCAGGGTGACCACACCGATGTCATGGCCGGGAGCCGATTCGACGGCTACGGTGTCGCCTATGGCCAGGTCGATGTTGGCCGAGTTGCGGTAGAAACCCTTGCGGGTGTTCTTGAACTGTACTTCGACTATGTCAAAGTCTGTCACGCCGCCGGGAATATCCTCCATCCAGTTGAAGCAATGGAGTTTTCCGCGGGGGCATTTTCTGTCTTTTTCTTCCATGACGCAGACCCTCCCTTACTTGGCGAAGCTTACGGAGCGGGTCTCGCGGATTACGGTGATTTTGACCTGTCCGGGATATGTCATTTCGTCCTGGATGCGGCGGGCGATTTCCGATGAGAGCTTTTCGGTCTCGACGTCGTCGATCTTGTCGGCTCCGACAATCACGCGCAGTTCGCGGCCGGCCTGGATGGCGTAGGTCTTGATCACGCCGGGATAGCTGAGGGCGAGCTGTTCGAGGTCGTTGAGACGCTTGATATAGGCTTCGACAATCTCGCGGCGGGCGCCGGGACGTGCGCCTGAGATGGCGTCGCAGACCTGGACGATGGGGGCCAGGAGCGAGGTCTGTTCGATTTCGTCGTGGTGGGCGCCGATGGCGTTGCAGATCTCAGGTTTTTCCTTGTATTTTTCGGCGAGTTTCATGCCGAGGAGTGCGTGGGGCAGTTCGGGCTCTTCGTCGGGCACCTTGCCTATGTCGTGGAGCAGGCCTGCGCGACGGGCTTTCTTGGGGTTGAGTCCGAGCTCGGCGGCCATGATGGCGCAGAGGTTTGCGGTCTCGCGCGAGTGCTGCAGGAGGTTCTGTCCGTAGCTTGAGCGGTATTTCATTTTTCCGACCATGCGGATGAGGTCGGGGTGGAGGCCGTGGATGCCGAGGTCAATGGCTGTGCGCTTGCCGGTTTCGATGATCTCTTCCTCGATCTGTTTGCGCACTTTGGCTACAACTTCCTCGATGCGGGCGGGGTGGATGCGGCCGTCGGCCACGAGCTGATGGAGGGCGAGGCGTGCTATCTCGCGTCGCACGGGGTCGAAGCCTGAGAGCACTATGGCTTCAGGGGTGTCATCGACGATGATTTCGATCCCTGTCGCGGCTTCGAGGGCGCGGATGTTGCGGCCTTCGCGGCCTATGATGCGGCCTTTGATCTCGTCGCTGTCGATGTGGAAGACTGTCACGGAGTTTTCAATGGCGGTCTCTGTGGCGAGGCGCTGGATTGACTGGACCACGATGCGTTTGGCTTCCTTGTTGGCGGTCATCTTGGCTTCGTCCATGATGTCGTTGATATAGGCGCTTGCGGCGGTCTTGGCTTCGTCTTTGAGCGATTCGATTAGCTTTTCCTTGGCTTCTTCGCTTGAGAGTCCTGAGATGTGTTCGAGGGTGTCCTGGGCGGTGCGGCGCAGGCGGTCGAGTTCTTCCTTGCGCTGGTCGACCACGGCGAGCTGGGCTTCGAGGTTCTGGCGGGTCTGTTCGTTTTCGTTTCTGGCGCGGGCGTTTTCGCTCTGCTGCTGGTTGAGCTGAGTCTGGCGCTGTTTGAGTTTCGACTCTTCGCTCTGGATGCGCTGCAGGCGCTGGTTGGCTTGCTTTTCGGCTTCGGTCTTGATGCGGAGTTCCTGTTCGCGGGCTTCGAGAAGTTTGTCTTTCATGATCACTTCTGCCTCGCGGTTGGCATCGTCGATTATCGTTTTGGCGCGCGAGCGGGCGGTTGATCGCTGGACGGCTACCATGATCACTATTCCGATGGCGGCCCCTATGAGGGCGGCGCAGATGTAGAATAATATATCCATAAATTTAAGGACTACAAAAAGGTATGAAAAATATATGTATATAAAAAATGCACGTGTCAAACATCCGGACCTCTCAGGCGCCGCGGCATCCCGCGGGAGAGGCGCTCGTCAGATGTGTTGAGCGTGCGTGAATTCGGTTTTTCGGGTCTGACCGTCCGGTAGTCTCAGCCGGCACTCCTGTCGGGCATGGGGACGAGGTCAGGGAGAAGAGGTTGTCAGCATGTCAGTCTGCGCAGTCATGGAGATTGTGGATTATGCGGTCGAGGCTTCTCTCCAGGCTCTCCAGAGTCTTGTCGGCTCTGACTGACGCTTCCTCGGCGCTGAAATAAAGCTGGGCGAACCTGAAGGTCACCATTGCCAGTATCTCGGCTGAGGATTTATCTTTGAATTCCGCCATCGCTGACCATTTTCGCCAGAGTTCGTTGATGTTGGCCTCGGCTCTTCTGACCACCTCTTCCTGTGAGGCGGGGATTCGCAGCGCCATTCGTGGCTGGTCGGCTATGCGGATTGATATATTGAGTATCTTTTCGTTCATCAAATGCTTAACTGGTTGATGCATTTGTCGATTTCGCGCACTAATTCGGAAAGCACCGCGCGCGTGGCTTCAACGTCTTTGTGGTCTGGGGTGAGCACTGAGGCCACTTTGAGGTATTCAATCTGCCTGTTGAGGTCGCCGATGGTGCGTTCGAGGCGCTCCACAGTGCCGGTGAGCTCTCTCACTCGGTTTTCGGCTTCCTGTCTGGCCTGCGATATCAGCCTGTAGCGCTCAAGGATGAGCGCGGCCTTTGATTCGATTTTATCGACCCGATGCTGAAGGTTGGCGGCCATGCTTGTCTGAATTATATCACAAATGTAAGCATTAATTCCCGAACGGCGGGAAGTTTTGACACGGAAATTAAATCTATGAAACATTATTTAACCAAAGCGCCGCCTCCGGGGTGAGCGGAGGCGGCGCTGATGGATGTCATGCCGTCAGTGTGGCGGCAGGCCGGTTGTCAGAAGCGGATCTTGAAGGTCTTGCCTGCGGCGCTGACCAGATAGAATCCGCCTTTGGCGAGAGCGAGCTCGGTGTCTGATCCGTCAGAAACAGCGATTGCCACTGTGCGGCCGGCGATGTCATAGACGTTGACACGGATGCCGGCTGCGAGGCCGCTGACGCGGATGCCTTCGGCGGTGGTGCTTACTCTGAGGTCTGAGGCGATGATGCCGGCTATGCCGCTGAAGTCAGGGCCGAAGTTGCCGTCGGCATCTGAGATGCGGAAGGCGTTGAGGGTGACGTCGCCGCTGACAGAGGCGGGGACGATCTTCACGAAGCGCGATTCGGGGTTGAGTTCGAGTTCGCCCTTGAAGGGAAGTTCGTCCTGGGAGAGGACGCGGATTGTGCGCCAGGTGGGTGCGATGTCGGCGTTGCGGGTCTCCTGGATCTTGAGGCGGCAGGCCGAGCCTTCGCTTGCCGATACTTCGAGGTAGATTTTCTTGGCAGTGCCGTCGAAGTAGGCCATCACCTTGTCGTTGCTTGAGGCTGAACGGAAGGTCACGTGGTCGGCGGTTACTTCGCCTGCGTTAGAGCCGCCGGCGGTGTAGCACCAGTGGGGGTAGTCGTTCTGCGAGGTCTGCACGAGGCCGCCTACGGTTTCGAAGGGTGCCACGGTGTTGAACGGTGCGAAGTTGACGGGGAGGGTCTTGATGGCCTTGCCCCAGTGGGTTTCGCCGCTCTGCTTGGCGCGGGGGAAGTCACCGGTGGTGAGTTTCACTTCGCCTACGAACGACTTCTCTCCGCCGGCATCTGTGAGAGCTCCTGCGGGGAAGCTGATTGTGTATTCGGAGTTTGCGTCAAGGGCTTCGTAGCTGACAGTCATGCGGGTGCCGCCGGCAGCAATGGTGATGTCTTCGTAGCTCTTGATGCCGGAGATTGTGGCTCCGCCGTTATATTTGACTTCCTGGTTGAAGCCGAGGCTGATGTTGCCGTCGGTGTAGTCGATCGAGTTGTTCTGTTCGCCGGAGGTGAGTTCAAGGGGCTGGTCTCCTTCGGGGGCAACGTAGCGCTCTACGAGGATGTCGTTGATGTTGAACTTCTTGCCGTTGGCATCAATGCGGAACTTGACTGCACCGGCGTTGGTATAGGTCTTGGTGTATTTGAAGATGCGCTTCTTGGCGCCGATGGCGTAGCTTTCGGTGCTTTCCTCGCCGCCTGCTATGGTGACGATCTTGACAGTCTGCTGAGAAGAGCCGGTGTTGCCGAAGTAGACGGTCAGCACGCAGGGACCCTGCACTTCGGGGGTCTCGATGTAGCCGCCTGCCTTGGTGGTGTAGAACTGGAGGGCCTTTGCGGTTGCACCGCGGTCTTCTTCAGAAGCCGGGCCGTAGTCGGCGTTAAGGTCTTCAGAGAAGCAGCCGCTCATAGCTACGACGCGGATGGCGTTGGAGCCGGAGCCGATCACCAAGCCGTCAAAATCCATGCTCTGGTTTGCGGCGTTGAACACGTTGGGGTTGTTTGTCTTCGAACCGAATTTTTCGGCATATGATGCGGGGCATGTGTGGAAGTCGGTGTAGAAGAGCACACCGCCTGCGGTAGTGGTGAAGCTGTAGACTTCGCTGGGGGTGGTGCCGAGAGAGTTGGTGGCATCGACGCGCCAGTAGTAGGTCTTGTTGGCTTCGAGAGTGGTGCAGTTCCATTCAGTGGCAGTGAGGCCTGAAGCGGCTTCGGTGAGGTTTTCGGCATCGGTTCCGAGGAAGAGGCTGTAGGTCACATCTCCGCCGTAGGCCTTGCGGTCGTTCTTCCAGGTGAAGTTGATGCCGTTGGCAATGCCTTCCTTGGCACCGTTGGCAGGGAAGATGAGTTCAGAAGCGAAGGGCACGGTCGGGTCGCCTGAGGTCTCGAACGAGAGGGTGTCGGTGTAGTCCGAGTAGAGACCCTTGCCGTCAGTTGCGCGCAGGCGGATCTGATAGGCCGTCATGGGCTGGAGGGTTGTCAGCTCGGCGGTAGTGGCGCCGGCGGGGGCGGTGGCCACTTCGGTGAAGGTGAGGCCGCCGTCAGTAGAGACTTCAATCACGAAACCGTGGTCGGTGTTCTTGTTGACATCCCAGCTCAGAGACAGCGAGGTCTTTGATGGAGTGCCGATGGCGAACTTGATTGGCTTCTTGATGTAGGGGAAAGCCTCGGTGATGGAGTTGGCGTAAAGTTCTATCCAGGCGTAACCTGTGGCAGGATCGATTTTTGCAGCGTCGGAAGCATCATTCGGGTTGAGACCGTTTGCTGTTTCCCAGGAATCGGGAATGCCGTCACCGTCAGTGTCGAGGGGCTTCACGCCGCCTGAGATTGTGCCTGTGCCTCTGTGGGGAAACTGCGATTCGCTGCTGATGCCGTTTTTGGTTCCTTTGGCACCGTATGATGCGAGTTCATCGATAATATACTGGTCCACTTCATCTCTGACAGGAAGCGTCGGGCCTACATTCTCAAGAATCCAGGCATAAGATTCTTCAGCAGTCATCATGTTCTGTATCGGAGTTATATGCTGGACTTCAATCTGAGTACCGGCTGCGATCTGAGCGGCGTTTGCAGCATTGAATTCATCAATTGTAGCATTTACGGCATCAATGCTTTCAAGGTATATGCTCTGAGATCCGTCTGACTGAGTGCCGAGCATCTCATCTACGGGCATGAGGTAGCCGTTGAGAATACCGTCTTTGTTGTCGTCATAGTAGTTGCCGGCTCCATAGAAGCGGAATCCCTGTTTGCCGCGTGAGAAGGGCTTTGTCGCACCGTTCCAGGGGCCTCTCATGAAATAGTTGTTCTGAATGTCAGCCCAGGAGTCACCTTCGGAGTCGCTCATGATATAGCATCCTCCGTTACCCCAGTTGTAGACCACATTGTTGACATACTGGTTGAGCCCTTTGACTTTCGGGTTGCGGGTCTTGTTTTCGATATAGAGGTTACGGTATAGAGTCACACCGCCGTCAGTCTGAATCAGGCCACCGCAGGAGTGAGTCTGCAGGCCCTGGCCGATGATTGAATTCTGGACAGTGATGTTCTGCGGACCAGTGCCTTTTGAGTTTGATGAGATCGAGAAGTTTTCGTCACGACCCCAAAGCACGGAAAGATGGTCGAAGATCATGTCATGACCGCTGGCCACACCGGCGGCATCTTTGCCGTTATCGCCTTTAATGCCCATGCGGAAGCGGATGTAGCGAATGATAGTGTTGTTTGCGTTGGAGAATGAGACGCGATTGCCATATACCTGTATGCCTTCGCCTGGAGCTGTCTGGCCGAGGACTGTGAGGTTGCTGCTGAAAACCAGAACTGATTTCAGCTCGATGACGCCGCTGACGTCAAAAACTACAATGCGGTTGGGTTTGCTGACGGCATCGCGCAGAGATCCGGTTCCGGAATCGTTAAGGTTGGTGACGTGGTAGATTTCTCCGCCTCGGCCGCCGGTGGTGAATCTACCGAAACCTTCAGCACCAGGAAAAGCGAGGATGCCGTTGTCAGCAGCCATCGCTCCTGTGCTCATAGAGAGCGCACAGCAGGCAATAGCAAGTTTTTTAAGAAATTTCATGGTTAAATTTTGATTGGATTAGATTTTGAAAACCCCGCAAGGTTTTATAAGCAACCCTGCGGGGCAATTTCAGATTTTTTTAGATTATCAGTACTGACTGATTATTTCTGAATGTACTTTTTACCGTTTTTGATGACGATACCCTTGTAGTTTTCGTCAACCTGAACGCCGAGCACGTTGTAGATAGGTGCGTTTTCGTCAGCTTCAGGATTGGCAATGATATCTTCAATGCCTGACTGTTCAGGTGCAGAACCTTCCATTACCACATGGTAGAGGCCGAGTTCGCTACCGCCACAACCGATGCGGAATGCAACGTTGCCTGTGAGACCGGCGGGGAGGGCGACTTCCTGCTTGTAGTAGCGTTTTGCTTTTGCATCAGAGGGACCGTTGACTGCGATTGTTTCGCCTACAACACCGTTGACAACGGGAGTTACTTCTGCGTAAAGGCCTTTGTCAATGTATTTGCCACCTGCATGGCCGATCCAGATAGTGAGCTTGGTCGGGTTGCCGATAGCGGGGAACTGGATGTAAGTACCTGTGCGGCTGCCGGTGTTTGAGTTACGGTTGAAAGCAATGGCGTGAGTAGTTTCCACTGCATCAGCTTCTGAAGCTGCACCGTAGTTAGTATCTACGCCATGATTTCCACCCCAGCCTTTCATGAGGAGTGTACGGGCCGGGCCAACACCATCCTGGTTCCAGCAGATGAAAGGATGAGTCATGTCAATAGCAGTGAAGTCACCGTCTTCTCCTTCGAGAGTGTAGGTCTGGCCGTCAACGAGGTCGATGCAACGGTTTTTGACAGCTTCCCATTTGCCATCTGCATTTTTTACATTGAACATTGAACCGCAGGTGTTGAGAGCCATGCCGGTTTTGTCAATGAAATCATAGTTTGATCCGAATCCGAGGCCTTCGAGTTCAGTTGCTTCGTCAACGATTTCGCCGGCGGGGCTGAAGATAGCCTTGCAGTAGAGAGGAGTGTTATTGAAGTCATAAGTGAAGACTTCTGCATTAGCTCCGAGAGCCGCCATCATAACGGCGGAAAGGATTAATGATTTTTTCATTGTGTAGAAATGTTTGATAGAATATAAAATTATTTGGTTAATAATGATCTGAATATATGAAAGCGGAAACGGAGTTCTGATCAGCCGGATGCCGGAGTGTCAGAACTCCGTTTCTGCTTGCGGTTTTTGACCGCTGTATAACACAGAGGTCATGAAAGACTTTTATTATTCAGTTGCTAATTGAGACCGTCCTTACTTGTAGGCGGGATGCTGGGTAAGGTTGGGGTTGTCGATCAGCGGATGACCTGCGCTCTTGCCGGCAAACGGGCAAATCTCGGTTTTGTTCTTGACGAAACCGTGATAAATACCGTATTCGCCTGCAACCCAATCGGGATATGCTCCGTTGTTTTCGGAGCTGGCAAGCGGTTTGGTATAAACCGTAGAGCCGATGTTGAGGGCGGTTATCGCGGCTGGAGAGTAACCGGCGCAGCGGCGGGAGTTCTTGTTATAGGTGCTTGTCCAGGCCTGGAACATGTTTACAGTGTACCATACTTCGCTGTCAGAGGGAGTTATGCCATGTGCTGCAAGAACCTCCTTCACAGCCTGATTGTGCTTGTTTCGGTTGCTTGCGGTCGAGGCATTCTTCATGGCTGTGAGTTTGGAAATTTCAGCCGGATCTGAGATTTCGATATATGGCACTGTGAGAGCCTTTTCGCCATATTCGCATGAGCTCATCTGGAGTTTGACAATGCGCAGAGCGGGGACATCGGCATATTTGCCTGTGCGGTCTGAAAGATCCTTTATGTCTTGCTGAGCCTGGCGCACTTCTTTTTCGATAAGGTTCATGCGGATAAGGTCGCCACGGACAAGAAGTTCATCGCCAAGTTCCCATTTGCGTTCCTGCATGATGGTTTCGAGGAATTCTTCCTTGTTAGCGGCTGCGATAGGCATGGCTCCGATTCCGGCTCGGTCGCGAACCTGCTTTAGAGCAGCTTTGGCGGCGTCATTGGGGCCGTGGAGGTAGTTCTGGGTTTCGGCATACATGAGAAGTATGTCGGCATAGCGCAGAAGAGGCACGTCAACGTTGCGTTTTGCAGCAGCCTGAGGAGCCTGACACCACTGGATGCGGTATTTGCCGGGCATGATGCTTGAGAAAGTGGTAGCGCAGTTTGTACCATCGAACTTTTCAGCATCGCTAAGGAATGTGATAGAGTAGTTGGCGCAGATCACATCGCGACGCATATCTGCCGGATCAAACGAAAGGTAATACGTAGGCAGTTTGACCTGGAGAGTCTTGCGGCCACCGAAGGGGCCACCCATACATCCGGGCTGTCCGTTGTAGATACCGAAATCCGAGTTGGTTGATTCGCCAAGCTGGGCTATCTGCCACATCATTTCCTGAGAGCTGACACCGAAATTGCGCTGGCAGTAGTTGTAGAAAAGAGTATGATAGGGGCTCATGCCGTCTCGACCCTGGGTGATGAGGCTGTTTTCACCTTTTCCGATTACCTCTGCAAGAGCGGCATCTGCGATTTCATAAAGTTCTTTCACGCGGGCTTCATCCGGGCGACGGTCAAAGTGGAGCGAAGAGGCATCGTTGGTCTCAATGTCCCAACGCAGAGAGTAACCGCCTGCATACAGACAGATACGTGCAAGAATGCCTTTTGCAGCCTGACGGGTCAGACGTTCCGGGGCAGAACCGTAATTTGATTCAGAGAACCAGGGGAGATCGTCCACACAGTCCTGCATCTCTCCGATGATACGGTCATAGATTTCATCGCGGCTGGTGCGCTTAGGATACCATGACTGGTCCTGCTGTTCGCTGATCGGTGAAAAAGCGGCAGGCACATCGCCATAGAAGCGGATAAGTTCGTTGTATGCGAAAGCCCGGATGAAAGTCACCTCAGCTTTCAATGCTTTGAGCTTAGCAGTCTCATGGAGTCCGGCAAGGCGTTTGAGCGCAACGTTGCAGGATTCGATGGTCTTGTATGACTGGCTGTAGACGGTAGTGGCTGTTGCGGGGAGGATGGGGTCATAGGCGAAGTTTGCCGAACGGGGGCGTCCGCCGTCAATCGCGTCCTCGCTGATTACAGTGACACCCGGGTCAATGAATGGACGCCAGAGTTCAGAGAAAACGAGTGCGCGGTAGCAGCCTTTCACGTAAAGTTCTGCCTTGTCTTCGTCAGAAAAAACGAAATCAAGGTCATCAGCAGTGAATGACGGTTTCTCCAGCAGATCCTCGCATGAGGTGAGCGCCGGGGCGGCACCGAAGAGAAGGGCAGCCGCGAGGATGCTATATATTTTGTTCTTTTTCATGTTGAATTCTTGATGTTAGACTACTAAGGTTAGAACGAAAGGTTGAGACCGATAACATAGCTGCGTGAGAGGGGGTAGGTCGATGAGTCGTAGCCCGGAGTACAGATGATGTTGTCGTTCTTCGACGATGCGTCTGGGTCATAGCCTGAATAACCGGTGATAGTGGCAAGGTTATTGGCTGTGAAGTAGAGACGAAGGTTGCTTACATGGACTTTCTTCATCCATTTTGAAGGGAAGGTGTAGCCGAGAGTAACCTGGGCGAGGCGCAGGTAGCTGCCGTCTTCAACGAAGTAGGAGTTCGGGTAGGAGATATATTCGGCATTGGTCTTTGTCAAGCTCCAGGTGCGGTCTGACTCATTGGGGTTGAGTGCCTTGATGGTTGCCACATCTTTGGTCTCGCGTCCGGTTGACGGATCGATGAGACGGTAGTAGTTGTTGCCGAACTCGGTGGGTACGTTCTCGAACGATGCATAGGGGCTCATGGCATGCTTGGTAGCATTGTAGATGTCGTTGCCGATATTGAACTTCATGAATACGTTGAGATCAAAACCTTTGTATGTGAAGGTGTTGCTGAAACCTCCAATCACATCGGGAGTGCCGTTGCCGATCTTGACGAGCTTGCGGGTGAACTGTTTTGTGCCGTCTTCGTTTTCGGTGTCGGCGGCAAATTTCATGTCACCGGGTTTGGGTGTGCCTGAGTAGGGACGCACAACGCCGTCTTTAAGGGCGCCGTAAGTGCCGTCTTCATTGAGTTCGAAGTCATCAGTGGTGTAGATGCCTTCATATTTGTAGCCATACATGTCACCGAGGCTTTCACCGACAGTAGCATAATATGTGACTGTGCCTGCACGGCTACCGCCGGCTCCGAATGTCTTGTGGTCTTCGCCGCTTTCAAGGGAGATGACTTTTGACTTGTTGAGTGAAATGTTGAGTGATGATGTCCACTGGAAGTCGCGGGTGGCGATGTTTACAGTGTTGAGCTGGAATTCCCAACCGCGGTTGCGCATCTTGCCTACGTTCTGATACTGCTTGGAGTAGCCGGTCGAAGTGGGGATCACACAGTTCATAAGCATGTCGGAGATCTGGTTGTTGTACCATTCTACTGTAAGATTCAGGCGGTTGTTGAACATGCCGAGATCAAGACCGACGTTGGTTGCATGGAGGGTTTCCCATTTGAGCTTTTTGTTGCCGAGGGTTGAGCCGACCACATAGGCGGGTGAGTTTACATCGCCGTCCATCGGGTAGGTTGTCATCGAAGCGTTGGTTACGTAGAGGTTTGAACCGATGCCGTTGTTACCGGTGACACCGTAGCCTATACGGAATTTGAGGTTGTTGAACCAGTTGTTGATTCCTGCTTCCTGCCAGAATTTTTCCTGGCTCACTCGCCATGCGGCTGATGCTGAGGGGAAGTAGCCCCACTTGTTGCCTTTGGCGAATTTCGAAGAACCGTCGGCTCGCATTGTGGCGGTCAGAAGATAGCGGTCGTCATAAACGTAGTTCACACGGCCGAAGAAAGAAAGCATGTTGCCTTCTGAGTAGCCTGATTCCTTTTCATAGACTTCGACATTCTTGATGTCGTTGAGCCCGTGGTTGGGATAGGGGAACTTGCGCATAGACCAGTTGTTTTTGTCACTCTTTGAGAAAGAGTATTCCTGACCGACCATGACTGTGAGGTCATGTTTTTCAGCGAAGGTCTTCACGAAGTTGAGGGTGTTGGAGATATGCCAGGCTGAACTGCTTGAGTTCTTGATAGAACCCTGCATTCCGGTGTTTTCGGGATCTGAGAGATAGCCGGTAGAGCGTTCATCGGCAAAAGATGTGCCTTTGCCCCATGAGGTGGTATAGTTGCCCTGTGTACGCCATGAGAAATACTTGAGGAAGTCAATGGTGATGCCGGCGTTGGCTTCAAAGCGTTTGGTGTGGCTTGATGAAACAGATGCAAGATTCTGGACAAGCGGGTTGTTAAGGTTATAGAAAGAGTCGAGCTTTTTGAACTGGATTGAAGTTTCTGAGTTCATGAGTTCGTCCTGAGTGAAGAGTGTGCCGCCGTTGATGGGCTGAAGAAGCACGTAGTCCATATGACCGTAGTTACCGCCGCCATGAGTAAGATTGTCATAGAAGAATGAGTTGAAATCAATCTTTACACCTTTCCAGAGTTCGGCGTTGATTTTCGCGCGAAGGGAGTTGCGGCGATAGTCATGGTTGGCGAGAAGACCGTCCTGGTCGACATGGTTGTAAGAAAGCAGGACTCTGGTTTTCTCAGTGCCTGTCGAGATAGATACGTTGTGGTTCTGGGTGGTTGCGTGGCCGCCGAAAGCCTCGTCTTGCCAGTCGACAGAGTAAGGATTGTTGCCATAGCGTGATGCGATACGGTCAAATGCACCGGTGTAGAAATCGTCCATGTCTACTCCATAGTCATCGTCATAGACTGTGGACCAGTTGTTTATTTTGCCTTGGAGCTCTGCAAGTTCATATTGATATCCGACGTAGTCGCGGACATTTTTCATCATGCTGAGTTTTTTTGACAGTCTGTCAAAAGAAACATAGCCGTTGTAATCGACTTTGGTTTTGCCGGCTGCAGCTGATTTGGTGGTGATCACGATGATGCCGTTAGAGCCGCGGGCACCGTAGATGGCGGTAGATGAGGCATCTTTCAGCACGTCGATTGTCTCGATGTCGTTGATGTCGATGTTTGCAAGTGCGTCAGACATTTCGAAGCCATCGACGATGTAGAGCGGCTTTGTGTTCTGGGTCAGAGATGCACCGCCGCGGACAGTGACGTTCATCGAAGCACCGGGAGCACCGTTCTGTGACACGATGTTCACACCGGCAGCTTTGCCCTGGAGGGCTGCTGCCGCGGAGGTCACGGGCGCCTTGGCGAGTTCAGAACCTGACACGGAGCTGACGGCGCCGGTGAGGTCTTTTTTCTTGACTGTACCGTAGCCGATGGCCACTACTTCGTCAAGCATGGTTGCGTTGGTGGAGAGGGTGATGTCGAGGTGTGTCTGGCCGTTGACGGGCACTTCCTTGTTGTCATAGCCGATGTAGCTCACAACGAGGACGGCTTTGGCCGGAACGCTGATAGTGAAGTTGCCGTCAAGGTCGGTGGCAACACCGTGTTGGGTTCCTTTCTGCATGACGGTGGCGCCGAGCAGGGGCTCGCCGGTGTCGTCAACAACTGTTCCGCTTACGGAAATGTTTTGGGCGCAGATTGAAAGTGAGAAGGTTACGGTCAGCAAGAAGACAAACCAGTAACGGAGTTTCTGACTAAAATTCATACACGCATGGTTTAGATTTGGATATTTATTTAATTACTTGTTATTTCCCTTTTTGCTACTGTGATAGTATGAAATGCGATGGCATATAGCATGGCGTATCTCTTGCTTAGAGATACTAAATATTCGGCAAAATTAAGCAAAAAAAATGAAATTATGGGTATTAAAGTGTGATTATTGGTTAAAACGATATGTTAATATGTCGGAAGATGTTTCACATATTTCTTCCGGCTGCATGGTTAGGGGCTTGTTATATAATATGTTGTGCGGGGTGGAGATCTCTAAGCAAGAGAATTACGGTTCCGAAACACACGTGTGGCCGGTCTTTGGGTTAAAGACCGGCCACAAATCAAGGGGGCTGTCTGACGAAAATCAGACAGCCCCCGGTTTAACAATTTGCCTGTGGGTGCGGATCAGCGGCCGAATATGGCGCCGTTGGCTTTGAGCAGCGCGCTGAAGCGCGGGTCTTTGCGGATGGGCTCCACGTTGACATCGGCTTCGGTATTGACGGCCCAGTTATAGTAGTTGGCATAGCCTTTTTCGAGCGATGCGGCCATGCACTTGAAGGCTTTGTCGCTGTTGCCGGCCTGGGCGTAGTAGCAGGCGGCGAGATAGTTGACTTCGCCGTCATAGTCATCGGTTATGGCGAGCACTCGTTCTATCCAGCGGTCGGCTTCTTCCTTGCGGTCGAGCTGCAGGAGTGCGAATCCGCGGTATGACTTTATCTGGTCGTGGGCCAGGTCCATGTCAAGCACACGTTCGAAGCTCATGTCGGCGTTTTTCTTTTGCCGGCGGTAGTCTTTGAGCACCCATCCGCGGATTATGGCGAGATAGGGGTCTTCAGGGGCGTTCATCGTGGCTTCGCTGAGACATACGGAGGCATCGGCGCTGTTGCCCAGGCGCAGCTGTGCGAGGGCTTTGGCTATGAGGGCTTCGTTTGAGTCCGGTTCTTTCTCAAGGGCGGTTTCAGCGCAGGAGAGGGCGCTGTCATAGTTGCCTAAGGCGCGCTGGATCTGCGATTTGATCACATAGTAGCGCTCGTTGTCGCGGGTGGCGCTGATGGCATAGTCGATGTTGAGCAGGGCGGTGTCGAACTTGCCGAGGGCGAAGTAGCATTCGGCGAGTGCGGCGTTGAGGCCGGGATATGAGTCGAGGTTTTCGTTGATGATGCGGTCATAGTCGGCTATGGCTGCGAGGTAGTTGCAGTGGCCCTGGGCTATCATGGCGCGGATGAAGTAGTACATGCCGTTGCGCGGGGCCTGGCGTATGGCGGTCGATAGGCCGGCTATAACTACGGGGTAGTTGGTTTTGGATATTTCCACCAGTTCGCGGAGTGCCCGCGGGGTGTTTTCCTGGTCGGTTGAGATGGCGAGGATGTAGTCATCGACGGCTCCCTGCTCATTTCCGGCGAGGGTGCGCACTGAGGCGCGGCGCAGGTAGACCTGGCTGTTTGACGGGGAGAGTTCCACGGCCTGGTCGCAGAGTTCGTCGGCCAGACCGAGGTTGTTTTCCTTGACGGCCACGCGGGCGAGCCCGAAGAGGGCTTCCTGGCTGCGGGGATTGCGCTGCTGTAGCAGGCGGAAGTCGGCTTTGGCTTCGGGGTAGCGGCCGAGTTCGTAGAGGGCCGTGCCTCGCTGGTAGACGGCCACATAGTTCTGCGGGTCGAGCGAGATTTCGGAGTTGAGGTCGCCGATGGCCTGCTCGTAGCGGTGGAGCATCATGTTGATGTTGGCCCGCAGCTGTATGGCCTGGAAGCGGGTGTCAAGGTCTTCCTCCGGGAGATATTTGAGAGCGTTGTTAATGTCATCGAGTGCCTTGATGTAGTCGTTGCGCAGGTAATATTCATTGGCACGGCGGAAGAGGGTCTCTGCATCGTGCGGATCTTCGTCGAGTAGGGCCTGGTAGGCCTTCATGAGCGCTTCTTTCATCGGGTTGGGCGCTTCGGCCGATGCTGTAAAGCCGAATGCGCCGGCTGAGAGGATGAGTGAAATTGCGATTTTTCTTAGGTTCATTGCAGAATTGGATATGATGGAGTGTCCGGCCTGATTCCGGCAAAGACCGGAGGTGATTGGCGAGGGGACTGTGAAATAGTTGGCGGTGATTATATATATTGTTCAGCTGAGGGGTGCCGGCGGTCAGCCGCCGGAGACCGGGCTGCTCTGGTCGAGGATGTGGCAGGCCGAGAGGGCGTAGAGGGCGGCGGTTTCGGTGCGCAGGCGGTTGTTGCCGAGGGTGACGGGGCTGAATCCGGAGTCAAGGGCGAGGCATATCTCCTGAGGAGAGAAGTCACCTTCGGGGCCGATTAGGATCAGTGTGTCGAGCCCCGGCCGGTAGACCTGCGTGAAGTCTCTGCGGGGTATGTCGGGGTCGCAGTAGGCCATCAGCCGTTGTGCTCCGGGCATCATTGCGGCTACTTCGCGGAGCGGTGTCATCGGCATGACGGTGGGGAGGGTGGCTTTGAGTGACTGCTTCATGGCGGCCACGGCGATTTTTTCGAGTCTTTCGATCTTGATCTCACGGCGCTCGCTGCGGTCGCAGAGCAGCGGAATGATGGTGTTGACTCCAACCTCGGTCATCTTTTCCACGAGCCATTCCATGCGGTCCAGATGCTTGGTGGGTGCCACGGCTACTGCAAGCTGCTGGCTCCAGGGCAGGGGCATGGGGCTGACGGAGAGGATCTCTACCGAGGCATGTTTCGGGTGGGCGTCGGCCAGCCGGCAGCGGTAGGCGTTGCCGTGGCCGTCGATCACCTGGAGTTCGTCGCCCTCGCGCATTCGCAGCACTCTCACGGCATGTCGTGAGTCGCTTTCGGGCAGCTCAGGAGAGGTGGCTATGTCAGGAGCGAAAAATTGTATCATCTGTCAGTGAAATTCTTGGTTTATAAGAGGAGGCCCTGGGGGCGCCGTCGCCGGTTGAGACCGAGAGGCGATTCCCCGCGGGCGGGGGAGGGTCAGTCGTTGACGATGCCGTCGGCAGCCGAGCCGTTTCCGTCAATGACGGCTTCTTCCATCTGCGGGGTCGCTTTCTTGCTGTCATCCTTGAAGATGAACATGAAGAGCACGGCCACTACGAGGGCATAGCCGGCGAAGATCATCCAAGAGGTGACCCATCCTTCGTGCTGGGCTTCGGCTGTGGTCTGTGAGAATACGAAGTGGTTGACTACCGCCTGGGCGCAGAGGGTGCCGATGGTGGCTCCGAGGCCGTTTGTCATCATCATGAAGAGGCCCTGGGCGCTTGAGCGAAGGTCGCTGGTGGTTTCCTTGTCGACGTAGAGACCGCCTGAGACGTTGAAGAAGTCAAAGGCCACGCCGTAGACAATGCAGGAGAGAATCAGGAGCCAGAGGCCGCTGCCGGTGTCGCCGATCCCGAAGAATCCGAAGCGGAGCACCCATGCGAACATCGACATCAGCATCACGCCTTTGATGCCGAAGCGCTTGAGGCAGAAGGGTATGAGGAGTATGCAGAGGGTTTCGCTGATTTGCGATAGGGATATGAGGGCATTGGCATTGTGGGCACCCCAGGTGTCGGCGAATTCGGCAAGATTTTCAAATGAGGTGATAAACGTGTTGCCGTAAGAGTTGGTGATCTGGAGCGAGACACCGAGGAACATGCTGAAAATGAAGAATATGGCCATGCGCTTCTGCTTGAAGAGTTTGAAGGCTTTCAGTCCGAGGCTGTCGGCCAAAGAACTTTTCTGGCCTTTCTTGACTTTGCAGGCAGGCATTGTCAGAGCGTAGGCCGCGAGAATGAAACTCAGGGCCGCCGAGGTTATGAGCTGGTAGGCGTTGGTCTGGAACTGGGTGAAGTTGACGAAGAGCATCGAGCAGATGAAGCCTACGGTTCCGAATACGCGGATCGGCGGGAAGTGTTTGATGGTGTCGAGATTGGCTTCTGTCAGAGCGTTGAACGCAACTGAGTTGCCGAGGCCGATTGTCGGCATGAAGAAGGCCACTGAGAGGGTGTAGAGAGCGAAGAGTGGTCCGAACTCCACCTGAGATGTGGTAAGGCAGTAGACACCTGCGGCCCCCATGAAGCAACCGGCGAGGATGTGGCAGAGACTGAGCATTTTCTGGGCCTGGATCCAGCGGTCGGCAAGGATGCCTATGATAGCCGGCATGAAGAGAGAGACTATTCCCTGGACTGTGTAGAACCAGCCGATCTGAGTGGCCAGTCCGATTCGAGCCAGATAGTTGCCTAATGAAATCAGGTAAGCGCCCCAGACTCCGAATTCAAGGAAGCTGAGGAGAGCCAGTTTTACTTGTAGGGATCTTGCTGTTGCCATATCCGTGTAGTTTTAAATTCTGTTTTATAGTAACTTGTATGAATTACTTATAGTTGCATGGTTTAGATAATTTAAGCTATTGGGAGTCATGTTTTTCTGACGTCAGTGTGATTCTGTCAGGCCTGATCGGTGTCTTTGGCGCGTTTGCGTTTCAATATCTCGGCTACGCGGGCGGCTTCCTCGTATTCCTCACGCTCTATGTGGCGGGCGAGAGTTTTTTCGAGTTCCTCAATGGCGTAGTTTTCCAGCTTGGGTTCGGAATGGCTGCCGCTGTGTCCGTCTTCATCGCCGAAGGCCGGAGCTTCTACGTCTCCATCGTCTGTCGTTTCATCGGCTATTTCCATTTCGAAGCCCGTGGCTTCGAGTATGTCAGGAGTGGTATAGATAGGTGCGCCGGTGCGCATGGCTATCGCTATGGCATCGCTTGTGCGGGAGTCGATGGTCACAGTCCGGTCACCGTCAGAAAATGTGATTTCCGAAGAGAAAATACCGTCTTCGAATTTGTAGATGAAAACTTCGGTCAGTTTCACGCCGAAAGCGTGGGCGAAACTCACGAAAAGATCGTGGGTCATAGGCCGTGGCGGTGTGATGTTTTCCATCTTCATTGCGATTGACTGGGCTTCGGCCGCGCCGATCACCACCGGAATGCGCATCGGACCACCCACCTGCGCGAGAATCAGCGCGTAGGCTCCTGACTGGATCTGGCTGTAGGAAAGGCCCATCACTTTGAGCCTTACCCGGTTTTCATCGTTCTCTGACATGAGCTCTTGCTATATATATTATATATGTGGCGTTTTTCGGTTATTATTTTCAGTCTATGAGATATTGCGGCCGGTGATCACTCCGCTGCCATAGCAGAGGCGGGCATCGCGGTCATAGATGACTCCGAACTGGCCGGGGGCTATGCCCTGGACCGGGACCTCGGATTCGATGATATATTCGCCCTGCCCCATGCGGCTCAGGCGGGCCGGCAGAAATTCGGGCGAGTGGCGGTTTTTAAACCGGATCTCAACGCCGTCACAGTCATCGGGCCACGGATCGCGGGTGATCCAGTGCATCTCGTCAAGATGGATCAGTTTGCCATATTGCTTTTCGGTGTCGTAGCCCTGCGAGACGTAGACCACGTTGTCATTGACGTTTTTCTTCACCACATACCACGGGCCTCCGCTCAGCCCAAGGCCTTTGCGCTGCCCTATGGTGTGAAACCAGAATCCGCGGTGCTCTCCGAGCTTGCGGCCGGTCTCGATCTCGATGATAGGGCCCGGCTTTTCGCCAAGGTGGCGGCGGATGAAGTCGTTGTAGTTTATCTTGCCCAGAAAGCAGATGCCCTGACTGTCGCGGCGGAATGCGTTGGGCAGCTGTGTGGTCACTGCAATTTCCCTTACGCGGCTTTTGGGCAGGTCGCCGATAGGAAACATCAGATGGCTCAGCTGAGGGTAGCTGATGCGGCATAGAAAATCGGTCTGATCTTTGACGGCATCAATGCCGGTGCCGAGATAGACAAGACCGTCGATCTCATGGGTAGTGGCATAGTGGCCCGTGGCGGTTTTGTCGAACTCATGGCCCCAGCGCTCTTCAAAGAAGCCGAATTTGATCATCTTGTTGCACATGATGTCGGGGTTCGGAGTGAGTCCGGAGCGCACGGTCCGGAGCGCATAGTCCATCACATTGTCCCAATACTCCTGGTGGAGCGACACCACATCAAATGGCAGTCCGTAGCGGCGTGCTATGAACGAGCACATCTCGATGTCTTCCTCGGCCGAGCAGTCGCCCTCGCCGTTGTCAAGCCCGATTCTTATATAGAAAAGGTGCAGGTCATGGCCTTCCTCCACAAGCCGGTGGACGGCCACGGCGCTGTCAACGCCTCCTGATATCAGTGCGGCAATCTTCATTCAGTCGTTCTTTGGTTTTGCTAAAGTCATCGGTAGGGTTTTCAGGGGGAGAATCAGACCTCCTCCATCTCTTCTTCCTCTGATTTGCCTTTGAGGTTGATGATATAGAGTGATATTAAATAGTCGAGTGATATTTTGCCCGGTCCGGCTATGAGCAGGTAGAAATAGATGCCGATAAACATGATGGGCAGATAGCCGGGGTCGGTGCTGTCAAGACCGTAGACTGGCAGGAAGGGCACCATGTCGTGGAGTATGTAGTACTCGGCGGCTATCATGGCGAAAATAGGCGGGAGGGTGCTCAGACGGGTCATGAAACCAGCCATGATCAGCAGCGAGCAGACGAGCTCGATGGTGATCATGATGATCAGCGAGCATTCCGATGACATGTTCAGAACCGTCGGGAAAGAGTTGCAGAGCACACTGTAGTTTACCAGATGGCGTATGCCGAACTGCAGCAGCATCATACCCACAAAGAGACGGATAAACAGTCGTGCGAGATTCGAATAAGTGTAGCCGGAAAGCTTTACGAAGCAGTTGACCGGCCAGGAATTATACCAACTCATAGATTTTTTTGATCTCTCTGATTAGCGTTTCTTTAACTGTCGGGCCACATCAAGCACCTGGTCTATGGTAAGATGCTTGAAGCGCACGTTGTGATTCTTGTCGATGATGTAGAAATCCGGAGTGCCGTTTCTGAGGTCTACAGTAAGGTCGGCGTCGGGATTGGCTCCCACGCTCCATGCCGACGGGTAGGAACCCACGGACTGTTTCCATTCATCCGAAGGTTCTGTCAGCGAAATGGCCACTATTTTGGCTTTGCCCTCGCTGATAAGCTCGGTCATTGATATGTCGGCGTCGAGGCGTATGCGGGCCATGTTGCAGTCATCGCAGTCAGGATCGTTGAAAAACACTACCAGAACCTGGGCCGAGTCACTGTCGAGATTCCTGCTCTGTCCCTCGCGGGTAGTGTAGGGCAGAGAGGCGAAGCGCTTGCCGGTCATAGAGTTTTTCAGTATTTTGGCCTGATGCGCGAAGCGGGCTTTTGAGGCTTTGTCAATGCGCTTGTTTGAAGCCACAGCCTCGGCAAAGGGCAGATAGAGCTCATCGATCCACATCTCGGCGGTATCGCCATAGAGTAGGTTTTCGGCACATTCGGCCATGAACAATTGGTCAGCCGGCTGCTTTTCAAGCTTCTTGGTAAAACGGTTGACCGAGGCTATTGCCGAATCGGGAGTGGCGTTGCGCAGTATCGAGATATAGACATTGAACTCCTGGGCCATCTTGTGTTTGGCCGAGAAGGCCTTTTTCAGCTCGCAGAAGTCCCAGAAATGGCGAGCCATATAGTCGCAACGGCTCTGAAAGAGCTTGATCGAGTCAGGCACTATGGGATATTGGAAATATGTGTCGGCCTTGGCTCCGAGGCTTACGCCGAGGAAGACCATGAGGCAGAGAAGCAGTCGTTTGATTTTCATTCGTTCTGGCTAATGTATAATTTTGCAATCACAAAGATAAACAAAATCTCTCAAAAGCGAAAAAATAATCCTCCCGCTCCGCATTATCGCACTGAAATGCCCGACGCAGGGATGTATTTTTGCAGTGTGGGTGACTGTGGATAATATGAATTTCTGTAATTTTGCACTTATGAATTCTGAAACGCTGACTCTTGAAGAACTTACCTCGCGTCTGGGTGCGGTGCTGGCCTCCGAACCGTCGCTGCGCAATGTCTGGGTCACGGCCGAGACCTCTGACGTGCGCCGTGCCATGCATTGTTATCTCGAACTGGTCCAGAAAAATCCGTCGACCGGTGAGCCGGTAGCCCGGATGCGCGCCACTGTCTGGCGCTCGGCTCTTGCCAGGATTGACGCTGATTTCGCAGCCGCTACCGGCAGCCGTCTTGCAAGCGGCATGAAAGTCAGAGTCCTTGTTTCGGTCAACTACCATCCCTCCTACGGGATTTCGCTCAATATCACAGATATAGATCCGGCCTACACTATGGGCGATCTGATGCGTCTGCGTCTCGAAATCCTCTCACGGCTCCAGAAAGAGGGAGTTCTGGAACTGAACCGTGAATTGCAGTGGCCCGATGTGCCTTCGCGTATCGCTGTGATTTCCGCCCCCGGAGCGGCCGGCTACGGCGATTTCATCCATCAGCTCTACACCAACCGCCGTCATCTGCGTTTTGCCACCCGCCTTTATCCGGCGCTGATGCAGGGGCGTGAGGCTCCCTACACTATAATCGAGGCTCTTGAACAGATAGCTGCCGACGAGGAAATGTGGGATGGGGTGGTGATCATACGCGGCGGCGGAGCCACGAGCGATCTTGCCGCGTTTGAAAACTATGATCTTGCCGCCAACATTGCCCAGTTCCCGCTGCCGGTCATTATAGGGATAGGGCATGAACGCGATGTCACGGTGCTTGACTATGTTGCCAACATGCGTGTCAAGACCCCCACAGCAGCCGCCGAATGGCTGATTGGCCGTGGCGCAGAAGCCCTTGATCGTCTCGATCAGCTTGCCTCGGAGATCCATCACACAGCTTCAGCCATGCTCAGCGGAGCCCGTGAGCAGCTTTCATACATTTCAGCGACTTTGCCGCACCTCCCGGCTACAGCTCTCAAAAATTCATCGCGGCGGCTCGACCGCTATGCGATGGCTCTTTCAGAAACCGTCCGCGGACGTCTGCGTCCGCGCATCTCGCAGCTCGATATGATCTCGGAGCGGATTCCAGCTCTTGCACGGGCGGCTGTCGACCGACAGAAATCGCGCCTTGAGTCAGCCGGCCGGCTCATTGATGTGCTCTCGCCCCTGGCCACTCTTCGCCGCGGCTATTCCATCACCCGTGTCAACGGCCGTGCAGTGACATCGGTTGCCGATATCGCGCCGGGCGTAAGGATCGAGACCACTCTCGCCGACGGTACTGTAGGTTCTGTAGCTGACACCCTCTAAACATTCTTTAAGCTCATTTAAGACACTCTGCTGCAACTCCCTTTCTTAAGGGTTGTTATAAAGATGTGAGAAAAAACATAACAAACAACCTTTAAAGCTTAATGAATTATGGAATCAATGCAGCAGAACATAGCCGACAAGGCGGGCCAGGTGTCCGCTCAGGCTGCCAAAGTCAGCGCGGAAGCCGCTGAAGTCGCCGCCAAAGCCCAGTATAAAGCCGATAAGGCTGAAATTAAAGCTACTGCAGCTGAAGCTCAGGCAAACGCAAAAGAAAAACTTGCTGAAGCCAAGGAAAACCTTGCCGACAAGATTGCAGACGCCAAAGAGACATTGGCAGATAAACTTGACGATATTAAAGAAAAATCATCTCCGCTGATCGACAAGATCAAATCAGGAGCTGCCAGCGCGCTCAATTCGATAGCCGATACTGCATCGAATCTGGCCGATAAACTCGACTGAGATCCCCCTAATATCATAAATCCAACACATTTACAAATTCCCCCGGTCCTCTCGCGTGACGTGTTGCTCTTTCTACCACCGCAACCCGCGCCTGACCGGGGTTTCTTTGTGGGATGCTATAAGAGCCCGTTTCCCGGTGTCGTTGACATCGGTGTGAACGGGCTCTTGCTGTTTTTTCTAAACGGGGGTATGAAACACCCGCTATGATTGCTCAGTCTGGGCCTTTTCCACCCGGATCAGATCAAGGCGTGTGGCCGACCGTCCGAGGATTGTAAATTTCAGATCATCGATCTCAATGGTGTCGCCCTGTGCCGGGAGAGTTCCGGTCGAGTTGATCAGATAGCCGGCAAGGGTCTGGTACTCGTCATCTTCAGGAATGTCAAGACGGAAATCGTCACGGAGAGTGCGCACTTCTATGCGGCCTGAGAATTCAAACACTCCGGGAGCTACCTCAGATGCCGTCAGCCGTGTCTTGTCATGTTCGTCCTGGATATCCCCGAAGATTTCCTCCACAAGGTCTTCGAGAGTGACAAGGCCCGCGGTGCCTCCGAATTCATCGACTACTACCGCCATCGAGCGCTTTTCGCTCAGCAGACGCCGCATCATGGTGTTGGCCAGAAGGGTCTCAGGGGCATAGAGCACCTCCTTGATATGTTCCTTCCAGTCACTCGTCGGATCGAAGAGTTCCGACACATGCACATAGCCCACCACATTGTCGATGTCATCGCGATAGACCAGGATCTTGCTGCGGCCTGACGAGGTGAAGAGCTCCGAAAGCTCATCGCGCGAGGTGGAGTCGATGTCCACCGCCACAAGTTCGTTGCGGGGAGCCATGCAGTCGCGCAGCTGTGTGGTCGAGAAGTCGAGAGCGTTGTGGAAAATCTTTACCTCGTTATCAACCTCCACTTCCTCAGGATTTTCCAGATCGTCGATCTTGGTGTCGAGATAATCGTTGAGTTCATTGATGGAGAGCACTCCGAGACGGGTGTCCTCGGCCTTGATCCCTGCCATGCGCATGAGCATTTTTGAAAGCCATGAAGTGAACCAGGAAATCGGGTAAAGCACTATGTAGAAAAAGTAGACCGGAAGAGCCGATACCTTCAGCGAGGTGTTCGGATTGATGCGGAACACGGATTTCGGCAGAAATTCACCGGTGAAGAGTATGACAAGGGTCGAGATAATGGTCTGGAGAATAAGAATGACAGCCTGATTGTCCGAAATGTGTTCGGCTATCCAAGGCTCGAGCAGAGCGGCCGCCCCCATGCCGTAGATCACGAGCATGATATTGTTGCCCACAAGGATGGTCGAGATGAAAAAGTCCTGATGTGAATAGTAGCGGCCTATTATCCGGTTGATGATGCCTCCACGGCTGGTGTCGAGACCGATGCGGACACGGTCGGCTGAAATATAGGCGATCTCCACTCCTGAAAACAGGGCGGAGAAGCAGAGAGAGATCAGTGCGAGTATAATCCAGGCGGTGAGTGTCATTGGCTTGCGGTTTAGAAGCGGGTTGTCTGTGTCTGGAGGCTTTCAGACGTGCTTGCGGATACCTTTTGTTGTGGCGGCTGCTGGATTTGCATCTTCGGTGCCGCGGTGTTTCTGTCAGGCTTGGCTCCGGACGGGCGTGAGGCTGCCGGCAGAGTATCAGCCGCAGGCTGTGGAACTTTCGGGCTCTGAGCAGATGAGTTACCGCCCGGAGTGAAGGCTCCGGCCGGAAAGATGCCTGAAACGCGGCGGATGGTGTAGCGCGTCAGGTTCTGGTTTGAGTCAAAGCCATAGCCTTCAAGCACCTTGTCGGGGCGCTCGATGTGGATGAACGAATCTGAGTAGAGTTTTTCCTGACGCTGGTCCCAGAATAGCTGGTTGGTCTGGAATTTTTCGTTCATGACATTGGTCAGGCTGACGTTTCCGTCAAGCCGCCAGAGTTGCTTGTTCTTGAAATATGTGGCCGAATCGGCTGTGACAGTGGCCTCGATTCGGAAAAAGTTGTCGTAGCGCTCAAGTCTCAGCCCCTCAGGAAAACGCCAGAACGGTTCCGGAGTCTCGTCATAGACATACCATATCGGGGTCACGATGCGATAACGCGTCACTCCTGAGTCAGAGATGAGGGTTTCGACGTCGCGGGTGAGCATTGTCGGTGTGTGGGTCGGATCGACAGAGCCGGTGGCCACAGGGTCGCTGTCTTTGCATCCGCTGACAACAAACGAGGCTCCGGTGATGGTCGCGAGGATCAAGGCTGGAAGCAGGCGCAGGCGGGTGACGGTTGAGGTCGTCATGGTGTGGCTGTAGGGTTGGTGTGATTCGGCCTTTTGGGGCTTGAGGGATCAGTGGTGGTGAGGCCCGGCGGTCTTTAACGGAGCTTGGGCTGGAAGAACCAAAGGCCGTTGAAGTTTATGCCGAGTGTGATGTTGAAATACTGTTCGGTCAGCAGTGCGTTTGGGGTCGACTGGCGGTGGTGATATTCAAAACCGAGATTGATGACGTTTTTTGATTTTACGGTCGGGAAACCGAAGCCGCATGAGAATCCGTAGTCACGCACATTATTATAGGTGTCTTTGCTCTTTACCATGACATAGTCGCGGTTGTAAAATCCGCCTGCACGGTAAGTGATGCGCTTGAAATAGCCTCCGTGGGGATTGGGGATGTAGCTAACACCGGCTCCGATGCGCCAGCGGTTGTCAAATTTGGTCGACGAAAAGTCTTCTATTTCGGTGAATTTGGCTTTGGCCCAGTTCTGGTAGGTGAAGTCGACTTCGGCCTGGAACTGTTTGTTCCATTCGTAGTTGATGCCCACGCCCCAGGTGTCGGCTATCGAAAATTTGTTGCGGAGGCTTGTCGAGGCCACTGTGTCGGGCTTGCTGTCTTGCGAGGTGTCATATTTGAGCACATAGGTCTTGCCGAGGAGGGTCTTGCCGGGCGAATACGTAACGCCGAGAGTCAGGTCGTTCTTGCGCGAAAGGTTGAGAGTGTACTGCATACCGAACTGGAAGTGGAAATCCTGGACTTCCATCACCTGCTCGAAGAGCGATGAGGTTGAACCTACGGCATAGACGTCGTTGAACGTGTTGCCGAAAAGATAGCTCGCGTTGAAACCCACGGTGAAGTTTTTGAACGGTCTGACACCGGCTCCGAGGTAGAGCTGGTTGATGCCGCCGGTGCCCTGGTGAGTGGCCACACCGTTTTCAATGTCAGATCCGAAGGCATAGCCCACCGATGAGTAGGGCAGTATGCCGGCGCTCACGCCGATATAGCTTGTGACGGGAAACTGCATTGTGACATATTCGAGTCCGCCTCCCCAGTCCTTGGAGCTGCCGGTGTTGTCCTTGCGCCAGTACATGGAGACATCGGTTCCCATGTCGAAAAGGAATGTCAGAGAGTCAATGGCGGCATATGATGCCGGGTTCATGACATTGATCTGCCTTCCGGAACGCATGGCATAGCCCACTCCGCCCATCTGGCGCTGTGCGGAAGTGGCATTGTCGCCAAGAAGGCCATAGCCGAATTTTGAGTATGGACTTGTGGTCTGGGCCAGCGCGGCGGGGGCTGCGGTCATGGCCATGACGGCGAGGAGGAGAAATGGCTTAATTTTCATTGTAAAGCAAAATTCTGTTTAAACCTTTGCTGGCGAGATGTTCGTCTGGGAGAACATCGAAGTCGCACAGAGAAGCGAGATGATGGCCACAGCCTCCGCCGAGCACTATCACGGTGTCTTTCGGCAGGCGGCTGCGATAATATCCTATTGATGCTACGACGCTGTAGACAGCACCGAGCGTTATGGCCTCAACGGTGTCGCGGCCTATCACCTTGTCGCGCAGCTCCGGCATGTGTTCCGGAAACGGCACGAGGGGCAGGCGTGCGGTGAACTGGTTGAGGGCTTTGAATTCCATGTTGATGCCGGGGGCTATGTTGCCGCCGCGGTAGGTGCCGGTGGAGTCTACGTAGTCGTAGGTCACGGCGGTGCCGGCGTCGACCACGAGGATGTCGCGTCCGGGAAAATCGCTCCAGGCTCCTACGGCCGATGCTATGCGGTCAACTCCGAGTGTCTGCGGAGTCGCATAGTCGAGTTTGATGGGCAGAGGGGTGGAGGGTGACAGGCGGTAGACACAGCGCGCCAGATGGCTGAGTTTGTTGATGACAGGGCCGTTGTTCTGAACCACAGAACAATAGATGGCCCCTTTGAGGCGGCGCCCACCTACGAATTCTTCGACGGACGAGGGTGTGAGACGTGTGTCGATGACGGTGTCAACGAGCTCTTTATCCTCCCAGAGCGAGATCTTCGCTTCGGTGTTGCCTTGATCAATTGTCAGATATTGCGACATTCAGTGACGGTGGCTTTTTCTATTTGCGTGGCAAAATTACTAATAATGTGGCAATTTCACGGCCATCATACGGCTATTTTTGCACTTGCCTTCTTCCGGAGTGCCGGATAAGGCGGGTGTTTTAACGTTTATTATCAGCTTTCTGCCTTGGAATCATGACGGATGTGTAGATGGTCAGCAGTCCGCCGGCGAGAGTGAAGGCCAGCCAGTCTGTCTTTCCGGCTGACGGTATGAACATGAAGACTGCCCCGGCAAGGAAAATCAGGGCAGTCCAGACTTCCACCCGTATGAGGCGGCGCAGACGCAGGGGGGCGTCCTTGACTTTCGGGGCCACAAAGCGTCCGGCAAGCAGTATGAGAGAGCCTGCGGCGTAGAGATAGCGTCCCCACTGGGTGGCCATGTGGAGAAGGGGGAAGAGTGCGGCTGCCATGATGGCGAGGAGCCCGGCAGTGACCATTATGTTGGAGGCTGATGTTCTGTCCATTAGCTGAATTGATGAGTTGTGTGGGAGGTTGGTGTGGGTGAGAGAGGAGGGGGGTTATTCGAAGATATAGACATCTTCATCGGGGTGCTGCATGTGGTATTGCTCGCGGACTATGCGCTCCATTGTCTCTTTGTCGGTGTCAAGGGAGTGGTTGAGGTCGCGGTAATAGTTGAGGGTGTCAGTAGCTTCGCTGATGCTGGCTTCGAGTTCGGTGATGCGGCGTTCCTGCTCTACCGTGCGCAGCAGGGAGTTTTCATTGAAGAAGAGCACGAGAGAGCCTATCACCAGTGAGGCGAGAAGTGTCAGAGAGAGATAACGTTTGCACCAGGCGTAGAAATTGCTCATGTCAAAAAGTAAAGTGTGATGAGAGACTGGAGTTTCCGCATGTCAGGCTGATGCGGTTACGGTAATCACAAAGCCTGCGGCATAGATGAGCATCAGCACCGCGGTCATGCCTAAGAGCGGGTTGAGCCGGGCACCGCTGAGATGCGTGAGTCTGAAATAGAGTACGGTGTGGCCGCAGAGGTAGAGGGCCGGGACTATCCACCAGCCGGGACCGGCTGCAAGCCAGGGCGGCAGGGTAAGGATCAGGGCCAGAATGCCGTTGGCGAGATAGATGGCTGACATGGCGCGGAGGCCGAGGCGCACGGCAAGAGTGCGCTTGCCTACCGCACGGTCATCCTCTATGTCGCGGTAGTTGTTGACTATCAGTACGTTTGCGCCCATCAGTCCGATTCCGGCCGCTGCGGCTGCCAGCCACCATCCGAACGGACCGCCCATGAGCATGTAAGTCAGGGTGACGGGGATGATGCCGAAGAAACAGATTACCGCCACCTCTCCGAATCCGTGGTGGGAGAGCGGGTAAGGTCCGGCGCTGTAGGCCATGACACCGAGAGCCGTGGCGATGCCCACGAGATACATCCACCAGCTGCCGTAGAGCCATACGAGTATGCAGCCCGCAAGGCAGGCGCAGGCAAGCGTGGCGAATGTGGCCCGCTTCATGGCTCCGGGAGTGATGTCGCCTTCGGTGACTCCGCGGCGCGGACCCTGACGGCCTGCGCGGTCAAGGCCGCCCTTGAAATCATAATATTCGTTGGCGAAATTCGATGCTATCTGGGCCAGGAGTGCAAAGAGCAGGCAGAGCAGCGCGGGGACAAGACTGAAACGCCATGAGAGGAGTCCGAGTCCGGCGGCATAGATCACCCCGGCGAGCGACACCGGGAGTGTGCGCAGGCGCATGGCTTCGATCCAGCAGGCGGTTTTTGATCTCTTGGTCGCGCTCATCTGTAGCAGGTCTGTCTGTGGTTCCGGGTTAAGCGTTGAGTTCGTCGAATTTTGCTGCGATTGCTTTTGCGATTGCTTCCATTTCCTCTGCCGGGAGCTCCACTTTATGGCTGAAGTCCATATCGGCCTCGGTGTTGATAGGAATAAGGTGGATATGGGTGTGGGGCACTTCCAGACCTATGACGGCCACGCCGACGCGCTTGCAGGGGACTGCCTCGCGGATGGCTTCGGCCACTCGCTTGGCAAACAGAGTCAGAGCCTGGTAGTCATCGTCGGAGAGATGGAATATGTAGTCGTCTTCCTTTCGGGGAATCACAAGCACATGTCCGGGTGCCACGGGGTTGATGTCAAGAAATGCATAGTGGCGTTCGTCGGCTGCCACGCGGTAGGAGGGAATTTCTCCTGCGGCGATTTTGCTGAAGATTGTTGACATAGCTCTATTTTGATTGAGAGTTTGTGAGGTGGATTAGTAGTTGATTTCTACGATCTCGAACTTCATGAGTCCGGCTGGCACCTTGATCTCGACCACTTCGCCGAGCTTGTGGCCGAGCAGGCCCTGGGCTATCGGGGTGCTTGAACCGATTTTCTTCTCCTTGAGGTTTGCTTCGGAATCGGCCACGATGGTATATTCCATTGTCATGCCGTTGGCGGTATTTTTGATTTTCACACGGTTGAGAATCTGCACTTCCTCGTTGTTGAGCTTGCTTTCGTCGATGATGCGGGCGTTTGCAACGAGGTCTTTGAGCTGCGAAATCTTCATTTCGAGCATGCCCTGTGCTTCTTTAGCGGCGTCATATTCGGAGTTTTCCGAAAGGTCGCCCTTGTCACGGGCTTCTGCGATTGCGGCTGATATACGTGGACGTTCAACTGATTCGAGGAACGCGATTTCTTCCATTTTTTTCTTGTAACCTTCTTTGGTCATGAAAGTTATAGCCATGATTGCTGTGGATTTTTGTTAAAGAGGGAGTTAAAAAATAAAGAATCCCGATGCTTGCGGCTACGAGACCCCTAATGAATATTGTTGATTTTGATATGTACGGTTGCCAATTGTTGACTTCTGCAAAGATAGGGAGAATAATCGGATTGGCCAATCTGACCGGAGGCTATTTAACATTAATTGGCTAATCTCTGCGGGGGTGGTTGCGGGGGTGGTAGGTGAGGATGTCGCTGCGGAGTGTCGAGCGGTCGAGGTGGATGTAGATCTGGGTTGTGGCTATGCTTTCGTGGCCGAGCATCTGCTGTATGGCGCGCAGGTTGGCGCCTCCTTCGAGCAGATGGGTGGCGAAGGAGTGACGCAGGGTGTGGGGCGAGATGGTCTTGCGTATGCCGGCGGCGGCGGCGAGGTCTTTGACTATCTGGAATATGCGCACGCGGGTCATGCGTCCGCCACGGCGGTTCAGAAAGAGTATGTCACGGCTGTCAGGCTTGATGTCAAGATGCATGCGGTCCATCAGATAGTCGCTGATCTCTAAGAGCGATACTTCCGACATGGGTACCATGCGTTCCTTGTTGCCCTTGCCGCGTACTATCAGATAGCCCTCTTGGCCGTAGATCTTCGAGATCTCAAGATTGACAAGTTCGCTGACGCGCAGGCCGCATCCGTAGAGGGTCTCGATGATGGCGCGGTCACGCGAGGCTTCGGCTTTTCCCGGATCGATGGCTCTGATCATCGAGTCGATCTCTTCCTGAGTCAGCACTTCGGGCAGATGGAGTCCGGTTTTGGGTTGTTCGAGCAGTTCGGCGGGGTTGGGGTTGAGATAGTCCTCTATGCTCAGAAAGAAGAAATAGGAGCGGAGGCCTGAGACGATGCGGGCCTGGGAGCGTTCGGCTATGCCTACATCGTGGAGGTCGCCGAGAAATTCGCGCAGGATGTCGATGGTGACATCGCGCAGCGACAGTCCGCCGGCCGTGAGCCATGCATGGAGTTTGTCTATGTCACGGCGATAGGCCTCGCGTGTGTTTTCTGCCATGCCTTTCTCCACGGAGAGATAGGCATCGTAGTCATTTAGTATGCGCTGTATGTCAGTGATGTCACGCATCGGGGTCAGAGTGGGTGTTGACGGTCAGAAATTGATCTCGAAATTCTGCATCGGGAGACCGTGGCGGCTTACGAGCACGGCATATTTTCCGTTGGTGAAAGTCATGATGTGGTCAAGTCCGTCTTTCAGAGTGGCGAGCCGGTGTGAGTCGGCGCGAAGAAGCACGAGTGTGGAGTCTTCAGAAGAAAGCACCCGGCGGCCGGCCTGAAGATTCTCAGCTGAAAGTTCCGGAAGACAGATGAAGAGCCGGCAGGAGCCGGCAGGCAGTGTCAGAGCTTCGGCCGGAGTGATGGGCTGCAGCCGCGAATCGGCCATGTGGATCACCCGGCGCTCCGCTTCAGGCAGGTCAGGCGGAAGGACCAGAGTCTGAGGCTTGCGGTCACAGACTATGCGGAAGAGCATGGCCAGATTGCGCCGGCGGCGGCGACCTGCGGCGAAGTCGCGGATTTTTCCGGTGGAATAGTAGACGCTGCGGCTGTCACGCAGCACCAGGGTGATGAAGCGGAAGGCAAAAGGCGAATGCACCCCGAAGCCACGGCTGCGGCGGGCGCGTCCGAGCGGACGCCAGAGTCTGCGGAGTGTCAGGCGCAGTTTAGCTTTCAGAGGCATCGGTCTCTGCTGTCTGGGTCTCGGATTCCGGCTTCCTGCCGCCTTTGCGCAGCGCTGTGACGATGGCTCCGGCCGCTGCCAGATAGATGAGGAAGACGGCTATGGTGGCCGCTGTGTCAGTGGTGTGGAGCGACTGCGGGTCGAAAGTCATCACGATCTCATGCTTGCCGGCGGGGAGGGGGAGTGCGCGCAACACGTAGTTGACACGGCTCAGTGGCACTTCCTGACCGTCGATCGTGGCCTTCCATCCCCAGGGGAAGTAAACTTCAGAGAATACGGCTACTCCTCCTTTGGCGCTGTTGGCTGTGTAGGTCAGGCGGTTGGGGGCATATGAGGTTTCGATGATTGTGTCGCCGGGCGTTTTTGGAGCCGAGGAGCCGAGTGCTGACTCGAATTTCCTGTCGGCCACGGCTGCCGATGCGGGGTTGATGACCGAGAGAGCCGCCATTTCCTCGTCAGGAGTGCCGACGTAGCTGACACGGTCAACAAACCAGGCGTTGCCGAGAGCCTCCGGGTTGCGCAGCGGCTGTCCCTGCATGTCGACTATGTAGCGGGCGTTGAGCATGTTGAGCACATTCCAGTCGGCATCTGACTCGGTGCCGCGGGTGAAGTTGGCGAGATGGCGGTCAATAATATCCTGATAGCGGGTCAGTTTGGCCGCATGGTAGCCGCCTATCATCTTATGGTAATACGACGGATCGGCGCTGTAGAAGCGGGGGATGTCCATGACGCGGTAGTTCATGCCGGTGTCCTGGAGGATGGTCCGGTCAGCCGGTGTCATTTCAATCGGTGCTCCCGCAGTGAGCTGGCGCGGCACGAAGCTGTCGTGGCTCAGATAGCGCTTGTTGACCGAATAGAGATCGGCGAGGACTATGACACCTATGACTGCCATTGAGATGGCGGCCGAGATGCGGCGGCGGATGTAGAGCATGATCATCACGAAGCCGAGGGCTGTGATGACGAATGAGCGGATGGCGTCTGTTGAGATCAGCCCCTCGCGCAGGCTCTCGATGGCGGAGTAGATGGCCGGATTCTGGAGGCTGAACTGGCGGGCGGTAGCGGCGTCGTAGCCTTGCTGCATGAGCTGTGAGGTGATCATGTTGTCGATGTAGCGGTCATTGTCAGTGATGACGCTTCCGAACATCGAGGGGGCTATGAAGGCTATGGCGCAGATGGCGAGGGTGATGCCGAAACTCCAGATCACCGGGCGGCGGTAGGAGTCGAGACGGCTGCGGTCAGCCACGAGTTGCTGGAGAGCCATGACTGCGAGCAGTGGCATGGTGAACTCGGCTATGACGAGGATGCTCTCCACGGTGCGGAATTTGGAATACATCGGAGCTATCGAGAGCATGATGTCGGTGAAGACCATCGCGTGGCGTCCCCAGGCGAGGACTATGGAAAATACTGTCAGTATGACCAGCGCCCACTTCATTGGGCCGCGGACTATCATGCAGCCAAGAATGAAAAGAGCGAAAATGAGCGCGCCGACATAGACCGGGCCGTTGGTGCCTTCCGGATCGCCAAAATACTGGCTCATGTAGCTTAGATACTGTTCCTGCATGGAATCGATCTTTCCATTGGCTACCATCTCTCTGGCATCGGGCAGGTCTGAGAGACCCAGTGTTGTCATCCGTCCTTTCTCCGGTTTTGCCGAGGCTCCGCCTTTTATGTTCGGGATGAGGA
This sequence comes from Duncaniella muris, assembly GCF_003024805.1. Classification (GTDB taxonomy): domain Bacteria; phylum Bacteroidota; class Bacteroidia; order Bacteroidales; family Muribaculaceae; genus Duncaniella; species Duncaniella muris. Next base: position 67,973 of record NZ_PUEC01000017.1, read on the forward strand.
GCGAGAATGTTTCGGATGGCTGATAGCTGTATTGTGTGATGTAGTCCTTGTCAAGACCTGCAGTTGAGTTCGAATTGTCGGTCGCGGGCTGCGACAGTTCGCTGTGGCGTCCGCGCATGGTCTCCTTGGAGTATTCGTAGGTCAGATAAAGGCTTGGCGAGTTGGCAGTAACTGCCAGTCCGGCGGCAATGGCAAGCACTCCGGTGGCTATGCCCCAGCGGCGCATCTCTTTGGCGCGAATGGCGGCGACGAGTTTTGCGATGACTATGGCGAGGATGACGAAGAGGAAGTAGTAGGTCATCTGCACGTGGTTTGATGCTATCTGCATCATGGCGAATACCGCGGCCATAGCGCCGCCTGCAAGGTAGCGTCCGCGGTAGCAGAGTATTATGCCGGCGATTGTAGGCGGGATGTAGGCGAGGGTTACGAATTTCCATATATGGCCCGCGCCGATGATGATTATGAAGTATGACGAAAATCCGTAGGCTATGGCTCCGAGCAGTGCCACATACCAGCGCATTTTCATGACAATCAACAGTATGAAGAAGCCTACCATCATCATGGCCAGGAGCGACGAGGGGGAGGGGAGTCCGAGGCTCATCACCGATCCGATCCAGCTGAAGAGGCGGCTTGAGGGATATGACGGCGAGATCTGGAAGTTGGGCATACCGGAGAAGAGCGAGTTGGTCCAGCGGGATACTTCGCCGGTTGCTTCGGCATAGGCTTTTGCTTCCTGGCCTATGGCGGCGCCCTGCTGCATGTCGTGCTGGCGGAGCTGGTTGCCCTCGGCGGCGTCGGGGTAGAAGAATGCGAATGCTATGCCGGCTATGACTATGATGCCGGCCAGAAATGTGAAGAGAGATTTATAACGGCTGATTATTGACTGCATGAGTTGGGTGTGCGTGGAACGTGGTTGGGTGTTGGTGGATGATTAGAGGTCGTTGTTTTTTTAAACAACCTCTTATTCGGCGGGACGGTGTTCGAGCGGGATTTCTTTTACCGGAGCCGTGGCGCTGACGGTGTCGGCCTGGGCCTTGGCGGTGTCAGCGGGTTCGCTGCTCTGCGCTGTAAGCGAGCCGTCCTGCATGGCGTCATAGTTGGAGAGTTTTTCGCGGAAGGCGCGGGCTATTGAGTCGAAGTCGAGACCGGAGGCTGTCCGGCGGGCTTTCTCGAAGGCCGCACGGGTGTCTTTGGGGTTGACGCTCAGGGCTATGTCATAGACATCGACGTATTTGCGCACGGTCTCCAGCGCGCGTCGTGATTCGCGCTTCGACTGGGCGTCGGAATAGACCTTGACAAAGGCGCTGAGCACCTGCACGGTCTGTTCGGGGGTGAAGTCGTCAACGAAGAGCGACATGCTGTCAGCCATCGCTGATGCCTGCCGGAGATTTCCGGTGGAGAGGGCTTCGGCGAGCTGCGATTTCTGTCCTTCGACTGTTTCGGCGGTGGCTGCGGGAATCTCGGCAGTCTTTTTGCCTCCGCAGGAGGTAACTATGATGGCGCTTGAGGCTATTACGGCCAGGAGGACTATCAGCTTTCTCATTATCGGGCGGGTTGGTTATGTTGCTTGGGATATAAGAGGTTGTCTGAAAACGATCTTTTATTCTATATTATATGTGGTAGAGCACAAAGTTACAAAAAATGTTCCTTACAAAAGTAAAATTTTTGTAAAGAACATTTTCATGGGCTCGAATGGGCTTTAGAGAGCCCATTCGAGCCGGTATGGTTTGAAGAATCCGATGGGTGTCAGCCTTTGATCTCGACGTTCATGCCGGGGCGGTCGAGGCAGTAGCATCGGGTGGCGGTGGCTGCGGGGACGTAGGCGTTGAAGTCACATGCTTTCTGCGGCTCACCCCAAAAGTGCATCGGGAAGAAGTTGTCGACCTTGACTTTCGAGAGAAATATCTGCGCGCCTTTGGCAAAGTCGGTTCCCATGCGGGCGTCGACCGGAAACATGGCGATCTTGATTTCTGGGATCTCTTCGGCTATGCGGTCTACTATGACCTTGAACCGCTCTTCGGCCTTGGCCACTTCGCGTTCGGTCGATTCCTCGCTCCAGTGCCAGTCATTGAGGTCGCCTGCATGGAAGATGACGCTCCCGTCAGTGAGGGTGATGGCGTAACTTACGCCGGTGTCGGTCGATCCGTAGGCTTTGACCTGGGTGATGCCGGGAATGCTGTCGATCACGTCGCCGGCCGACATCCAGGCAACTGAGAGTCCCGTCTTCGGGACGAACTTCGAGAAGATGTCGTTGGCCAGGATGTAGGTGCGCTTGCGGTCCTGGGCCAGTTCGAAGATCGAGGTGTTGAAGTGGTCGGGATGATGGTGCGAGACGAAGAAGAGCACAGGCTTTTCAGGTGAGTCGCGCAGAACTTTTTCAAGTTTTTTGTCAGGATCTTTGTAGTAGTCAAAGATCATTACGGCTCCGGGAGTGGTCAGCGCGAAACCGCTGTGGTCGAGATATGTTACAGTAATCATGTTGTTTGGATGATTTTTGCCAAACGCTGCTGGCAGGGGTTTTACTGCAGATATAACGCCACGGGGCCTCGCCGTGTTCAATGGTCTGTCAGCGGCCGCTGATGAGGATCTTGCTGACGGAGTTGCCCTGGCGGCGGATGTAGATGCCCGGCTGCGGATCTCCGCTGACCGGACGGCCCTGGAGGTCGAAGAGTCTGACGGGCGCTTCGCTGTCAGGGGTGCCGAGCTCAGGAGTGTCGATTCCGGTTGTGGTGGAGGCGCCGAGTGTTATTGAGGCGTTGTTGGGAGTGCCGGCGGGGATTGTCAGCAGGTAGCTGTCGGTCCGGGGTTCATAGAGCAGGGCTGATGAACGGCTCTGATAGGGTTTGCCGTCGATATAGATGCCGTTGTCCGACATGTTGGCGGCATGGATGCGGAGCTGCACACCGCCTTCGCGGATGGCTTGGTTCAGGCCGTCGGCGATGCGGATCTCTGTGATCTCTCCTTCTTCCCATGAGATGTCGACAGTGAAGTTGCCTTCGGCCTTGAGCCCTTTGACAGAGCCAGTGGGCCATGTGGAGGGGAGGGCGGGGAGAATGTCGATGATGCCGGAGTAGCTCTGCAGGAGCATTTCGCCGATCGCGGCCGAGATGCCTGCTCCGCCTTCGATCTGGAAGGTGTGTTTGCAGGTGGTGCGGAGGTCGGGGGTGATACGTTCAGCCATTCCGTAGGCGAGCTGACGCAGGGCGAGGTCACCCTGGAGCGAGCGGGCGTAGCAGCACATTTTCCAAGCTGTGTTCCAAGCGGCGTCTTCACCGCCGTCGGCATCGGCGCGCTTGAGCAGGGCCTTGTAGGAGCCATTGAAGTTAGTGGGGTCGCTGTCATAGGGCGATACCTGGGCCAGGGGGTAGAGACACATCAGGTGGGAGAGATGGCGGTGGGTCGGCTCGGAGGTTAGGGCGCCTTTCCATTCGCACTGTTCGCCGTTGACAATGTCGATGCCGTTGTACATGCGGTCGATGTATGACTGGCAATTGGCGGCTTCAGCTGTCTTGCCGAGGATGACGGCCGCATTGCGGGTGTTGCAGAGGTGCTGGTAGACAAGCTGCTGGGCGTGGACGGCTACCGATGTGCCTCCGGCGAGTTCGGGCGAGTAGTTGTTGGGGATTTCGAGAAGTCCGTCGCCGTCGGTGTCACGCAGATAGCCGAAGTAGAAGCGGGCGGCTCCGTAGAGGGTGTCGAAGAAGTCGGCGAGGAACTGGCGGTCCTGGGTGTAGAGATAGTGCTGCCAGATGTGGGTGCAGTTCCAGGCGGCGGCTTCGGTGTATTCGCCGTTGTAGACGCCTGATGCCCCGAAGGTGTTGGTGGCGAAGTGGTGGGTCCATCCGCCTGTGCCTGCCACGAGTTTGTCGGCATAGCCTTTCCACTGTGTGGCCGCCATCTTTTTGAGGTAGTTGAGGAAGGGCATGTGGGCTGAGGAGATGTTGGTGTTTTCCGCGGCCCAGTAGTTCATCTGGAGGTTGATGTTGGCGTGGAAGTCGCAGTTCCATTGCGGGCTTTGGTTGGCCCAGATGCCCTGGAGGTTGCTTGGGAGGGCGAGATCGCCGCGTGAGGAGGCAAGGTTGAGGTAGCGTCCCATTGCGAAGAGGAGCATGTCGATCATTCGGGTCTGGTCGTCGGAGTCAGCCGCAGTCGGTGTATATGCTTTTTCGTAATGCTGTTTGAGCAGTGAGGTCGGGGCGTTGTTTGTGGCTTCGGCCAGTTCGAAGCGGGCGGCGTTGAAGAGGGGGCTGTATTCAGCTATGTGGTTGTCATACAGGGCCTGCCATCCGAGGGCTGCGGCGCTTTCTACGGTTGAGCGGACGCGCTCGGCAAGACGGTCGTCGCTCTCGCCGGAGTAGAAGGTGGGCGAGTCGATGTCATAGTTTGTGCCTACGCCGAAGACCACGGTGATCTCATCGGCATCGGTCACGCTTACGGTGCTGCCTGAGGTGGTCAGCGAGCCGCCTTTCTGAATCACTTTGAAGGTGAGGTTGAAACGTATCCGGCAGTTGGAGGTGTTGCCTGAGGTTGCAGAGACGAGACCTTCAGAGCCGCTGCCGGCTATGCTTGATTCGAAAGAGTAGTTGAGTTTGACCTCGCCGTTGGTGGTGAAGTGGAGCACTCCGACGTCATTGGCGCGGCTGACGAGATATTCGCGGGTGTAGATTTTTTCTTTTCCGCTTGCTGTCCAGCGGTTCATTGCCGAGGCCACGGCTGTTGTCAGGTCGAGCTGGCGCAGGAAGGTGCTTCCGTGGGCCGGGCTTTCGCCGCCGCGTGTAATCTTGAGTGCGCCGATCGGACAGTAGGTGCCGGTGTTTACATATTTGTGGTCAGGGTCGGGGTTGGAGTCATAGTTAGTTTTCTCGTTTATGAGTATGCCTTCCGACTGGTTGCATTCGGTGGCTATGCCGAGGCGTCCGTTGCCAAGGAGGAAAACATTGCTGTAATTGGCTCCGTAATTGCCTACATCGACGGGGTTTCTGCCATAGCCCTCTTCGTTTGACCAAAGGGTCAGCGGTTCATCAGGGATGTATGACAGAGCATTGGAGCATCCGAGCATGGCTTCGGGGAAGGTTGCGGAAAGCGGGGTGTTCGGTTCTTCATCGGCGGCGAGTTTGCGGACAGTAAGCTCTACGGGAACTCCATTGACTGTGCGGACAGACAGAGTGTAGTAGCCGATGACCGAGAGTGTGATGCCTGCGTTTGTGCCGGGGGTGAGGCGGAGTGTGCGGCTCTGCGAATCAGGTGAGTCTGTGAATGAGGGCTGCTCTGCGATGCCGTAGGTCTGCCCCTCGAAAGAGAGTGCGCCGATTGTGATGTCTTTTTTGTTTCGGTTTAAGGTTCTGTTGCAGGTGAACGTGGCTGATGCTATTCCGCTGTCATCTATGAGGGTGATGTTTTTTGAGTCTATGGTGGTGGTGATGGGTCTTGGGGGGTCGGGGACGAGGAATTCCAGGTCGATCGAGCTCTTGTCGGCCGAGAGAGTGGCGCGGAGCTTGTATTTCTTGCCGGTCTGACCTGTCTGCAATGATCCGGAGGCGTTTTTCTTGAATGTGAAAGTCTGGTTGAGAGGCGACTGGTTGTAGTAGTCTTCCCAGCCTTCCGGATTGTAGGTTGTCCCCTGATATTCCAAGGCCCACAGGTGGCCGTCGGTAATGTTGCCGACATACTGGCTGTTGCCCGTCGGGTATAGGCGGCCGGCTTCGGTAGGATCAACGTCCCAGGTGCCTTGCTTGACGATGATTACGTCTTCTTGCGCAAGCGATGTTGACGAGAGTAGCAATGTGAATAGCAAAAATAGGTAATAGCGTAGAAACATGAGAAGGATTGATTATAATTTAGAGGGTGTTTCATAACAACAGTTAAAAACTTTCGGAGGCGATTGTATTGTCTTTTTGGAAATAGGATATTCAATTTGTAAAAAATTTTAAGTTACCTGAGCCTTGGTGTCTCTTTTGCTAAATTGTTGAAGCTCGTCAGTCGCATAGCTCGCTATGCTTCTTCCTCCCTTGTAACAATTTATCTAAAAGATACACCACTCAGATTTTGACTCTTGTTATGAAACACCCTCTTAAGGTAAGAATGTCAGGCGGGTTGTCGGTTTGCAGTTGAACGAGAGAGGAGGTCAGGTGTAGAGCGGGGAGAGGAGAGAGAGCGGAGAGGTCTGTCAGACCTTGGGATCAGCGGCGGAAACGTTTGAGGAGTCCGTCTTCAAACACGAGGTAGATGCCGTTTTCGTAGAGCCAGACTTCGCGCAGATAGGAATTGTCGGCTCCTCGGTCCACTTCGCGTGGTGCACCGAGGGCAAGGCGGCATTCCTCGCGGGTCATTTCGAGGGCCACGCGGCCGTTGATGATATTTTCCCAGACGGCATCGCTGATGGCGGGATATTTCAGGCGCGGGTCAGTGAAAGAGAAGAATACCGGGAAGGAGCGTGGGGTGTGGCCGCGTGGGCCGGGATGGAGGAAGATACGGGCCGAGTTGCCGAGAAGATCAGTGAAAGAGACCTTGATCGGGTAGATGTCGTTGCCGGGAGTCACGGAGTCGACGCGGATCTCTACAAACTGGCGTCCGCTGACCGAGTTGTCGGCGTCGTCGCGCCAGGTGCGGGTCATGACATAGAGTTTTTTGCCCCGGAGCAGAGAGTCGGCCGAGTTTACCAGGCTCTCCTGGATGGTAAATGGCACATGCAGGTTTTCCTGGTTCATGACTGATGCAAGCGGCCGGTTGATGCGGTAGACGAAGCGGCGTCCGTCAGGGGCAACGAATGTCAGGTCGGTCACAGAAGTGCCGACTATCGAGGGTGATTCATGCACGTCAAGAAACTCGATGGTGCTTCCTCCGAGCGAATCATAGGGCGTGGCGGTTGCTCCGAAGATGAGACGGATTTTGTCGTCTGTGACGAAAAACCTTTTCCCCGGCTTCCACTCCGGGAGGGGGCTGTCGGCCACGTTGGCCAGAAAGGTGTCCTCCGGAGTGGAAACTATGTTTTCGCGCCGCACATCGCGCTCCGAGACTTTAGGTGTGTATTCCACGCCTGTGAAGCAGCTGTGAAGTGCTATGGAGAGTAATGTTGCGGTTATGAAAAGCGGGAGCCGGTTCAGTGGTTTCATCAAGTGTTGGATCCTCGGAGAGGTGTGAATGGGTTCGGTTTATTTAGGCTCGATTCCGAGGTTTTCGAACATGAAAGAATACATGTCGGTGTACTCTTCGAGCACTTTGGCTATGGGTTTGCCCGCTCCGTGGCCGGCCTTTGAGTCGATGCGGATGAGTTTGGGAGCGTCACCGGTGTCGGCGGCCTGGAGGGCGGCGGCATATTTGAAGGAATGGGCGGGCACCACACGGTCGTCATGATCGGCCGTGGTGACAAGGATAGCCGGATAAGGAGTGCCGTCGTTGCGTATGGCGTGGAGGGGCGAGTAGTCAAGGAGATATTTTGCCATTTCGGGCGAGTCGGCGCTTGTGCCGTAGTCCGAAGCCCAGTTCCAGCCGATGGTGAAGAGGTGGTAGCGCATCATGTCCATCACGCCTACACGGGGAATGGCTACCTTGAAGAGGTCGGGGCGCATGTTGACTGAGGCTCCCACGAGAAGACCGCCATTGCTGCCGCCTTCTATGGTGAGGAAGTCAGGAGATGTCCAGCCTTCCTTGACGAGATATTCGGCTGCTGCGATGAAGTCGTTGAACACGTTGAGCTTGTTCATCTTGGTTCCGGCCTGATGCCATTCCTCTCCGTATTCCGAGCCGCCGCGCAGGTTGGCCTGGGCGTAGATCACGCCGTTTTCGAGGAGGAAGAGGCGGTTGGCCGAGAAGCCGGGAGTCAGCGAGACGTTGAAGCCTCCGTAGCCATAGAGATAGACGGGATTCTTGCCGTTGCGCTCAAGGCCTTTCTTGTAGGTGAGGAACATGGGGACTTTTGTGCCGTCAGCCGAGGGATAGAACACCTGTTCTGTGACGTATTCGCCCAGGTCCACGCCGTTGATCTCGGCCTGGAAGATGAGTTTGCTTTCGCCGGTTGCCATGTCATAGGCATACTGTGCGGCGGGAGCTGTGAATGACGAGAAGCTGTAGTAGACTTCGCCCGGATGCTTGCGCTCGGTGTAGACTGATACCGAGCCGTAGCCGGGAAGCTTTACGTCTGCCTCCTTCTTGCCGTTCATGTCATAGATGGCCACCTGGTTGGCAGCGTCTTTTTCATAGGTGAGGAAGAGTTTGTCGCCTGAGAACTGCGCGCCGGTGAGCACTCCGTCGGCTTCGGGGACGAGCTCTTTCCAGTTTTCAACAGACGGGTTGGCGAGATCGGCCACCATGAGGCGGTTTTTGGGAGCGCCGTAGGAGGTTACGATGTAGATTTTGTTGTCGATGACGTCGATGACACTATTGTTGTAGTCCTGAGAGGGGAGCATGTCGGTCCAGACACCGTTTTTGCGCACTTTAAGCGCATCGCCCACACCGGCACCTCCGATGTGAACGAAGGTCACAGGCTGCGATTCGGCCACCTGTGCTCTGTGGAAGTGGAATGGGTGCTGCGGGTCGCTGAACGCTATGGTGTCTTCGCTTTGGGGAGTGCCGAGCTTGTGATAGTAGACGAGGTGGTTCTGGTTGGCGTTGGAGAATTCCTTTCCTTCTTCCGGCACGGGGTAGGCGCTGTAGTAGAAGCCGTCACCGTCCCAGGAAGCATCGGTGAACTTGCCCCAGAGTATGTGGTCAGGAAGGAGTTCTTTGGTCTTTGTGTCCATCACGAAGATTTCGGTCCAGTCTGAGCCGCTGCGGCTGATGGTGTAGGCTGTGTATTTGCCGTCTTTTGACTGGAAGACTCCTGTGAGGGCCACTGTGCCGTCATCGCTCAGGGTATTGGGGTCGAGGAAGACTTCGCGCTCGGTGCTGTCAACGGTGGGTTTGCGGTAGAGCACCGACTGGTTCTTCAGGCCGTCGTTTTCGAAGAAATAGAACATGCCGTCGTTTTCCCGATAGGTCATGCCGCGCTTGACGTAGTTGTTGAGTTCGGTCAGGCGGGAGTTGATTTTCGAACGGAATGGGATTTTCGAGAGGTAGTCTTCGGTCACCTTGTTCTCGGCTTCGACCCAGCGGAGGGTTTCGGCTGCGGTGTCGTTTTCGAGCGGACGGTAGGGATCAGGTACTGTCATGCCGAAGATCGTGTCGACTGTGTTGTCAGACGGGGCTGCCGGATAAGCGAGCTGTTTCTGATTGGAGCATCCGGCCAATGTGCCTAAAGCCAAGGTTGTCATAGTGGCGTAAGCTAAATTACGGGAAAGTGACATGGTGCTTTGGGGAGATAATGATTTGATTGAAAAAATGAGGCTTCTTGTATAGCCTTTCCGCAAAAGTACGACTTAATTTTTAATCTTACACCCTACATTTGACTTTTTTAGAGGGTGTTTCATAACAATAGTTAAAATCTGAGCGAGAGATTTGAGATGGATATGGCTCTGAGTTGAAGGAGCATAGCGAGCTATGTGGTTGAAATGAAGAGTCATAGCCACTCAAAGCTTTCGGAGGCGATTGTATTGTCTTTTTGTAAATGGAATATTCCATTTGTGTAAATTTTTAAGTTACTTAAGCCTTGGTGTCTCTTTTGCTAAATTGTTGAAGCTCGTCAGTCGCATAGCTCGCTATGCTTCTTCCTCCCTTGCAACAATTTATCTAAAAGATCACCACTCAGATTTTAACTCTTGTTATGAAACACCCTCTTACCTTTGCAACATCATTGTTGCGAAAGCCCCGAAAGGGGAACAATGACAATTCGCCCGGCAGCTTGTCGGACGTTTTCTTTTTTTGTGTGAGTGGTTACTCACACAAAAAAAAGCGACCCCGGAAATGTGACTTTCGGGGTCGCTTCGTGTATTTTTTCGTGTGTCCTTTCGATAATTGCTTGATTATCAGACGGTGTTGCGGTGGGGACGAGTCTGAACGCTTTGTTCTGTCCTCTGACAGTGACGTTCAATGTTCCTCGGAGTGAGGAGGGGTATCACTCCGCACTAGACGATTACCAGATTTCTCGGCGATCGTTGTTGTGGTCGGGGTGATACATGAGAGCTGCTGATTCGCAATACCACTCGATGGCTTTTTTTACCATTTTTGTTACTTTCATAATGTGTTCATTTTAAAAGTTTAACATACATGGGTTAATTGATTGTGGAATGCGCGGTGAGGTGGCGCTTCCGAAAAAACTCTGCTTCAGAGCGATCTTTCTACTTGGTCTCTTCGTTGATACGGATGGTACAGTCACCGGTGACACGGAAACTGTCACTTGAGCCGAGTGAGCGGAAGATGTTGTTGACATCTGCTCTGAGAACCTTAAGCATGTTGGTCATAGTTGCAGAAATTTAAATTGAACCTAAAAACAATCTTAAAATATAGTTGCTCTAATTTATTTATTCTGTGCGTCCTCTTGAGAGGCGCTTCTGTACTATATACGCTTAAACCCGGTGCAAAGTTAGATTAAATTTCTGAATTTATGCTATAAAAATATGTTGTTTAACATAAAATCGGGCTAAAAAGGTGCTCTGTCAGCTGATTTGCAAATGTTAATTAACAATGTTAAGTAATCTTAAAATCGCTGATTCGCTATTTTCCGGCGGGAAATCCGGAGGTGACGGAGGCTACGAAACTTGAATCAGCAGGGTTGAGGGTGACGAGCAGACCCTCCACACCGTCGAGCCGTTCGAGCATGGCGAGTGCCTCGCGGGAGTTCATGGCCATGCATGAGGTGGCATAGGCATCGGCAAGCATGGCATTGGGAGCTATCACGGTGGCGGAGAGCAGATCTGTGTGGGCCGGACTGCCGCTGACCGGACTTATAGTGTGCCAGATTCGCCCTGCCGATGTGGTCTTGAAGTTGCGGTAGTTGCCTGAGGTGGCGATTCCGGCGTCAGAGAGAGAGATGACAGTCATGCGCTCATGGACAACGGCGCTATCGTTTTCAACCGGGGCGTCGACCATGATGTGCCACTTGTCACCGCGCGGATTTTTACCGGCGAGTGCGATCTCGCCTCCGATTTCGACCATATAGTCGGTGCAGCCGTTGCGCCGCAGCATCTCGCCTACAAGGTCACAGCCGTAGCCCTTGGTGATGGCCGAGAAGTTGAATTCGGTCTGCGGTGACTTCTTGCGGATGTGGCCTGCGGAGTCGATGGCGCAGGCCGCGATGCCGACCAGGGGCATAATGCTGTCAATGGCCTGCTGCGAGGGCTCAATGCCTGTCTTGCGGTAGCCGAAGCCCCAGAGGTTGACAAGCGGGGCCACAGTAGGGTCGAATGCGCCGGAACTTTCGGCGTTGACCCGGACAGAGGCAAGGAATATGCGCCTGAGCATGGAGTCGGCGGTAAGGTCTTCGCCTCGGTTGATGCGCGAGATCAGAGAGCTGTCGCAGAAGGGCGAGAGCGATAGCTCAACCCGGCGCATCACGGCTATGACCGAATCCTGCAGATCGCGGTCGGCGCAGTAGCTTATATTATAGGTGGTGTTCCACACTCCTCCCTGAAGTGTGCGGTAGGATTTCCCTCCCTGACAACTTGCAAGGCTGAGTATGACGGATACAATCGGGAGTATGACGGCGCAGTAGCGGCTTATGGTTTTCATGAATAAGTGGTAAATTTTCTTCAAAATTACAAAGAATCTAAAAATAATCAATAAATTTGTCTTCCCCGTGTGTTTCTCAATAGCCGGATATAATCATCAATACATAATATATAATATAAGAGGGTGTTTCATAACAAGAGTTAAAATCTGAGTGGTGTATCTTTTAGAGCTTGTTTAAAAACAAATGTGAATAATAAATAAGCATCAGTCAATATTTCAGGCATTTATGCTTTGGTGATTGTTTAAATAAATGAATAACCAGAAACAAAACCAAAGAATTATGTATCTGACA
>NZ_PUEC01000018.1 GCF_003024805.1 Duncaniella muris
TTTCAATGATTTCACTGACCTATACATCAAGAATGTCGCAAAGAAACTAAACCTCAGACCACGGAAAAAACTCGGTTTTTCAAACCCGAAAACCGAGTTCTTCAAACAAATCGCTAATTTTGCACTTGCCAGTTGAACCTGCGGTGGGTTCATTCCCAACAAAAAAATAATAAAAAAAGTTTGGTATGTAAATAAAATGTCTTACCTTTGCGGTGTTTTTGAAGCTTAAAATTGTTTTATAATTTAATCAAAAAGAAAATGAAAAAGTTAGTTTTATTACTCGCTGTAGTTTTCAGCGCATCTCTTTTCTCTTGCGGTTCTTCTGACAAGAAGGCTGAAGCTGCTGACTCTGCAGTTGTAGAAGAAGTTGCTGTAGAAGAAGTTGTTGTAGCTGATTCTGTAGCTCCTGCTGACAGCGCTGCTGCTGTTGTTGATTCTGCTGCTGTTGTTGCTGAATAATTCAGGCAAACAGACACAGACGCAACTTTCACACGAAAGAAATCAAGCTGATTGCTCCAAGAGCGACCAGCTTCTTTTTTTATATATTTGTGTCAATAGCCGGAACGTGGGGCTGCGTCAGATTGTCCTTGGGATTGGTGGATAAGAAGAATATCTTATGCTTTTGGACGCTTATATTTTATATTTGAGAGAAAAATTGCTAATTTTGTTTTAGAATTAGCACTTATGCAGATATGTAACATAGATTTGGGCGAGCGTCCGGTGATGCTTGCCCCGATGGAAGACGTGACAGACCGCTCTTTCCGCCTGATGTGCAAGGAGCAAGGAGCCTCGATGGTCTATACTGAGTTTGTCAGTGCGGATGCGCTCATACGTGACATTCCGGCTACTACCCGCAAACTTGCTATAGATCCGGCCGAACGTCCTACCGCAATCCAGATATATGGTCGTGAAATCGAGCCTATGGTAGAGGCTGCAAAAATAGTCGAAGCAGCCGGCCCTGACATCATAGACATAAATTTCGGGTGCCCAGTTAAAAAGGTGGCCGGCAAGGGTGCGGGGGCAGGAATGTTGCGCGATATTCCGAAAATGCTCTCGATCACACGTGCTGTGGTTGATGCTGTCAAACTACCTGTCACGGTAAAGACCCGTTTGGGCTGGGATCATAATTCCAAGATAATAGTCGAGCTGGCTGAGCAACTTCAGGACTGCGGTATAAAGGCTTTGACTGTGCATGGCCGTACACGCTCTCAGATGTACACCGGATCGGCTGACTGGGAAATGATAGCTAAAGTCAAAGAAAACCCGCGTCTGACCATTCCGCTGATTGGCAATGGCGATATCACTGCTCCGGAACAGGCCCGTGATGCTTTTGATCGTTACGGTGTTGACGGGGTGATGGTAGGGCGCGCTTCAATCGGTGCTCCCTGGATTTTTCATGAAATCAGAAGCCTGATTGACGGAAGTGGGGCTGAGCCTTTGAGTGTGGGGGAAAAATTCGCCCTGATACGCCGTCAGATTAGAGAGAGTGTCAGTCGGATAGATGAATACAGAGGCATTTTGCATATACGTCGCCATCTTGCGGCTTCGCCTCTTTTCAAGGGGATATCGCATTTCCGCGATACTCGCATTGAAATGCTTAGAGCATCGACTGTCGATGATCTGTTCGGTGTCCTTGACCGAGTAGAAGAAATTGTAAAAGAAAACCAATCAAAAGAAAACGAGATATGAAAACACTGACCACCTTACTTATGTCGCTTTGCTTCCTTGGAGCATCGGCCTCCGGGCTTGTGAAATATGAATTGAAAGTCAACGAATTTCATGAGCTGAAAGTGGTTGATGCAATTAGAGTTGTCTATTCAAGTAGTACGGATTCGGCCGGCATGGCTGTTTTTACGTGTCCTTCTGAACAGGCTTCAGCTCTGATTTTCAATAATAAAGGCGGAAAGCTTTCCATGCAGATTTCTACTGAAAGTGTAGGGTCTAAAGATCTGCCTGTTGTTTATGTCTATTCTTCTTATCTTAACAAGATTGAAAATTCGGGAGATTCCCTTGTTAAGGCTGTGAGGATTACAGAATGTCCGAAATTCACTGCGACTCTGATCGGTAATGGCCGTCTTTCAGTTCCTTACGTGAAGGCAACTGAGGTCAATGCCGCTATTCAGACCGGTAATGGGACTTTGGTTGTCGGTGGTGAATGTCAGCGGGCTAATGTCAAATTCATGGGAACCGGCGTTATTCAGGCTGATGAGCTGAAGGCTGTTGATGTCAAAGTCAAGGCTGGAGGTACCGGGTCAATAGGAGTATGGCCTCAGGAGTCTCTTGCTGTTTCCGGCGTGGGCAGCACTAAGGTCTACTATAAAGGCAATCCCGAAATCAAGAACCGCACTGTCGGAGTCAAGACCCTTCCGATGCAGCAGTAAGAGGTTGTTTATGGAGATATAGAAATCCCGCGGTCCGATATGCCGGAGCCGCGGGATTTTTTTCTGTCGGTATTGTCAGACTTGTAGGATCAGTTTGCGACTTTGATTGATCCGGCTGATGATTTTTCGACTGTCGAGCGGTTGACTTTGAGGGCGGGGGCTTTTATCGAACCTGCGCTGGATGCTTCGAAATCGCCTCTGTCTGCCTGTCCGGAAGTAATGGAAATCGAGCCTGCGGATGATGCCTCGCAACTGATATGCTCCGCTTTTATGGCTGCTGTTTTTACGCTTGCTCCGGATGATGCTTCGAGTTCTATATGTGAAGCATTGAGATTCCCGGTTATGACAGAGGCTCCGGAGGATGCTTCAATGTCAAGTTTGGCGGCAGTCAGTGATGCGAAGACGATTCTGCCGGCAGAAGAGGCTTCGAGGCTGATTTTCTTTTTGGATGATGAAATCGGATTTGTGCACTTTACGGTAGCTCCTGAAGATGCTTCTACAGAGCAGACAATCGGAGTTGACACTGTGACGGTGACGCCGTTGATTTTCTTATTGGAGCTTTTCCAATTGTGCTTTGGCTGGATTTCAAGTGTTTTGCCGCTGACTTTTACATCAATAAATTCAATCCGTTTTGCATCGCCGGATATAGTTACGTTGGTGTTTTCCCCGGTTGTGGGTTTGTAGATCACGTTGACTCCGGCGCTTGCTTCTATGGCCTCGATTTGTTTGGTGATTTTCAGAACTTTTGATTCGGCAAAGGCGATCAGGCTGACGGTTAGGCACAAAGTGCTCAGAATGGATTTTTTCAGTGTCATAATAATAATAATTGTTGAAACAGTTTTTTATAATATGACGCGAGAAATTCGGAAAAGTTACATTCAGCCTTTTACAAATTTCTGTTATTGTTTGCTCGCCTCCGGAGGAAAGATGCGGTTGATGATGGCTGCTATCGCGCCGTCGCCGGTTACGTTGCAGGCTGTGCCGAAGCTGTCCATTGCTATGTAAAGGGCTATCATGAGGGCTACCATCTGTTCGTCGAAGCCGAGTATCGACTGCAGCAGCCCAATGGATGCCATTATGGCGCCGCCTGGAATTCCCGGAGCTGCTATGATTGTGATGCCGAGCATGCCGATGAAGTGGCAGAACAGGCCAAGGTCATGTGGCTGATTGTGCATGATCATCAAAGCCAAGGCGCAGGCTACAATTTTCAGGGTGCTGCCACTCATGTGGATTGTGGCGCATAGTGGGATGACAAAGCCTGCGATGTCCTCGCGGACGCCCATTTTTATTGCCTGGCGGAGCGTCACAGGTATTGTGGCGGCTGAAGATTGTGTGCCGAGGGCTGTAAAATAGGCAGGGAGCATGGTTTGCAGCATCCGTAACGGGTTTTTGCTGGCAAACGGGGCGGCTATGCAATACTGGAGAACCAGAATGAAGACATGGAGAATGAATATTATGACTATGATCTTCATGAAGCATTTGAGGATCATTCCGACCTGTCCTTCAATGGTCATGTTGAGGAAAATGCCGAAGATGTAGATGGGCAGAAGCGGCAGAATGGCTGCGTCGATGGTCTTGGAAACAATGTCGCGGAATTCTGAAAAACCATTTTTAAGGGACTTCCCGTTGAGAAACGCCATGCCGAGGCCGAGCATGAATGCAAGGACAAGAGCGGTCATTACTGTCATAAGAGGGGGCATTTCAATTGTGAAATACGGCAGCAGCTGCGAGGCGTTTTCGCTTATAGCGATACTCTCTTCGCCTCCAATCAGAGACGGGAAGGTCAATGTGCCGGTGAAGTAGGAGAGGATTCCGGCCATGAAGGTGGCTATGTATGCGATGGCTGCGGTTACAACAAGCAGTTTGCCGGCGCGGCCTCCGATATCGGCTATGGCCGGCGCTACAAAACCGACTATGATCATCGGAATCATGAAGCCGAGGAACTGGGAGAAAATGGCATTGAAAGTAGCCATGATTCTGCCGCACCATGCAGGAGCTATCAGACCAAGCAGTGTGCCGATCACAATGGCGATGAGGATGCGTGGAAGGAGGCTTAATTTCATGAAATTACAGATTTAAGAGGTTGTTGTGATGAATGATCGGCATTGTATCAGCGGTTCTGGCGCCAAAGCGTGGATGACGCATCGGATGGCATGCGCCAGTCACCTCGTGGCGATAGGCAGACAGAGCCGACTTTTGGTCCGTCAGGCAGGCAAGATCGCTTGAACTGCTGGTTGAAGAATCTGCACATAAACACCGAAAGCCAGTGAGTTATGGTTTCGTCGGAGTATTCGTCTGCTGTAAAGGCGTTGCGGGCAAGGAGGTAGATTCTTTCAGGGGTAAAGCCGTAGCGCAACATATAGTAAAGGAAGAAGTCGTGAAGTTCATAGGGGCCTACGAGGTCTTCTGTCTTCTGTCGGATGTTGCCGTCGCTGTCGGCTGGAATAAGTTCGGGGCTGATGGGTGTGTCTATGATGTCGAGCAGGCATCTGCGGACTTCGGATTTTTCCGGGGCTTCAGATGCAAAATAGTTGACAAGGTATTTGACCAGAGTTTTGGGGACTCCTGCGTTTACTCCGTACATAGACATGTGGTCTCCGTTGTAGGTTGCCCAGCCCAAGGCAAGTTCCGAAAGGTCGCCTGTGCCAAGCACTATGCCTCCGGTCTGATTGGCAATGTCCATCAGAAGCATTGTGCGTTGGCGAGCCTGTGAATTCTCATATGTAACATCGTGATTTTCCGGGTTGTGTCCAATGTCTTTAAAGTGTTGCTTTACTGCGGCGCCGATGCTTATTTCTCGTGATGTCACGCCCAGATGGCTCATCAGGTCTACTGCGTTTGAATGAGTTCTGTCTGTTGTTCCAAAGCCGGGCATCGTGACGCCGATTATTCCTTTGCGGTCAAGGCCCAGGCGGTCAAATGTTCTGACGGCGATCAGGAGTGCGAGCGTGGAATCGAGACCGCCGGAGATGCCTACGGTTAGAGTGTGGCAACAGATTGCGTCAAGCCTTTTGGCCAGAGCGGCAACTTGGATGTTTATGATTTCTTCGCAGCGTTCGTGGATCGCTTCAGAGCCTGCGGGGACAAAGGGGTGAGGATCTATGTTGCGGAGTAATGCCTGAGCCAGGGTGTCCGATCCGGAGTTTTGGCAAGTGATGCAGATACTTGAATCAGAGCTTGAGTCTTCGATTGTAATTCCCTTGCACTCAGTTGAGGAGCAATCCGCAAATGTGGTCATGTGTATGCGGTCTCGTTCAAGCGCCTGGATATCGACGTCGGCAATCGATGTGTTGTCTGACGGATCCCAGCGTCGGTTAGCTTGGAGTGTTGCGCCGTTTTCGCAGATAATAGCTTTTCCGTCAAAAGTAAGGTCGGTGGATGATTCTCCCCATCCGGCTCCGGCGTATGCATAGGCGCAGAGGCAGCGGGCAGACTGCTGTTGCAGCAGGGATGTGAGATATTTATATTTGCCGATAAGGTCGTCGGATGCAGACAGATTCAGAATGATCTGTGCACCGGCCATTGCGAGTCGGCATGAAGGTGGAATCGGCACCCAGAGATCTTCGCAGATTTCTATTCCGACCAAAGTTCCGTGGGAGCGGAAGATGCGGCCTGAGGACATTTCGAAAGTTTCGCCGCAGATTTCCACAGTCTCGCATGAGCCGGGTGGCAGCGGGCGCCACCAGCGCCGTTCGTAAAACTCGTTGTAATTCGGAATGTAGGATTTTGAGACAAGGTCAACTTTGCCGTTGCGTATAAAGGCTGCGCAGTTGTAGAGCGCGCCGGCATGACGCACCGGCAATCCGACTGCAAAATGCACGTTAAGGTTCTTTGAATAGTCTCGAAGGTCGATAAGGGCCTTTGCGGCCGCATCAAGAAGTGTGGCATTGTGGAAAAGATCCCCGCAGGTGTAAGCCGTAAGGCTCATTTCCGGGAATACGGCCAGTTCGACCCGACTTGATTCAAGTTCCATCAGTTTTGACTTTATGCCGTCGAGATTGAACCCTACATCGGCCACCTTTACGGTCGGGGCTGCGGCTGCTATGCGAATAAAACCGTTGTGCATGGGATGATATATGTAAAATACGTGATTTGGAGCACGAAATTAGAAATAAATCCGCTATTTTTATAGTATAAGTTGATAAATTTTAAAAATAGGTTTAACTTTGTGCTTGCTGACATTGGTATATTATGCAGTTTGACTATATCACTTTAGACTGGGAGAGCATCTGGTGGAGCCTGATGATGGCCTACGGGGTGTTGATCTTGTGTGTTATCGGGATTGTCATAAGCGAGAACCGTAATCCGCTCAAGGCATTGGGGTGGATCATGGCGTTGCTGCTGTTTCCGGTAGGAGGGATTATTCTGTATTTCATATTCGGACGCAGCATACGTAATGTGCGTATGATCTCGCGGCGTAACCGCAGGCGTTTGCTCAAACTGGAAAATACATTGCCGCTGCCGAAGCTTGACAAGGGGCTTTCAGCGGAAAACCGCCAGCGTATACGTCTGGCATATAATATAGGGGGGGCTAACCTTTACACTGGAAATCAGATAAAGATTTTCAATAACGGAGAACGTCATTTTGAAGAATTGTTTGATGACCTCCGTCATGCAAGGTCTTATATAAATCTTCAGTTTTATATCATAGCTAACGATTCGCTCGGCCGTCGGTTGCGCGACATTCTTGTCGAACGGGCTCAGGCCGGAGTCAAGGTCCGTGTCATCTATGACTACATCGGTTCTTTTGATGCGAGGCGACTGGATTTCTTCCGTCGCATGAAGGAGAACGGGGTGGAGGTTCATTCGTTTTTTCGCCTGTCGTTTCCGAGTCATGTCAACAGAGTGAACTGGCGCAATCACCGTAAGGTTGTTGTGATTGACGGTAATGTCGGTTATATCGGGGGCATGAATGTGGCTGACCGTTATGTCAGAGGGACCGGCCGGGGAAAATGGCGTGATACTGCGGCAAGGATATCTGGGCCGGGTGTGGCGGCTTTGCAGTATAATTTTGCTGTCGATTGGAAGTTTATGGGCCAGCCATTGCTGTGTGATCCGGTGTCGGGAATACCTGACGGAGTCAAAGACTGCATGCGGGGAGTCACGTTGCAGATGCTTGCTTCCGGTCCGAATGATCGTTGGGGCAATATGACGTTGCTGTTCTATAAGGCCATATCCACTGCCCGGCGCAGAATATGGCTTCAAACACCGTATTTCCTGCCGAGCGACGGGCTTCTGAAGGCTCTGGAGTCGGTGTCTTTGGCCGGAGTGGATGTGAGGGTGATGATGCCGATGTCAGCTGACTCGAAAATTCTGACATACGCGTCTCACAGCTATATAGAAGAATGCTTGCTTGCAGGAGTGAAAATATATCTCTATGAGGCTGGTATGCTTCATTCGAAAGTTATGATTGTGGATGACGATTTCTCCACATTAGGCTCTACTAATTTTGATTTCAGAAGCATGGAGCATAATTTTGAAGAAAACGTGCTTCTTTATTCTGCTGAGGCAAATGAAGCGTTGACTCGCGGATTTGAAGCGGACGCTTCTGAATGCAAGCGTCTTAAACTTGCTGACTGGAATCGTCGCAGTCGTGCCACTCGTGCGTTTGAATCGCTCTGCAGATTGCTTAGTCCGATACTTTGATTGAATTCCGGATCGGGGTATATATAAAAAACGAAGGCTGGCCTCACGGTCATCCTTCGCTGCTTACACATAGTACTTAACGTCAGTGGATTTATAAATGTCTAATAATGCAAATGTCTCTATTATAAGAAGTAGAGTTTTTGGGGTAACGCCACGGATTCAAAATTGTTTTAAGAATGTTTTTGAGCATTGCTCCCGTGATGTTGTTGCAAAGTTATAGTATTATTTTGTTAATTCCTAATATTAATTTGCGCTATTGCGTGGCGCCGAGGTGCGGAATTATCCGGAATCGTGCTTCAAAGTTTGAATTTATAAAGGAGTGCTTGCAGATGTCTGAAATCTGTTTTTGGGAGCGGGGAGAAAGTAATAAAATGTAATTCGGTTAAAATGTGTTAAAGTGTAATTTTGGAAATACTGCACAATATATAGGAGGTAATTGTGGATTTTTTTGTAACTTTGAGGCCTTGTTTTGCATTGTGCTTACTGACGTTGCAAAACCGGCTAATCATGGATAAGAGTATGAAAGAAGATACAACAAAGATAGTTTCAGTAGGACAGATAGATATAGGAGTCCCCTCCGAGCGGCCTAAGCCAAATTTCTCAGATCTCCCGATCATAGCCATGCGGGACCTCGTTCTGTTCCCGGGTGTTACTTTCCCGATTACATTGGGGCGTGAAGCCTCTGTTCGGACAGCATCGGCTGCTGCTGAACACAGCATTCCGGTTGGAATATTCTGTCAGAAAGTAGCATCAGTTGAAACTCCTGTACTTGACGATCTGTATGAATATGGCGTAGTGGCCGATGTCCTGAAGACATTTGATTTGCCTGACGGCACACATACGGCCATAATAGCAGCCCGCGAAAAAATCAAGATAGAAGGTCTTTCTGCCGGAAGCCATATCCCCGGTGTTCTGTCTGCCCAGGTCAAACCAGTTCATGACAGTGTGTCGCGGTCATCCGACAAAGAGTTTGTGGCTATCGTCGATGACATCCGGCAGACCACTCTCAATATACTCCAGAGCGGAAATGAAAAGATGAGCGATCTGGCCTTCAATATAGAAAATATCCCAGGTCCCCAGTTGCTGATCAATATGATCTGTACCCACTCGCCTTTTACTCCGGAGGTCAAGATCGAATTGCTGAAAAAGAACCGTCTGAAAGATCGCGGACAGCTTCTTCTCAGCCATCTTGCTCATAGCGAGGAGATGGCCGAGATCCGAGCGGAAGTCCACCGCAAAGCTCGGCGTAACATTGACGAGCAGCAGCGCAACGCATTCCTCCAGCATCAGTTTGAGGTTTTGCGCGAGGAGCTGTATGGCGATGATGATGACTGTGCCACACTTGAAGCGAAAGCCAAGGATATCGACTTTCCCCAGCCCGTGCGCCGCACATTCGCAAAAGAACTCGAAAAGCTCAGACGTCTGAACCCCCAGAGCCCCGATTATAGTGTGCAGTATTCCTATCTGCAATTGCTGACAGATCTTCCTTGGGGAAAATCGACCCCTCTGAACGCTGATTTTGCTTCTGCCGAAAGAGTTCTTGATGAAGACCATTACGGTCTGGAAAAAGTCAAGGAGAGAATCCTTGAACAGCTTGCGGTGATGATGAACACACCTGAAGGCCGTTCGCCAATCATTTGTCTTGTCGGTGCGCCTGGAGTCGGAAAGACCTCTTTGGGACAGTCTATAGCCAAAGCGCTTGGACGTAACTATCAGCGAGTTTCACTCGGCGGCCTGCATGACGAAGCGGAGATCCGCGGACACCGTCGCACATATATCGGAGCGATGCCAGGCCGTATAATTGATGCTGTCAAGAGAGCCGGTTCGTCAAATCCGGTGCTTCTCCTTGATGAAATAGACAAAACCGGCAGTGACTTCAAGGGCGATCCGTCATCGGCTCTGCTTGAAGTGCTTGACCCTGAACAGAACAGTCATTTCCATGACAACTATGTTGATGTGGACTATGATTTGTCACATGTGCTCTTTATCGCCACAGCCAATACTCTTTCTACTATTCCCCGCCCATTGCTCGACCGAATGGAGGTTATCGATATCTCAGGTTATCTTCCTGAAGAAAAGATAGAAATCGCGCGCAAGCATCTGATTCCGCGTATTTCCGAAGAAAATGGATTCGGGAAAGACGAAATCGCGTTTACAACCGATGCTCTTTCGAAAATTATAGAAAGCTACACCGGAGAAAGCGGTGTGCGCATGCTTGAAAAGGAACTTGCCAAAGTGATCAGAAAGATCGTGCTTAACAAAATGCGCGGTAAGGACTATAAACTCACCGTTGAAGCCGGTGATCTGGTAGACTACCTCGGAGTAGAGGCTTACACGCCTGAACGTTATGAAGTGTCGGATACCCCAGGTGTTGCCACCGGACTGGCATGGACTGCGGTAGGAGGTGAGATTCTTTTTATTGAGACATCTGTCACCCAAGGGAAAGGTGAGAAGCTGACCATCACCGGAAATCTCGGCGATGTGATGAAAGAGTCGGCAGTCATAGCCACTCAGGTGGTAAAGGCGCGATCTGCGGCAAATGGCATTGATCCTGACAGTTTCGAGAACCGCCAGCTGCACATTCATGTGCCTGAAGGAGCCATTCCGAAGGACGGCCCTTCGGCCGGTATCACCATGTGTGTGTCTATCCTTTCTGCTTTGACCGGGCGCCCTGTGAAACCACGTCTTGCAATGACCGGCGAGATCACCCTGCGTGGCAAAGTGTTGCCGGTCGGCGGAATCAAAGAAAAGATGCTTGCGGCGAAGCGGGCGGGAATCACTGACATAATACTCTGTACCGATAACCGGAAAAATATCGAAGACATCAAGCCTATCTATATCGCAGGACTGACATTTCATTATGTCAGGACAATTGACGAAGTATTTGCGGTGGCGTTTGGCGACTGAGTCGTAAAGAATCCTCTCGATCACTCAACTATACATTTTAAAAGACATGAAGAAAGTTTTTCTCCATATCGGGATCATGATAATAGTGGCTGTAGCTATCGGATGGCTGGCCATGCTTTGGCTCGACGTCTGGACACGCCATGACGATACAATAACAGTGCCTCCGGTCAAGACTCTTTCTTATGGCGAAGCTGCCGCCAGGCTTGATCAGCATGGATTGGTCGCCGTGTTGAGCGACTCCGTCTATGACAAGTCTACTCGTCCGGGCACAGTGATTGATCAGAATCCCAAGGTTGGAACCATCGTTAAGGAAGGACGAGAAATATATTTGACAATCAACGCATTTTCCCCAAAAATGGTTTCGTTGCCTACTCTTACCGACATATCCTTGCGCCAGGCCAAATCAATTCTTGAAGGTCTGGAGATAAAGAAGGTGGTTGAAAAACGGGTTCCGAGCGACTTTAAAGATCTTGTGTTGGCTGTCCGTTATAAAGGCACACGGCTTTCTCCCGGTGCACGTGTTCCGGTCAATGCTACAATCGAACTTGAAGTTGGCGAGGGCAAAGCCGAGGAACTCATTGATACGGTCGGCGAAGATTCGGTCGAATCGGCCGGCGAACAACTGAATCTGTTCTGATCATGACAGTCGAGGATTTTGATGAAGAACTTGGCGGAGCTCTTGACTGCGAGATTTCTGCTTCGGGTGGCGAAGGCGAGCTCTATGAGCATTTCCGTTTCATTGTCGACAAGGGGCAGCAACTGCTGCGTGTAGACAAATATCTTGTCACAAAGCTTGAAAAGTCATCGCGCAACCGTATCCAGCAGGCTGCTGACGCAGGTTGCATTCTGGTCAACGGCAAGGCTGTCAAGTCAAACTACCGGGTCAAACCGCTGGATGTCATCCAGATCGTGATGGACCGTCCGCGATATGAACTTGAGATCATTGCAGAGGATATTCCGCTTGAGATCGTTTATGAGGACGATCAGCTCCTGGTGGTCAATAAGCCTGCCGGACTTGTGGTGCATCCCGGTCACGGAAACTATTCCGGGACTTTGGTCAACGCTCTGGCATGGCATTTCAGGGACAATCCGGATTACGATGTGAGTGATCCGCGGCTTGGGCTTGTACATAGAATTGACAAAGATACCTCCGGCCTTCTTGTCGTAGCCAAGACGCCTGATGCCAAAACCCATCTTGGCCGTCAATTCTTTAATAAGACCACAAAACGTGAATACAATGCCTTGGTGTGGGGAGTTCCATCGCCGTTAAGCGGGCGCATCGAAGGCAATATAGGCCGGAATCCGAAAGATCGCCTGCAGATGACAGTGCTTCCGCCCGATGATCCGACAGGAAAGCATGCTGTCACTCACTATGAGGTGCTTGAAGATTTCGGACATGTGGCGTTGGTGAAATGTGTGCTTGAAACCGGACGCACCCATCAGATCAGAGTCCATATGCGCCATATCGGCCATCCGCTGTTTTCTGATGCCCGCTATGGCGGCGATGTGGTGCTGCGTGGCGAACGAAGCGGATCATATCAGAAATTTGTAGCCAACTGCTTTGAATTGTGCCCTCGTCAGGCACTCCATGCCAGGACTTTGGGCTTTGTCCATCCGGTGACCGGAGAAGAAATGTTTTTCAGCGCTCCGATTCCGGCTGACATGCAGGCTCTGATTGAGAAATGGCGCTCTTACGCCTCGCAGCGATAGAGAGTGGCATTGAATGAGGCCCGATATTGATCTGATGTGTTAAAATTAGGTTAAATTACTTGACAAGGGCTTAATAAGATTGTATTTTTGTGTTCTATTATCTATTATGGCAAGAAGGCGTCATCACATAATACCCTTGTTTACTACCCGTGCCACGGCGACAGTCTCGGTTGCTTTGGTTCTTTTCATCCTTGGAATGGCAGCCCTGATCGGGATTGCCACACGTGTTGTCACCGACAATATACGTGAGAATATGGGGTTTGTTGTTTTGTTCAACGAAGATGTGACAGCTTCTGATATAGATGCTGTCAAAAAAATGTTTGATAAGGCATCGGGGGTGTCATCTACGGTTTATTCTTCTCCGGATGTTGTTCTTGAACGCTGGCAGTCGATGGTCGGAGAGGACGAGGATATTGTAAAGCTTTCAGGGATAAATCCTTTTGTAGGCGAA
Source organism: Duncaniella muris (assembly GCF_003024805.1). Lineage (GTDB taxonomy): Bacteria > Bacteroidota > Bacteroidia > Bacteroidales > Muribaculaceae > Duncaniella > Duncaniella muris. The sequence goes on from NZ_PUEC01000018.1 coordinate 13,096, forward strand.
CTTGAAGTGCATGTTACTTCGGAATACGCATCGTCTGACAGTCTTGACCGGATGATCGCTCCTCTGATGCTCATGCCGCAAGTCAGCGAAGTCAAAGTCCATACAGAACTTGTGGATAAGGTGAACGCCACCCTTCGCAGCGTCGGGCTGGGGCTTCTTATTGTTGCCGTAGCCCTTTTGATCGTGTCATTCGTGCTGATTTTCAACACTGTCAGACTTTCGGTCTATGCACGGCGTTTTACAATCTATACAATGAAACTTGTCGGTGCGACAGGCAGTTTTATACGCCGTCCGTTCCTTGTCGATAATATTGTCAATGGACTTGTGGCGGGACTTATAGCTTCCATTGCCTTGGCTCTGGTTGTGCTTTACTGCCGTTCGCTTGACCTTCCGGTAGCGGAGATGTTCACTCTCCGGACGGTGCTCCCGGTTGTGGGCGCTTTGCTTGTGACCGGAGTGTTGATCTGCCTGATTGCGGCATTGTTTGCGACCAATAGATACTTGCGCCTGTCATATGATGAAATGTTTAAATAACTACATATATTAATATAATGGCATACAAACAGACAACAAAGCCATCTGCTCCCCAAGGTTCTCAGCTCGATCCTGAGAGCCGCAGTCAGCTTCCTTTTTTGAAAATGAATTTCATACTCATGGCTATTGCCGGAGTTATGATCGTGCTTGGTTTCTGCCTCATGGCTGGTGGGGCTACCGATTGGGATGCCTTTAATGCTGATATTTTTTCAGTCCGCCGCGTGGTTGTAGGCCCGACTATAGCATTTCTCGGTTTTATCTTTATGGGATTTGCTATAATGTATAGCCCTAAACGGAAAGTGTGAATAAGAAAATCAACTAAAAGGAATTAAAAGAAATGGATTGTATTGATGCCCTTGTCCTTGGCATAGTGCAGGGCTTGGCCGAATATCTCCCTATAAGCAGCAGCGGCCATCTTGAAATCTGCCGCGAGATTCTTGGCCTTAGGCTTGCCGGTGCTGACGCTCTTGAATTTGATATTGTACTGCATGTGGCTACCGTCTTGAGTACCATCGTAGTCCTTTGGAGCGAATTTGTGCCGCTGTGCAAGTCGTTTTTCACAATAGCGAGAGATGATAAGTTTTTCTATGTCTGCAAGATTCTTCTGTCTTGTATTCCTGTAGCGGTTGTCGGCTTGCTGTTTAAAGATTTTGTAGAACAGTTTTTCGGAGGCGGACTGCTTGTGGTCGGTATTTGCCTCCTTGTGACCGCATGTCTGCTGTCATTTGCTTTCTTTTTCCGTAATCCTGACCGGGAGAAGAGAGAGGGCATCAGAGGTCATGAGATTTCATGGACCGATGCTTTTATCATCGGTTGTGCTCAGGCAGTGGCGGTGCTACCCGGTTTGAGCCGTTCAGGTACTACGATTGCCACCGGTCTGCTTCTTGGCGACAAGCGTGACAAGATAGCCCAGTTCTCATTCTTTATGGTCATCATCCCTATACTCGGTGAAGCGTTGCTTAGCGCTAAGGATCTTATTGCAGGAGAAGGTGTCGGTGAGGCCATCGGTATGTGGCCGCTGCTTGTAGGTTTCATCGCTTCGTTTGTGGTCGGCTGTGCGGCTTGCAAGTGGATGATAAGCATTGTCAAGAAAGGCAAACTGGTATGGTTTGCAGTCTACTGTCTCATAGTCGGTGTGCTCTGCATCGTGTGGTAAATACAATTTCCCCTTTTTAAGTATGGATTTCGTAACCGGAGAAATTTTATATATTGACAAGCCTCTTGAATGGACTTCGTTTGATGTGGTAAAGCGTCTGCGAGGTGTTATCCTCCACAAGATTCATAGAAAAAAATTCAAGGTGGGACATGCCGGAACGCTTGACCCCCTTGCTACGGGAGTTATGGTTGTGGTGACCGGTCGTGCGACCAAACTGATAGAATCGCTGCAGGCTGGAGTGAAAGAGTATGTCGCCACTCTGCAACTCGGAGCAACAACCCCTTCTTTTGACCTTGAAACGGAAGTCGATGACACATATCCGACTGAACATATAACTCTTGAGTCGATACAGGAGATTTTACCTCGTTTTATAGGTCGCATAGAGCAGGTCCCACCCGCATTTTCAGCATGTAAGGTCGATGGCAAACGGGCCTATAAGATGGCACGCAAAGGTCACGATGTAGAACTTAAGCCCAAAGTGCTGGTCATTGACACCATTGAGATCACAGACTTTGATCAGGCTTCGATGGTCTTGACGCTCAGAATTGTTTGCAGCAAAGGAACTTATATCCGGGCTCTTGCGCGTGACATCGGTGAGGCTCTTGGCTCCGGAGCGCATCTGATCGGCTTGCGCCGCACAAGAGTGGGCGAGGCTACCATAGAGCGCTGTCTTAGTGTCGACGCTGCTGTAGAGATGATCAGAAATGCAGAAGTGACTTTCCCTGAAGGAGAGGAATCTCAAAGTTGATCACTCCGGAATTATTCACGTTTAATTATTCAGAAATCAGTTCTAAAAGTTTATCAGATATTTAAGGATGAAATTATCGCAATTTAAATTCCGCCTTCCGGAAGAGCTTATCGCCCAGCGTCCGGCTCCTGAACGGGACCAGTCAAGAATGATGGTTGTAAACCGTCGTACCGGAGAAATAGAACACAAAATTTTCAAGGATATCATTGACTATTTCGATGACGGAGACCTGTTTGTCTATAACGACACGATGGTATTCCCGGCCCGCCTTTATGGCAACAAGGAGAAGACCGGCGCTCGTATCGAGGTTTTCCTGTTGCGTGAACTCAGTGCTGAAAATAAACTTTGGGACGTTCTTGTGGAACCGGCTCGCAAGATCCGCATCGGCAACAAGCTTTATTTCGGTGACGATGAGTCGATGGTGGCGGAAGTGATTGACAATACAACATCACGCGGCCGTACACTCCGTTTCCTCTATGACGGCCCGCATGAAGAATTCAAGAAGGAACTGTATAAACTCGGCACCACACCTCTGCCTTACTACATAAACCGCGAGCCGGACGAAGAGGATGCCGAACGCTATCAGACCATCTTTGCCCGTAAGGAAGGAGCGGTGATTGTGCCCGGTGCCGCGCTCCATTTCTCGCGTGAACTCCTCAAGCGTCTTGAAATCAAAGGTGTGAACCAGGGCTTTATCACAATCCACAGCGGCCTCGGCAACTACCGTGACATTGATGTCGAGGATCTGACAAAGCATCGCATGGATTCTGAAGAGATGGAGGCCGATGAAGAACTTGTAAAGCTTGTCAATGCCACTAAAGACGGCGGCCATCGTGTCTGTGCGGTCGGCACCTCGGTGCTCCGTGCGGTTGCAAGTTCTGTCAGCATGGGCGACCACATGAAGACTTACTCAGGATGGACCAACAAGTTCATATTCCCGCCTTATGATTTCTCGGTTACAGATGCGCTTGTGTCGAATTTCCATCTGCCGTATTCCACAATGCTCATGATGGTAGCTGCTTTCGGAGGCTATGATCTTGTCATGGACGCTTATAAGAAAGCTGTTAAGGAAGGTTACAAGTTCGGAGTATATGGTGATGCCATGCTCATTGTATCATAACTTTGGGAGATCAATTAATACCCTCTCTTACTGATATTCTCTGACTATAATCAATATATGGCCAATTATCTGACCATTGCGAATCAAAGTGAAGCGGCTTTTCGTGAAAAGATGAGCCGCTTCATCTCTTTTGCCATTCCGGTCACCACGGCTGCGGAGGCTAAAGAGTATGTGGCGCTGTATACAAATGAGTATCACGATGCGCGCCATGTGTGCTGGGCCTATATGCTTGGATCAGACAGGAAGGAGTTTCTTTCGTCAGACAACGGAGAACCTTCCGGCACTGCCGGCAAGCCCATACTCGGCCAGATCAACTCATTCGGGCTGACCAATGTGCTGATAATCGTTGTCAGATACTTCGGAGGGATCAAACTTGGCACATCCGGCCTTATTGCAGCTTATCGTGAAGCGGCCCGGCTGGCGATTGAAGCGGCCGAAATCATAGAAGGCCGCGATATGACAACTCTCAGCCTGACTTTTCCGTATCTGGCCATGAACGATGTCATGAAACTTGTGAAAGCTCAGAATCCTGCCAATGGCCGTGAATGTGTGAAAATAATTTCGCAGGATTTCGATAACACCTGCTCCATGACGTTGTCTTTGCCTCTTGATCTTCTACCGGAATTATCCGGCCGTCTTGAAGCGATATCCGGCACATCTGTCATCGCCCCTGAGGATTCTGAAAATTAAGAGCCGGTTAGACAATAAATGTTAAATTTATACAACCCCACATAGTGGCATTGCAGATTCCCGTGTCAGGTCTTGTCTTACAGTCATAGAGGCGCAGATCAGTAGCCTTTGCGGTATTTGTCTTCTTCGGAATCTTCAAGTATCGACAGGTATGATGCGTAGCGTGACTCTGATATCCGGTGATCGTCTACTGCCTCTCTGACGGCACATCCCGGTTCGTGAGTGTGTGTGCAGTCGCTGTAGCGGCATTCCGCTCCGGTTTTGAATATCTCAGGGAAAAAGTGGCTTACCTCATGGCGGTCAAATTCGAGTGTCCCGAATCCCTTTACGCCCGGAGTGTCAATGATTGCAGACGGCTCGTCCATATCCGGCAGATCAAACATTTCTGAAAAGGTAGTGGTATGCATGCCGGTGTCATGAGTCGATGAGATCGAGGCGGTGGCAAGTTGCAGTCCGGGAATAAGATCGTTGATCAGAGTGGATTTGCCAACTCCGGAATTGCCGGAAAACAATGTCGTTTTTCCTCTGAGATTTTCACGTAGAGTCTCCAGCCCTTCACCGGTTTTGGCCGATACTTTCACCACTGGATAGCCGATGGATTCATACAGATAGCTTGCGGCGTTGAGATATTCCATTGCGTCAGGATCATCTTCAAGCAGGTCTATTTTGTTTATGACTATAACAGCCGGCACACGATAGGCTTCGGCTGTAGCCAGAAAACGGTCAATAAATGTGGTGGAGGTTGTTGGATGGAAGAGTGTCACCACAAGACATACCTGATCAAGATTTGCCGCCAATATGTGGGCCTGCTTGGAAAGGTTGCTTGCTTTGCGGATTATATAGTTGCGCCGGGGTGCAATCGCGGTGATATAGCCCGTGTCACCGTCAGGCAGACTTACGGTCACGTGATCTCCGACAGCCACTGGATTGGTAGTACGGATTCCTTTCAGCCTGAAATTTCCTTTTATCTTGCAGTTAAGGTCTTCGCCGCTTTCGGTGCGCACGAGATAGCTGCTTCCGGTATTTTTGATTACAGTTCCGGTCATTTCGATTTACTGTTTGATTGTTTGTCTAAAAATTGCGCCGCTCTTTTCTTGTCCACGCCGAGTTCGATTGCCTTTAGTGCATCGGCCTTGGCGTCGTCGGGCCGATAGCGCATTTTATTTAACGCTGCACGGTAGAGATAGAGTTCACCATCATCTGGGGTCATTGATAATGCTGCGTTGATATCATCCGAAGCATCCTGTAGATTTCCGCAGAGCATGTGGCAATAACCGCGACCACTGTAGAATTCGGCATCCTTGTGCTCTTCAAGAACTTTGTTGTAATAGGGGATGGCTGCTGCAAATTCTCCGGTCCCGCTCAGTACAGAGGCACCGGCTATGTTGGTCTCGGTCTCGGAGGGGAAATTACGCTCCATGAATTCGAAATCAGCTTTCGCGGTCTTGAATTTATGAGCTCTTAAGGCGAGCAGACAGTGATGAAAACGAGGGCTGATAACCGTCGAGTCAAGTTGCAGGATCAGATCATAGTCCTTGTATGCCTCTTCTTCCATTCCGAGTGCAGAGAGAACGCGGGCGCGGTTGCTGAGTATGGTGACTGATGCCGGAGCCATCACATGTGCGTCAGTCAGTATGGCCAGAGCCAAAGAGTCCTGACCCATATTGAATCTGATTATTCCGAGATTCGACATGAGAAGAATGTTTGATGGGTTGCCGGGCTCTAACTTCAGAGCTGCTGTCAGAGCCTCGGCTGCTTCTTTCCATTTCCCTTCGTTGCAGGCCTTGTCGGCTTCATCTACTTTTTGCATGTAAGGGCTGTCCTCTTCCGGTTTGGCCGTTGAGGCCGTGGCGGTGAAACAGGGTGTCAGTATGGATAATATCAGTATACTTGTGCGGAATATATTCAGAAGTATTTTCATTTTGGAAACTATGGTGGTGAAAGAGAGGGCGCCGACCGTGAATGGTGGCTTGAAATCAATTTTCAGACAGCTTGTTGCGGTAGTCACGAGGCGACATGCCGGTAAGATGCTTGAAGTATTTCCCGAAAAACGACTGGTTGGAGAAGTTCAGCGCCAGACTTATTTCCTGGATGTTCATGCCAGTGCTTCGGAGCATGAGTTTTGCTTCGAGGATCACACGGTGATCAATCCATTCTCCTGCGGTCTTTCCGCTGATATCTTTAAGTACAGCAGAAAGATGCTTTGGAGTTACAAAAAGTTTGTCGGCGTAGAAATTGACCGCGCGTTCTGATTTGAAGTGGGTTTCAATCAGGTCAATGAAATTGGCCAGTAGTTCTTCGCGCCTGGAATGGTGACTGTGGTCTTCCGATCTTGAGGCATAGATGCTGAGGGTGTTGTAGAACAGGAGTTCGCAGCTGGCGCCGAGAGTCAGTTTGTTGAACGGGCGGCCTTCAAGCCTGATCTGCTTCTGGAGCATCTCATAGATCAGATACTGGCTTTCAAGTTCCTCTGCAGTCATCTCGATGATCGGGTTGGAGTTGTAGTGGAGAGTGTAGGGGGCTACGAAATGGAGCGATGGCAGAATTTCGTTCAGCTTGTCTTCATGAACCACAATGAAAAAGCCTTCGAAGTCGTGACTTTCTTTGCACTGGCTGATGATATGGCCGGGTTTGAGGACCATAAGAGAATTAGGCCCCATATACCTGGGGGCGACATCAACGGTCGCTGAAATCTCGCCCTGTCTGCACACGGCTAAAAGCATGTGGGCAAGACGTGAGGGAAATTTGACGTTGCTGATTTCAGAAAGTGAGCGAAACACTCTTATTGTTTCATACGGACGGTCGTGTAGAGCTGAGATCATCGGAATCAATTGATGTTTGTTTCGCTGCAAAGGTAGGAATTATTTCAATAGAAAGTGGTCAGTTTCTCGCTTTTTTGAGTTTAAAGTTGTTTCGGGTGGTTAAATTTTGTCCAGTTTGGCGGTCAGCGTATTCCACGTCGGTTAAGTTCGGCCTGATAGCGCCGGGCATTGGCCATGTGTGTTGCATAGTCAGAGGCAAAGTTGTGGTAGCCTGAAAAGTCTTCTTTCGCACACATGTATATGTAGTCGTGTTTCGGAGCATTCAGCACCGCGTCAATTGTTGCAGCTGCCGGTATTCTGATAGGTCCGGGTGGGAGTCCGTTGACTTTATATGTATTGTATGGCGATTCGATAGCAAGGTGCTTACCGGTGATTCTGCGCAGGGTGAAGTCACCTGTTGCAAACTTGACTGTTGGGTCGGCCTGCAGTTTTATCCCTTTTTTGAGACGGTTGAGATACAGACGCGCCACTTTCGGCTTTTCATCGGCTTTTGCTGTCTCTTCCTCAACAATGGATGCAATTGTCGCTACCTGAGAGGGTGTAAGTCCAAGGCTTGCGGCTTTGGACCGGCGCTCTTTGCTCCAAAATCGGTTGCGGTAGTCAAGCAGGCGTCTGACCACATTGGCCGGAGAGGCGCTCCAGTAAAACTCATAGCTGTCAGGAATAAATGCGGCCGGGAAGTTCGGCCGTGAAAAACCGCTGTCAGGCAGGACTTCTTCACATGCACGCTGGAATTCATCAGGAGTGCATTGAAGCTGTGAGGCTATACGCTCAGACAGCTGTTTCATGGTTCTTGTGCCGTTGAACCGGACATCGACAGGTGTCTGGCGTCCGCGTGCTATGCGTTTGCTGATATTCAGTGCGCTTTGGCCTCCACTCACTTTATAGGCTCCCTGCGAAACATCAGAATTTCCTCCGAACAGTTTCCAGATTATATAGACGCGGGTACCCATTGATGATCCCAGCGAATGTTTCATCGAGTCTTTGACTGCATTTGTTGAGATGCCCTTCGGAATATAGATCCACTCGCTTTTGCCGTCTTTGGCGGAGTAGGGGATAAATACGAATCCTATGGCCGAGCATACCGCTACGAAGATAGCGATTGCTCCGATGAGCAGTCCGAGGCTGTGTCTCTGTCCCCATGACTGTTTCTTCTTTTTCTTCCGTTTAGTTTGTGTTGCCAGGGCTGTGAATTTTAAGGGGTTATTCTGTCTGAAACCGTGTTTAGCGAAGATGGTGGAGCGAATCAAGCATTTCCTGCAGACGGTCGCGGACCTGCCTTAGCCGCTGCACGGTCTCGAATTTTTTTGTAATGCCGTCGCGATTGCGTTTGAGTTCTTCTTGAGCCGCTTCAAGTTTCATGCCTTTGTCCTTGACGAGGTAGCTGATCATGCGTATCGCTTCGATGTCACGAGGAGTATAAAATCGTGTGCCACGGTCGTTTCTGCGTGGATTGATTGTCGGGAAGATGTTCTCCCAGAAACGCAGTGTTGACATTGGCAGTCCTACCATTTCGGCTACTTCGCTGATTTTATAATATTTTTTGCTCGTGCTGTCCATTGGCAATCGGAGGCTGTTAGCTCAAATTGCAGGCAAAATTAGCCATAAAATCCGAATCTGACAATACTTTCTACGAATAGAGCAGAGCCTTGTGCGGAGGGGTGTCTAAAAATGTTGCCAGATACTCTCCGGGGACAAGGCTCTGCCGGTATGGCCTGCTGTTTCTACAGGCGTTTAAGTTCTGCTTCGGAAGCCGGAACTCCTTTATATGCGCTCTTGCGGGGCTGAAATCTGTAGATCAGGCTAAGAGCGATGCCTCTGCGGTCATAGCTCTGCTTTTTGTCGACAAAGACACCACAGGTGTTCATTGTCCAATCGTTGTTCGCGGTGTTGAATATGTCAGTTGCCGAGAGTCTGACGGTCAGAGATCTGTTCAGAAATGTTTTTACGACGGAAGCGTCAATTGACATCCATGTCGCACCGAATCGGTTTGTGTGCATGTCTCCCTCTGTCTGTCCGTTCATATTGGCTGTTATCGACCATCCGTGAGGCAGTGAGAACGTATTGTCAAAGTAGTATGAAAATATAGGCTTATTGTGGCTTGTATTGTCGAGAGTCAGCCATTGTCGATACAATCCGGCTGTGACATTCGGTGTCCAGCAACCGACGGGCTTGCTCCATACAAGGTATAAGCTGAGTGCGGTAACGTCAATGTTGACCGGGTGCATGAGCAGTTGCAGGCTGTTTGCTGGATATAGTTCCTTGATGTAAGCGTATGTGTCAAGGCTACGTGTCAGATCGCCCTGTAGTATAAAATCTTTCCACATCCCGAAAAGCCTGATGTCATGCATTCTTTCATCACGCAGACTTGGATTGCCACCCTCTATTTCGTGTTGCCCGACATAGTTTAACGATCCTGTAAGGCGGGAATATGGAGGTTTCACCGTGGACATTTTATAGCTCAGGCTGATCTGAGCGTCATTATTGAATGTGTAGCCGAGCGAAATGTCTGGTGTAAGCATATGGTCGCGGCGGCTTACGTCTTTATCGCGCTTTCCATCGGTCTTGAAGTCATAGTCAACATACTCGTATCTTGCTCCGGCAGAAAGAGAAAACTTCCCGAACATGCGTGACCATGACGCGAAAAGCGCGGCTGAAGTCTGCTTTGTGTCGGTCAGAGAGGATGGAATGTATTCTCCTATCAGGTTGTTGAGCATGTGGTAGTCAAGTCTGGTATGTGTGTAGCTGTCCTGTGTGCCTATGGTGAAATTCCCGTTCCAGATAGGGTAATCCAGGTAGAGTTTGGCAGCCCAGAGAGAGGATTTGCGCTTATCCGTAGAGTTGACATCCGGATCTGCTGATTCAGGATATGTCGTTGCCACGCTGCTGTTGCCTTCCGAGATACGGAAGTCTCCGTCAAAATGGATTCTGTATTTGTTTGCAAATGTGTTCTCATAGTACACTGATGCGAGGTGGCTGTGGGCACGGATGTGCTTGTCGATATCACGCCTAAGTGCAGGATTGTTGTCAATCCATTCGGTTCCGGAATTTTTAAAGTCGCCGTGTTCAGGATTGTAGCGATAATATGCTCCTGCTGATTGGGTGCCTTTGGCATAGTTGAAACCAGCTTTGACAACTCCTGTTGCTGTAGGGTAGGAATTGTTCTGGCTGCTACCTACCACTGTTTTTGTCCCCTCATATGTGAGCGCGTTTGTGGTGGAGCCTTTAGCAAGTGAATTATTGTAATTTACTGAACTGTTGACAAACAGATCCCAATTAGCGGCCCGGTAGCTGAGATCAAGATCATCCATGACCGACCATTTGCGTCGTCGCTGAACCCGAAGCTGGTTGGTGGCCGAGAGGCCATCAATGAAATTGCGCCTGGTCGTGATTTTCAGCACTGCGTCTGTCGTACTTGCGTAGGCTGCGCCCGGAGCCATCAATAGTTCTACTTTTTTCAGATTTGAGGACAGTATCTGTCGCAGTTCCTGCTCATCGCGCATCTCTCGCCCGTTGATATAGATTTCAAGGTTGTTTTTGCCTATGACACAGACGGCATCGTCCTGTACCTTTATCATAGGAAGTTGGGCGAGGACATCGAGAGCATTGCCGAGTGTGGCAAGCTTCGAGCCTGGAATGGTAGATACAAGAGTTGAGCCAACGAGTTTTGTGGCAGGTTGTTTTGCCGTGACAATGATCTCCTGCAGCTCATGTGTGAGGCTGTCAGGCACTGCTTGATGTTGAGCTTTCGCCGTAATGAAGGCAAAAAGAATGGTGAGACCTGTGATGAATGTTTTTGTGTTCATGCGAGTAAGATTTATGCTGCAAAATTACTCACATAACCTCTGTCAATCCAAAATAATAATCTGACCGGGCTGATTGTAATCGATTGATAATAAGGGGTGTGTTTTATCGGCTTTCGGAAAAGTCTGACCGCTGTTGAAAATGACTTAAAAAACAGGCATAATGTCTGGGCAGCCAGACGCTGCGTTCTCTTTGAGGCGCGCTTTCAGTCGTGATTTACGTTTGTATATCACATCGACGGATTCGCCAAGGAGCAGACTTGCTGTGCGAGTCGAAAGTCCGCTTGCGAGATAAACCAAAAGTTGATAGTCTTCCGGCTTAATGGCTGGGTAATACTCACGGACTTTGATGAGAAGATTGTCGCGGCAGTCGTTTACGGCCTGCTCCATGTCAGGGAAAGAATCGGTGCGAACAGACTCGATTTCAGCTTTTACTTTGTCGATTATCGCCTTTCGTTCAGTTTTTGTGCCTTGCGACTCATAATATGTCTGGCAGAGGGAGTCAATTAATGTAAAACGGCTTTCAAGCAGGCCGTGGAGCTTTGATTCGAGGCGCCCGATGTCATCACGGTTGGCATCAATCTGAATTTTAAGCCCGGAGGCCTCAGACATCAGTGCATCGTTGCGGGCTGACTGTAATCTGATGCGTTGTCGCATCCAGACGATTGTCATGGTGGCAAAAAGGAGAATGACAAGGCCGATTATCAACTGCATCTCACGTTTGGCCCTTTCTTTATACAGAAGGAACTCCTTTTCTTTCTGTAGGTAGAGCGCTGTGGCAAGAGCATCGGATCCACCGGTTGACTGTATCAAGGCTTTAAGCCGTGAAGCTTTTTTGTGTTCATCAGTCTGGTTGTGCCTGTTGTAGTAGTCTACGGCTATATTTATTATAGTATCTGTGGGTGCTGAGAGTCGGTTGATAACCATCGCCTCGCTGTAAAGAAGCGCCCAACGAGCCATCGTGGCTGAGTCGCGGAATTCGGACACATCAATGCTGTTGAGCCGAGACATAGCTGCGGATGGATCACTCTGCATGAGGCGTTCGGCCTCATCAAGCACTACCGGATGCGAACTTGAATAACTGCATCCGGTGACAATGACCATAATGACTATGTAAAGCAGACTACGCATGATGCAAAATTAAGCAAAAAATTCTGTACCATACAATATCGGCTTGTCTTTATTGTCAATCGGCCGCTATTTTCAGAATGACGAATGGTGATTTTTCAGATTATGATGCTGTTATACATTGTTATATGGGTTAAGTTAAATTGTTTTAAAAGCGAGTGCGGAGAGTGGTGAATTATCTGAAATTCTGTGATTTTAAGCCGGATTTAATTATGCCTGATAGCATCTTTTCTCTGCCTTTGATCTGCAATTAGCCGATAAACTCAGAAGAATTTTTTAACTCTCCAAATAAAAAATTATGAAAAAACTATTGCTTGTCTCTGTTGTGTTGATCCAGTCATGTATAGCGCTATTCGCCCAACAATTATATAATGACAGTACTTATAGTTATAGGGAGATACGATTCCCTCTGACAGAGAGTGACACGAATACTGTTTTCTACTATTTCAATGATGAATGGATTCCGGGGCTCATGCTGGAAATGGTCGAGCCACAATCAATAGAGAAGATTGAAATTAAAAATGACAATTTTGGGAATCAGGCAGTTTTCTTTACGTTGCCTTCAAAAACTCTGTCTCAACTGAAAACGAAAGCCGATGAAATCAGAAAGCATCTGTTTGAAAATTATGATCCTATATGTGAATTTCCGGGAGGTAACGGTCTGTTGAAGGAATGGTTGAGCGCCAACAACAGAATTCCGGAAGGATATAAGGGACATGAAAGGGTAGTGGTTTTGTTTAAGGTTCAGCCTGACGGTGAAATCACAGATGCTAAAATGTTGAAACAGAGCAAAAACGAGGCTGTCAATGAAGGGGCTTTGAGGCTGGTTGGTGAAATGCCTAAGTTTCGGGTCAAATACTATACTCCAAAGAAGATGCCGGTCGGAATGGCTCTCCCGATTGTGTTCAAAGATCCGAATGCAATTTATATCAGATAAAAAGGAGTCGGTTTACCAGTCATCATCGTCAAGATCATGGTATAGATCAAGAGTATCTTCTACATCATCGTATATGTCATGATCGTATTCGATTTCGTCAAGGCGGTCTTGCAGTCTGTCTATTTCATCTTGAATACGGTCATAGCGCTCTGACATGATGTCGCAATCGTCAAGCTGGCATTCAAGTCTGTCTATACGGTCTTGCAGAGCGTCAGTGTCATTATCGCTTATATCGTCGGCGTAGCGGGAATGTTTGATGTATGGCTGAATTGGCTTCGACGGCAGTTTTGGAGTTATAAACAAAAAAATACCGACAAGACTTTCGACGGCAAAGTGATATGAATTTTAAGCAGTTTCTAAGATGATGCGTTGTCATTAGAAGTTAGCAGTTTGTCTATAACGTATTTATCAGCTTGTGCTCTGGAGGTGAATTTGATCACGTTTCCGCTGAAATTGTCTAAGAGTAGATTTATGACCGGCAATTGATCGGATGAAAAATTCAGGATCCATTGCCGGAATTCTTCGTCAAGGACGAACTCGGTCCAGGGTATATCTTCTCTCGGTCTGCCAAGCCTGCTGATGGCTCCGTCAATGCAGGCTTCTGATGGAAGATCGAAAAGAAACACAGTGTCGGCTTTCTGAAGCCTCATCGGGAGTGTGCGGAGGTAGTTGCCGTCAATGATCCAGTCTTCATAATTGAGTATTTCAGAGAGCCTTGTGTCAAATTCATCGTGAGTCACTGTCGTTCTGTCTGGCTTGTGCCAGATCATGTCGAGATAGTACAATGGCAGACCGGTCTTAGCGGCAAGTTTACGTGCAAAAGTGCTTTTCCCGGCTCCGGGGCAGCCGATGATCAGGATGTGTTTCATGATTCTGTGGTTCATATTTTGCACATAGAGTTACCTTTAATAACAAGTATAAAGCCGGTATGGAGTCAAAAAGATATAGCGCATCTTTTGTCAAATATAATGATGGTGATATCCCCTCGAAAAATCAATTGCAAAGATATGATTGTTTATGAATCGAGTCAATAGATTGTGCGGAAAATGGCGGCTCCCGATATGTCGATAGAGTTGGCAGACCGAGCTCTGACCCATGATGAACTGTGGGCAAGGCAGAATGTGGCAATAAAGAGAAACAGCCTTGATTTTATTTGAGATCAAGACTGTTTCCTATTTGTCAAAAAGCACCGACGGATTAATAATGTTAATTCCGTTTAATAAAGAGGAGTTGGAGACACCTAAGATTCAGGTTCAAACATATCCTTCCCAACTCCGCATTCAGGGCAGAGCCAGTCTTCGGGGAGGTCAGCAAATGATGTACCGGGCGCAATGCCATTTTCAGGGTCTCCGACAGCAGGATCATAGATCCAGCCGCAGACAGTGCAAACGTATTTGTCCATAAATCAAATGTATGTTTAAAATAGTTGAATTAATTTGTCAATGGCTATAACACCGGAGATGTCTGATTTGTTTATTGATGCTGATGGAAAAAATCCTTGATCTTTTAGTCCTCTGAATAGATCGAATTTCCATGCCTTGTTGATAGACCGGTATACCGGTAGCTTGTTTTTTGCAAATGGGGGAGGGAGAAGTTGTTGATCTATAACGAAACAAACTTCTTGGTAAGGTGCATACCTGTCGGTAAGTTGTTGGTTTATTTTGGGTTCCATGTAATTTCGCAGTGTGAAAATAATAGGAACAAGATTGAAAATTAGTTAGACAATGAAAAAAAGTAATAGTAATCAATGGCAGCCCCAGGCGTAATGGAAACACTCTTCGTATGGCTGATTCAGTGGTTGCCGGTATTCAAACTGTGCTTTCGGAAGTAGAGGTGAAGTGGTATGATCTTTATGAATTCAGGTATAGTGGATGTCGCAGTTGTTTTGCCTGTAAAGCGAAGGATGGTGGTAGCTATGGACGATGTGTGATTGACGATGATTTGTCAGCAGTGCTTGACCAGATCGCCGATGCAGATTGCCTGATAGTTGCATCGCCAGTATATCTTATGGATGTAAGCGGTCAGACGCGGAGCTTTGCCGAGCGGTTGTGTTTCTCGTTGGGCTCATATGAAAAGGGCTACCGGTTGCTTGCGAAGAAAAATATGCCTGTCGTAACGGTCTACACCATGAATGCACTACCAGAAATGGCCTCCTACAGGGCATTTGATAATATAGAATACTTCCTTGGACATATATTTTCACTACCACGGCGCCTGTGTGCACTCAATATTTATCAATTTCAGGATTATACCAAATATGTAGTCGAGACATTCTCCGAGCTGGAAAAGGCATACTGGCGTGACGTGCATTTTAAGGATGATTTGCAAGCAGCTTTTGATGCGGGCAAAGATATCGCCGGACAATTGCATGAAGGGTAGGGGACGGCGAAAGTCAGTTTCGGGCTTGTTCTTTTATATTGTTGTCATCGACATACGGCCCGGATGTCAAAAAAACAGAAATAATGACTCCCAAAAAATCGCATATGAAATAAGTTTGCAATTGTGACAGATAAAAATGAATGTTTTTGTCTGGAAGAATCAGTTTGTGCGGTTGATGATGCTGGTCTTACTGGCAATCATCTGATGTATAATGTGTTGCTGCTCATATGAACGGTGCAGAATGATCTTGAACACTGAGTTGAGAAGATAAATGCGAAAAGAAAAACGAAAAAAATCATTTTTTTTGAAAAAATATTCAAAAATATTTGCATGATTAAAAAAAACTCTCTACCTTTGCATCGCTTTTAAGGAAAAGCCCACTTGAAAACTCAAGCGGTCACCGACCAAAGCATTGATTCGCTAGCTCAGCTGGTAGAGCACAACACTTTTAATGTTGGGGTCCTGGGTTCGAGCCCCAGGCGGATCACGAAAGGGTTCGGAAGAACACCGCAAAGCACTGAAATCAGTTGATTTTCAGTGCTTTTTCTTTTTGGTGAAATTGCAGGATAACGCAGAATATTACCTACAGGCGTGTACAAAACGTGTACATCGTGTTTCGTGTACAAAAATGTACACGGTTACACGGAAAGGCCCGCAACAGGTTGAGGACTGCACATTTGCAGAAATTCAACTTTGAAAAAGTGGGGTTCTGCGGGCGGGAACGCGACCCTCGACCCACAATTCGGGTGTGATACGGCTAATTTTAACTTTATTTAAGATTTGGCCTTGTCCGATGATTTTGTCAGTCGTCCCTGCTGTGGTCTTCCCCATTCTGCCGTGTGAAATTCGTGTACAATGTTAAATCTCGCTGAAAAATCGGCCGGATGTACACGGTTACGCCACCGCCGGAGTATCATGTTCCGAAGCGCATTTGGAATCCGGGTTAAAAATGAGTATCTTTAAGTAACCATTAAACCCGTAAGTAACATGACAAACAACCCTTATTTCACCCTGACCTTCTTCACAAGGAAGCCAAGGTCGGAAGGCTACACCGACCACAAGGTGTATGTCAGAATTTCAGTGGCAGGTCAGCAGACTGACCTCGCCATAGGCCGCTCGGTCAATCCTGAAAACTGGGACCAGAAACGCAAACTATCAAAAGGTCGCTCCCGGCGCGATCTGGAGCTGAACAAGTACCTCGATGAGATACGGGCCAGATTCTGCGAGATACATACCAATCTCGTGCGTGAGAAGAAACTCGTCAACCCTATTGTTATGCGCGACCTGTTTCTCGGCAAAGTTGAGAAGCCTAAGATGCTATGTGAGATTTTCACTGAATCCAACGCAAAGAGAAAAGAGGAAATGGAGCGTGGCGATATGGTCAATGCCACCTATCTTCGTTGGGAGCGGTGTGTGACCTACCTCGGCGAGTTCCTGCGTCTGACTATGAATGTCGATGATATTCCAGTCAGGGATGTCACGGCAGGAATGATAGATGATTTCGAGCATTTCCTGCGTGTCAGCAAGAACTGCGCCAACAACACGGCTGTGAAGTACCTCCGCTATCTCAAGAACACTATCCAGTATGCCATCGCGCATAAGTGGATAACTGAAGACCCGTTCATCGGCAGAAAGTTCCACCGTACTCAGGCGAAACGCCAATTTCTGACTGAGGCTGAGATTATGGAGATTCTCAAACTCGACTTCTCCATGATGCCGCGTCTGGAACTTGTCAGGGATACATTCGTGTTCTGCTGCTTCACCGGACTTGCATTCTGCGATATAAAATCGCTTCAATGGAGCGACATCGAAAAAGACCGCGACGGCAATATGTGGATACGCAAATCCCGCGAGAAAACCGGCGAGTTGAGTATCATACCGATGTTGGAGGTGCCGCGTCAGATAGCCGACAAATATGTCAACCACCCCGTTGCAGTATCTACCGGAGTCGTGCTGCCCGTTTGCTCCAATCAGAAAATGAACGCTTATCTCAAAGAGATTGCGGATCTCGCAAAGATAACCAAGCCTCTTACCACACACATCGCGCGACACACTTTCGCGTCTCTGTCGCTCAACAACCATGTCCCTCTCGAATCAATCCAGAAGATGCTCGGACACAGCGACATCAAAACAACGCAGATCTACGCGAAGATTCAAGACCAGACCGTCTATGAGGATATGCAGACCATGCGCAACCGATTTGACAGACTGAGCATCAACAGATGACATCAACATCAGACAACTGAAAAGGGAGAGCTACCGGTCGATTCGGTAACTCTCCCTTTTAATATTTGGGTATGTAGATTGAGGACAGGTATTCCTCTATATCCGTTTCTTCATAAAGTATCTTTCCGTCAAGACGATAGAACGGAATAATGCCTCTGTCGCGGAAGTCCTGCAATGTTCGGCGCGAAATACCGAGTCTTTCAGATAACTGGGCATCAGTAATAAAGCGTTTACCCATCAGGAAAGGTTTATATTCCAACGCTATTTCCTCCAGCATCTCAATATTCCGCCTTCCCATCGAGAGGAATTTTCTTATAACGTCATGTTCTTTGTCATATATTTCTTTCACTCTTGCCTTTGTTTATTTTTGAATATACGTCCTCTGACTTGTAAAAACATTTCCGTCCATGTTTTACATAGCCGATTTGTCCGAGCGTTTTCATAGTTCTCACTTTCCGGGTTGAAACACATAGCAGTTCCGCGACGGTCTCAGTTGGAATCCATTTGCCGGATTGGATTGAGCGGCACTTCTCATACATCGCCGCAATCAAAAGGGACTGATACTCCATTATCTCGAACATTGCATCCAGTGCCTCTTTGTCGATTCTTACGTATTCCAATGTTTAGCGGTTTCAAATGTGACCGAGTGAAAAAAGAAGGCGGAGTCCCCTCCGCCTTCAACCACTAAATCCGCAAGTCGTATGTTACATAGACTGCGATTCGATTGCGAATTTAGTGAATTATTTTCAAACGGCGGTTATTTTCAGTATAATTTGGCTTCAATCGGGGCGAATGACAGCCCTTTGCCCTTGCCGCGCACAACGATGTCGTAGAACTCATGGCCGTGACGGTTGGTGAACATTATCTGCGATGTGTAGCCGTGGGTCAGAAGGCTGGCGACCTCCTTGTCGGTGAACTTGTGGCCCATGAACTGCAAAGGCATGGTGAATCCGCAAACGTGGCATTTCGCAACGCGGGGATAGCGGATAACCGAGTGTCGGCCGCATATCGGGCAGACATGGGTATCTGCCTTAGCCGGGAACAGACGGTGGTCGGTGATGAGCTGTTCGGTCTTGTCATAGATCCATTTGCCATACTCATTCATGAGCTGCGCTCCGCCGACACTGTTCTTGCGGTCGCCGTAGAGCCGTTCAACCTCTACCTGATATGCCATAAGGTGACCGAGGGCATAAGTTGCGTTGAAGGTTTCAAGCAGGAGATTTCCCTCGCCGGTGATTGCAGGTTCACCGCATACGTCCAGAAGAAGGCGGTTGTCGCGGAGACGGTCGAATGCGTCCGCCACATCATGGTGTGCCAATGTGAAAGGCATACCGGGATTGTATTTGTCCGACAGTGAACGGAGCAACATTGATATTGCGCAGAGAAGATCGTTCATTTTGGGCGCTGTGGGAGCCACTGAGGTGCGGGAGAATTGGGATTTACCGGTGAGTTTCACTTCCACGGCCTTAGGCACCTTGATGTCGGGGGTGTAAGGGATAGTTCCATAGAACGGTTCGCCGTTGATTTCCACCTCGATAACCAGCTCGTTCACTGCGGTAGGGCCGGCAAGGTTGGCATAGAAGCGAGAACGGATAAGGTCATATACACGCTGTTCATCACTGTCGAGGAACAGAGGCTTGTTGCCTGAGATGATGATGCCGTGATTGCCGGAGATTGTCCCGTCGGCGGCAAAAGGATACTTCCTGCACCATTTGTAGCGGCGGAGTTCATCGCGCAACGATTCGGGCAGTTTTGCGCATGATGTCAGGGGCGACGAGATAAAACCACGCTCATAGAGGCTGACGGTGATGTCGCGGGTTGTGGAGAAATTAAGATTGAGTTTTTCCCATGCCTCGCTCTGGAGTGTGGCGAGAGTGAAGAGTGCCGGAGCCGGACTCATCTCAGTGTCGAGCATAACATCGGAAGCCTCGACTGTCGCCGGAACACACAGAGTCTTGTATGCCTGCGCCGCCTCATCTTTGGTGGAGTATGTCGAACAGGGATAGAACTTGATGTCCTTGCCGAGTGCCACGCCGCTCACCATGACGGAATGGGTGGTGACGGGAACGTGTTGGCCACGGGCTTCTGCGTCGGATTCAAGATAGTTCTTGACGGCGGCAAGTACAAGCACGTCCTGACGGCAGATAGGCGACTTCATTTCCTTGAACAGTGAACGGTATGCTTCCGAAACATTGTACTTGAAAGCCTCGTCCATCGCCATGCCCACAAGTCCTGTTTGGGCGAGATTATGGAACTTACGTCCCCACTGACGGGTCTTGAACGCCGACTTGATTGCCTTGCGCTCCAGACGGGTCAGGAACATACGGCTTGTGGGTGCGCCGACTTTGAAGAAACGGCAGATGTTGGCGAAACGTCCCTGAGCGTCGGCTCCGCCGTCGGACGCGAAGATTACCTCATCGCCGCCACGGATAAGTTTGCCAATATAGTCGGCATAGGTCTTGTCCTCGGTCGAGATTCCGTAACGGCCGTTTTCATCAGGAGTATGTCGGATACCGTAGGTGTAGCGTTCCGGCACGATGGGGAGAGCGTCCTTGCCGGGAAGCACTCCGAGTCCGAAGGGACGGATGAAGTCAGGAGTGACGGTGATGACTGCGATGTCATTGTTATAGATTACGCCGGGAACGGCTACATTGGTGGTTACGTTAAGGGCGCGGGCGATGGCTGAAGCCACGGGAACGGCCTCGGTGATTATGACTTTCATGTCTGTTTTTTAGAGTTTGTAAATTGGGGTTGTTGGCGGCTGACACTCTCAGCCGGGAGGTTTGGAGAGAATGACACGGGGAGTTCGCGACCTCCCCATGTCGGCGGGAGGATTGCCATATCATCGCTTGCGCACGCGAGGGAATGGCGGTCTGCTCAATTCAGAGCTTGCGGATAAAGTGGATGAAGGTCAGAGTTTGGGGCCTTTCGGCTTTTGCTGTTTCTTCTGCTCTTCGTTTTTGGGTTCGGTCTGCCCCCTCTGGAGAGGTTCCTTAACCACTTTTGTAGGTTCGTTGGTCTTACCCTCATTGTTGACGGCATATTGCGTCTTGCTCTCGCTGTCTATACCGACAACCTTTTCTTTGTCGGGATAGACATAGGTCTGCTTCGGACGCTGCTTCTCAGGGTCAAACTGGATATAGACCGTGCAGGGATTCCCGTTTCGATCAGGGATTTCACCTACCATAATCTGTTTGCCTGCACGATAGTCTGCTTGGGCAGTTTCGGAGAGCGGCACACCTTTCCATTTGGTGAGGTTCTTGATGTTGCCCTCCTTGTCGAGCCATGAGTTGTACTGCTGTCCACCCTGTTCCTGAGATTGTTCCCGCTTCTGGCGGTATTGTTCCGAGTTGACGAAAACCACATCACGCTTGTCGGCATTGTACTGGAGGTCGGCGGTAAACTTCCGTCCGTTGGGCAGCTCGATATGCTGCTCTCTGATTATGCCTCCGTCTTTAAGGATGCCTATCTGCTTCATGTCAAGTTCGATGTTGGCGACCTTGTTCTTGATGTAGATTTTATCCACGGGGATACTTTCAATCTCATTGGTGAGACGGTCGATGCTGACGAGCGACTTCTTGACCACCCCTGTTTTCGGGTCGGTAAGGTCAACAGGTCTGCCCAGATTTCCTGTCTTGCGGAGCTGAGTCTTGTCCTCGTCCGTGAAGGTATAGCCTTTATAGGTTTTGTCGAGCTGAGGCTCGTGCTTCACGAAATGAGGCGTGAGGGTAAAACTGCCGTCAGGATTGGACTTGAACGATAGCCGGGCCTGTGCCTCGAATTTCTCGCCGCCGATTTCCGGTCTCAGGGTGAAAAGCTGCGGAGACTTGTGGTTATAGACCATCTGCTGCAATGCTCCGGACTTTTCGAGGTCATCTCTCTTGATGCCCCATTGTTTTTCGATGGTGTCCCAGTCAACTTTGTCGGGGTTGACAGGTGCCATCTTGATTGCGGTCGAAGTCTCCTTGGCCGGAGTCTGGTCATGCTGTTCAGTAACCGTCTGTTCCTTTGCCATTGATTTGACGTCAACCTCAAAAGGTTTAAGGAGGTCGGCGTTAGCCACAGGGTCTTGGAGCATATCGGACATCGCCGGACCGATTTTGTCGAACTCAGTTTCAGGAATCTTGAAGAAACCGAATAGCGAAGGGTTCTTTGCCTGTCGGATGAAGTTCGACATGAAGGCTTCGAGGGGATTCTGACCTTTAGAGAATTTCACAAGGTCACTGAGCTTCGCGGATTTTACATCCGCCATTTTCGGGGTGCCGTCGGGATTCTGTCCCACGACTGCGCCGACCTGCCCTGTTTCGTTGTTGCGGGCAATCAGCACTTCAGGTTGTTGCTGTTCTTTGTTTTGTTCCATTAAAATTATTTGGTTAAACATTACGCCGGACTTGCGGCGCGATAATTATCTCTGGTGACGTTGACGAAGTTTTGTAGAACGTAATCGTCAAACTGGTCTTGGGTCATGAATATGGTGCGTCCATCATTGCTGATATAGTATTCCATTTTCCCCTCGGCTCGCATTTTTCTGATTGTTCGGGTCGTTTTGTTAAGACCTATTGCAAGATCCTCAAGCATTATTATAGTACTACCTTTGTAGGAAAGCTGAGGCTTGTCAGATTTCTTTACGAGCTTTATCATTGAGTTGGCAATGGAGTTCAGCAAATAGACCACAATGGTCATGGTGTCCATCATCCACTTGGATAAAGGGGTTGTGTCCCTCGGTTGATCTGGTGGTTTTGTATTCATCATATTTGTCGTTGTTTAAGTTTTACGATGCAAAGTTACTGCGGCTTTTTCCGGGCATTGTAAGCACCGGATAAGTGCTGATGTTTTATTGCGTCAAATATTCTTCGATTGATGATTTTCAAGCAGTTACTCTTTAGCTATCATCTGGATTCATAAGTGAGTATCAGCATTTGAGTGTGTTATCATGCTGCAAGTTCGGCATTTACGACATCCACCATATTGTCGAGGAAGTATGTCACCCGGCTACCCTTTGCGGGACAGCGGCGTTTTATGCCGTCTCTTGCGTTCTGATATTTCTTCGGGTCGAAGTCAAGACCGAAAAGTGCATGAAGCCCTTTCTTGATATGGAGCTGGTACGCCTTATTCCCTCCATTTATGAATTTGCAGGCTATTATAAGGTGGATAAGTTCACAGAAGTCGGCATAATTACCGGTGAAAGTCACATCTGATGTTGTATCAGTCACTTTATTATTCTCAGCCACTGTATCCAGTGCGATTTTCGCTGAAACAGCCATCTCTATCTGGTTTAGCAGACATTTGGCTATTTCAAGGATACGCTTTGCATATCGGCTCAACAAGCCATTGGCATAACCGAGGATTTCGGCCACCTCGGAAATAAATATCGACAGGCCGGTGTGTATCACTCGCCATTGGCTGTTGCCGTGGGCATATTCCACGATTGTGGCTCTCATATCGGCGTAGAGTGCCTTGATGTTGCTTTCATCGCCTTCTTCCAACTGGTGAAAGAACTGGCTGTTCAGGAGGGTTAATATTTCCATTTCAATATCGTTTTTGAGTTATGCCCTTCTCAATATATTTAATTTCAACAAAGTTCAATATCCGATGTAAAATATTTGTAACACTCTATAAACCTGCAATATAAATCTAATATAACTCCGTGCGTTTGAATTGTCGAGTGTGTTAAAAGTGTTGGATTAACACAACACTATGTTGTGTATGCTACATAAATTCACGCAATATCAGCCATATTTAATTGTGCAACAGTATGTCATTCTAAAATAAAAATTGTATCTTTGTACTCAGTTTTGGCGAACAAATACCCTATACACATTTGTTATAATGGCAAAATCATTTTTAACACTCCCCGAAAGTCTTATGAATATAGACAATGATCCACCGAGTAATCGGAGCCTCCTTATCTACAGTTCCCAGATAGAGGATGGTAAAAAAATGGAAGAGGTATTTTCCAAACCGGGACGAAAAATACAGACCACCAACAGCATCAGCACTGCAAAGAAAATTCTTGAACGAAGTGATTGCACTATGCTGATAGTGGCAGTCTCAGGTAAAGACTGTGATGGTATAAAACTGCTTGAATGGACAAATGACACCATTTTAGGAATTAAAAAAGTTGGTGTGGCCATGACAGAGTCGCCGGATATATATAATAAGGTGTATAAGTTAGGTGCTGACCATTGCTTCTATTTTGATTCACTTGTTGTTGACAGACTTACAATTGCAATAGAAAAGTGCCATAAAGAAGACCAAAGATGGTTTCAACGGAATAGCAATGCTTTTCAGGGATGTTCGAGAAGGATAAATATTGAGAGCAACTCAAATTCCACGCTTCTCCTTTCAGGACCCCAAGGTGTAGGAAAAAGTGCGATAGCGCGAGTGATTCATGACAGCAGCCCTCGCCGCTCCGGACCATTCGTTGTGGCTGAGTGCGCACATTATCTGAGCGCGACTGAAAGTATGGATATATTCCGTGGCAAGGAAACAGGTGTGAAACATCCTTTGTATCGCAACCAGCAAGGCCTGTTGGCTCAAGCCAATGGAGGCACTCTTTACATTCATGAAGTTTGTATGCTGCCGTTGCACGTTCAGGAAGTGCTTGCCACTGTAATTCAACGCGGAGTGTTCACTCCTCAGAATCTTACAAAGGAAATCAAGTTTACCGGACGCATAATCCTATCGACAAAAGTAAATCTCGCTGAAAAAGTACGGGACGGTGATTTTTCCGAAGCCTTGTTTCATTGCATACACAGCAATGTTGTGATTGTTCCACCTCTTTCAGATTGTCAGGACGATATTATTCCTTTGGCGGAGTGCTTTATTAAGCAGATCTGCGCTGAGTCGGGTATCAAATCCCCTCGCCTTACAAAAGGTGCTATCAACAAATTGACCAACCATATCTGGACCGGCAATGTGCGGGAATTGTTCAGCACAATATCACGCGCTTGTTATGAGTTTCGTGGTGAAACATTAGGGAAAGATGATATAGTCCTGAATGAGATTCCCAAGAACAGAGAATCCCATACCCGTCATTATCGTGTGCAGCGGGCATTGAGGCAGACTAAAGGCAACAAGGCTCAGGCCGCAATGTTGCTCGGCATAAACCGCTCGACTCTCTATGCTTGGATTAAGGCAGAGGGTATTCCAAAGGATTATAGATAAGGATTTGAATGGCGACGCTCTACATATCAAGAGTGTCGCCATTCAATTTATCTACAATTTGGGACCGGCAGCTCGGAAACCTCCGGGGGGAGTTACGCCACAACCACCGATAATGATGCGGGAACTTAACGGTTCCCGTTCTTTGTATGTGGTGGTTGGCTCCGCGACCATTGACTTTTTATTGTCTGTGTCCGGTGTCGGAGCATCAATTGTCTGGACAGTGTGAGGAGAATCCTCTCGCTTTACCTCCTCGCCGTCCTCCTTGTTCTCATGCTTAGGTGCTAATTCAGCGGCGATTTTGCGGTCGAGAGCAGCAAGTTCGGATTTGAGCTGTTTTAACTCATCCTCTTTGCCCCACGTCTTAGCCATAATGCCTTCAATTATGGGAACATCGGCTTTGAGTTTGGCGGTGCGTTCCTCATACTGGGCGATTATGCCGGGGATTTTCTCCAAAGCATTGACAAAGTTCATACAGGCGGCGTGGGTGTCAGCCATTGCCAACTGACCGTTGTTATACTTGTATTTGTAGTTGCCCTCGACAACAAAGCGGTTCTGCACTTTCTCAACACCGTCAGCCAATACTCTTTCAGAGATAATGCTGATTGGGAAGCCATAGACCTCGCCCACACGCTGATATTGTCCGTGAGTGTCAGTTCGTTGAGCCAAACCTTGCAGGTGGATACCCATATTCTTCTCATCGGATAGGTTACAGGTGTCAATGGTGAGATTGTTGATGGGGTTGCCATCCTTGTCACGCTGCACCACTTTGTCGTACCGCTCCCAGTCTGCCTTCATCCGCTCTATTGCCGCCTCGTTGTTGGCAATGTCATGGGTTATGGTCTGGAGCCGGAACTCGGAATCGCCACGTCCCTTGTTGAACGACTTTCGTTCACTCTCCAACGCCGCTATCCGTTTTTCAAGTTTTGCCTTATCGAGCAGGTCGGTGTTGCCGGATAAGATAGCCATGTACTCAGAGAAATTCATGCCATTCTTCTCGTCCATAGAACCCTCGTCGATTGTTCGCGCTCCCAATGCACCACTTTTAAGTTGGTTTATGAACGTAGCCTTGCAATGAAGAAGATTGAACTTGTAGGAGTCCAAAGACTTCTCAACCGCGTAGATAATCACATCCACCTTATTATCAGCATACAGTTTGGCAATCTCGTTGCCGGCACGGATAGCGCGACCCTCGCGTTGTTCGAGGTCGCTCGGACGCCACGGGCATTCCAATTCATGGACAGCGACAGCTCTCCTTTGGGCGTTTACGCCAGTTCCCAACATGGAGGTTGAGCCGAAAAGCACCCGCACATCGCCGTCATTCATAGCCTGAATGACAGCCTTTCGTGACCGCTCAGTCTTGCACTCTTGGATAAACCTTATCTCATGCGGAGGAATACCATAATCCTCAACCAATTTTCGCTTGATTTCAGAATAGATATTCCATTCACCCGGCTTGTAAGTTCCTAAATCGCTGAATACAAACTGTGTGCCTTTCTGAGCGTCATACTTATGGTAGTATTGGGCAATCATCTTGGCACAGTGGCTCGCCTTATTGTTCGGGTCATCAGAATAATTGGGGTCAATCATTCTCATGTCAAGAGCCATCTTCCTTGCATAATCTGTGGCGATGAGCATCTTCGCCTTCTCCTCAGTGTCAGACAATGGCGCACGACCCAATATTGTGGCATCACCGCTTTTGGCAAACTCCATTAGTTTCTGGATAAACTCCTCCTGTTGAGGCGTGGGTGGGATATTGTGAAGAATCTCGTTCTTATCCGGTCGGTCAACACCAACATCCTGTGCGGTTCTATAATCCGTTATCTCATTATAAAAAGCCGCCAACTCCGGAACCTTGATGAAGTAGCGGAAACGCTCCTTAGCGACAATGCTGTTGGTGACATTGAACTCATAGTCGGTTGTCTTCTTGGCGAAGATTGCCGCCCACGCGTCGAAACACCTTATCTCCTGCCTTTCAAGCTCTTTCGGTCGGAGATACTTGAACAAGAGATACAACTCCGTCAGTGAGTTGGAGATTGTAGTGCCGCTGAGGAATGTCGCGCCCAAATCGCGCCCGGTCCTCTCTTGGATGGTACGGATGGCATAGAGAAGATTCAGTGAGCGTTGGCTTCCTTCGGAGTTGCCAAGTCCAGCCACACGGTCATGTCTGGTATTGAACATCAGATTCTTGAAACACTGGCTCTCGTCAACGAAAATATGGTCGATGCCCATCTGTTTGAAGTCAACCACACTGTCCTTGGACTGTTCCATCTGATACTGTATGGTGGTTATCTTGGCGGTGAGGTTCTCCTTACGCTTCAACAGCCCCTTCAGCATACCACGCGAAATGTCGTGTCCCTGCTGCTTGATGACTTCAAGATTCTCCTCAACCGTATCAAGTTCGGCTTGCAGGATCTGCTGCTGCATCTCCGGCGACTGCGGTATCTTGCCGAACTGGTCGTGCGACATTATGATACAGTCATAGTCGTTATTCTTGATCTGGTTGAAGAAGTTCACGCGGTTTGCCGCCGTGAAACTCTTGGCATCGGCATAGAGGATACGGGCATTGGGATAGGCAGTCTGATAAGTCATGGCAATTTCCGCGACATTGGCTTTCATTCCGATAATCATCGGTTTATTCACCAATCCGAGACGTTTCATCTCATGCGCCGCCATACACATTATAAGTGTCTTTCCCGTACCAACCTGATGGTCGCATATTCCTCCACCGTTCTGAATCAGCATCCATACGCAATCCTTCTGTGACTGATATACGGAATTGATATGGTAGCGGTCGCCCAACAGTTTCATGTTGAGGTCGGGAAACTTCTGATGTGAGCCGTCATAATGAGGTCTGACGTAGCAGTTGAACTTGCTGTTATACAAATCAACAAGTCTATCCTTGAACTCCGGCGATTGAGCCTCCAGCCAGTCCGAGAATCCATTACGGATTTCATCAATCTTGGTGTTGGCTAACTGAATCGCCTCCGAGTCCGGCACCTTGATGTCGTGACCGTTATCATCCTTGCCGATGGACTTCTTGATGTCCGGCACTGTGTTGTGCAGGGCGTGTTTGAGAAGGCTCATGCCGTCATATACACGATAATAACCTCTGACACAGAACTCTTCCCAAATCTTCATATTCTTGCGACGGACATCACAGGAATATTCGTCCATTGATGAAGAATAGGCTATATTAACTTCAGTGCCATATAGGTGACTCATATATGCTGAGTATATTCCGGTCGGGATCCACCTCTCTCCGAAATTGAAGTCCAGTTCATCGAAAGTAATCTTTCGGGGAATAGCTTCCTCCAATGCTTTCAATGACTCTTTCGACAAGTCGATGAACGGCTCAACGCCGTCAAAGCCGGGAAAATTCTTGGTGCGTTCTTCCTCGCGGTTGACCCATGCCTTGATGTCCTCTGCTTTCTGCACTACATTACCGGCGATGAAGCGGTCGGTAATCTCAAAGTTTGACACGAGCGGATTATAATATATGTGTCCGGCAAGGCTGTCAATCATCGCATCCTGCTCCATATCGACAATACTTCCCATATATTCGAGGTTGACTTCTCCAAATTTATTGAGTGAAGCTGTCAATGCTTCCATCGGGGTATCAACTGATGTAACCTCGTCAACGGCGAATGATACCGGATGGTCAAAGATGTCGGCTTTGACAAAGCAACCATTCTCGCCACGCTCCAGAGCCAACGAATCACGCCCGTTGGCATCCATGAGGATGAACTTGACATTCTGTTTCTCATTGAGGTTGCCGTATCTGTCCACGAACTCATCGTAATACTGATTGAGGTGTTCGCGCATATCGGCATCTTCTTCATGCGTCTCAGCCTCAAAATGGTATAGTTGCTGATAAGTTTCCGACAGGGTGATATAGAGCATGGCTCGTTTCTCCTGTTCCGGTTTGAGCGTGAGCGGCGAGAATGTTGCTCCATTCTTGCGAACCTCCGAGAGAAACCCTACCTGACCCTTGTCCACGACCATGCTGCCATTGTGGTGGAAGAACTGAATATCCTCCGAGAAAGGACGGGGCGACATATCACGATCCGCAGCCTTGGGTGCTTCCGCAGCCACTCTTGGCTTCGGAACAAAATCACCTTTTGAAACTTCGATGATAGTGCCGTCTTCGGTGATTGTCTCTTTCTTGGCCGCTTCCATTGCCTGACGTTCAGCCTCCATTTCCGCGAGTTGACGATGGGCAATCGACATCATTGTTTCGTAGAATCCATTGATGGGCGGATTGGTTTCCCAATCAAGAGAACCGTAAAATTCCAGCTCCTTTTCAGAGAGCGGACGGAATTTCTTCGCCTGAGTATCGGTTACTGTTATGGTAGGCTTTGGCTTTTCTTCCGGTTGCTGAGGTTGTTTTGGTTGTCGCTGAGGTTTGCCGATAGGCTCCAGTTCTCCGAAAAGATTATAGGCGAACAAACGAGGGTCAGGGTTATCGTTATAATCCGGGCCATCAGATGTTTCTATCTCCTTATTGGTTTGAGGTGGTGGCGGAGTTGTAGCCTCCGGTGTTTGAGGCACTGGCTCATCCTCCATTGGAGCCGGAGAAGGTGATGCCGGTTCCGGTTTTGGAGGCTCTGGCTTTGGCTTATCCTCCGGCTTAGGATTATTGCGTTTCACCGTCTTCTTCTGCTTTGGGTCTTCCAACTGCTCACAGATAGCCACTCTGTTTCCGGCTCTTACCAATTTGGGCAGATAGACATCCAGTGCATGATGTGGGAATCCTGCAAGTTCAATACTACTCTTGTCGCCGTTCATTCGGCGGGTAAGGGTGATCCCCAAGACCCCCGACGCTTTGACCGCATCCACGCCCATACACTCGTAGAAGTCCCCAACACGGAAAAGAAGAATCGCATCGGGATGTTTCTTCTTCATCTCCCGATATTGCTGCATCAACGGGGTATCCGCTATGCGCTTCGGCTTTTCGACCTTGTTTTCGGTGGAACGCTTAACAGGCTCAGGTGTTGGCGGTTCAGGTGTCGGAGGTGTGAGACTCCTATCATTATAGAAGTCCAGATTGAGGCGCAGTTTCAGTGACTCATCAAGAGCCTTTCGCATATCGGCTGCAATACCATCGACACCCTCCTCATGCTTGTAGATGATAGCCGGTTTGCCGAACTGGTCAGTGCCAACCTTTGCTTCCGTGCAGATAATATTTTGCGGAAAGGCAGCAAAATATTTGTTATTCGGAGCCTTGGTTTCACGGTCAACAATGGATTGGATGAAAAATTCCTCATCAGCTGACAACGCTTTCTTGTTGGTGTGCTTCTGGAGAATAATCAGGTCAGACCCGGCATCTGTTCCGGCATTGTCGGAAAATGTATTGTTCGGCAGACGGAAAGCGCCCACCAAATCCGCACGGCGCATCATCTCCATTCTGACAAATGGACTGGCAGCATTCATCACCCCTTGCGAGGCGATGAATGCCACTATACCACCTTCATGCACGGAGTCAAGGGACTTCAGAAAGAAGTAATTGTGTATAGTCTTTGTTGACTGACGGTAGGCAATCTCCCTGCTCGTGGCATATCGAGGGTCTGCAACCGCAAAATCTCCGAAAGGAATATTGGACGCAGCCACATCGAAATACCCCTCAAAATCAGGGTCAATCTTCTCAAAACCCTTTATTTCGGTGGAGATGGACGGATGCAACGCAGATAGAATTTTACCTGTCAGCAAATCCTTCTCAAATGCCAACGTCTCGGCACCGGGATAATTCTCATTTTTCAGAAATGAGTCAATGAAAGCGCCTTGCCCGGCGGACGGTTCAAGAAAACTCTTTACTACAACACCGTTAGCCTTTAACGAGCTGGCGATGGCATCAATTACAGGTGCCGGAGTATAGAATGCAGTCAGCACAGACGCTTTCAGCGAGTCCATGTAGGCGGCAAACTCCTTGTCATTCTTGGAATAGTCATGGATAAGGCGGCGAAGTTCAACGGTTGGCGCAAACAATTCAATGTCAGATTTGCTCCATTTGGCTGCATCGGCAAGTTCATTTGCATCGTTGAGTATGCACTTCAACCCACCGAATCCGGCATATCTGCCCAGCGCCTCACGTTCATCTGCGGTAGGCGGTCGCTTCTCAACACCGAGGCGAAACGCGACGCGAATCGCCTCAATGTTGTCGCGCATAGTCTGTAAACGATTATAAGCCATACTCCTCAAAGAATAAGGTAATACGGCCAATAACCGTCAGTCGGAATACTTCTCCTTCGGTAGTGTTGAAGAACTCTTCGCCAAGAGTAGTTCCTTTGAACTCCTCTTTCAATTCTTCAATAAATGTGTAAGTCCAGAACTCAATGGATTCATCTTCAAGTGAGATGTTGTCTTGAAACTCATCAAGCAACAGACCGCTGATGAAATCGTAAGGTGACATTTCAAATCCGGCATAAAGTGCCGCCATTGCTTTTTCATTGGAAATATACCACTCGTCACCGGCAAGGCGGGATTCAACGAAAACATCGTATGCGTGTTCCGTGCGTGTGGCAATAAACAGATCATCCTCTGCTTCCGGAAATCTATGCTCTGAAAGGTATCGGCGGAGAAAAAGGTTGTAGTAGTCAAGGTCATACCCCCGGCTGTCAAAATGGTTATTTGCCATCAATAAACTTTGATTGATGTTTTCAACCCTTCTGTTGGAGAAGGTGTCGCAATTTCGGGTCTGCGGCTATGCGGGCAATCTCATTGTCAACTATATCCCGCACGTCCTGCTTGATTTGGTCGTAGTTCGCCTGAATGTCGGCTTTCATCTTGTGCTTATCCTCCGAGGCATCTTTGAAATCGGTAAGGATTGGAATCGGCACATATTTTTTCATTTCGGCATCGACTTTTTTACTGTCCACGACAATCTCTGCGTGAAAAATCTTCTGGTCAATGCGTTGGTCGATGTTGTCGGAAACCGCTCCGACGAATATTCCTTGTGTCAATGTGGAAATCTTGCTCGGTGGAATAAGCGAGTCCATCTGAGTGTTGAATGAGTGGCTTACATCCTGACGGTTGATTGATATTGACTGCCGCTTCTGCAACACCTTACCAAAGCGTTCAGACAAAGTTTTGGCGGTCGAACCTACCACCTGCCCGGAGAAGATATTGCCAACGGTATTCATAACGACCGCCGCCTCCGGCTTTCCATAGTCACGTTCCAACTGTGAGAAATCCTGAAAACCGAGACACACGGCAACCTTATTGCTTCGGGCCGTGGCAATTAGGTTATCCAAGCCCTTAAAGTATATCGTGGGAAGCTCATCTATTATGACACCGGACTTCAACATCCCTTTCTTATTGATTAGTTTCACGATTCTCGAATTGTAAAGTCCGAGGGCCGCGCCATAGATATTCTGACGGTCAGGATTGTTGCCAACGCATAGAATCTTCGGCTCTTTTGGGTTGTTGATGTCAAGAGTGAAGTCATTGCCGGTCATTACCCAATAGAGCTGTGGCGAAATCATACGCGAGAGGGGTATTTTTGCTGAGGCAATCTGACCTGCAAGCTGCTCCGCCGCCCCTCCAAGCCAAGCATCCATGAATGGCGATAGGTAATTTTCCAAGTCCGGATAACTGGTGAGTATCGGAAAAATATCCTCATACCTGCGGCAAAGAAACTCGATGGCATGGGGAAATGTGCAATACCGTCCACCCTTATAGATTCGCAGAAACCAGATGATAGCCGCAAACAATACAATCGGAGATTCAACAAAGAAGTCACCCTGCTTTTGCACCCACGACTTATTAAGGTTGAGCATTATGGTATATGCGCTCTCATAGGCATCGGCAATATCCGACATGAAATCAGGGTGAATGGGGTTACAACGGTGGCTGCGCTCCGGATCATCGAAATTTATCATATAGAATTTCGGTTCCACATCTACGTATTTGTCAAGGTGGTTCAACAGATGGTTAAATGCAATGGTACTGAGGTCGGGACTCTTGAAATGTAGGCTAAGCACCCAGCGCCGTGCCATGCAATCATGACCGGTTTCCAAATACTCGCCTCCGAACCGGACGTACACCTTCCAGCGTATCCGGCTCTCCGTTTTGATATTCAGTCTATGCCTTGCCATTGTGAACTTTCTTATGACAACTACTGCACAGTGCAATCGTTTTTCTTCTACGTGCAATCATCATTCTTTCCCAAGGCTCTTTTCCTTTGAGTCCTTTGAGTTTTCTTACATGATGCATTTCGAGTCTGTCGGTTGCCCCGCATAATTCACACTTTTGTGCTTTAAGCCTGTCCATCAGGCTTGTGGTGCTTGTGTGCATTATGAAGTTCGGCAGAGTTGAAATTCTACTGTCCTTTGATGGCTTTAGCCTTTTGAAGCCACCATTATAGAATTTAGCTTCGATAGTATTTCCTTTCTTGCCTTGGTAGCTCACGGTGAAAATGCCGTCTTTCTTGTATTTGCGACATATCTTTGTAACCTTGCTACGATATTTTGCGGCAAAAGTCTTATACATGCTGTATTCCATAATGTATCCGAAATTGTTCATCTGCTTGGCGCAGTTGACACCAATTCCGAAATAGTTGTAGAAACCCCTTATTTCAGAATTGTATCTTTGAAGAATTTCAAGGTCATCGTTAAAGTTGAGTTCGGGTCTTGCTTTCGGCTTCCAGATTTCTTTACCGTTGTGTTTCTTTATTTCCACAACGTCATAATCGAGAAGCTTTTTCTTGACCGTATCTTTAGGGATACGAATCTCAACCGTTTTATTCCGAGACCTTTTCTTTCTACCGAGTGTGTCTCTGCGTGTTTCCGCACATTTTCTGTTTCGGATTTCAAAGCCGAGAAACTTCGCAGGATTATTTGAGTAGGTGACAAGGGTCTTCTCTTCGGATAATTCCAATCTTAATTTGGATTCAAGGTATTCTTTTATGTCCGCTTTAATCTTGATTGCATCCTCACGAGAGCCTATCACGCCACATAGGAAATCATCTGCGTATCTAACGTATTTCAATCGTTTGTAATTGGTGTCTCCCTCGTTTTTCGCAGGAGTCACCATCATGAGACTGTCATACATCTTGACGAGGCGAAGAGCCTCGTTTCGTTCCTCTGCGGTCTTGGCTTTCTTAAGAGCTACTTTTGCACGTCCTTTCTTACGTTGGTAGTGTCTGTATAGTTTGCTCACCTCCTTGCGTACACCTTTGTCGAATTTTGAGGCATACTCCTCCATATATTTGTCAAGCTGGTCAAGATATATGTTAGCAAGTATCGGGCTTATGATTCCACCCTGCGGTGTTCCGTCATAAGATTTGAAGTATTGCCAATCCTCAATGTAACCTGCGTTGAGAAATTTACGGATTAATCGGATGAAACGGCAGTCGCCAATGCGTTTTTCAAGGATTTTAATCATGACATCGTGATTAATGTTGTCAAAAAATCCTTTAATATCGCCCTCGATATACCATTTGGCTCCACAGAAAGACTTTGAAATCTGTTCCATTGCGGTATGGCAACTTCTTTGAGGTCTGAAGCCGTGGGAACAATCAGAAAACTGTCCCTCGTAGATTGCCTCAAGAATCATCCTCACCACTTCCTGCAACAGTTTGTCCTCTATAGATGGTATACCGAGTGGACGCATTTTACCGTTTTTCTTGGGAATATATTCCCTCCTTGACGGTTTTGGCTGATAGCTTTCATCTTTCAATGACTCTATCAGTCTGTCAATGCGCTCGATGCTCATTCCGTCAATGGTTTTGCCGTCAGTGCCTGCCGTCATATTACCCTGCTTAGGGGCAATACGTTGGTACGCGACAGCATACATATCCTTGTTGTAAAGAATACGATACAGACGCTCGTACTTGTAATCCAAGTCCTTGCAATGTTTGTATAGACTGTTTAATACGTTTGTTGAATTTCTCATAAAGTCTCACACTTCATTCATTAATTGTATTAAAAATCTCCACTGTCTCCCTTCGCCATGTACGAGGCTTTCCCTCGCTCGGACTACTGCGGAGACTCCGTTACCATGCTGTCAGCGGATGCTGACAGTTTAGGCAATCCCAGTTTATAGTGCCTTAACTATTGGCTTGACAAGTTGTCGGGTATGACTTCCACCTGTTCCTGTATATTACAGTTGCGCTGCACCAAGTTCCTGCTCTCCCTACGCTACGACTGCAAAGAGAGTGATGCAGTATGACGATTAGAAACTTCTTGTGGTTGTTTCCATAGTTACCTTACGTCATAGCCTACTACACGGACCGCTTAGATTATCATTCAACCAATTCGGGCTTTACCCTCATACTTGTCTTATCATCGCTATTCAGTCGCAGTTTGGTAACTAACTGACTTATAGTTGTACCGACGTGCTACACTCCCTGCCGTCTTTCGTTGGACAGATAAGTCGGTGATGATAGGTCATTTTCAAAGAACACTTGCCTAATCCTTGCCAAAGGGACGATTAAGACACTACCTTGACTGGCGCACCATAGACATAAAGCGAGTACCCTTTCTCGATCATCTGTTTGATGAAGTTGTTGACAACAGCGTATGACTTACCGGAACCGGGAGTGCCGAGAACGATTGTCGCTCTGAATGGATTGACAATGTTTATCCACCCCTCGTTCCACCGTTTTTTGTAGTAGAATTTTGTGGGAAGGTTGATGGAATAGTCATTCGTAAGCAGGCGTGTTTCCTGCTGGAATGATTCATTCTCATCGTTGAAACGGTCGTCCATCATGTTATTTTTGAGCATACGACTCATCCATATTCCTCCCAAAAGGAGGCAAACATAGCCGGCAACTGTGGTCACGATGTAAGTAATTTGCCAACCTAAACTCATCATCCACCAGTTGAAAAGGAACAGGACACCGCCAATGCCAATGATTATCCAAATTTGCTTCCACTTGATTTTCTCATTCTTGACACCTTTTGTTCCGAAACAAGAGAGAGCCAACAATAGAAGGGCCCACCATTTGGCATTCCATAGGTTGTTGTATAGACCTCCGGCTTCATTAAGTCCATTAAGGATTTTCATTGTCTGGGCATGGAATACCCAATCGCCGATAAGGTTATGGCAGTACCAGTAGATTTGTGTGACCACAACGAGGATGCTAAGACCACGGATTAAATCCATAATTTTAGCTAATGCCCGCAGGTCGTCCTCTTGCTGAGACATTTTTATATACAATATTTAGAATTTCGGTCGTTGACCGCGCTTCTTCTTCCGCTTCATGCGGCGTTTGAAATCCTCCTCATCAGCGTCAACTGTCGGACTGAGCTGAAACAGATCCAGACCGGGGAGAGAGTAATCATAGTCGTTACCGCTATCCTGATGCTGTTGAGTAGGAGCCGTGTTGGTTGATGTCTGCTGCTCCTGTGATTGATTTGTGTCATTATCCGGATTTGTCGATTCAACAATATCAGGAGTCCGGCTGACCTCATTATCTCCGGAGAATCGTTCATTAAGAGCATTGGCGGCATATTCCCTGCCAAGGCGAGAGCCATTCAGTACGGGATGTGTATCATGGTCTATGAATGTTGCGCCATAGATTCGTCCATCTTCAGTGTATCTCAATACAAGGTCGATGTTACGCTCTTTCAGTGCAGCAATAAATTCTTCCTTACTGTGAGATTCATTCAGTGCCTGAGCAACTCGCCTTCTTGTCTTTGCCACTGTCTCAGGAGTTATCTTCTGCTCGGAACGGTTGATTTTCTCGTGGACAGCATTAAGGCTGGTGAACTTGCCGAGGCGTGAAGCCTTGAACGGGTTACCAATCTTTCTGCCGTTTTCATCCAGTACAGAATAAACGATGCCATGATACTCCCTGCCATTGACTCTGCCATTGGTTTCCTCGGAGGTCAAGCCATAGAGCGACAACACAGCGTTGTATTCTCCCATTGTCCGGAATGAGTAACGGCTCATTATGAGCTTGACATTATTGGCAACCTGTCGTTTGACATCACCTGCATTGTAGTCAACTCTCCTTAATGGAGTGTCCGGATCCAGACGCTGACGCTCTGCCTTATGGAGATTGTATTTCTCCTCAATTTCGGTAGTTGCCTTCTTGCTTCGCCGATGGATGAAATCCATATTGAGCCTTTTCCCCTGTTCATTGACATTGACCGTCACTATATGGATATGGTGTCGTTCAATGTCGGTGTGCTTATAGATTATGTAGGGCTGCTCACCAAAGCCGAGTTTGTCGAGATACTCGCTGGCAATGTTGGCGAGGTCGGAATCCGACAGCACATCATCTGGATGTGGATTAAGGGAGATATGGAGAACCGGCTTCTTGGTGCGTCCGGTCTTCGGCATGTAGTTTTTGAAATCCTCCACCATTTCCGGAATGCCGATTTTTCCGTCAGGTGGCACATAAATCTTGTTAGTAGAGAGTACACGACCCTCCTCTTTGTTGATTTGTAGGCTCGACACCGGGGCGCCTTGCCGCATTTCTGCGGTAGGTTTCCCCGAGTCTGCCCCCGAACCGGACTTACACCTTTCAGCGTATCCGGCTCTCCATTGGTATATACTCTAACGCTCACTTTCTTTGATTTTGGCATAACACTCCGCACATACGGCTACCGTTTTACGGTGCCGATACAGCATCTGTCGCCCCCAAGGGGTATCGCCATTAACTGTCTTTAATGTGCGAACATGGTGCATAATGAGAGGTCCCTTGGTCCCACAGACTTCACATATGCAAGACCTTAGCCTATCCGCAAGGGTGGCTTTTGGAAGATACATTGTGCATGGGAGACGGTCACAGAAATCGAATTCTGACGGTTTTCGTCTTTTGAAACCTCCGTTGTATAGTGTACGAG
Source organism: Duncaniella muris (assembly GCF_003024805.1). Lineage (GTDB taxonomy): Bacteria > Bacteroidota > Bacteroidia > Bacteroidales > Muribaculaceae > Duncaniella > Duncaniella muris. The sequence goes on from NZ_PUEC01000018.1 coordinate 50,594, forward strand.
TTCGGTCTTTCCCTTTCTCGTCTTTATAAGACACTGTGAACACCTTGTCTTTTTTATATTTGGCAAGGATGCCCTGCACAGTACTGTTAAGTTTCTGAGCAAGTGTCTTGTAAAGGCTATACGACATTATGTAGCCAAAACCTGCGCAGGCTTCGGAGGAGTTGTTGGCAAAACCGTAATAGTTGTAGAAACCTCTGATTTCAAGGTCATATTGAGCGACCATTTCATGTGGTTTCATTCCTATCATCGGGGTTCTTGCTTTCGGTTTCCAAACTTCTTTGCCTTTTTCTTGGGTAAATTTTACCGCTCCGAGTTCAATCAGTTTCTTTCTGACAGTTTCGGACGATAGATTTACTTTGACTACACCTACAAACATACGTTGGATGACACCTCGCTTGTTTCTTTTTGTATCATCCAATGTTTGGACGGTGATGTCAAAGCCAAGAAATTTTGCGTTCTCTGACGCATGGGTTATCAAGGTCTTTTCAGCGGATAGTTCAAGGAGCAGTTTTTCACTCATATATTGTGTGATGTCTGCCTTTATACTTTCGCTGTCGGCTTTCGACCCGATGACCCCAATCAAGAAGTCATCCGCATATCTGACATATTGAAGTCTGCGATAGTTCGCATCCATCTGTAGCCCTGCGGGTACTGAAAGACATTTTGCCTGCAATTCCTTAATCCGTTCAAACAAGCAGGCTTTCACCGTCTCATCTGTTTCGGATTTCCATTTCTTGCGCACTTTCGCGAGTTTCTTGTTAAGACTGTCGTATTCGGGATTTACCTTACGTTTATTCCCTTTCTTGAAATTTTCAGCGTATTCTGCCATGTATTTATCGAATTGGTCGAGGTAAATATTGGCGAGAATAGGGCTCACAATACCACCTTGCGGTGCTCCCGAATAGGTGTTGTGATAGTGCCAAATCTCAAGATAACCTGCACGGAGAAATTTCCATATCAGACGGATAAACCGCTCGTCGGCAATACGCTTACGGAGTATGTCCACAAGTACAGAGTGGTCAATGTTGTCGAAGAAGCCTTTTATGTCCCCTTCGATAAACCACCTGCTACCCGTGAACCGTTTCTGAAGACTGTTCAGTGCGGTGTGGCAGCTTCGGGATGGTCTGAAGCCATGTGAGGTATCCTCAAAGTATCCCTCATAGATAGCTTCCAAAATCATCCTTGCCACCTCTTGCACCAGTTTATCTTCGATTGTAGGTATGCCGAGAGGTCGGAGTTTTCCGTTTTTCTTAGGAATATAGACCCTCTTTGCAGGGTTAGGAATGTAACTCTCATCTTTTAGCGAAGAGATAAGAGCGTTGATTCTCTCCAGCGACATTCCATCTATGGTCTTTCCGTCCGAGCCGGGTGTCATGTTGCCAGGCTTGGATTTTATGCGCTCATACGCTACCATAAACAGTTCTTCGTTGAAGAACAATCGGTAAAGCCGCTCATACTTGTAGTCAGCATCGCTACTGTGTGAGCATAGAGTGTTCAATATTATCTCTGGATTTCTCATACGTCTCTCACGTTATCCGTTGATTACATTGAAGATACCAACTGCGTCCCTTTGCCATGTACAGGGCGTTACCCTGCTCGGACTACTATGGACGCTCCGTTGCCATGTCGGATATTCAGAACCGAAGTCCATAGCCTTGCGGCATTCCGATTTAGGCAATCTCCGTTTAGCACGCATAACAACTATTGGCACGACTGACTGTCGGATGCGACTTTCACCTTTTTCTCCGCTTATTGCGGTCTCGCCGTGGTAAGTTCCAGCCGTGTCAACGCGAGAAGATAGACACGGTGCCACGGGATGGCGTAAATAGCTACCTTCCGCCACCGTCACAACTGATACCGATAGATTATCGTTCAACCATTCAGGCTTCATCCTTATGTCAGTCTTTTTCCCTTGCAGCTCAGTCGCAACATGGTAGTTAGTTGACTTGCCGCTTCTCCGAAGTGCTATGTTCCCCCTAAGGATTTCTCCGCAGGGTAAGTCGGATGGGAATAGATAATATAACATAGTTAAACTTTGTTATTTGGTTGTTAACAACTGTTTGTTGGGGTGATTTTACCCCAATATGTTATTTGGAACACTTATCTAACCTCTTGCCAAAGAGGTATTTGTTATGCGACCATTACGGACGCACTCTCTCCGTTGTATGAGAGTGCGCCGTACAGACTGCTGCCTACTGAGATTTTTGCGACCATTGGTTGCGCATATCCTCAGTAAGTGCAAGGACTTTGGCGGTGACAGCCGCCAGTTCCTTCGTTTCTTTTTCAAGACGGTAGAGCAATGTCATTGCCTTTTTCTCGGAGAATCCTGCTTTGAGTTCCCTCACCACAATGTTGTAGTTGACGCCGATATTGCGGTATTCGGCAAACAGGGCTGAAAGTTTGGTGAGATAATCGAGCATTGTCTTGTCAATTTTATGCACCTTGAAAGTCTTTCCAAAGACCAGTCCCTTGATGAAAGTAGCCTTGACGCTTTCCCCGGCAAGCTCCATCATGCGGATAAGTTTGTCATATTCGAGGTCATCAAAACGGACTTTAACGCAGTTGCAGCACTTGTTGGCGACCGGAGGTCGGCCACCTTTATTGAAATTTTCTGCCATAACAGAACGGGGTTGAAAGTGACGTATGGCGTTTTTTGTAGCCGACGGCAGGTCTATTCAAGGTAAATGCGACTTCGGAGCATTTACCTTGAATAGCAAGGTCGTTTTGTGGGTACCCGGTTCCCCAAAACCTTTACAGACCCTGTAAAGACACCTTGCTATGTTCTTGTGAACATCCGATATAATATAAGGAAGTGGATTTTGGATTGATGTATATCAGAATCCGTGTTTTTCATTCGCTCCTGCCTGATTTTCGGCTGCGTCATGCGCTATTGCTCTTACAAAGATACGACATGGAGACCCCCAAATGCAAATTTTAGACCCTCTTGGAAGCACTTTTTTGAAAACAGAGATCAATCAAGTTGTTGCCACCTCACCAAAACCTTCAAATATGCAATGAATCCGAGGCTTCCTCATAGGCGGAAATAAGCGGAAATAAGGGTACTTTATGCGGTCGAGCTATGCAAATATTTGGAAATCCAATAACTCAGGCAGTAACTTTGCAACGTGTTCGATTGACAGACCGACTTCCAAGACGTTCAATATACTAATCTTCGGAACGATTCTTCGACCGTCAGTTATATCTTTTGAATAATTTATCCGACAATCGCCTGACCATATATAAAACGGATAGTTCAACAATTAGATTATTTTGCCGACTACCATACAGTTCATACTATCTACCTTTGGAACTGCTTATTGTTAAGTCAATAGAATATTTAATCGTTAGATCTAACTAATTAAATATCGGTCAATCGAAAATTCGGAATGTAGATTGATACATTGATTTGTCCTCCGATAAATCTATTTATTGAACTATATATTACTAAGTTCCTCGGGTACACAATTCCTCAATTCCCAATGGGCAGATGTCCATCGTGAGCAATTAAAGGAATACCCAAAACTATTTTCAGCCGCTCATCAGCGGAGTCAACAACAAGCGGAAAAACGCGACCAAAACATGACTTTATGCGGTTGAGCTATCTGAAAATTTGGAATACGGAACTTGTGGGTTGTAATTTTGCAGAGCATTCCAGCCGATGGAAACATCCGTGCGTTCAAGAGAATGGATATAGGAACAGCGACGGCCCGCTCCTGAATCTGAAATGCGAACAAAAAAACAACTCACAGCTGACACGATGACGACAAAATGGTAACCGCAGAGTTCAAAACAGTTACCAAGCGGGACTGCACGTCAGGGGCCATTGAAAGTCAGAAGTAAGGCATCCCCACTTTTTATTATCAACTGAGACACAGACGAAAGGGACGGTTAACAATTACCCGGATTGATAATCGGAACTTGCGCCTCAGGCTCGCTTTGTGTCTGAACATCAACAAAAAACATGAATGAAAGAACCCAAATTCGTGGCTTTCTCCACTCAGAAAGGTGGAGCGGGCAAAACAACCCTTACAGTAACGATGGCAAGTTACCTTTACTACTGCATGGGCTTGAAAATTATCGTGGTTGACTGCGACTATCCGCAGTACAGCATAAACGATATGCGTGAAAGGGAGAAGATGTTGCTGGAATTAAGTCCGGCATTCAAAAAGACCTTCTCCGACACCCTGCTCCGTACAAAGCTCAAGCCTTTCCCTGTTCTTGTATGTCCTCCTGAAGAGGCTATGAAGAAAGTCAGGGAATTGATCGAGGAAGGCGAAGATGTTGACATCGTATTCTTCGACTTGCCCGGAACGGTCAACAACCGTGGCGTAGTGAATGTGGTGAACTGCATGGATATGGTGGTCGTTCCCATCGCCGCCGACAATGTTGTCCTTGAAAGCTCGCTCGCCTTCGCTCTCAAATTACAGGAATGGCTCACGACAGGCCGCTCTCAGATTAAAGGGCTTTATATGCTCTGGAATATGATGGATGCCCGTGAGAAAACTGACTTATACGACCGCTATGAGAAGTTATTTGAAGAGTTGGGACTGGCAACACTTCGGACAAAAGTACCGGATACAAAAAAGTATCGCCGTGAGGGTTCAGAAACCCTTGAAAGGGCGGTTTTTCGCTCCACGGTCATGCCTCCGGACAAGACGCTGCTTAAAGGCACACGTCTCACTGAACTTGCGGATGAGATTCTCAAAATCCTCAAAGACTAAGCCTGAGCCATGTCGAAGGTATATGAATCGGATGTAGATCCCGATGAGTTCATCCGCAGTTTCCGCGAGGAGTCCTCCCAGTCAACCGTGAAGAAAGAGAATGAGAATAAAGCAGAAACACCGACCAGACCTTCGGACTCCAAACGTAGGAAAGTGCAATCGCAACCTTTACCGGAAGAAGATGAATATCTGGATACTTTTGTAAGGAATATGGAACACATGCGCCCTTTATGCAAATATCTTATGGTTGACATCCATCCCGACTTTATCCGGAAAATCAAGCGTGTGCTGTCTTACGAAACAGGACCGGTATGTTCTACCAAAGCCTATATCAACAACGTGCTTGCCGAGCATTTTCGGCAGTATGAAAACTTCATAAATAAACGACAATAGAATATGTCACATAAAGTAACAATCAAAGTCTCGCCCGACATTGTCGAGGCGGAGTTAAAAACGGCAGACCCTGAACAGGTAGCATACGTTAGCAAATATCTTACCCGCTCAAACTGCCCGACCCATGTCAAAGTTCATGTCACGGCGGAGGTCCACAGAGTGCTTTCGCTGATGGTTGCAGCAAACGCTCAGACAGGAGCGACAATCGGTGGGTATCTTACAGCCATCGTCCTCGACCACTTTGCAAAGAATGCGGATTTAATGAAGCGCATATTTGAAGATAGCCGTGAGGAGCTGTTCCTATGACAGTATTTTTAGTATTAGCTTTGCTGGCAAGCAATATCTTCCTTGCCAAAATGCTGTTGTCAAAGGACACAAAGAAGACAAGTGAACCTTCGGACATAGCAGAGAATAATGTATCGGAGGAAACGGCTGAAAAAAAATACATACCCGATACGAATAATTCTCTTGATGAAAAAGTCGCCGCAGTTGTAGGAGAAAGCAAATATGACCCTGACACATATAAGAAGATTGTGGAAGAGGTTGTAAAGGAGGTCGTCCCCTTGATAATTGAGGAGTACGGCAGTTATGCCGATGCAGGATTGCCGGAACCTCCAATCAAGGAAAATACCGGCGTTGTTCCTGTTGAAAAACTGGATGAGGTTTTCTCAAACAAGACTGTTGCCGACATTACGGGGGAAACTCCGGAACCGACAGAACCCCGTGCTGATGGAATAGACTTCAATGACATCAACACAACCATGAATGTCCTAAAAGAAAAGTCAGACAATCCGGAGGATTTGGTGATTGCCCAACGCACGCTTCAAGAATTGGAGGGCACTATCATTAAGGAGGAAATTTCTCTCGATCCCGTCATAAAAAAGCGGATTATGCTTATCGAACTTCATCTGCCAAAGAAAGATGAAGAATCAAATGAACAACCCACTACGTCAACAATGGATGAGGATGAAACAGTGGAACAGCAAACTAAACCCAAAAAGATCCTTTTCCACGCTGACATCGACACCTCAGACATTGATGCAATTGATTTCAATGTCTATCATTGACACTTGGCCGCAAGGCAAACCTATCTATAATTTAATTCATGTCTAATTTTTTCAAGAAATTCTATGAAAGAACCGTCGCGTTTATGAACGCACCCCATCGCCGCCGTCCTATTGCCGCAATGCTTCTTCTGACGGCCGCAATCCAGATGTTCGCCGCCGGCAACGGTCTGAGTGGCATCAATGAAGCCACTTCAATGGTCACCTCCTATTTTGATCCGGGAACGAAACTGGTGTACGCAATCGGTGCTGTTGTCGGTCTTATCGGTGGCATCAAGGTTTACTCCAAATGGTCGAGTGGCGACCCCGATACGAGCAAGACTGCCGCCTCATGGTTCGGGGCCTGTATCTTCCTGATTGTGGCCGCCACAATCCTCCGCTCATTCTTCCTCTAACCAATGGAATACTCAATCAATAAGGGCATTGGTCGGTCGGTTGAGTACAAAGGTTTGAAAGCGCAATACCTATTCGTCTTCGCAGGAGGATTGCTTGCCATGTTCGTGGTATTCGTCATCATGTATATCGCCGGAATCTCCCAATGGGTCTGCATGGGCTTCGGTGCGACAGGTGCGTCCTTTCTTGTCTGGCTCACATTCCATCTCAATGCCAAATATGGCCAGTACGGTCTGATGAAACTGACCTCGGTCAAGTATCGACCACGATATATCATCAACCGTCTGCGCATAACCCGATTGATAAAACATAAAACATGAGGAATATACTGAAAGCTACAACATTGGAGTCAAAGCTGCCGCTGTTGGCGGTCGAGCATGGCTGCATCATCTCAAAGGACGCGGATGTAACCGTGGCCTTTGAGGTGAGCCTCCCGGAACTTTTCACCGTAACCTCCGCTGAATACGAAGCGATGCACTCCGCTTGGTGCAAGGCAATCAAGGTGTTGCCACATTACACTGTCGTACATAAGCAGGATTGGTTTGTCAGTGAGAAGTATAAGCCGGAACTTCAAAAAGAGGATTTGTCATTTCTTGACCGTTCATTTGAACGCCACTTCAATGAACGTCCATATCTCGCCCACAAATGCTACCTCTTCCTGACGAAGACTACAAAGGAGCGTATGCGCCAGCAGTCAAACTTCTCAACCCTCTGTCGTGGACGTATAATGCCAAAGGATTTGAATCACGAAATGGTTGTGAAATTTATGGAAAGCGTTGAGCAATTCGAGCGAATTATGAATGATACCGGCTATATCAAGCTCCATAGACTTAATGATGAAGACCTTATCGGAACGGAAACATCATCGGGGCTGATTGAGAAATATATGTCGCTGTCGATGGACGATATAACGTGCTTGGAGGATATTGACCTATCTGCAAAGGAGATGAGAATCGGCGACAAGATGCTCTGCCTCCATACGCTCTCAGACACTGAGGACTTGCCCGCAAAGGTTAGCACCGACAACCGATATGAACGACTCTCCACGGATAGATCCGATTGTCGTTTGAGTTTCGCTTCTCCGGTCGGATTATTGTTGCCATGCAACCATATCTACAACCAGTATCTGTTGATTGATGATCCTGACGAGAACCTGACGCGGTTTGAAAAGACGGCACGCAACATGAACTCCCTGTCGAAGTACAGCCGAAGCAACGCCATCAACAAAGAATGGATTGACCAGTATCTCAATGAGGCACACAGTTACGGACTGATTTCCGTGCGCTGCCATTGCAACATAATGGCTTGGAGCGATGATGCTGAGGAATTGAGGAGAGTCAAAAATGATGTTGGCGGTCAGTTGGCTACAATGGGTTGTATGCCCCGGCACAATACTATCGACTGCCCGACACTGTTCTGGGCGGCGATACCCGGCAATGAGGCTGACTTCCCGGCGGAGGAGTCTTTTTACACGTTCATCGAACCTGCGGTGTGCTTCTTCACAGCCGAAACCAACTATCGTTCTTCTCTCTCCCCATTCGGAATAAAGATGGTTGACCGACTCACGGGCAAACCTATCCATTTGGATATTTCCGACGAGCCTATGAAGCGTGGCATAACCACCAACCGTAACAAGTTCATACTTGGTCCATCCGGTAGTGGAAAGTCTTTCTTTACCAATCACTTTGTCAGGCAATATTACGAACAGGGCGCGCATATACTTCTGATTGATACGGGTAATTCCTACGAAGGTCTGAGCAACCTGATACGAAACAGGACTCACGGTGAAGATGGCGTATATTTCACATATACGGAGGATAACCCCATCTCTTTTAATCCGTTTTATACCGACGACGGAGTGTTTGATGTGGAGAAGAAAGACTCTATCAAGACGCTGCTGCTGACGCTCTGGAAATCGGAGGATGACAGAGTGACAAAGACTGAATCCGGCGAGCTTGGCTCTGCATTGTCTATGTTCCTCGATAAGATGGCAAAAGACCGTGACATTGTTCCATGTTTCAACTCATTCTATGAGTTTATGCGTGATGACTATCGTGCGGAAATGGCTAATCGCCCGATACCCATCTACAAACAGGACTTCGACATTGACAACTTCCTGACCACGCTACGGCAGTATTATCACGGTGGACGCTTCGACTTTCTGCTCAACTCCAAAGCCAATATAGACCTGCTCAACAAGCGGTTTGTTGTCTTCGAGATTGATTCGATCAAGGATAATAGAGAATTGTTCCCGGTGGTGACAATCATCATCATGGAGGCTTTCATAAACAAGATGCGCCGCCTGAAGGGAGTACGCAAAGTCCTTATCTGCGAGGAGGCTTGGAAGGCTCTATCCTCGGCGAATATGGCTGAGTACATGAAGTACCTCTACAAGACCGTCCGTAAGTATTTTGGTGAGGCAGTGGTTGTCACACAGGAAGTTGACGACATCATTTCGTCGCCGATTGTCAAGGAAACCATCATCAACAACTCGGACTGTAAGATACTTCTTGACCAGCGTAAATATATGAACCGCTTCGACCAGATTCAGGAACTGTTAGGCCTGACGGATAAGGAGAAAGCCCAAATACTGAGTATCAACATGGCGAACAATCCAAACCGCCTATATAAAGAGGTGTGGATTGGACTTGGAGGAACCCAGTCAGCGGTTTATGCCACGGAGGTAAGCAAAGAGGAATATCTCTGCTATACCACTGAGGAAACGGAGAAGATAAGGGTGCTGGAAATGGCACAGAAACTCGGCGGCGATATAGAAGCCGCAATAAAAAGATTAGCTAACGAATAATGTTTACAGAACTTTTAGAATTATTTGAACCACTTTTTTCCATACTCGCCACTTCAATTCTTTTTATAGGTGGCGTAACATTGGCAATTTACGGCCTTGTGCTGGTTTGCAAAGGCCTGAAACTACTTTTCAAGAAAACCATCAGTAATATGTCGCTCTGCGCCGATTGCATCAAAAACTGGATTGATTCCGGCTTTGAACGCCTTGAAAATACAATCGAGTCTGCAATCAAGAGTGCGAACCGAAGCCAGACAGAGGAGATTTTGAAGCTCGTTCAGCCTATGGTTGAAAAGATGGTAGAAGAGAATGTTAAAGAACAGCTTACCCCCGATAACAGTCCTGTGATGGACATCGACAGAATTTCGGAATTGACAGGAATTTGGACAAATACGTCCCGCATAATTACAGTCGATATTTACTCAGATGGGGGAACCTACATAATGAGTGTGAATGGAGTCAACGACCATCTCATAGACGGTAAATACCTTTTGAGTGAGGAATCGGAACATAACCGCTTTTATGCCAATGGAAGTTTTGGGTTTATATTTCATTTTGACAGGAACACCAACCGTATCTTCATTCCCCGACTGGGTGTATGGCTTAAACGTGATAGCCACGATAATGTGTTTAAGAATGAGGCTTTTGTGAGTGTTGAGAGGCTTTCTCTCGATGATGACACTCGTGAAAGAATAAAAACTATAACTTCCGTCTGAAAGAAATGCAAAATATCAAGATTATTATTTCATTGTTTGCTATCTGCATACTTTTCAGTACAAACAAGGCAAACGCTCAATGGACGGTCATTGACCCTTCCAACATCGCCCAAAGTATCGTAAACAACTCCAAATCACTTGTTCAGGAGACCTCGACGGCGCAAAATATGGTTAAAAATTTTCAGGAAACCGTGAAAATTTATCAGCAGGCGAAGAAATATTACGACGCTCTCCAGTCGGTCAACAATCTCGTCCGCGATGCCCGAAAGGTACAGCAGACAATCCTCATGCTCGGCAATATCTCCGGCTACTATGTCAATAATTTCCAGAAGATGCTGACGGATCCAAACTTCACATCATCGGAACTGTCTGCAATAGCCTCCGGCTACACCCGGATATTGGAAGAGGCCAATGGGGTGCTTGGAGATTTGAAACAGGTGGTCAACATTACCACTCTCTCAATGACCGACAAAGACCGTATGGATGTGGTGGATAACTGTTACAAGGAGATGAAGCGTTTGAAGAATCTGACCGCTTATTACACCAATAAGAACATCAGCGTCTCATATCTGAGGGCGAAAAAGAAAGCCGACACACAAAGGGTTGTAAGCCTCTACGGCGACGGCAGTGAAAAATACTGGTAGTCATGCTGTGTGCGATAGATTTCAGCAACCTTCACACAATCCTCCGCTCGCTCTATGATGAGATGATGCCACTGTGTTCGGATATGGCGGGCGTGGCACAGGCAATCGCCGGATTAGGTGCATTGTTCTATGTTGCCTACCGTATCTGGCAATCGCTGGCGAGAGCAGAACCGATTGATGTGTTCCCTTTGCTTCGCCCCTTTGTTATCGGCTTCTGCATAATGTTCTTCCCTACGGTGGTACTTGGGACAATCAATGCGGTGATGTCGCCAATCGTTCAAGGAACATCCTCGATGCTGGAGGGGCAAACCCTCGATATGCAAAAGTACCGTGAAGAAAAAGACCGGTTGGAATATGAGCAGATGATGAATGACCCGTCAACCGCGTACCTCGTTGATGATGCTGAGTTTGACCGTCAGATTGATGAGTTGGGCGTGACTGAAATAGGGACTGCCGCAGGAATGTATATCGAGCGAGGAATGTATAAGGTCAAGAAAGCCATTCAGAACTTTTTCAGGGAATTACTTGAAATGCTGTTTCAAGCAGCCTCCCTTACGATAGACACAATAAGGACATTCTTTCTGATTGTGTTGGCAATACTCGGCCCGATAGCATTTGCCCTCTCAGTGTGGGACGGCTTCCAGTCAACACTGACCATGTGGATCCAGCGATATATTCAGACTTATCTATGGTTGCCTGTGGCGGATTTGTTCAGTACCATTCTTGCCAAGATACAAGTCTTGATGCTTCAAAACGACATTTCAGAACTGACTAACAACCCCAATGCAGACCTCGACGGGACAAATACTGCGTATGTTATATTTATGATTATCGGCATTATAGGCTACTTTACAATACCCACTGTGGCGGGGTGGATTATTCAAGCCGGCGGTGCCGGAAACTACAATCGAGCTGTCAACAATACAGCAATGCAAGCAGGGTCTATGGCCGGAAGTGTCGGCGGTGCAGTTGCGGGCAACGTGGCCGGCAGAGCCGGAAAACTATTAAAATGATATTCAAACACCGATTAAATGGAGTTCAAATCACTTAAAAACATAGAGTCATCTTTCCGTCAGATAAGGCTTTTCGGAATTGTATTTGTGGCTATGTGTGCGGTGGTTGTCTCGGTGGCTCTGGTTATGGTTTTCAACTTTGTCGAGAAGCAGCGTGAAAAAATCTATGTCCTTGACAATGGCAAGTCTTTGATGCTTGCCTTGTCACAGGACATGAGCCAGAACCGTCCGGCAGAGGCACGGGAGCATGTAAGACGTTTCCATGAATTGTTTTTCACTCTCTCGCCAGACAAGTCAGCCATTGAACACAATATCAACCGTGCATTGATTCTCTCTGACAACAGCGCATACAATTACTACTCTGACTTCTCGGAAAAAGGTTACTATAACCGAATTATCTCAGGCAACATCAACCAGATATGTCAGGTGGACAGCGTTGTGTGCAACTTCACCAACTATCCATACACAGCAGTTACTTATGCGAAGCAGAAAATCATTCGTCAGAGCAACGTGACGGAGCGCAGCCTTATAACGACCTGCAAGCTGACCAATTCGTCAAGATCTGACGACAATCCCAACGGCTTTATTATAGAGGGCTTCAACATCCTTGAAAATAAAGATATTTCCACAATCAAACGATAAGTGAGAGTTTTATCAAAAGTACGCGGCACCATATATAATAAGGTGTGGCACATACCCAAAGGGAAATTGAGAAATTTCCTCAGAAGCAAATGTGATGATATACCGCAGAAACGACGGTTGACAGTCGTGGGTATATTCTTCGGATTGTTTGTCCTGATCGCATTCCTATTGTTCGGCAACGCCTGTTACCATATCGGATTGGGGCAAGCCCGTCAGCACATTGATGAGATAACGCATATAAAGGCAGTGGAGTTACCAGCTTCACCTGAAAAACAGTCACTACCAACATTTGATGACATTTGAAGAACTGAAAACGAAAGTCAATGGCTGGTTTCAGCCGAAAAATGAGGCTGAGAGAGCCAAACTTAAAAAGTATGCCATTGTATTTCCGGCGATGTTCCTGACATTCATAGTTTCCCTTTGGTTAATTTTCGGCAGTGGATTCTCGTCAGACAAGACCGACACAAGCAACGCCAATATGGAATTGCCGGATGGTGACAATGCTGAAATAGAAGGGAACAAACTAAAAGCAATGGAGGCTAAGGCACTTGAAGATGAAAAACACCGACAGGACAGCGTAGTCCAGACATTCACTGAAATGGCGGACACAATGCCGACAAATATTTCAGAAGAGCCGACGGCAATCGAATCGTCCGCTCAGGCGTACCAGTCAGTACAAGCGTCACTTGAAGATTTCTATATTCCCGAAGATCAGTCGGCGGCACAGGTCGCGGAATTGCAAGCGAGGATTGATGAACTTGAAATGCAGAATGCCTACGCCCAACAGCAGACTCAGCAGCCCAATGAAGTGGAGCTGATGGAGAAGTCTTATCAGTTGGCTGCGCAGTATCTCGGCACCGGAAATGGTAGCCAACAGGCGGTCATCGTCGATGAGCCGGAGAAGGAGCGTAAAGTTATGCCCGTGAATCAGGTCAACCGCAATGTGGTTTCCTCTCTCAGTGTGGCAACATCTGAACGGTCATTCTCTACCGCTGTCGGCGGCAAACGTCAGAATTTCAAGAATACCATTTCAGCGTGCATAGCCTCTGACCAGTCGGTAATTGACGGTCAGAGTGTGAAACTGAGAACTCTTGAACCGATGTGGATTGGGAACTCTCTGTTGCCAAAGAATACAACCGTTGTCGGCTCGGCACGATTGCAAGGTGAACGCCTTGAAATCACCATCGAGAGTATAGAGGCATTAGGCTGTATAATGGACGTTGACCTCGCTGTATATGACTCAGACGGTCAGGAGGGTATCAACATACCCAACTCTATGGAGTCTGACGCACTGAAAGAAATCGGAGCCAACATGGGCTCAACAGTCGGCAGTTCAATCAACATATCCACCAATGCTGGAGCACAGATTGTCTCCGATGTGGGTCGAGGCTTACTCAACGGCGTAGGCCAATATCTTACTAAGAAAGTCCGTCAGGTAAAAGTTCATCTGAAATCCGGATACAAAGTGATGCTCAAACAGGTTGAGCAATAATCAACAAAACACACCAACAACAAATGAAAACAATCACAAAACTCTTTGTTGCGGCAGTGACGCTCTTCGGTGCAGCCACCGCTGTCAACGCTAAAACAGTCAAAAACACCGATGGCAACGTGTCGTCTGACACTGAAACGGTCGCCGAACACGATATGACCGTGTACGGTGCAAACTACACCGATGGCGACAAATTCGACGGTCTTACTCGCAAAGTCGGTTTCGACCGAATGATTCCTCCTCATGCACTGGAGGTTTGCTACAACAAGACCACGCACATCATCTTCCCGGCAGAAATCACCTATGTGGACTTGGGCAATGAGAACCTCGTTGCCGGACTCGCCGACGGTGCGAAGAATGTGCTTCGTGTCAAATCGGCTTTCAAGTCTTTCAAACAGGAAACCAATCTTTCGGTTATTACGGAAGATGGTAGCTACTACACATTTAACGTGAAATTCGCCAAAGAGCCGTTGTTGCTCAGTATCGAAATGACCGATTTTCTCCATGACGGCGAAGCAGTGAACCGTCCTAACAATGCACAAGAGATCTATCTGGAAAAACTGGGTCAGGAGTCGCCAATGCTTGTAAAGCTCATCATGAAAAGTATCTACAAGCAGAACAAGCGTGAGATCAAGCACATCGGCAGCAAGCGTTTCGGTGTCCAGTTCCTACTGAAAAGCATCTACACCAACAACGGTTTGCTCTATTTCCACACCGAACTGAAGAATACCTCAAATATAGCTTTCGACATTGATTTTGTGTCGTTCAAGATTGTGGATAAGAAAGTTATAAAGAGAACTGCCATGCAGGAACAGGTGCTTGAACCGCTACGCGCCCAGAACTATGTGACGGTCGTACATGGCAAATCAACTGAACACACAGTGTTCGCTCTGGAGAAATTCACAATCCCTGACGACAAGCAGCTCGTTATCGAGGTCGCCGAAAAAGAAGGTGGTCGCCATCAGTCCTTTGTAGTCGATAATGAAGACATCGTAAGAGCCAACGTAATTGATGAACTTTCAATTCAGTAATCCAATGAGAAAAGCGATGATAATTTTCGCTGCCATGCTTGCCCTTTTCACAGGGCAGGCAATGGCTCAGCGAACACTTCCCGGCATGAGGTCGGTAGAAGTCAAGGCGAATATGGTTGACGGTTTCTATACCGGCTCAGCCCGCAACTGTGGCTATTCTTTCGGTGTCTATTACTCCGTTTTCAAAGGCAACAATGCCCACGAATGGGTCTTCGGGGGTGAGTATCTCCAAACCTATAAGTCTTACGGCGAGAAAGGTCGTATCCCCGTAGCTGAATTTACTGGAGAAGCAGAATATAATCTCCACCTTTACAGCAACTATACACAGTTCTTTCACCTCTATGGAGGAATCTCAGCTCTTGCCGGATATGAGACGGTCAACTGGGGTAAGACACTTTTATCCGACGGTGCAACACTCCACAACTCGGACGCCTTTATCTATGGTGGAGGGGTCAATCTTCAAGCCGATTTCTATCTCTCAGACAGAATCGCCCTCACTGCCAACCTCAAAGAGAGATTCATTTTCGGTAATTCAACGGGGCACTGCCATTTCTCCTACGGATTGGGCATTAGAATTGTGATGGACTGACAGGCTATGATATACACTGAGAAAGATATTCCGGGGATGCCGATTACGGCATTCTTGGATGCCCTTGGCGAAAAGTCAGTTGGCGGCTATGGATATTTGAAACTTTACTATGCTCCGTACCGCGATGATGCAGAGGCATTATTAGTGGTTGACACCAAAATGAATAATTGGTATGACCACGGGACTGATGAATCCGGTAATTTATATGATTTAGCGGAACTTACAGCAAGGGGCAACCATCGGAAGGATATTAACGGCTACATTGTCAAGATGATGAACGAGAATGAGATTGCCAAGGAAATGCTCACAAAAAGAGCCATTGAGCCACAGGTAATACACCTTGACATTGCCAAAATACCGCTCACTGACTTTATGAAGGCTCTGGGGCAAGAACATCCGGTAGCCGCTGACGGTGATTTGAGAATCTACAATACTCCCTACGATTCATCAGTCAAAGGCACTATGGTTGTCAACATCCGCACAAATCTATGGCGAGATACAAAAACAGGAGCCAACGGTGGAATCTACGACCTCGCGTATGAGTTGACTGGCTGCGCCAATAAGTCAGAACTCAACCGCTATATCGCCGGAGAAATGAACGCTTTTCAGAAAAAGCAGACTCCCAAACTGGAGGAAAAGCCGCCAAAACCTAAACGAAAAATGCGCCTATGAACATTGACACTATCCGGAAAATCCCGTTGGTGGATTTTCTCAACCACCTCGGCTATCAGCCGACAGGTCGTGACAGCAAAGGACTATGGTTCTACTCTCCATACCGCAATGAACGTAAGCCGTCGTTCCATGTCAACCCGCGCAAAAACCTATGGTTCGATTTTGGGAGCGGTGCCGGTGGCGACATCTTCAATCTTGCCGGAGAATTGACAGGCGAAACAGACTTCATCAAACGTGCGGAGTTCATCGCCCAAAAGATGCAGTTGGCTGTGGAGAAGCCCTACAAGCCAATGCCGTTCAAGGAAGAACCAACCTTTGAAAATGTTGAAATCTCCAGACTGGAGGCTCCGGCTCTGCTTAAATACCTTGCTGACCGTGGCATATCACGCGACATAGCCCAACGCTACTGCGTACAGGTTGATTACCGACTACATGGTAAAGATTACTATGCCATTGGCTTTGAGAATAATGCACATGGTTACGAACTCCGCAATGCCGCATTTAAGGGTTCTTATCCTCCGAAACATATAACCCATATAGCCAATGGCAACGCCCGATGCAATGTGTTTGAAGGCTTCATCGACTTTCTCTCAGCGGAACGACTCGGATATAATGACGGTACTGATACAATCGTGCTTAACTCCGTATCAAATCTGAATAAGGCCATTGTGCCACTGAGAGATTACAGCGTGGTGAGCTGCTATCTTGACAACGACAATGCCGGACGAGCTGCATTCGTCAAACTCCAACAGGAGTTAGGCGATAAGGTAATGGATAAGTCCGCACTTTACCCCAATCACAAGGATCTGAACGACTATCTAATGTCAATCTATCCCAAACAGACAACAAAATCAAAACTTAAACTCTGAAAAATGAAAACAATCCTCAATAGAATTGGCGCACTCCGCGTCACTCCCGCCCGTTTCTTCGGATGCTGGGCAGTCCTCTTCGCTCTCATGTTCTCCCTCACCTCATGTTCTAACGACCTCGATGTGCAGCAGTCATATCCCTTCACCGTGGAAGTCATGCCATACGCCGACAAAATCGCCAATGGCGAAACAGTCGAACTGCGTATGACCATCGTCCCCGAAGGGAACTACACCAACACCCTCTACACAATCCGATACTTCCAGTATGAGGGGAAAGGTACACTGAAACTTGTCGATGGCCCGACACTCGTCAACAATGACCGCGTCCTACTCGAATCCAAGCAATTCCGACTCAACTACACTGCTCACTCCTCAGAAAGTCACGAACTTCTGATAACGATTGAGGACAACTATGGGACTCGTTGGGAGCAAACCTTTGAGTTCAACAGCAACGACAGCAACGACAGCGACGACAACGGCGGCACGGGAAGTCTGGTAGTGACACCCATCAATCCCGGAACAGTAACACCCATCGGCAAATGAAGAAACTCCTGATACTCTTTATGGCATTGTTCTCCATTGTGGGGACAATGCCCGGCAACGCTGCCTCACAACGAACTGCCCCCGCAAAGGAGCAAAAAACAAAAAGAAGTATAATGGAACTGCCGCTCTTTGAGCGTGCAGTTCTCATAATCAAAAAGTTTGAAACACTCCATAAGCCGAAGCATTGGCCTTATTATCAAAAGTATAACGTTATCCAAAGCAATATTGACTATGAACATGTATATCATTGCACACCAATTTATCTTTAAGATAATATGTTTGGATAATATTAAACTATTGGCACAATTTATGTGTTAAAATGATAAACTTCTAAAATTTACAGCCAAGACTACCTCAATTTCCTCTTTCGATGAACTCATCCGGAATTGTTCAAGACAAATGGATGAATCAGGCTATTCCCCCGGCTGCGTAAAAGTCCATATGCGCCGATGGATACTCCATGTGTTGCCTTACCTTAAAAAGATCGGAGCAACGGCTTATACTTGTGAGATTGGGAGGCGGTTCCTATTTGAGACACTTCCGACACTTACTCCGTCCGCACAAAGACGGTATAAGCGAAGTATCAGAATATTAGATGCATTTCTCCAAACCGGTAACATACCTAAACATGCCAAACGTGTCGCAGAACCCCCATTACCCGGCGAAATAGGAGCTGTCTGCAAAGAATTCCTTGTCTATAAGATAGGACAACGTTGCCGGCTTATTACCGTCGAGAATTATCAGAGACTTCTCTCATACTTTGTGACATCATTAAATGTCAATGGAAAGACCACTTTTGCCCAGATAGAAGAGTCCGACATCATTGCGTTTCTCAATGTGGAGGAATCGAAAAGCAGCCGTCTTAGCACCATGAGGCAATTCTACCGGTATGTATCTAAAAGGCATCCCGACATAAAGGATATGACATATATCTTTGAGTTCATGCATTCGACGAGAACAAGTAGATTGCCATCGACATATGAAAGGGACGAAATTAAGGCCATAGAATCCCATGTTGATCGTAGCGGCCCGATAGGTAAGCGCACATATGCCATGCTCCTCCTTTCCACGAGGCTCGGTTTAAGGATTTCCGACATCATCGGACTTACATTCGACGATTTGGACTGGGACAGATCCATGCTGAATATCATTCAAGCGAAAACAGGTAGAACCGTTGAACTGCCTTTGTTGAAAGATGTCGGAGAGGCGATTGTGTCATATCTGAAAGTAAGACCAAAGACATCAAGCCCCAATATTTTCGTGACTCATGTACTTCCATATACCCCAATGAACCGATCCGGTGCAGCAAGACACATTTCAAATGTGATTGTGGGAAGCAACATACATACCGCCGGACGTAAACACGGGCCTCATTCAATGCGGTTTTCACTTGCGACCCGTCTGCTCCAGCAAGGGACAGGGCTCGTGTGCATCTCTGAAACGCTGGGCCATAGTGGGACTGACGTGACAATGAACTACTTGCGCATAGACATCAATTCATTGACACGTTGTATGCATGATGTGCCACAAGTGGATGATAATTTTTACAATCAATCAAACGGTGGATTTTATGAATGAGAACAGGAAATACACCAGCGTGTATGCACCGTATCTGGAACGTTTTGTAGCCATGAAGGATGCCGGCGGTCTTAGTCCCCGCAGCGGACTCTATGACGCATTGCGTCTTTTTGACCGATTCGCCACTCAGGAAAGTATCCCTAATGTAGAGCTGAGGGCAGAAACAATAGCCCATTGGGTTGAGAAAACCATGTCCGGGAACAAGCCCGCAACAATATATGAGAAGATTAGCGCCATCGGTCAGTTCTGTAAATATCTTATCAGACTCGGAATAAAATGCGAGGTGCCGGCATATCCCCGCAAACCCAAAAAGACGTATACGCCATATATCTATTCCAGAGAGGAAATACAGAAGATTTTTCGAGCAGCCGACGCCTTACGCCTTGGTTCGTTGCGCTATCATTCAGTAATATTTTCAGTCCCGGTTCTTCTTCGGCTTCTTTACTCGACCGGCATGAGAATCGGAGAGGCGTGCAGCCTGAAGAATTCAGATGTTGATATACAAACGGGTAAGATAACCGTCCGGAATACGAAAAACAGGCAGGAACGCCTACTGCCTATAATCCCTACGCTTCAATATGCAGTAACGCAATATCTTGATTATAGGAGAAAACTACCTGTCAAAAACATAGATAATCCCGACTCTTATTTTTTGGTGAATCTCAGGGGCGATAGGCTACATCCGAGCTGCATAGGCGCATGGTTCCATAAGATACTCAGGGATGCTGACATAAAGTACATACCCGGAATTGGACCGAGGATACACGACCTCCGACACACCTTTGCCGTGCATGCTCTTGACCGGATGGCAAAAGAGGGCCGTGATGTTTACTGCATCCTGCCGGTACTGTCCGTGGCGTTAGGGCACAAATGTGTCACCGACACCGAATATTATGTCAGAATCACCAATCAGGCATATCCAGACTTCTCCGAACTGACCACACCCATATCAGAATACGTATTCCCAACGATAAAAACAATATAGTTTATGAACAGGACAGAAACATATATAGCCAGATACATCGGAAACTTCTTTTCGGTCTACTTGTGTGCCGAGAAAGGTTGCAGTCCCCACACTGTAAGATCTTATGCCAATGCGTTGTCATCATATATTGATTTCATTGAAACGACACAACACATTCGTTCAGAACGTATCACCACGGCGTATGTCACAAAAAAACTTGTGCTTGAATACCTTTCATGGCTTGAGGATAAGAAAAATGTCTCGGTATCAACCCGCAATCAGCGGCTTGCCGCTATCCACTCGTTATGCCGATACCTGCAACGTGTTGATGTGCCTCATATTGACAGATGGCAGGATGTGTTGACCATAAAAACAAAGAAAGGTACTGCCAAGCCCATGTTGTTTCTATCAGTTGACGGAATCAGGCTGTTGCTAAACCAAATTCCAACAGACACAATCAGCCACCGACGAGATCTTGCCATGCTGGCACTGCTCTATGACACAGGGGCGAGGGTCAATGAGCTGGTACTTTTACGTCCCTGCGACCTTCACCTTGAAGAACCGGCGTATCTGGTTCTTCAAGGGAAAGGAAACAAAAACAGGGCGGTGCCGCTGCAAAAGAAGAACGTGGCACTACTGACCGAATACCTTAATGACAACCGTCTGCATCGGCCGGAAATGCAGACGGAACCATTATTTAAAAATAGAGTTGGAGGACGGCTCACATGTGCAGGGGTAACGTATATACTTATGAAATACATCCGAAAGGCTCATTCTGCCAATCCCGATTTAGTTCCTGTGAAACTGTCTCCGCATTGCCTACGTCACACAAGGGCAATGCATCTTTTGCAAGCCGGAGTGAATCTTGTATATATCAGAGATATTCTCGGACATGTCTCAATCCTGACTACTGAAATATATGCCCGTGCGGACTCCAGGCAGAAACGGGAGGCTCTGGAGAAAGCATACAGGGATGTCATCCCCGAGACTTCAGATGATGGATCGAGACCTTCTTGGGAAACAGACAGGAGTCTTAAAGAATGGCTTAAAAGGCTTGGTTCCAGAAATCATTAAATAATCAATAGCGATGACGCCTTATCCTGTCAATAAGAATCGCCGGGTTGATGCTTACTCCATCACATTTTAAAGTGATGTGAAGATGGGGACCAGTAGAACGACCAGTGGAACCGGCATTCCCAATCGAATCTCCCGCTAAAACCAAGCTCCCTTCGGACACAAGACACCGGCTTAAATGATAATACTCAAAAGCATACCGACCACTACGGACTATAACATACCGGCCCCTGCTATTGTCAAAACCCACCTCGGCAACCACTCCCGCGAACATTGCATATGTCGGTTCTCCGGCAACTGCTTTTAAATCCACGCCATTATGCCATCTGGATTTTTTTGTAAACGGATCTGTACGCCTCCCAAAATGGGATGTAACAATAATCTTTCTCAGTGGAGCTGACAAAATAGACCTTTTCTCTATATGTTTTGACAATGTAAGGGCTGATTTATTATCACAAGAATAACATCCAAAATCCAATGTATAACCATGAGTATAAAAGCTTTTTATATCATTATTTGGATAACGTTATACTTTTGATAATAGGGATTATCCATAGCTTTTGATAAGCCTTACGTTGGATATGGACACCAAGTTCAGCCGGGCGAACCCTACCGCCGTGGTTGTCAACTAACCGAAGCACAGGCTGATGCACTCCTTCGCAAAGACTATTCCAAATTCTGCGCACTGTACGAGAAATACGGCAAAGACAAAGTCCTTTTATCCGAAAGTTAGGATAACAGCACTTATCCCAACTTCATTATTATCCCAACCAAAGAGGTATATATCCTGTAAAACAGATTATTATATACGATTATGGTTGGGATAATAATTTGATATCTATATTTGTGTTGGCACTAAAGCCAAATACATATATGGACATAGAACAATTAAAATTTACCCACCAAAAGTTGCTTGCTCATTTGGAGAGTTGCAACTACAACAAAGTATATATAAAGGAGGTGAAGATAATCCTTGCTGCTTTGTTCGATGCAAAATCCCCAATCTCATCCTATGAAGACTACTGGGAACGCATTGTGAATAGCCGGAGATACACAAAGTTCACTTTGGATCTTAAGAAAATGTATCTCAATACAGTAAGAGCCTTTGATGAGTACGGCCATCTGCCGAATGGGCGTCCTTGTGCAAAATTACTTTTTTCATCCAATTACAAGAAACTCAATCCAGGTTACAAGCTTTTAATGGATGAATTCCGGAACAGGGCCAACATGGCCGAGGAAAATCTTTCCAAATCCGCCAAATACACTACGCTGGCATTGTTCTTATTGAAGATGCAGCTTGCTGGGGCGGTAATGTTGAATGAGGTAACAGACAAATTGGTCTTGGATTTTTTCATGACCGGAAAGCGAAAAGGTTCAAAACACACCCAGTCCCACCTCAGATTGGCATTGGACAAGATCCGAGACCTGTCACCTGACATTCCACGAATCATCTCGTTGTTGCCGAAGATGAAACCCAAGAAAAGGAACTATAACAATCTACGGGACTTTGAAGTGGAAGCAATCAAGGACTGTCTGTCCAATCCGTTGGACAATCGAATGACCCTGAGAGAGAAAGCCATAGTGGCTTTGGCTTTGTATACCGGTATGCGTGGCTGTGATATTGCAAACCTCAAATCCGGAGACATTGACTGGGAGAACGAAGAAATCAGGTTGATACAGGTAAAGACCGGGTACCCCCTTGTGCTGCCGTTGTCAGCCAATGTCGGCAATGCGCTGTTGATATATATCCTGAACGAAAGAAATGCGGAAGACCGTTCTGAATACGTCTTCCCAAGTAAAGTACAACCCGGAAAACGACTTTCATACAAAAGCATCGGGACTATAATATCCGGAGTCTTTGACAAACTTGGGCTGCGTCCCGGCGAAAGCCATCGCGGAATCGGTGTGTTCCGGCATAATCTTGCCACACGGCTTCTCGGAGCAGGCACAGAATCAGTCATAATAAGTGGCATTTTGGGGCATACCTGCCCTCAGGCAGTCGAAGCGTACGTTGACTCAGACATCACGCATCTTCGGGAACTGGGACTCAGCATAGAGAAGTATCCATTGCCTAAAACCTATACGGATGAATGAAATGAAGAATATCGGATGTATTGTTGAAGAATATACAAATCTTCTGACAAAGGAAGGGAGACTGGATTATGCAACCGGAATATATCTAAAGTCCTTTCTACGCTATTGTGAATCACACGGTGGTGTAATGAACGACATGTTGATAGCCGAATGGAGTCACAGACGCGATAGTGAAAAATACTATACCCACAGAGCCAGATGCATAATCATCAGAAGGCTGGTCCGACATATCGCCACGGAAACAGGGGTGCGGTTTTCGTTGCCGTCATACCCTCCGGATCCCGGCTATATACATAAGCCTATACGCCCCAAAGTCTGTGGGCTTCCGTTCCGTCCGAGTATCATATCCAAGATGCTTGAGACCTACCAATCCCATATAGAGGCATCGGGCAGGCTCAATAGCCGTACAATGGAGAGGCTCCGAAGGTTCAATGAGTTCTGCGCATCAAAATATCCGAATGCTAAAAAGCTGACAGCCTGCATTATTGATGATTTCTGCAAGCGCGGAGAAAAAGAGTCCGCAAAAAGCCGCAACAACAGGATCGGAGCCGTCCGTGAGTTTGTCAGGTTTGCCAATGGCAGAGGGTTCACGGCACTGCGACTGCCTCTGACCACCCCTAGAGCCAACCGTTGTACGTATACGCCACATCCGTTCACTCAGGAAGAATTGGCCGCGTTCTTTGCGGAGGCAGACTCGTTCACCCCATCAGCCACATGTAATGACATCCGAGCGTCGCTGGTCCGGCTTGAACTTCCGGTATTCTTCCGGCTTCTATACAGTTCCGGCATGCGAACCACCGAGGCCCGCCTTCTTGAACGTTGCAATGTTGATCTGATAGCGGGTGTTATCAATATCTGCCAAACGAAAGGCTATAATGAGCATCGTGTGGCATTACATGAATCCATGAGACAGGCCCTGGAAATATACGACAAGAAAATGGACGCCATCATGCCCGGAAGAAAGACGTTCTTTCCAAATGAATACGACAGACCGTATTCCGACGCATGGGTAAGCTCCAACTTCAAAAAGCTGTGGAAGCGGGTCAGTAATGATTATGCCCGTGCTTATGACCTGAGGAGCAACTATGCGGTGACAAACATCAACAAATGGTGCGGGGACGGTTCAAATTCTGATTGGGACAGGAAGCTGGTGTGCCTCAGCAGATCTATGGGACACAGATATTTACAGAATACAATATACTATTACAAACTCGTGCCGCTGTTCTCGGAAGAACTGGAGTCTGTTACCGGATCCGCTTACGATGAACTGCTGCCGGGGTTAAACAAATACTTCGAAAATGACTAAGGAACTTAAAGAACACATAATGGTGGGGGAAGCCATCAATGAATGGCAAGGGTACTATCTGACAGAAGTGAGAAACCTAAGCGGGAATGCAATCAGATCATACAGGAACGGACTTGGACTCTTCCTTGATTATCTGGAGTCAGTGAAGGGGATAAGGCGGGAGACTCTTGTCGGGGATTGTTTCCGAGTGGACACGATTGAAAATTGGCTTGCATGGATGAAAGAGGCAAAAGGCTGTTCACCGTCAACCTGCAACCTGCGTTTGGCGGCTTTGCGAAGCTTTATAGCTTTTTTATCTAGGAAAAATGTCGCGTTCATAAAGTATGGATGTAGTATCACATCGGTAAAAAGGATACGTCCGGTAAAAAAGCTGCCGGAGGTCATATCAAGGGAAACAATAAAAGCCTTGTTTGCATCAATAGACACAGGCTCCATAACAGGCAAGAGAGATTTTGCCCTGTTCAATGTCATGTACAGCACTGCAACACGTGTAGATGAAGTACTTTCACTAAAAATAGCCGATATCGCTCTTGGCAGTAAGAGTCCGTGCATAAGGGTGACAGGAAAGGGAAGCAAACGCCGTTGCATCTATCTTCTAAAAAGCGTGGCAAAAATCATCGGTCATTATATATCCGTGTTCCATGGGAAAGCCCCTGTTCCATCGGACTTTCTGTTCTTTCCAATCAACGGCAGGAGAAATACGAAGCTATGTCAGGAGGCAGTCTCAAAACGTCTTAAACTATATGCATCCAAATCACCAATGGTATCGGACAAATTCCATTGTCATAGCTTGCGGCATGCAAGGGCGACACACTGGCTGGAAGATGGTGTGAACATCGTACAAATCCAACGGTTGCTCGGACATGAAAGTATCGAAACGACCATGAAGTATGTCGGCATATCCAAAGAACAAATGATCAAGGCTCTTGCCATAATGGATGATGCCACTACAAAAAACATTGAAAAGCATTACAAAACATCCAAAGTCAAAAAATCTCTTGCAGCTGCCTTTGGTCTGAAGTAGCAAAAACTCAACAAAGTTTGATTGGACAATCAAATTATTATCCCAACCATAATCGTATATAATAATCTGTTTTACAGGATATATACCTCTTTGGTTGGGATAATAATGAAGTTGGGATAATATCTCTTATCCGAAAGTTAGGATAACAGCACGTCGTCGTATCTGAAGTTTGCGTTTTTCACCAGGCGCTCAATATTGCGTGCGGCCCTGTAGTCCCATTCTCTGGATAACAGCCAGTTCAGAAAGCTGTCAGGTGTCATTGTCTCGGCGAATGTGGC
>NZ_PUEC01000019.1 GCF_003024805.1 Duncaniella muris
AAAAGCATGGGGACTGAACGTTAGTCACGGGTTTTGCCACCCCCTAATCTGCCTTGTTCCATGCTTGTGATGCCTGATATTTGAAGATAAATTTATTCAAAAACATTTAACCGTACAAATGTACGACCCATAAGTTTTACAATCAATGGTAACTGTAGATCCATTAAGATCCTCAACCAGTTTATGAAGTTCCTCCAGGCTTAATTTTGTAATATCTATTTGCTCAACAACCTCATTCCCATCTGGAGCATCCCCAAAGAATGTGGATAACTCCTCATCAATGCGAGCCAATTCTGCATTACAAGCCTTAGCATCGGAAATAACTGTTGTTAAAACTTGCCTAAGAGCCTCTTGGAAAGCCTCCATTTCCTCGGATGATGCGTGGGTTGCCTCCTGGATCTTTTGCGATTGTTGGCTAATTAAGGCATCAACCGCTTGGGTGTAGGCATCACCAGTAAGGGTTGAAATTTCCTTTGATTTCTCAACACTTTCTGATATTACACTATCCCAGAGGGCATCAGTGGCATTTCTAAGATTTTCAGAGGCTACATCTACCACTTTATACATCTGGGTTGTTACGCCCTCTGGAGTTTGGTAGGTAGTCCATTGCATTTCCTTATGAGTTGCCTTATCTGCCTTTTTGATTAACTCATCAAGCTGTTTTTTCTGCTTTTCTCGGAGATCAGCATATTCTTGTTCAATATATTTAGCCTGGATCTTTGCTTTTGTAGTCCTCTCCAGAGCCTCAATAAGTTCATCATGTTTCGCAATCTGATCCTCCAGGGCACTATTTTCCTCCAATAAGGATATTTTATATTCCTCACACATAGCATTGATCTTTGCCAGTGCCTCCTGGTAGGTTTTAGTGTTTGAATCGGCTGTTTTAAGGATCGCAAAATAGGTGTTCAGTTTGGCATAGCCATCCTCAACCGTATCATTAAACTCCCCAGCCATAGTTTTCGCCTCCTCTGTTGTGTTATCAAACAGCATGAAAGCACTGATCAGCATTCCGAAAAGGGTTAATATAGCTCCTATCGGATTGGCTGCCATTGTAGCCCACAGCATTCTGAAAGCAGCGGTAACTTTGGTGGTTGCCGTTGCCAGCAATCCCTTTGTTACTACCTGGGCTTGTGTGGCTGCATTTTCAGCGATCGCAGCAGCTTTACCTTGAACGGAGGCAACGGTTTCAAGTTGTTTCTTTTTGGTGTAGAAATCCGTTTGGGCTGCCAGAGCTGCCTTTCTGGTTATGGTCTGGTTGTCTATAGCTCCAGCCAGTTTTTTCTCTGCTGTAGCGATCCTGGTTGCATCGCCAGAGGCTTTTGCCCAATACACCTCATATCGGGCTGCCTCAACCGCCTGGGTGGATGCTATAGCGGTTGTTTTGGCTGCCTGGAGTTTGGCAGCAGCCTCCTTAACGCTTAACCTCATGGCATTGAGAGTGGCATTCTGGTTTGCCACCTTTGTTGCCACCTCTTGCTCCAGAGCTGCCTTATAGATCGCACTCTTTGAGGATAGATCAATCTTACTAAGAGCCATCTTTTGCTCAACGGATAGCACACCCATCACCACCGCCTCATAGTTGGCACTGGAGGCAGTGATATTGAGATTGGATAGATACTCTTGCTGTTGAACTGTGAGGAGCTGTTGAATGGTGTTGATTCGGAGTTGTTTTACCAGATTTGCCTCATCCTCCGCTGTGAGCTGTTGCTGGAGGGCTGCAACGTGAGCCTCCTCCGCTGCTGTCATTGCTTTTGTCTGGGCTGCCACCTTACCAGTTGCAACCGCCTCAAGTTGCATCAGTTTCAGCTTTGCGGATCTGGCTGTATTGTCAATGAGAGCAACCCCAGTGTAACCCTTTGTTACAAGCGTCTGGAGCACCACTGCTGCCTTATAGGAGCCATAGGCAACTGTAACGGAGGTTAGGATCCTTAGAATCTCCTCCATGTGCTCCACTAAATTTGTAGCTCCACTGATACCAGCAGAGAAAACACCCTCTCCCTTTTCACCCAGATTATTGAGAGCCGTATCCCAGGCATCCTCCAGATTGGCGATCTGCCCAGTAAGGGAGGCGGATTGTTTCTCCATGAGGTTGTAGAATTGACCGCCAGCATCAGTCATTTTGTTTAATACCTCCTCAACTTCGGGGAAACCGATCTTACCAGCCGATACCATTTCATTGATCTTATCAGCCGTAACACCGTATTTCTCCGCCAGCTCTTTCACCAGAGGAATACCCCTACCAGTAAATTGTCTAACATCCTGGGCATATAGCCTACCTTGTACCATTGTGGTACCATAGAGGTAAACAATATCATTAAGAGGAATCGAAAGTCCAGAGGCAATATTTCCAAGCCTTACCAGGGTGTCATTTACTTTATCAGCAGACACTCCATAAGCCATAAGCTGTTTGGCACCCTCCGCAACTCCCATTAGATCAAACGGTGTCTTAGCTGCTGTTTCTACCATCTGATCCATGAGGGTTTTCGCCTTGCTCTGGCTCCCCAACATGGTTTCAAAGGCAATCTCTAACTGCTGGAATTGCCCTCGCACTTGCACAATGCTATTGAGCAATCCCATCATTCCTTGCCCTACCAGATAGTATGAGATATATTCTCCAGCCCTCTTTGCAAAGGATTGGAAAACATCCTCAACGCTCTCAACTTCATCAATAGCACTATTGGAGAAATCTCTGATTCTATTCTCCATTGCTTGTGCCGATACATTGAAATCGTCTATATCCAGAGTAGCCCTAAAAGCTAATGCACCGTCTATATTTTCCATTATATTATGCCTTTGATATAGTTTTTAATATCATCCTTAGTTTTTAGCTCTCTGTGAATAATTTTCTCTTGTTTGATCGGTTGTCCGTTCTCATCAGTCTGGATCTCCGCTGGTCTTAGTAGATCGGCTAACATAGTTTGCACGTTCAACCAGGAGATCCCCCAGAGCAAATAATCGTAAGTCCATCCAAACTGCTTTAGGATCTCCCCACGATACCCCCAGGGGCTACATAGCCCCCTTACTCTATCAGATTCGCTCTGTTCTCTTTCGGCTTGGTCGTTCCCATCTCCACGATTGATCTGATAGAGGAGGTAAAACCCCCTGGATTCATCATCTGGCTTATTACATCCGCCAGCCTTTTCAGCCTGGTTACTGTAAGGTGCTCAATAAAGAATTTCTGGAGCGTTTTCACCTCGGAGTTGGGTTTGATCACGGAGGGATCGTTAATGACTGCAACGGCAGCAATCTCCGCCATGAGGGGGATATACTTAAAGAGCTTTTTGCTCTCCTGGATCGGTTGATCCTGGATCGCCTCCTCATCATATTCTATCTGGATATATAGCTTTCGCAGATAGTCAATAGTTCCCAGATAGAGCGGTTTGATATAGAAATTCCTCTGATAGATATGCTCCATCGTTGTTTTCTCCACATTGGGCACATCTGCCTCCGTAACATCCCAACCTTTGGGAATGCGTTTATCCCTCCAGATCCTTGCTTTCTTAGGGAATTTCTTATTCCACCAGCGGATAAACCTGGGAGGTTTTACTGGGTAAATTTTCAGAGGCACTGTAAATTTAACACCCATCTGTAAGAGGGCATCAATGGCTTTCTCCTCCACCTCCAGGCGTTGCTGGCGGTTGAGTTCCGTTGGTTGTATCTGGTTGCTTTCTTTATCCATAGTAGTGAAAATTAAGCCCCCCATCCTGGGGTGGGATAGGAGGCTTTCCTGGTTCATTTTCGGGATCGGTTACGCTGTTGTCTTGGTGGGATCATTGAATGATTCATCCGCCATCAGCTCTGACTGATATTTGAGTGTCATAGGCACCAGGCAGATACCCTTTGCAGAGTAGGTGATCTCAAACTTGGGAATGATACGCACGTTGGCACATCCGACCATCAAACCCTCCTCTGGCTGCTGCCATACAGCCCATTCCTTGTAGGGGAGTTTCCTGGGGCGTACCCATTTACGTTTACCCTCCGATCCAGTGATAGTACCACCGAAATAACGAGCCATCAGCTCCAGATCGGGATCCATCAGAGAGAGCTGTACGTTGGTGGGAGTTTCACCAGTGAGCGTGATACGCTTGCTGGAGGTTTCAGATTTGTGCTCGGTGATTTCGGGATCATCATCAACGAGCTGGCAAGTGTCCTGGTAAACATCGCCCAGGTCAAGCCATCCATTTCCGTTAGGAGGCATAGAGCCATCCGAAAGAGCCTCATGGATCCAGATCTTTTTAAGACCCATTGTTGATAATATAGGCATGGTTTCTTTGTTTTTATTGGTTACACTTTTTATCTCTTACTGTTAGCTCCAGAGCCAGTGAAACAAAATGCTCATCGTGATCTGGTTCCTTGATCGGTGGATTGAGCCTCCCTATATTCCAGTTATAGCCCATCCCTCTCTCATAATGGTTTTGCAGTATCTCGATCACCTTTGCTCGGATCTCTATGAGCCGTTTGGTGTTGGTTCTCTTTACTGATTTTCCTCTCCCCATCGAGATAGTAAGATCTGGCACATGGATATTCACATTGATTTGACCGAATCGCACGGATCCCTCTCCGTCAATGGTATGAGGCACAATGATCACATCCTCCTGGGTGTAATCGTTTCGCTCATAGTCCACGCATCCAGAGATCATCTTTGCCACATCGCTCTCCTGGAGCAACTGGAAAACTCTTATTGCTATTTCCTCGGTTGTTATCATGCTACATTTCCAAATTTCTCCAGAGCCTTTTGCTTGGCTTTGGTTATCAGTTCTTTTACCACGATCGGAAACTCCTTTTTAGCTTTGAGTTCAGCAGGGAGGATCACGTTATATCCCTTAGCCTCTACATAGGCAGCATAATTCATTCCAGCTACTATAATGAGGGAGAATTTGTTGGGCAAAGAGGATGCTATTTTCATAGCCAGCTTTAACGCCTCCTCCGCACCCTCTCCAGGCTGGTTTGTCGCATCATAGTAAACTATTTCCTTATCCTTTACCACAGCATAGGCGATTGAGTTAGTGAGATTGCCAGTCCTATCAGTGTAGTTGTGGTTATCTTTGGCATATTTAGCCAGGCTTTCACCCAGATATTGCAGAGTGAAAATCGTGGCTTGCTCCAGGCGTTTCTGGAATAGCATCACCTCATCAAACACAGCTCCTTTACTGAATTGTGGCGTTATCCCCATAGCTCAATGTATTTGCGGTTTAACAGATCCAGGCTTTTGATCTCAAACTCATCCTCAATGCCATTCTCTCCAATCACTTTGATCAGCACACCGATAGCCAGATTACCCACTCCAGAAAAGTGCTTTGGGATAAACACGTTATAGTTGTAGGTGTATTCTTGCCCATCAGTGCCGATAAAGTGTTTTGCTGGCACCACATTATCAATCTGGCACTCACATCCAGGCTGCCAGTCAGATCCATCATCACTGGAGTACAATCCAGTTTCGGGATCCCTGGCTACCTGGGAGAGCGATTGGTATAAGAATTTGCCGTTGATCCTCATTGCTACCAGTACATTGACCCATCAGTAATTGAGGGGAGATCATCAACAAAATCATCAGCATCCAGATCGTTTTCAGTACACAAAGCCTTGATCCTTTTCTCCAGCTTATCTACATTGTAGCCCTGGGAGGATTTTCCCAGGCTATCACTGGAGAGCACGATCAGCTTTTTGAGCACCTTGATTGCAGCCACGGCAATAGGCTTTTTGTCCTCCTGGGTGTATTCAGCATCCAGATCGGTAACATTGGCATCCGCCAGGGCTTTCATCAAAGTGAGCCGATTTGGAGTGTATGGCTCCAGCTCTCCGATTAGGGCATCAAACTTTGTCAGATTCTCCATCTCTTACTCCTGGGTTAGGGCATCATTGAGAGCCTGGGTTTGTTCCTCTGTGAGCTTAGAGAGAGCGTTTTCCACGCCCTTAGCTTTGGCATTAGCAGCCACCGATACACCGATAGCAGCCAGAGCCTCCTTGATCACGTTGATCTCATAGCTTGTACCCTGGAAACTTACCATCTCCTTAGACTGGGGAGCCTCGGAGGGTGTGGGAGTTTCCACAGATATGATCACACACAGTTTGCGACTTACCATGTCATTGACACGGTTAAGATCGGATAATGTGAGCACATCACCCTTGCGGTGGATATGCTCAATATTATCACGATCCCTAAAGTCTGTTACAACTTTCAGTTTAAGCATACATCGGAAATTTAGGCGGTGGGCAATCCAGCGTTACCCTCATACTCGGATTTAGTCCAGTATGAACGTGCAACACCGTTTTCATCGTTGGGAACGGTCTTTTCCTCAAAGCCACGAACTTGCAGACACACGATCGCATCAATCTCTGTTACCAGAGGGAGCATCCTGGCAGCACCCTCCGTGTATTCAGCAGCAACCTGGTTGCCAGAGGCACCAGTACGCCACTTAGAAATACGAATGCCGTTGCCAGCGTTCAAGTAGTCCACATTGTCCTCCTCCATCAGCTCACTATCCTCAATGGCGGGCTGGATTTCAGCAACAACGCCAGCGGGCTTGATACCGATAAAGTTAGCATTCCAGGGCTGGATAGGATAGCGTTTGCCATCCTTCGCAATGCCCATCTTTCGTGTGATCACAGTGATCGGGGGGATCTGGTTCTCCTCCAGCAAATCGTTAAGCTCTGAAACCTTGACAGTCTGAGCCTTTTTATCATTGCCATGAGCCATGAGGCGTGTGCTCTCATCCATACGGATCCAGGTGTAGAGATCCTGGCTCATCAGAATTTCGCCAGGCTCAATGCCACGGTTGCGGAGATCAGAACAGATCATAGAAAGCATGAGGATCGGGTTCACCTTGCCAGCAGCGGTGTTTGCAGTGTTCCAGAGGTAGGCACTCATCAGTTTGTTTGCCTCGCTCATCTGGTAATCCACCTCATACGCACGACCGCCAGGGTTGTTTACCGCTGGGATAAACTGGCATACACCCCAGTTAGAGAAAGCAGTGAGGAGGATAAAGTCCATCACATCCTTACAGCCCAGATATGCGTTCTGCATATCGTTGCGGAAAGTCTTTTCAATGGCTTTTACCTTATCACGCTCCTTGATCCTGGGGTTCTCATAAACCTCCAGCATCTTACGGTATTCCCTGGCTTGGAGCTGGAATGTGTGTCCGATCCTGGGGATCTCACCAGTCCATATATCGAAACCATCAGAACGCCTCAAAGGTGTGGGGGATTCATTGCCTACCAGAGTAGCCATAAGGCGCAACCGATACTTACCCACAATAGCCTCCGCAGTGAGCGACATCTGGGGTGTGTTGTAGGCACACCACCGATCGGAGTAGGTTTTCTCAAAGAGAGCCACTTCCCTTTCAGAGGCTTTATCGAATGTTTTTCCCCAGGTTGCCAGGAGATCCAGAGGAGCACCGTTTTTGTGCAACCCCTTGAATGTTGAAAAAATTGATTTCATAGTTTACCGTTAGTGTGATTTAGTGAATTTCACATGAGGGTTGGCTTTGAGGAAAGCCCCAGTTTCATCTTTCTGGCTGGCAGGGATCGGGAGCACACGCCTCTCATAGAGGGCATACTGGAGAGTGTCAGCAGAAACATCCATTGAGGTTTCAAATTCCTTAACCTCATTGTCTGCCACCGTTACAGAGTTGGCAAGTCCTCTGGATTTGGATTTGGGAGTGGCAGCACCATCGGAGATAACCTCCTCCAGCACATCGCCCACAGCCAGACCAGCGATAGCAGCAGACAGAGTGATTTTGTAGATGTTGCCCTTTTCCTCCACCTTTGTTACGGTGGGAACGCTTGCTATTGCCGTGGCAGCAGCACCCTCTTTGAGGATCATATCACCAACAGCAAAGAAAGGAGCATAGAACTCATCGACAGCCAGAGTGATCTGCTTAGGATCCTCGGAGTCAATTTCAGCGACTTTTGCAGTCTTGATCACTTGCACCAGCCTGGTTTCCTCATCATAGATCGCCAGCACTCCACCAGGGATAATATCGCCATCAGCAAAATTCTGATTGCTCCTATCCAGGTTAAAGCCTCCGATCACTTTTGAGGGAGAGCCAGTAAAGATCGGGCGTGATCCAGTGAAAGAGTGTTTCTTGCGTTTCATCTTTACTTGTTAATTATTTTGCGGTTATTGATTCCAGCAAGCTATCGGCAGCCTCATCAACTTGCTTTTCACTTGCAGCTTTTTCGCCCTCCCCATCTTTGGGCATCAGACCATCTGTAATGAGATCTTGCTTAATGGCAGCCACAGCCTCCTCAATATCCTCCTCATCGGAGATTGATTTAGCCAGGCGGTTGCGGAGATAGCTGGGGATTTTGTGCTTTTCCATTGCGGTTGCAATATCGGAGGAGCGTTGAGATTTAGACTTTTCGCCCTCCATTTCAGCAATTTTTTCCTTGAGCTTTTTGATCTCTTCTGCGTGTGGATCATCGTTGCGCTCCGTTTTGCCCTTACCTTTGCCCTTGTCGGGATCTTCATCCTCTTTGGATTCTCCCTCCCCACCTTTGCTCTGGTTGGCGTTCTCCTTTGCGTTCTGCGCCCATCGTGTAGCCTCACCCTGGCTGGATTTGGCGATATTCACGATCTTGGTTGCAGTCTTTTCGATCAGCTCCTCATCGGTAGAATCATCCTCTACGACATCACCGATGCTTTCGGTGATCTCTTTAAGGTACTTCTCCGATAAATGAGTGTCTTTACAGCGGTCTTTGACCTTTGTGTAGAGTGCTTTGTTCATCGTTGATACTGATTAAATTATAGAATGGTGCAAATATAATAATTTTCCTCCAATAAATGCGTTTGGCAGACACACAAAATTAACCAGGTAAATAAACTATTTTTCAGTTACTTAAATTAGCCAGGTAAATTTTACTTGAAAAATAATTGCTGAAAAGTTTGGTATATTAAATAAAACACATTAACTTTGCGATGTGTTTGAAAAACACAGATAACTCAAACTGATTGCAACACCGAATTAAAAAAACAAAAGAAAGATATGGAAACAAAAATTGTTTATGTGGTTTACGGATCACGCACCGAGATCAGCAATCTTATCGCCTTTCTGGTATCTGGAGAATGGGCATTTAACTACAGCGGAGAATATCTGTATTTCCCCAACGATCCCACAGAGCTGATCAAAGAGGCTGGGATGGATCTCAAAGTAGTAACCGAAAACTGGTGTACAAACTGTTTCGGTTTTAAGGATGCTCCCAAGGAGTTTAATCACACAGTGGAAAGATCGGAAACAGTTGTTAAAGCTGATACGATCATCAAAACCAACAACCTCACCACTGCCTCTGAATACATGGCGTATTTCAAAACACACGGAGCCACCGAGATCCGAGATCCAGAAACCAGACAAAAGGGAGGCAGAAAGTATCTCCACAAAGGAAAAGTAAGCTATCTCTATCAATTCTAAAACCACCAGGGGAGGGGCAACCCTCCCCACAAAAGGAAAGCAGATCATGGCAGAAAATAAATTTAAGATCGGAGAGATCGTTGCCGTTTCCGACAAAAAGGAAAACATCCTATATACTGGTATGGTAAAAGGCTGGGATTATAACCTTTGCACATTTGAGATCCAGTATGATATTGACTATTACAACGCAAAAAATGAGCGTGTTTTTACGCTTATGGGAGCACCAGAAAACAAGCTCCAGAGCCTAACTCTTACCGATAGACAGAAAGAACTTTTTGAGGAGTTGATCCAGGGATCAAAGAGATACGGTAAACTTGCTATTGAGAATTGCGAAAAATGGGTTTCCGCTGGCTATGCTGGAGGCAAAACCACTCCAGATAAGCTCTATTGTTATTGTGGAGAGGGTAATGGCTACCAGGGAGCCGATGTTGCTCCAGCCAACCGAATTGCGGTGATCTTTGATACCAGGGAGGCAGCTATGATAAATAGTGGAAATGCTGGTGATAATGGGTATGGCGAAAGGATAATGCTGGAACCGATGGAGGCTTACACTTATTTCAATATCCTCCAGACGGATGCCTACAGAGTAGCAATGATGGCTCTAAATGTGATAACAAACGGACTTTAACCAGGAGGGGAGCAATCCCCTCCACAATGCAACACCGATAATGGGAATACTTAAAGATGTGATCCGTTCAGTGATCGAAAAAGATGCAAAGGAAAGAGGGCTGGATATTCAGTTTCTTGATACCCCTACCAGGGTGATTAAGACAGCAGCCCAGGCGAAATATGATGATGTAAGACGTGCGGAACCTGGCTATGTGCAAGGCGTTCACAGAGCCAGGAAAGAGGCAACACCCTCCATTTGCCGATCATGCAAACACAGCATGAGATATGGATCGGGGATCTATTGCTCCTGGACTGGTAAGACACTCCACAATAAGAAAAGCAAGTGTAACAACTATGTAGAGAAAGGAGGCACCAATGGATAAAGAAATGATTGTGGATCTCCAGAGCTACTTTGATGGCAGGGGCAAACTCAACAACGCGATAACAGCGATTAAGTGCTACTCCAGGGATTCCAAAGAATCCTCCGTATTTTTTGGCTATGTGGATGGATTCAAAAACAAACGCACAATTAACATCCCAATAGACCCCAAAGATCTTCTCCCGATCCTGGAAAAATATGTGAATAATATAGATATTCAGATCATGGAGATCACCAATCCAAAAATCCTGGATTATGAACTTTCCCCAGATGGCATACCCTCTGGCTGGGAGCAAAACATAAGAGAGAGCATTGAATCTGCCTTAAAGTGGTATAATCACGATCTGGCAAAAGGCACTCCAGGTTATGAGCTTTGGAATGAAATAACGGATCAATCTGGAGTATGGGAAACGCCAAACTGTTTTATCGTGAATGACCTGGGCGATGAATCAAAGGATGATATGCTCCTATTACAGATCACCAACCCCAATGAGGTAATATCTGGATTATCACGGATGGTACCAGTAACAATAAAACTCAAATTCATAAGCAGATTAAAAGGATAATAATATGGCAACACTAATCAAAGCAGACGGAACCAAAGAAACGATCCAGCCCCAGAACGGCACGGATTTCTCCCTGGAGGAGTTGCAAAAGTATGTGGATGGATATATCCAGGAGGTATGCCTCAACAACCAGGAGGATGAGATCCTGGTACTCAACGAGGATGGGAAAGATCGCTATACAACCAACAAGACTGCAACCGAGCTGGCACTGAAACACCGTGCTATCTTCCCCTGGGATTGGATTGATGGTGATGTGGTACTCTGTAAAAATTCAGAGGTTCGATGATCACCATAAACGGCACAACATTCTACGATAAACCAGGGAGCTGCGGATCATGCCCCTGGTTTAACAGTGGATCTTCCAGACTATCTCCCAACCCAGGGAAAGGGCATTGCACCATGTTTGATGAAATGCACCACCGATACATCAACCCTCCCAGACGGTGCCAGAAACTCTTTAATAAGGCCTTTCGGATGCCAGAGGGGAGTAACTTAGTAATTGTAATCAATTCGGAAAATGATGGAAACTAAAACTCATACAGTTCATTTTACACTGGGTGAAAATTTTGGCAGGGTTATAGTAAAGATAGCCAGAGAGCACCTAACAATGAATCTGAATCCTAACAAAGCTCTATCAGCTATCCAGGATAGTTTGGTAGGGTGCCCCAGAGATATAGCATTAAAGATCCTCTCTGGAGAGCTGATCATAACCACCGACAAAGATAAAGTTTCGGTTAATGTAAGCAAATACACCCCAGACATGAAAGATCTTTACCCTCCATTCTATATTGAGGAGTGGGCTGGGCAACAGATCCTAAACATGAGAGAGGATGCGGAGGAGTGGATCAATGCACTCAATCATCTGCGAAAAGCCATTATAGATGCGGATGGAGAGTTTAAGATCACAGTTTCTTATGATCGCCTATTAAGATTTTTCTATGATGGTGATAGCGAGAATCTGATTGATCCGTTTATGGATGGTTCAGAGGATAACATCCTGGCAAATATTAAAACCACGATCAATGGGGTACGCAAATTCTCTGAAATGGCTTTTAAGAAAATGGCTGTTATTGAATGGCTGGGCAAGGCATATCCTGGAGAGATCCCCGATGGATTTGTTATGCCTTACCAGGTGAGAGATCTTAACACCCAGCTTACAACCCTTTTGTTTGATGATAAGTCAGTAAAGCAGGAGATCGCCAGACGTAACTACAGATTTGATTTGCTGGATCGTTTCCTACAGAGCGAAAGGGATATTGCGAAAACGCTCAACAACGGCATTATTCAACCAGTGGAGATCACTGATAACTATGATGCTGGCTGGTTATCTCCGAGTGGGGATTTTTATGGTCTTAATGGAGAATATGCAAATATGCTCCATATTCAGATAGCCGATGCCCTTTTACAAGCCAGAGTGATCCCCAATGAGGTAGATTGCAATGCGGATGTTTGGCTGGAGGAAAAAGGCTGGGTAAAGATTCATGGAGATATAATACATTACGATGGGTACTCTCAAAAACCGATGGTAAGAATAACCGAAAAGCAGAGAGAGCAACTGGTAAGATATGGCAATGTATGCCACAGAGGTTTTTTGAAATTCGGTTATAGATTCAATCAGATCTCCATGATAATGTTTTCATCTATTGAGCCTCTAATGCTTGGTAAACTATTTGAATTATAAAATATGGAAAAATCAGTAAAACGCTTTAACGGAAACGCGATATACAACCCCAGCGGAAAGGCTGGGGAATATGCTGCCTGGGCTTGCAATTTCTTTACTGGGTGCTCCAACGATTGCGAGTATTGCTATTGCAAAAAGGGATTCCTGGCAAAGGTCTGGAGTGATAAAGCCCAGCTCAAAAAGTGTTTCAAGGATCGGGATCATGCCCTGGAGGTTTTCACCAGGGAGATAGATGCCAACCTGGAGGCTCTGCAAGCCTCTGGATTGTTCTTTACGTTCACCAGTGATCCAATGCTCCAGGAAACCAGAGATCTCACGCTGGAGGCGATCTTTACCGCTAACTCCAGAGGGATCCCAGTTCAGATCTTAACAAAGAGAGCTGATTTCCTGGATCACCAGTCAATGAAAGCTCTGAAATTGATCGCTGGCTCAATCGCCTGGGGTTTCACGCTTACTGGGCATGATGAGCTGGAGCCTGGTGCCTCCTCCAACATTGAACGGCTCCACGCTATGAAAAGACTGCATGACTGGGGATTTAAGACGTTTGCCAGCATTGAGCCAGTGGTGGACTTTGCCAGTGCTTTCTCAATGATCAATCTCTCCCTGGGTTATTGCGATCTCTACAAAATAGGTCTTATGAGCGGAAAGCGATACAACGCCCAGGAGAGATCAGAGGCTCATTTTCTCCTGGATATGCTGAAAGAGGCTCCTGGCAGATACTATCTCAAAGATAGCCTAATTAAGTTCCTGGAGATAGACAGAGCGGATCTGCCAGCCGATAAGTTTGTGAGTGTAGAGTTTAATATATTCAAGTAAAACCAACTATTATGAGTTATTGCCCAGATTGCGGATGCAAAATGTATAATGGCGTTTGCTCAAACTGCCATGAGGATCTGATTATATTTGATGAGTGCCTGGAGTATGGCATTGAAATGAGTGAGGAGTTTCTGGAGAGTGTAGATGAATGTAGGGAACGCCAGAAAGAATATGCCCAGAGGGAGGATGTTAAACGAGCTATCGGTAAGCAATGAGTAAACTTTTAGCAATATGGCGGATTCTCTGGGCTGATCATTATGCTGTTTTCACCTTTGAGGATGCTGCCCCAGATCCTACCTGGCTAACAGTGCCAACATTTCGCTGGATCGTATGTAAGACCTGGAAAGAGTGTGATCTATTCTGGTTTATTCGGCAACGATTAACCAGCATTGAAAAGTATAATTCACCGATGGAGCAATGAATAAATTAAATGGACTTATAATAGAGAGTGAGGTTTACATAGCCAAAATATCTGATAATCCAGCAAATCGCTGTGAACAATGTGAGTGTAGTTGGTGTGATGGCGAAAAACTTGGCGATGCTCTTTGTAAGGCTGTATTATGTAGTAATGAATACTTGATACTATCTCAATCTTTGACGCATAAAATTAAAGATTGTAATGAGTGAGAAATGCCATTATATCCGTGTGCGTGGCGTGGGGCGTGTGCTGATCCCTGGCTGTATGGCGGTTGCTGTAAGTGGAGATCTGGATCAATGCACTTGTAACGCTTCACCCACACCACATGAGGAGATAGAACGGCTCAAAAAAGAGAATGAGAACCTAAAAGCAGAAATAAAACGGCTCAAAGGTTTGTTATATTAAATATAATAGTTACCTTTGTGTCTGATAAACGCATTTAGTATGAAACAGCAAAGGAAAGTAATCCACGTTGAACTCCATGAGCCATACCAGGGAAAGCGACACTATTATTTTGGCAGCGTGGCAGCCATATATGATGTGCTCCCCCTGGATGTGGTAGGGATCGCCAGAGAAACGCTCTGGAATACCCTCAATGATGGGGAATACACTGGCAGACGTGCCACTATCAGAAAGGGCACACTACATTCAAAAGAAACCAACAGAGGCATAAAGAAAGGAGGCAACGATGATCGGAGCGATAATAGGTGATATTGTGGGATCACCATACGAATTTCACAACACCCAGGATTATGATTTTCCCTGGCTCTCTCCAGGGAGCACTTTCACTGATGATACCATTTGCACTATTGCAATAGCAGATGCAATTAACAGACGGATCACCAGGAATGATGGAGATCCGTGCTATATGGCTAATCTCTTACGCTGGTGTAGAAAGTACCCCAATCCCAAAGGCGGTTATGGAGGTAGGTTTGCCCAGTGGATCCAGTCAGAGCACCCAGAGCCTTATAACAGTTTCGGGAATGGATCCGCTATGAGAGTAAGCCCTATCGCCTGGGCATTTGATGATCTCTCACAAGTGCTCCAGGAGGCAGAAAAGACTGCAATGATCACCCACAACCATCCAGAGGGTGTAAAAGGAGCCGTTTGTGTGGCTCACATGATCTGGGCTGGCAGACACGGAATGAGAGGGAGTGAGCTTATGGAGATCTCTCAACGATATTACCCAGGCTGGGAGCTGAAAGCCCCAGAGATCGGCAAATTTGATGAAACGTGCCAGGGCACTCTACCAGTATGTTTCTGGGTTTTATTTTACGCAGATTCATTTGAGGATGCGATACGCAGAGCCATCGCCATTGGTGGAGATAGCGACACAATAGGAGCTATCGTTGGAGCAATGGCAGAGGCGATCTGGGATATACCAGAGAAGATATGGCTTTCCACTCTCTCCAGGCTCCCCAGGGATATGCGTAATGTGATAGAGCGTTTCTATGAAAACGTGCTCCCAGACAAATGAAAATCACGTTTACCATTCCTCCAGAGATAGTTGCCAGGATCATCATGGAGGAAAAGATCAAAGCAGTTAAAGCTCTGGTTGCCGATCTCAATTCAGAGATCCAGGATCCCAGGCACAAATACACCTGGCAGCAGCAAGAGGGTTGTATATACATCCTCAAAGGAATAAACATAGTAACATCTATCTGATATGGCAAAAGATTGGAATAACGCTGGATTTTTCTCTGGGATCACGGAGGATTATTCAAACTATCGCTGGTACAAAGGAGAACCCCAAAACCCCTACATAGGAAACACAGAGATGCCTCTGGCAGCCTCCCTCTGGGAGTATGAGAGAAATTTCCATGCCTCCTACCTGGATCAGTGCGACACAAGCCGATCCCTGGCAGAGGCATACAAGCAATGGAAAGCGGAATTTATCCAGGAGTATTTACCTGGTAAAGCCCCCAATCCTTATGGAGATACAACCGATTGGGGAAAGGTGTTTGAAACTGGTAAACGATAACCAACAGCACCAGACAATAACGGGTCCAGATTGCATAGGCAGTTTGGATCCGTTTCTTTTATAGCTCCTCCAGCTCAACAACCCAGCCCCTACCAAATCCATACTTTTGAGTAGTTTCCTGGTACACTTTGAGTACCTTGAACCTGGAGCCAGCTCTAAACACAATCTCATCCTCACTGGGATAATAGGAGATCGGCTTTATATTGGCTCCCTTTTTACTCTTGATCACCAGCATAAGGTTATCACCAAACATGGTGGTTTTATCTATGTTGGTGGTGGAACTCATCAGAGCCTTATTCACATAGGGAGTGCCAGAGGATAGGCATTTCTGCATATCGGCTATATAGGTTGATAGAAGACCCTCCTCAAACGAGATCCCAGAGAAAACAGTACCCTCATAGCGTGGCAGCTTTTCCAATACAGCGTTTGTTGCCTGGATATACTTAGGACATAGCCCATCATAATCCACAACACGCCCATAGGAGGGATCTGGAACGCCATAACTGTAACGATTGATCCACTTGGATCCACGGCTATAGCGGTTGATCAATCCCAGTTCATCCTCACTAATACCAGTAAGCCTGGAAAATTCAGCGATCTCTGTTTTATTGTAACAGTATTCTGTGAGCTGGAAACGCCCTCCTACTGGTGTCATAGCGGAATGATTGAGCGGAGCATCCAGATACTCCTCCAGGGCTTTCTGGGCACTCTCAACGGTTTCCCCATTGAGCTTAACCAATCGCCCTTGCTTTGAGAGATATTTCAAAGCCAGCTCTTTCTTATAGTCTGCCATCCTCATGTAGGCAGCATTGACATTATACGCCCACTGACTACCAGAGGCAGCCATTTCTGCATTGTAAGCATCCAGGAGCCTTGCCAGCTCCAACTTTTCCTCTGCTGTAGCATAGAGATCAATCACAGATCCATCACCTCCAGCAGTTTTAGCCAGTTTC
Source organism: Duncaniella muris (assembly GCF_003024805.1). Lineage (GTDB taxonomy): Bacteria > Bacteroidota > Bacteroidia > Bacteroidales > Muribaculaceae > Duncaniella > Duncaniella muris. Next base: position 16,811 of record NZ_PUEC01000019.1, read on the forward strand.
GCCAGCCTTGCCTTTTCAATCGCCAGGATCTTAGCGTTACCTCTGGCAGTAATCGCTCGGATCTCGTTTGCAGTCGCTCCCTGGCTTATGGCATCAGCCAGCTCCGCCTGGATCTCTTTGAGTGGTTTACTCTTGCTCTGGAATCCCAGAACGGTATTAGCATCAGCAATCGCCAACTGGAGATCCTTTTGAGCCTCCACCTTTGCCAGTTGAGTATTGAGCATCTTAACCATTTCTGGAGAGGTCGGAAACTTGTTTTTATCGGCTACCCATTGAGCCTCAAATTTGAGTTTCTTTATCTGATAATCCAGATCTCCAGTTGAGATCTTATCCAGAAACGCCTTGTAAGCGTCATAGAGGCTCTGCACGGCACTTTCCCCATACTTGGCTACTAATTCCTGGTGGTGTTTCTCCTCTGGCGTAGGAGGCTTTAATATTTGCTCCACCGCCTTTTTGTTATCCTTGATAAAATAGGGCAATGTGCCTTTCTGCTCCGCCTGGTTGTATCTCTCCTCGTTGGCTTTGATCCAGTCCTGGAATTGATCGGGCATTTCCTCAACGGCTCCTCCAGGGTGAACGGTGCCAGGATCCTCTCCATCCAGGATCTTATCAACCATATTGCTCACATCCTCTTTGTTTGCCAGTACTGGCACCATGTAGCAACGGCAATTAGGGTGCCAGCCAGTCCACTTGAAATCCTTTGGGTAGATCCCTTTCAGATCATCACAAATATCCTCCGTTGGATGATTATTGCTCAACTTGATCTCCACACCGATCACAAAGGGGAGCTGCTGCCATCTGTCATAATCAGCGGTGCGATATGCAATGTTGGTTTCAGTCCTGGCTAACCTCTGGGCATTTCGGGAGGAGGAGCGATAAACACCCCTCCCTGGGTGATAGTTTTTGGGGTTATCATCTATCCACTTATAGCCACCACTTTCACTGTCAAATACCCTCCGTTTCCACTTGTAGCCCCAGATCGGAGTGCCATCATCGTTTTCACCGATCTTGACACGAAAACGCCTATAAAAGCGATCTGGATCATTGAGGTACTTTTTGATCTTTGAGGCTAACTGGTTTGCTGGTGTGCCCTCTCCGATAGCCAGATCCAGGCTCATTTCCAGCTCTGATTTATACATACCAGTGTACCTCCAGACTTTCTGAGATAGATCCAGCCCCTCATCACCAGTTTTCCTGGCAAAGAAAGCATCCATAGCCTCCATGTTGCGCATGAAGAATTTGGCAAAGTGGTGATCCTCGATAGATCCTTTGCCGAAAATGGCTTTAACCAGAGCATCGTTATTCTCATTTGCCATCAGCCACTCTTTGCCGATCCCCTCTTTGATCGCCTGGTAGGTGCTGCTATACATTGAGCGGAAAAGCGGTGTCACCTCATCGCTTAATCCATACTCCGAAAAGGAGAAAGGCTTTCCCTCCTCCAGTTCCACATCTTTTACCAGGTCAATGATCTGTGAGAGCATCCTCTGGTATATAGAGCGAACTTTGGCAGCATATCCCTCCGTGCGTTTGAATAGCTGCTTTTGCATCTGGTTAAAGTCCAATTTCGGCATAATCATTTATGGCTAAAATGTTCACAATGATCCCTGGTCAGAAACTTGCTATACTTGTGGAAAGAGCATTTGCATAAAATCCAGTGCCCATCCAGAGCCTTGCTGTGAAAGTCGGTAGCGTGTTTGCAATCCTGGCAAGAGTGCTGGGGTTTGCTCGGTGTTACTTTCTTTGCCATCATTCAGCCTCCCCAAAAGCATCCATTTTATTCAGCTCTCTCTGTTGCTCCAGTTGTTGAGCCATTCGCTCCGCCTCCTCTTGCTTAATACGATCCATTTCAGCCTTAACATCCTTAACCAGATAAGACATTTCCAGGTAGGTTTCACGGCTCAACGCTCCATCATTGTACTGCTTGGAGAGATCGGCAAGCATTTCACTCACATCATCACCAAACGGTTCCTGGAACTCATGGCGCAACACCAGGGCATCATATTGAGCCTTGTTGCGATAGTCCAGCACATTCCCCATTATGGCTTTCATAATGGAGGCGTGGCGATTCATGTAGCCATCGTGTTTCTCCTTGTGTCGCTCCGCCTTGATGACTGCAAGCAACATGATTTTGCGGATAGCCTTAGCCGATAGGTTGCCCAGGCTTTTCATGTTATCAAAATCTATGTTGGGAGTGAACGACTTGGAGAGGATATGTTTATCCAGACGTTCAAACTGGTTGCGCTTGCTTTCGCTCGCTTGATCCCATGTAAGGTAACGCACATCGCCACCGTTTTTGAGGATATACAGCTTTGCCTCATCCTCCGCTTTAGGCAGAGAATTAAGGATCTCCGCTGTTGCCACCATCGCTGGGTTGGCAAAGCGATCAATCACATCAGCCTCGGTGCTTTCACTATCCTCTATCTTTTCGATCAGAGGTTGAACGCTGGAGTGCTCTGGAACTTGCTCAAAGAGCAACACTGGGATTTTGCCTACTGGGTTGGGCATAACCAGCACCTCCCATCCCACACTTTCACGCTTGGCACGATAGATTGTATCAGCGGTGTAAATATCCACATGATACACGGTGCGATTGCCAGCCTCGGTAAGATAGTAGCCCCAGGCAAATGAGGTCAAACGCTTGTACTGGTCTTTGACGATGTAGATCGTATCTCCGTTTTCGTGGGAAAGGAGATTGAGGAGGAGCCTGGGGTTGTTATCTTCATCCTTATAGCAATGATAGAGGATCGCAGATACACCCTCCGCTCCAGCAGCACGTTTCGCCTCCCTAATAATAGAGTTGAAACGGATCTCCCCCATGAGGTTCTGGTAATAGGAGAAAGCATCATCGGTGCCCTCGGATCCCTGGCTCCATTTCACTGGTCTGCCATAGAGGAAAACCAGGGCGATCTCATTGATGAAAGGTTGGTAAGGGATAGGAATTTTGTTGCGCTTGCTCCAGCGGAGGAAATTGCCCTTTTTGTCGTACACAGCACGATCCTCACGCTCCATCACCTTATGAGTGTTGATCTCATATTCCTTGCGGAATTTGGCAGCGGATTCAGAGCGATCACGCATCATAGATAGTGCCCTGGTTACATCCCTGGATGCAAGCAGCTCGGCAAAAGACTGTTGATAGCCCACAGCAGCCTTGATCTCGTTTTGAATTGCGTTGATTAAACCCATATCAGTTTATTTTCAAGTTAAACCTAAAATTTGCTCTATATTGTCGGGGATCTCCACCTCATTGTAATCAAACCAGGATCGCATAAGAAACAGATCCCTCCAGTCTGGGGAGTGCCCTATATCGTTTTTGATCTCCTCTTTCGGCTTTAGCTGGAGCTTTCCATCACTATCACCTTTCCAGGTTTGCAGTTGTTCCAGCTCACGCACGATCTCCTCTCTCTCCGCCTGGCTTACAATATCCTCCTCCATACCTACCTCATTGGCGTTTATATGCTCCGCCAGCTTGTAGCCACATTGAGCCTGGAGGTTTCTGTAATTCTCTCCAGCCAGAGCAACAGAGTTGTTTACAAAGCCCTGGATCTCGCAATTATCAACCACGCCACCTCCAACGCCATCCTCATCCACAATACAGCGATAGTTAGGGATCCTATACTTTTTCTGTTTGTTGATAATCCAGGTTTGAATCTCGGTGGTTGTGCTGGTGGGGAAACTGATCTTTTCAATGATAGTCCACCCATCCCAGACCGCCAGCCTCGCATAGTCCGCTCCGAAACGTGCAATATCTCCAGTGATATAGTGTTTACCAGTACGCACGGAGATCTTATTGCCGAATATAGCACATATAGCATCATAGGAGCATAGGGCATTGGGGTTATCATCGTAATCCCAGTTACCCTTAAACAGTCGCTCAAACTTAACCTTATCAGAGGTTGATCGCAGACCCTCTATGTAGTCTGGATCTATAAAGGGGTTTTCTTGCACCAGACACGCAACATAGTAGCGATACTCCAGGAGCACCCCAGTTTTCCAGGGCTTGTAGAAAGTATCATACATCCAGTTCTTTTTGGGGTTACAAGTGATAAAGAGCTTTCGTTTCAATCCCAGCTCTGCATTAAGGCAGCGACCCACACGAGTTTTTAGAGTATCATAGGCACCGAAATTAACCTCACCGCCCTCCTCAATCCAGCCACCAGTAAACTCAATGGAGCCATAACGCTCATAGAGCGGATCACCTGGCTTAAACTGGAGATCCAGAAAGTCAATCCTGGAGCCATTCCAAAACTCAATGTAATTCAGTTGCCCATTGTATTTCCAGAGATCATCTGGCACACCATACATCTTTGCAACTCGCTTGAACGTGATATAGGTTGATTGGGTGATCCTCTTTAGCTCGGCACGACCAACAAACCATTTAGTACCAGCATAACAGAGGCACATAAAAAGCAACCAAACGGCACCAGTCCACGATTTAGCACCACCAGCAGCACCACCATAAAGGATCTCCACATGATCTGAATCGGTCAATATCTGGAGAGCCAGAGATTGCTTTTCATGTTTCTTGCCATCTCTGGTGGTGATGAAATCGAAGCATCCACGCCTCCACAATTCCATCTTGACTGCAAGTGCCATCGGCACTGATACCGCTTTGTTAGCCATTATTGCCAGCCTTGATCTTTTCCAGGAGCGTGTTGTATTGCATCAGCTCCTCCACAGAAAGAGCTGATAGATCAACATCGTTGCTTGTTACCTGGGCATTAATCTCACTTTCGATCGGCTGGGTTGCTTTGCCAAACAGATACTCAATTATCCAGCGGATAGTTGAGCTTTCACCCTTTGCTGATTCACGGCTTATCGCCTGGGAGAGGACAATAAACACCTGGCTTATCACCTCATCCTTTTTCAGCTTAGGGATCGGCTCCCCATTCTTGATCTTCTTAACTATCTCCTGGAGATCCTGGTTTAGCTCAACGCTTAGGGCAGTGGCTTGGCGTATATCTACACAGAGCAACGCCTGGAGCAAATCCTGGATCTGCCCCTGGGAGAAATCGCCATTGGCTGCCAGATCTATCCCATACCGCTTTTTCAGTACGGTGTAGATCTTTGGTTTCCTCCTATTCTCTGGTTGATTGTCGGAGGAAAAGCGGTTGCCAATCTTATTTCCAGGTTGAAATAATTTCTTTGCCATTTTTCGTTGTATCTCCGTAGTAACGTGTTTGTCAAACACACTTTATAGGTAAAGAAAATCAGACAGCGTTTCACCGTCTGATCCTCTTTACCTGGTGAACGTATTACTGGGCGTTCTGGGCATTCTCTTTCTCTTGCTCCTGGTACTTGTTATAATACCAGGCGATCAGATCCTCACCCACATCATCAAAGGCATTCAGCTCATCTGCCAGAGCAACTGCCTTATCTGTTACGCCCATAATGAGCTGCTGTTGTCTGGGGGTTGCTGTAAACGCCCCAAACTCTCCGTTTAATTGCTCATGGATCACCTGGATCTCATCAGCAGATAGTTCGATCTTTTTCATAATACTTTACTTTCTATGAATAATTTACAAATTTAACGATTATAGCTTATACTTTCGTGCTATGTTGATCACTCTTTTGGTGTAGCGGTCTGACTTGCCATGCACAGCTTTGGTTACAGCCTCCGCCCAAAACTCACTTACGTTTGTAGCACCATAAGAGCCATAGCCCTTTTTCTTTTTATCTCCCAGCCATCGGTGATAGAGCTGGGTGATCTCTTTCTTAGCACCCCTGGCATTGGCACTACTCATGTGAGCATTCCAGGTTGCGTGTGCCAGCTCATGTGTGATCGTGTGCTGGAGAGGTGCGTTTGTTCGGTTTTTGAAACCAGTATCGTAGTGCTTGGTTCTCACATCGGATATGATAGCCTTTCGTTTGCGATCAAAGAATTTCTCATTGAGGAGAATACCAGCACTCTTGCCCTCTCCTCCGATATAGGTTACACCCAGTGCATTCATGCCAGAGAGATCAGCGATCCTTACACTCCTCTCCCTCACACCCAGCACAGCATGAAATCGGGAAATGCCTTGTTGCAGTTCTTTTGCTACCGATCGGTCATTTATCGTTGATATGGAGCGTGAATTTTTCACAGCCTTAGCGACAATGCCAGCATTGGCACCACCACCAGACACATTCACAACTCCGCCAGAATTTCTGCCCATGTTATTTCTTTTTGGCGTTTATAAAATCAGTTACATACAGCAGCCCATGTTTCCTACAGAACTCCTGGATCTCATCTCCACCGCCATACACGATCAGATTAGGTCTTTCAAGTCCAGAGATCTCCTGGGCTACCTGGAGATCGGATTTTAAGCTCTCCATCCACCCATCCAGCCCACGGGTAAAAAAGGCGTTATATCCTTTGGGGATCCCCATTTTATTGTATTCAATGAATTTGTGGGAAACATTGAGATCAGCATAAACTTTGATACCGCACTCCTGGAGGTATCGGCAAAGCCAGCGTTTCTTATAGATCAACTGAATACCCCAGGCGATAGGGGTTTGATCATGGCAGCTACAATTAGGCTCAACAACCGCCTTGCATCCACTTGTGAGCAACTTGATCGGATCCTTAAAAAGAGCCTCAAAACGATAATCATCAACGTAGAAATGATACGTTGTTACATCCTTTCTCAATCGGCTGTTTGCTCCCCAGGGAGATAGAGGCAGCTCCAGGTTTCCAGCTTGCTCCTCCAGTAACAGAGTGGGGATCTCAAAGATATTATCGCTCGGATATAGCACATCCTTAAACATTGAGCGATAGAAAGCCTCTTTCTCATCAGCTTCATCATCGGGATCCTCATCCTCGCTTTCATCATCCGCTGGATCATCATCTGGATCCTCCAGACCATCCTCTTGTTTCGGAGCCTTAGCCTTGCTCTTTTTCGGCTTTTCCTCCTCCAGGGAAAGATCTGGGATCACAAGTCCTATGGCATCATAATCCACATCTTTGAAAAGATCCTCCGTGTTGAGAATGTTCTGATCCCATTCTCCGTTATTTATATTCCCTCGGAGGATAATTTCCCTCTCATCCTCTGGAGTTGTATCAATGTAGAGCACGGTTGGCACCTCTTTCAGCTTTAGTTTTTTTGCAGCTTTGAGCCTTTGGTTGCCATCCAGTACAACCAAAAGCCCATCACGCTCAACGATCGCCAGAGGTCTATGCTCATAGAAACCGTTGATCTTTATAGATTCCACCAGGCGTTTCATCCCTTTGGGAGTGATACTCCTGGGGTTCTCTGGCAGATTATGGAGATCCGTAACCTTACGCCATTCCAGAGGCTCACTTATCATCGCTCACCTCGCTTTCCTGGCTATCCTTGATCTCATCAACCGTATCAACTGGTGCCATCTTCATGTTATCCACCTCATCCATCACAGCAAACGCCTTGCGTATGATCTCCGCCACACGCACAAAGCGATAATGCTTTCTGTTTCCCAGGTAAATCAGACGGCTCCCATCATTCACATCAAAGCCCACGGCATAAAAGCGACCTCTGTAGTCCAGAGGCAGTCCTATTGAGCCGTAGATATACACCTTATCGGCACTAATCCTGGAGATCGTTGCCGTTCTGTTATACTTTCCATTGAGGAAAATATCTACTTGATCTCCCTTTTGGGAGTGGTTCCTGGGGAGGATTTTTACAATATGATCCCCCAGAGTTTCCCTTAACCCTCCCAGCACAAATAACACCATGAGGATCAGAAAGAGAGAAACAGTAATAATCAGTATATCCATTGTGAAAAATTTACTCGGTTAATGTATGTTGCAAAGATACAAAATAAATGTGTTTGTTGAACACATTTTAAGCAGAAAATTCTCTCAAAACCCGAAAACTAACATAGCAGCATCTCTGCCATGTTCATTTGTCCGATTCTGCCAGCCAGTCATAACTCTGAAACGATCCTGGGATAGCTTGGTAACATTCCTTTTCGGAGCCACCATTTCAAACTCTACTCCCAGATCGGATAGGTAGTCCTCCCAGATAGAGGCATCACGTTTGACAGAGCCAACGCCTTGCAGTTTTTTCCGCTCCGCCTCCCTGGTCATTGGCTCATACCAGGTGCGCTGCCTCGGATCCTCAACCCTCACAATACACCTGGTGCCAGCATCCAGAGCTTTCTGGGCATACTCCTCAACGATCCTCATAGCCTTGTGGATCGCCACACAACCGACACTAACAAAGGATCGCTGGCGGTTATCCCATACAGCAATCCCAGTGTTAGTACCAGTATCAATACCGATATAGATCATTCCGCCTCCTTGATATGTTTGGGGATCTCATAGAGCACAACACCTTTGAGCTGGTTTGCCTCTTTCCTGGTGCCATAGAGTTGCGCCATCAACAGATCATCGGGGAGATACTTATAACGGATCTCCTCAACCAGTACGGAGGAAATAAACTCCTCACTCATCACATGGAGGCTCCACAATCCGTTTTCTCTCTGAACGGTTACGATTGCAGCCTTATGGAGGAATGAGCCAGCACGATACTCCCCATACTCATCAGAGGCGATCACCTCACTGTTTGCCGAATCCTGGAGCTTCTGGATAAACTCCTTTTTCAGCTTTCTCTTTCTCTTTTCCCAGTAGGGAGAGAAAACAACCCTTTTTCGTGGAGCTTTTTCCACAGCCACCTCAACGGTGGGCACATCTTTTTCTTTTTCCATGAGTTTATAACTTGTAGGGTGAAACAATGTCAAAGATCGCTTTGCAGATCTCTATGTCATAGAGGGCATCATGGAGCTTGGTATCATCCACCTGGATCCCCAGAGCCTTTGCAACGGTGCCTTGCTTAAAGTCTTTCATTTCTGATCGTTTTTCAGCCAGATACGGTGTAGCCAGCACCATCACATCGGCACTATTGCTCCAAAACCAGGAGCCAAAGTATTGATCATCATTCTGGAGAAACCAGCCTCGGAGAAACTGATTATCAAAACTGGCGTTGTTGTAGCCAACCAGGAAAAACTTATCCTTTTTGTTGTAGCGATCCACATACTTTGCCAGCAGATCCACAAACTGACGGTAGATCTCCTCCATAGGAGGGTAAGCCAGAATTTGCTCCCTGGTTACACCAGCCACAGCCAGAGCCTCATCCAGGATCTCCGCTTTCGGATTGGGTCTTACTTTATAATCAAATTTCTCCTTGATCACACCATCAATCACGATCATTCCGCTCATCTGGTGGATCCCATGCTTTCCTGGATATGTGCCAGTAGTTTCCAGGTCAAAGAATAACGCTTTCATTTTAACTCTTTTATGTTGAATTTACGATAGCCAAACATGGCATAAACTTTTCTCATGTGCTGGAGGATCAATCTATAGTTTTCCCTCCCAGCGGTCTTAATGATCCGCTTTTTCTGCTTTCTGGGGAGCCTGGGCATCGGAGTGGCATCTATCATCCACTGGGGTATGTTGATTACACCGTATTTGTCGCTCATTTTGCACCTCCTTTCTTGTATTCCCTCATGGCTCTATGTAGGCTCCCTCTCTGATCCAGGAGCGTTGCCAGGCGGTCAATATCCACCAGATTCTCTCCATCCATATAAGCCCACACCTTTCTTAGAGCCTCGGAGATCGCTTTTGCCTCCCTCATATCTTTGAGAGATCCGCCAACCTCCTTATTTGTGGCGGTGGATTTTCCTTGCTCCTGGGCTTCTGCAACGGCTCTCTTTGCAGCCCTCACCTGGGCACCTGGAGTTTCATAGCTGTTGCCGATCTCCCTGGCTGCCTTTGTGGAAAGGGTGCCAGATATGATCTGATCCTGGAGGTATTTGGGGAGATCCAGCAGAGAGAGACATTTGCTCACAAACGCTGGCGATTTCTTAAACTTATCGGCTATTTGCACCTGGCTATAGCCAAACTCCTCCTTGAATCTGCGAAACATGATTGCACATTCGTATTCAGTGAAACGCTTGCCCTCATTTCGCATCATCTGTTCTATATAGAGTTGTTCTGGGGTGCTATCTTTCGGAGCTTTGAGAGCCTTGATAAAGGGGATGTTTGCACCCTCCTCTATAGCCAGCATAGTAGCACGGTAACGCCTTTCACCATCCACCAGCTTGTATCTCTCATTTCCATCCTCATCCTTGAAAGGAATAACAGTTATAGGATTGAGTACTCCAGCAGCCTTGATCTGCTCTTTAAGCTCATCTAGATCAAAATCAATTCGCACATTGAAACCATCCATCACCACGATATTTCGGGGATCAATGAGGAATATATCCGTTCTTTTTGTAGCGTTTGTTTTCATTAACAAATGATCTATTCAAATTCAAAAAAATTATCAAATAATGTTGTTTCGTTTTTTTCTTGAGTTTTCCCAAGAATGAAATCACATATAAAATTCCTCGCATAATCGGGGCTTATCATTGACCGTTCCTCGCTACAGATACCTGCCTTAGCTCCTTTCTTTGCATGAATTATACTTTTCTTTTCTTTGTCAAATTGATATGTTTGTCCGTTGGTTGGTTCGCAATTTACAAACCAATAAGCTGTGGGTTTGACAAAGAAATCTCCTCTCATCATTCGATTATTATCTATTAAAGAGGGCTGTTTAACAAAATTAGCCTTTAAGTATGTTTGCATAGACCAGGGATTTTCAATGATCAATCGAAAACCCATTATCTCCGCTAAAGAATACAGCTTGATTAGTAGCACATAGAAAGTCAAACGATTGTTTGCTCTTTTGATTATTTCATTCGACTTTGATTTAGTATCAAGTTTTCTATAATTCTTTGCGTTCCATCCAAATAACATTTGACTAACACAAGAGAAATAGATACACGGAAAGAAAGCCATAACCAAATCATCTTTAGAAATGCCATCAAACAAGCTGGGTTTTCCATCATAGGCTTTTTCAATCTCAGCGAACAAATCATCCGTATGATCTGTTTCGCCAAAATTATTTTGAATGTCGTAATCTTCGGCTGGGATCCCAAGTTTAATAAACTCGTTTTTGAATGTTCCCGATTGCTCAAAGAAACAATGTACTTTCCCTTTAATTTCCATTAGTAACGAAAGTTTGTGAAATGAATTACTACGCCCTCAAATACATTACCCTCGTGAACGCTGCCAAAAAACCAATTCACAAAGTCCTCTACTGAAAGCCCATCGTTTTTAGCCAGAGCCTCCACTGGCACCTCTCGACCATCAACCCATGCCTGGGGTATGGCATCATCGGAGCCATAGGTCATGGTGATTTTTTGCATTCCGATCTGATCACGCCTAGCGATCTCCCTCTGCTGGGAGTTATACGGTCTGCCCTCCCATTCACGGATAGAGAGATACTTACCACCAGAGGCTATATCGGCATAGCGACTATCCCACACGCCTTTGTTGTTGCCTCTGATCGTGTGGATCTTTTCCCCACAATTCAGTTTTTCCTCAAAACCAGTGGGCTGTTTTGCTCTCTGGTGTGTTACTGGAAACACCTTACAGAGAGTGAGGATCACTTTCTTTTTTGCTACTTTCTTAGTCATTATTCTGTTGTTAGATTGTTCGACAAACACACTTTTGGTATCAATAACGCTTTCCATGTTTGGGAGAGCGGAGAGAATTGTATGCCATCTTTTTCTTTATATGCCATACCAGATCAATGTTATACTCCCTTGCAAGCTGGAAACAGTGCCCTATGGTAGTGTGGAGCTTTGCTGTGAGGGTTGCACGTCTATCCACCAGGGTACTCACAACAAACCAGATTTTCTCGGTGAACGTGTTGCCTTGGTTTATGATCGCTGGAGGAGTGCCATACGGCAATTCAATCTTATTGGCTCCAGCCATATCCAGACAGCGGATTACAACATCTGCCAGCTCATCCTCCAGGGTGTTTTTGATTTGCACCTCAAAGTTTTCTTTGAAATAGATGTTGCCAGGGTGGAAAGTCTGATCAGAGAAAATTCCATACCTTTTCCAATCCTCGGAGTGGGTTTTCGCCCTATGGTTTTTCCTATCAGCCTCAACCGCCTCCATCAGCTCTGAAATGATCAGACAGAGGAAATGGATGTTGCTGGGCTTATCCTCATAGAAACCATGCTCCACGGATGTTTTATGTGCCCAATCTCGGAGCTTATTCCAATCTACTGGTGTCATTTTCTCCTACTGCCTCCACGCAGCTCAATTACGTTAAACGATTTGAAACGATCAACCAAACGCTTTTCAAACCTACTTTTGAGATCCTTAACCGTTAGGTTGGAGGTGATATGAAAGCGTTTCTGGTACTGCTGGTAGATCTCATACCTGGCAAACAGAAACTCATCCATCACTTGATTTAGCATCGTGCCAAAACTTTTCTGGTTCTCTGTTTGCAATCCCAGATCATTGAGGCAGATATGTAGCGGATTGCAGCCATCATAGGTTTCCACCTTATCTGTTTCGTTGTAGGTGTATTTGTTGATATGCCCATTCACCTTGTGAAAGTTCATCAACTGGGTTGCACTGATATTCCTAAACACCATCTCATTACCAATTTCACGGAGATAATCCGCAAAGATCTGCATAAGGAGCGTTTTCCCAGTTCCAGGCTCCCCTATGAGGAGGATATTTTTGTGGATCTTATAATCCTCCTCTGGGAAAACATCCTCTGCCAATGCACATCCATTGAAATAGAGGAGTAAGAATTTGAGCACTTTTCGATTGTGCTCATCAACCTGGAATGTGCCCAGCTCTCTTAGCATGAGATTATTGGCGATCGCCATAACCAGGCTTCTGTGTCTGGCATATTCCTCTGGGTCTGAAAGATCATACTTAAAACCTTTCAGAATAGTCTTTCTGTGCCTCATCGTTGCTGCCGCCTCCTTCTCTTTGGTTAGCTGGTAGCGTTGCGCCTGGGCATCCCTTATTATTCGCAGAGCCTCCTCCTGGGTTAGCTGTTGCGATATGTTGCCGTGGATAAACTCCATTTCGTTGCTGTTGTTCGTAATATGCGTTTATAACCCATTTTCGTATGGTGAAATAATCACTCTTTGTTTTCTTTCCATTTGATCCTTTCCAGTTGTTTAGAATATCAATCATGTCCTTAACGGCATCCTCTCCAAACTCTGCAACCAGTTTGGCATACTCATCATGTGTTAGGGTTACAAAATCGCTGTATTTATACTTTTTCTTTTTCTCTGCTGCTGCCTTTTCCTTTTCTGTGAGAGGTGGCGGTGTTTCCCCCTGGGGAGGATCATCAGCTATCAGAGGTAAGACTGGATCCACATCTGGTTTCTTTGGTGGCTCCACTTTCGGAGGTTTCACTTTCGGCTCCTCAACGGATAACATCTTTGCTTTGGTGGCGTTTCCGCCTTTCAGCCCAGCCTCTCTCCGTTTAGCTCTGATCTCCTCTCCTCGGATAATCTGCCTACTTATAAGAGCACCATCATCACGCCATGCACACAATCCAGCATCAATGAGGGTTCCTATCACTCCATCATCATTTATCGCCAGGAGGCGGTTTATTTCGCTCCTGGAGTATGGATCTCCGTTAGGCTTTAGCAACGCTCCTCGCTCAACGCTCCCCCACATTAGGCATAGCAGATCAACCCAGAGAGATCTGATCTCTGGAGATAGCCCCCTCACACCTGGCATGGAGAGCCATGCCAAGGTGTCAAAGGGCATTAGTGGGATTTGACGTTTACGAGCCATGAGATTGTTATACCTCCAGAATAGCAATATCTGGTGCGATTTCACGGATCTTATTCAGCACGGTATCAATGCACTGATCACGGTAGCTTTCGGTAAGCTCATTGGCTCCAGGGGAAACGAGCTGTAGGAAAACCTCTCCATCTTTGAGGTAGTGATCAAACTCCACCTCAATAGCCTCCTTTGCAGTCCCCTTGAATATCGCCACGTTCACTGTGAAACTCTTGGGGAGGTTGCTTTCTACCTCCTGGCGGTAAACATCGGCTGTAGAGCCAGAGGGATCACGCTGTTTCTGGATCTCCGCCTTTGCCTTAGCGGTGAAATTTTTGAGCTTTGAAACCAGAGTCATGCACTCCTGGCGATCGGTAAACACGCCACGATTGAGGCGGAGGAACTGCCCCAGTTTGGCTGGGAGCCATCCTATAGTGCCATCGTTGATGCCAAAGCGTGTGTAGGTGTCTGTGAAAGCAACCGTGCCCACGATCTTTGATTTGGTGTAGAAATCACGCTCATTCACAGTGAGGGTGATTTTCATATTTTCACGATCTACCTTGATATTGGCTGTGAGCTGGTCTATTGTACCAACACGCTTTTCCAACCAATCCAGAGGTGTTGAGATCACGCCCTCAACATTGATGCTCTCTGGAGCCTTTGTTGCCAGAGGAGCTGGCTGGGGGGCTGCCTCCCCATTGCGATAGATAACCTCAATAGGTTTCTCACCGTCATAGTTGCCGATATTGACAACGATCTCTTTGTTCTGATCTTCCATCTTTGAAATTGTTTAAGGTTTGTTAATCATCCGTACCAGTACGGAAATTTCTGATTGCCGACATGATTGTAGGCTGTTTTTCACCAGGTGTAAGAGGGCGTTTCTCCAGGAGGTGCCCATCGGGGGCATAGATTGCAGCCATACCGCTTTCAAAGTCCTTGAAAAGGAAAACATCGGTTGTAACCCATTCGCCACCAGATTTGATCTCCTCCAGGATTCCACTCATCCGCTCAACGAGGGGCTTGATCTTACCTTTGTATTCGGCACGGATCTCTGCAAGCTGTTTTTCAAGCTCTGCAACCTGGATGCCTACATTGGCATATTCTGCCCTCCGAGCGTTGATCGCATCCTGGTCAAACTTGTTGGTATAACTCCGCTCCAGAATCTGATCGCAGTTATCCCTCATTACTTGCTCCCTCTCCTCTACTGGGAGATCCAAGCACATAATTTCATCTACCATTGCGTAAAGAGATTATAAATTTGTTTGTAAAAGTTGATATGCAACTGGTATTTGTTTATCAGCACAAATGCCAGAACCATTATTGTTATGATCCGTTTGGTTAGTGTCCTCCAGCCCATCCATTTCCCCAGAAATATGTTGAAAAGGAGAAATATAAAGAGAGCTGATTGAGTGCTGAAAACACCTCCGAAAAACACCACTACAGTAGCAGCAGTAAGGGTGTTGCACACGATCCCCAGTAGGGAGTAGTTGCCCTGGGTTTTGAGCTTGCCGTGGATCTTTTCCCCCAGGAATAGGAGCACGATCTGAAACACCAGAGCCAGAGCCACAACACCGTAAAAAATGTTAGTCCACATAGCCATTTTTATTTGAGGTGATCACCAACAATGAAATTGAACTGGTGGTATTCAGCCCAGAGCTTGATAAACTTTTTGCCGAAATACTCTGCTTTCTCCTTCGTTTCCTGGCACAAGCGGAACCCAAAGTTCGCAGTCGCAAACGAGGAGCGATTACCCGAATCCAGAGAACCGAAACCCGCAAGCGCACCATCATTCGCACCAGCAGCGAGCAGGGCACCCCTACGATCTTCATCCATGCCATTCACCTCCTCCTGGGTATAGAGGGCAAACCAGGGGTACCAGAGGATCTGGGAGCCTTTGCCATCGGGTTTAGGCTGGAAATTACGCCCCCAGAGAGCACGGCTAATGGTTTCCAGCTTCATCAGCGCAATGATATGTTTAGGCATATCCTGGCGATAATCCCAGTGATCAAGGAATTTAGCACACAGAGCCTTTTCCCTATCCTCCGAAAGGATAGGATTTTCTCCCAGAGCCTCACAAGCATCCTCATAGCTCTGGATCGTCTTGTAATCATCCAGGGAGGGTTTGGGGCAATTGTCCTCTGTTGCAGTCTTGCCAGTAAGGGCATCAAGGAGGCGGATCATACGCTCGTCACCGCCATTTTCGTTTGCTACCTTATAGGCAGCATTGAGATTACTTTCGTATATCTCCACTTTTTTGTTTTCGCTCATCGCTTAACTTTTTTAATTTGTTGATATTTTGTTTGGTAACTCTTATTGCATTTAATAACCTTAGCTTGTTACTTGGAGCTTTCGGCATATTCTCCAGAATCATTGGCAAATGCCTGGCTAACTCATGGATCAAATTATCTGGTACGCTTATCATTTATCCTCCAGTATTTATTGGGATCGGGGATTTCAATACCCAGATACTCTCTGCCATATTCCCTCAACTTTTCACAGTATGTTGAGAATGTTACGGTGTCCATAGTGGCAGTAGATCCAGGGAACTCTATGATCTCTCCAGTGTGTTTGTTCACTACCTTATCAGCAGTTATCCGAGCCTTGAAAAATTCGTGAACTTGCTCCACACTCACAAACTCCCATCCAGCCTCCAGGAGGGCATCCAGCATCATTGGATAGATGCAACCCCATAGCCAACCATTCTGATCATTGCTTCTGGGCTTTCGGATCCTCTTGATCTCAATCCGATAAAACCCATCCAGGGCATTGTTGAACCAGTCGTAAAGAGGTTTGAGATTGAACAAACCTTTCCTTTTTTCTATGAGGGCTTTGTTTGCCATTAGATACGATCCAGATTTACAGTTAGACCACGTTTGCCAGCATATACCTCTTTCCCAGTCGCTCTCTCAATCTCCGACACAAACAACGGCTCATCGCCATTATCCTTAGAGAGATGGAGCAGAACGATATTTTTTACCTGGGATAGGTCAGAACTTTTCAGATACTCTTTGCAAGTTTCCAACTCCATGTGTGAGGTTAGCAACCGCTCCCTCTGGGAGGGCAATGTACGCCCCTCTCTGATCGCCTGGTATAAGGCGTTATCGGCATAGTTGCACTCTATCAGCACATGATTGAGATTGCGAAACTTGTATTCACACACATAGCTATCGGTAAGAAACATGATATTACCACTCTGGGGGTGATTTATCATGTAGCCCACGCACGGCACATCATGGAAAGCTGGAAAGGGAATAATCTTAAAATTTCCCAGTTTGTAGCCCTTACCAGGAGCTATTGCAACGGAGCGAGATCCCCAGACCTCTTTTGCAGTCCAAACCTCTGGGAGAGCCAGAGTGGTAAAACCCATTTCAACCATGCCCTTAATGTACTTTGCGTGATCTCCGTGCTGGTGTGTGATTAGGCAGCCCACAACCTTGCGGATGTTGAATCCTAAAACCTTTTTTACCTCATTCAGTCGGATCCCAGCCTCCAGAATCAATGCCTCATCGCCAGCATCCAACACATAGCAGTTACCGCTGGAGGAGCTACCTAACACAACCAGTTTCATATCACGTCAATTAGTAGGGTACAACTACATCATCATCGCTTTGGGGATTTGCCACCTGGGGAGTATTCCCCTGGGAAAGATCCTCAAAGGAGGTGGTTTCCAGATCAATCA
Organism: Duncaniella muris; assembly: GCF_003024805.1. GTDB lineage: Bacteria > Bacteroidota > Bacteroidia > Bacteroidales > Muribaculaceae > Duncaniella > Duncaniella muris. Next base: position 34,093 of record NZ_PUEC01000019.1, read on the forward strand.
CATTGCTTTCCATACCCACGCTGGAGGTTGGGAGCTGGTGATCAGTATCTATCTCCATTGCTCTCTCATCGCTCTCTGCCTCATAGTTAAATGCCTTTTCCATTTCCACAGAGAGATAGCCGTATTTACTAAGTAAATTGCGGATAGTGGTTTTGATCGCCATGCCATGAAAGTTGCCCAGCCAGCCCAGAGTTTTGCTATCGGCAACCATAGGCAGATTTGCCAGGTTGAGCAGACTTTCCACAGTTATATCTTTTCCAGAGAGTGCCTTTGAGTATTGCTTTGCATGAGCAGCCATCGCCTCAACCGACATATAGAGGGTTTTTGAAAAGCCGTTCAGCAACTCAAAGTAGCAGAAATATCCTATCACCTTATCGGATTTTTTCTCTCCGTCAAAGTCGTATATCCCAGTGAGCTTTGAGCCTTTTCGCAGCTCTCCCTCATAGACCACATCGGCATTGATCGTGCGATATTGACCAGTACGCATAGCCAACTGGATCAGACCTTTGTAGCCTATCTGGAAAGTGGGCGAATAGACATCATCCCACACCTCACGATATGATCCATCGGGATTTTGTACGGTAAATTTCTGTCTGGATTTGTAGGCGATCACGAAAGCGAAACCCAGAGCCTTGCTTATAGGGAGGCGGAGGGAAGCAGCTTTAAGGCACTCCCAGATCACACGTTTAGGTTCGCATTTCTGGAGCTTGGAATCACCTCCAAAGAGTTCCAACACAGAGGTTATGAATGAGCCAGCGTTTTTCCCCAGGGCATCCTGGATCTGCTGTTGCACATCTTTCTCATTGATCGCCTTTTTGAGGAGATCAACTGGCTTTAACTTGGCTGGTTCCTGGTTTGCAGCCGTTACGGTTGTTGTTTGCGGTGCCATCATCGTATGGTTATTTTAGCATCCAGGGAAACACAGAGGTTGATCACCTGGGAGATTGTTGGGATAATCTGGTTTACGCTCTCTCTGTTGTCAATGAAAATCGGAGCTGATACGCCTTTGTGTTTGCACACGGCATTGATTATATCCAGTCCAGCATTGAGCTTTCCAGCAGCATTAACATCGGGATAGGGAGTGCCATTGACAGTGCAAATGCACGTTACATTCTCGTTGCCGTTCAGTTGCTCTTTGATGAAAGAGAAAGAAACGTATGTGAAAAGGCTATCAATCTTTTCCTGGAGCTTTGCATCTTTGGCTTTCTGAAATTCCAGGGCTATCAGCTCCCATCCCTCCAGATCTGCCAGAGCTTGATTGTTGGCAATACGTTTTTCCTCCAGATCATTGATCTCCTTATCGGCTCTTTCGATAGCATCACGTTTTAGCAGAGATCTTTCCAGTTCTCGGATCTCTCCCTGGAGTTGCACTTTCTCTTTTGAGAGATCGGAAACATCCACCGTTTGAGCGTTCATTGTGAGCTGATTTTCCAGCTCGGAGATCTCATTGCGGAGAGCCTGGCAAACGGTATCATTCTGGATCATGGCATCCACATTGGGAGCCTCTGGGATTGAGGCTTTCTTTGCCTCAACCTGGGCACTGACGGCTTTAATGTTAGCATCCGTCTTACTGATAGCGTTTCGGATCTCATCAGCCTCTTTCTGAAGCTGGTTTTGCTCATCTGTGAGCTTTTTACCCTTTTCCTCATTGGCTTTGAGGCGTTGAGATTTATTACTGTTGAAATTCGCCTCCAGTTCCGCCTTTTTAGCCTCAATATCGGCTGCCTCCAGAGGGCGGTTGCAAGTAGGGCACACAAATGTACCATTGGGGATCAGAGGCATAACCTCTTTGAAAATACGGATGTATTCCGTTTTCATTTCAGCTATGGTGCTAACCATCTGGGTTATTTGATCCTCCTTAGCCTGGAGTTTCTTTACCAGATTGGATCGTGCTGCCTGGGCATTGGAGAGATCAAACTGGAGTTTCTGTAGATCCATTTTCGCCTGGTTGATACCAGAGAGGGCGGTGGTTCTGATCTCATTCTCTGCTTTGTTGAGTTCCATGCGTTTCTGTCCGATCTGTTGTTGTATATCGGATTTACGCTTATACTCTGCCTCTGTAGCCTTAGAACGATCACTGATCTGATCATCTACAGCCTGGAGGCGTTTTTCTTTATCGGCTTTCTGACTCTCCAGCTCCTCCCAGTTTTCGGGCTGGGGGCGGAGGCGGTTTGCAGTATCTATCTGGCTGGGGATGATTTTCAGCTCATCATTGCAAGCCCTCTTTTTTGCTGCCACCTCTTTAGCGTATGCTGCCAAAGATCTGCCATTGAGTTCTGCCAGGAGCTTAACGAAAGCCTCATTTGTGCCAGCAACCTCCTCATCACTAACAGTACCCACCATTTCCAGGAGGATTGCTTTCTGATACTCTGGTTTGAGGCTCACAAAGTAGTAAGGGTTCGTTACCAGCTTGAAAACATCCTCTGGTATGATCTCTGCAATCTCTGAATCAAACTCCCTCTTTGTGCCCATTTTCACATCATTGATATAAAACTCCGTGAAATGGTTGATCAGTCGCTCCTCGGTGTTTGCCGTTGCACGGCTCCACTTTTCACAGTAGCAACGCTGGATCTTAACTTCTCTGCCATCAACGAGCAGAACGGCTGTCACAGAGTGTTCCAGGTGCAAAATCGGTTTCTTTGTTATCGGATCAATCGTTTTAATGTTGAAATTGGAATCCGATCTGCCAGTGCTATCCTTGCCGAAAAGCAGCCAGTGGAAAGCATCAAAGATGGTGGTTTTGCCAGTACCGTTTTCACCAGATATTACAGTTACCTGCTGGGTGAAATCCAGATACAGCTCCCTCACACCCTTGAAATTCACCAGCGATAGCGATTTAAGCGTGATTGTGCTCATACTAAATTATTTATTGATTATTGAATTGAATTTTTCAGCGGTATTTGCAGCCATTAGCTCCGCTCTGGAGTATTGGATCTTTGAGCGGATCGTGCTACCCATCCTGGAGCCAGTTACCAGTCCATCATGCACCCAGCGTTTCACTCTTGCCTCACCAAACACCCTATAAGCCTCACGTTGCGACATGAGATCTTTTGCTGGCGTTGTGCTCTTGGCATAGTTAGCAGCTCCTAACTCCGACATTTGGGAGCAGATGTTTTTGAGTTCGTATAGATCCAGAATTATTTGCATGATTATTTTCCCTCGGTATTGTATCTTACCATACGCACGGCAAAATCTTTGAGGCTTTCCCCATCCTCATCCTCCACGATAAGGAGGTAGGAGAAATAAGCACTGCCAGCAGCAGTAACGAGGTGTGCCCAGTTGCCCATAATGATACCGTAAATTCCTCCGATACCGAGCAGTGCCCATACAATGAGCCACACGAGATTGTAAATTTGACAACCTTTCATCGGTGTTGCATTTTTAGATTGTTGTTAATCGAATAATTCACTCTCTGGGATGTTCAGATGCTTTGCAATGAGAGATCGCCTTAATGCGTCTGGCTTTTGAGTGCCGTATATCCAGCACCTAACCGTGGCTGGATGCACCTTGCATAGTTCAGCGATCTCATCTACAAATGCCGACTTGGGAGCTTTTTGCGCCTTTGGGGGCAAAGCATCATAGTGTTCCCGAAATCTGTTTTTTGCCATAATTTTTACGCTTAAATTGTGTGTTGCACAAACATATTTTGTTATATTTGCACCACTCAAAATGTTTTAGTGATGCAAAGATAAAGACTTTCTACGAAATTACCAAATCTTTCGCGAAAGAATTTCTATTAAATTTTTGCTCAAAATTACAAGTATATGATAACCAACAAGATAGATAGATATAAAATTTTGATCCGATTTATGATAGAATCGGGCATAATCACCTCACAGAAAGATCTTGGGGCGAAAATGGGGTACTCTAAGGAGAGCACAATATCCCAGATCATCAATGCAAAGGTGAAAGAACCGAAAGACTTTATAGAAAGACTATCGGGGTTTGTTCCAGATCTTAATAAGAGCTGGCTGGAAACTGGAGAGGGATCAATGCTCAACTCGGAAACTGGGGAACAAAATTTTTTTGGGGATATAAACGGTAACGACAATAAGTTTTCTGGGCGAGATATGACAATAAACCCTCCTTGTGCAGTTGGATTTGATATAGATCGTATCTTTATAGAGATCGCTGCTCAGAGAAAGCTCACAGAGGAGGCACAAGCTCAGACACGCAAAGCCCAGGAGCAGATGGATCGGCTTCTAACCATTATTGAAAACTTAAACAAGAGATAGAAAAATGGAAAAGTATTATCGAATGGTGATAGACCTCTACAAAGAGGCACTGATAAACCAGGTAAATTCAGAGAGAATCCTGGAGGTGAAAAAAGAGATCGCAAACGCAATAACAACTGCCAGAATCCAGGGCAATCCTTATGACGGACTGCAAACACTCCTGGAGGATGTAAATATGATAGTGATATAATGGCAGCGTGTCCTAAATGTGGCAGCACAAATATTCATGCCGATAAAAAGGGTTTTAGTGCTAAAAAGGGGATTGCTGGGATGCTCCTATTCGGAGGATATGGATTATTAGCTGGTGCCCTGGGAAGCAATAAGCTCCGTTTGACGTGCCTGGATTGTGGTTATCAATTCAAACCTGGGGAAAGTGCCCCAGATCTGCCACAATACACATCAGCCAATAGCTATGATCTGCCAACATCAGCACCAACTAACCAAAAGGGCACATCCGAGCAGAAAGTGAGAATTGAAACGATCCTAAAGTACCGATCAGTGATTAAGGATTCAAAGGTAACACTTCTGGAGGATCTGAAAGCAGAGGGGAAAACTCATGTGATCGTACCTGGAGGAGAGATTGAGGCTCTTAACAAACTCCAGGGAGCCAACAATGGAATGAAAAGGATCGTTTCTTTTAGAGAATGTGATAAATGAATACACCAGTGAGTAAACAGATCATGGAGCGTTTCTACACCGCTCTGGATGCGATTATAGCGATGAAAAAGATCCGAGGGGTAAACACCTATTGTCGGTTGAACGAAATAGACAGACGCAATTTCATAGCCCAGAGGAAAGATCTGGATCGAGGCTGGTTCCAGGTGAGCTGGCTACAACCAATGGTGAAAGACTATGGCGTTAGTGCCAGGTGGCTCCTCCTGGGAGTTGGAAAGATGTTTGAGTAAGAAAGAAAGCGGAGCCTGGAGATTGGGCACCGCTTTTTGTTCTTTCCCCCATACCCCCTATTTCATATACTCTTTATAATCATAACAATTATAATCTATATTTTTATATTATAGTTTATGTATATACGCTCACGCGCACGCGAGGAAATATTTGCTTAGGCAAAAGGCGATTTTTCGGAGATTGATTTTCAATCATTTACAAACATTTGCCTAAGCAAAAGACTTATTTGCCTAAGCAAAAGAAAATAGCTCAAAACATTTGCCTAAGCAAAAGGGCGAAAAATCCCTATTGAATATCAGCGAGTTATAACATTTGCTTAGGCAAAAGATTATTTGCTTAGGCAAATGTTCATAAGTGATTGATTTTCAATGCTACTTACTTTTGCTTAGGCAAAAAATTTTGAAAAATTCGGGCGAAAAACATTTGCTTAGGCAAAAGGCGATTTTTCGGAGATTGATTTTCAAGTAATTACAAACATTTGCTTAGGCAAATGTTATTTTTGCTTAGGCAAATAACGCTCCTCTTTGACATCATAAGAGGTAGGGATCAGATCCAGAACGGCTCTATTGGCTTTATCTATTGGATCCCAGGATTTACGGAGATAAATATCCGTTACTTTCATTGAATCATCCACATGATTGAGTGCTGCGTGAACGGTGTACTTATCCACCCCAGCATCATTGAGGGCGATGGTTGCCCATGTGTGCCTGGCAGCGTAAAACTCCAGATCATCTATCTGGAGAGCTTTGCCGATTACTTTCAGCCCTTTGTTTATTGCAGCCGTGAATGTATCAATGGAGGCGTAAAGCCGATGGAAATTGAAAACCCTCTCTCCAGTCGGATCTTTGTATTTCTCCAGGAGAGCCTTTGCCTCTGGTTCAATCTTGATGGAGATCTCCGCCTTATCGGATCTCCTGGATCTGGTTTTGGCTCTCTGGTAAGTAAGCCTCCCTCCCTTGCAGTCGGTACAAGTATAAAGATCCGCCTCATTCATGCCCAGCAAAAGGTACGAAAGCATAAACACATCCTTTGCCAGATTATGCCTATTGGTACCAGGTTGCATGATCATAGTATAGGGGTGCGCTATGAGTGCCTGGAGCTGATCAATGGTTAGGGCACGTTTCCGAGTGATCGGCACTTTGGGGATCGTAACCTTTTTGAACGGAGAGAGAGGGATCCTAATAATCCCAGCATCCTCATCATTAAACTCAGCCTTTGCCTTATTGTGGATCGCCCTCAACACGGAGGGATAGAGGCTTTGTGCTCGTTCCCCTCTTTCTCTGTTTTTTCTGGCTGGTAGTTTCTGGAGCCAGAGGATCCAATCATTGATCAGCTTAACGGTGATCTCCTTGATGGATATGTTTTCCCTTTCAACATACCTAACCAGGCTATTGATCGCAACATTGTAGGTTCTTGCAGTCCCGATCCGCCCCTCATTCTCCAACTGTTTTGCATACGCTCTGCCATAAGCCACAATATCCAGATCAAACACCTCCTGGGTATCTCTGGTGATTATTTCAACCACTTGCTCAACCGTCATGCTCTTGATCGCCTCTCCGACACGATCACAACGCGATCGGTATTTCTTTATTAAATCATCAGTGAGATCAACGTATTTCTGGTTTTTCAGTTTTAGGGAACGTGTTAGATCCTCCCTGGTAACATACCAGGGGGTTGAGAGGTATTTTTTCCTCATATTTTGAGTTACGCGGATCTTGATATTATAGGTGCCATCAGCCTTTTTCTGGTGGGCATAAACCTCCGCCTTAAATGTTGCCATGTTTTTCTGTAGAATAATTGTAGAATATTACACCGCAAAATTACTAATTTTTTGCGGATTTTGAGAGCGTAAAAAAGCCCAATCTTATTCAGACTGGGCTAATTTGTACCTCCGAAGGGAATCGAACCCTTATCTATGGTTTAGGAAACCACTATTCTATCCGTTGAACTACAGAGGCTTATGTGTAATATTCTCAATTTTATTCATCAGCTCCATCACGGAGTGGATTATAAGAGTTTTCGGGAGCCTTTTAATAGAGTGGAAGATTAGGAATTTCCCATTCTATCCGTTGAACTACCAAGGCTTATTTGAATGCAAAATTACAACTATTAATCGATTTTTCCAATTTGCAGCCTGTTTTTATTGCGGATTGAGGCCAAATTGGAGTCAGGATCGAGGCTTTTTGAATCTCAATTCGAGGGTGCGGATTTATATAGGTATTACGTGACAGAGTTTATCTTGCGAGTGAAAGATTGAGATTAAAGCCGAATGAGGTGTTGGTTGTGGGGTAGGAGGTCGATGATACGATCGGGGTATTGATCTGATGATCGAAGAATGCTCCGAGCGTGAGGCGACGCGACATGATATATGATGCGGTGAAGTTCATGGTCAGAGAGCGGGTGCCTGATGTGGGCTGGGTGTAGGCAGTTTCGATGCGGCGGATTAGAGCCTGGGTTTCTGAGAATGCAAAATCGGCGTTGAGGGTGAGGTCGTTGGATATGCCTCGTCCCGATCCTTTCATTTTGAGGACAGTATTGAAGCCGATGATCTTGTAGCCGAGTCCTATAGTCAGGCCGCGCTGATTGGCTTCGACTATCTGACCGGCTGAGGTGTTGAGTGTCAGAGTGCGGGAATCACGATAGTCGGCCGAGATTGTCATGTCGTTCTTAAGTGTTACGGCTGCGCCGAGAAGCGGAGCGAATTTTTCGGTTATGGCCACAGATGAAATGTTGTAGGGCGATGTCGGGACCGGATTTCCGGTGAGTTCGTCAATAGTGAATCCGAGGTCGCCCTTGTCGGCGCTCATCCAGTTAAGGTATGATGAATATGATCCGACCGAGTAGGTGCACTGGTAGGCATGGCTCAGTGTGAAGGCCTTGAATACGTTGCGCAGGTTGCCGAGGTAGATGAGTCCATCATAGGTCACACGCCAGTTCGGAAGAGCGTTTGCAAACGATGGGAAAGGAGTCAGATATTGCTTGCCGGGGTTGGTGCCTGAGTAGGCGGCGATGAATGCCGGAATGAGTACATCGGAACTTGTCGGGCTGATGTCGCCGACGGAGGGATTGAACGGATTGCCGGCGTTGATATTTCCTTCCATGAATCCTCCCATCGGGTAGTTGAGCCCTGCATACTGGGAGCGCACACGGTTTGCGATGACAGGTATGTTTGCGAGGAAGTCATTGAAGGCATCTGAGGCATATCCGTTGTCGGCTTTGAAGTGTCTGAGGGCTGTTTTCAGAGCCACATGGGTCTTGGTGTAGGAGCCGGCAAGGGCTGTCGGCATGTTGTCATACATAAACTGTACTGATCGCGTGCGGTTATCGGTCCGGTTAGTGGTCAGCACGATCTTAAGACCTTTGACGGGCTCAAGAGTCAGATCGAAGTTCAGTTCTTTTGTGTGGGCGAAGATCGCCGGAGATGTCTGGCCGTCGTCGGTGATCAGCCATCCGCGGTGCAGGGCCTTGTCAATGTAGCTTTCATCTGTGAATCCGAAAGCAAAATCCAGTCCGGGCGACATCGGCCCATAGCTGCGTGACTGGCCGAATACATTGCCGATGGTCGGGCGGAACAGAGGGAGAGAAAGTGAGTTGGTGGAGCGGAAGCGGAACGATGCGTTGCGTGGTGACATGACGAAGCGGCTGGCATATTCGCCGATCTCGCGCCAAAGAGTTTTTTCTTCCTTCAATACTTCCTCGATAGTAAATTTGATGTTCTGATCGCCACGTGTAAGTACTTCGATGCTGTTGGCATCCTTCACTTTGTGTGTGATGCGGAATGGCTTGCCGTCAACTGTCGTGGCTTTTACCTTGACTTTCGAATTGCGCAGATTGTGGCGCACTGTCAGAGTGGTGTCCGGCAGCAGCGCGTATGTACGTTCGAATTTCTTCGGTTTTTTTACTCTTGTCTGAGCCTTTTTGGCCTGGAAGCGCTGGTTGACTTTCTTTGTGTAGGACCACTTGTTATAGAGCGATTCAAAATTGACACGACCGTCCATATTCCATGAAGCCTGATTGGCAATGGAGTTGCCGGTTTCGATTCCATCGACCTCCGCACCGCGGTCCCAGCGATAGGTCGAGTTATATGATATGTTACCTGTCAGCCAGTCAAGAACCGGAATCTTGTTGAACGGTGCCCGATAGCTGGCCACGAATGACTGATTGTAGCTCCACGGAGTTCCGAGATGAAGAATGCTCTGCAATACGGTGTCTTTCCATTCCTTGTACTTGTCAGGGAACAGTTTGCGGTTCACAGCGCCCATTGTCTCTTCAATGCGGGCCGATGTGTTGCTGTTGAAGTTGAAGGTGAGAGATTTGGTCAGGTTCCATGTGAGCGAGAGCTGACGGTCCCAGATGAAGTTCTTGCTGACAGATACCGGAAGCTGGAAGTCGACATCAGTCTCAGACCGAGTCTGCATTTCGTAGTAGTAGCGCGAAATGGTGGTCAGGAACGTTATGTTGCTCGGCAGATAGTTGAACTCCCAGTCCTTGAAGAACTTCATATGTTTCGACTTGCTTTTTATAAAGCTGAAGGGCTTGACACCTTTAAGATAGGGGGTGTAGGAATACTGGAGAGAACCGCGGTAGTCGTTGGTGTTCTCATATTCGGTGGTCGGATCTGTTTTCGACTGCTTGTTAAACGAGAAGTTTATGGTGAAGTTAGCCGGGTCCCACGGCATCGGATTTTTGGATTTTACATCAAATTTCAGACCTGAAATGGAGAAACTTTTGATAGTGGAGTGCTCCACGGAATAGCTGCGGATCGAGTCTTTCTGGGCTTTCGTGGTGCATGCGTCAAGCGCGTCTTTAAGTCTTACGTCCTGATCAAGAGGATTGTATTTCGGCGTGATTATTTCTTTTGACACTGAGTAGTAGATCGGAGCGCGCAGCTTGACTTTCTCAGGGAGGAAACGGCCGGCATCGACCTGAAGGGCGAAGTTGTACTGCTCATAGTCATCCATGCGCCGGGCGTTGAGGCTCTGATCAACCCCGCCGAAGCCGGCGGTCTCTACGTGGGCGCCAAAATTCAGCGTGGCGATATCACTTACTCCGATATTCAGATTGCCTTTCGCTGCCCATCCTCCTTCGCTTTCGAAATCGGTTACTTTCAGTTCGTTGAGCCACACGATGGCATCTTTTGCGGTACTTGCATTGTTGCGGACACCAATAAGCATCACACGGACATCACTGAGCGACGGATTGCCTATGACGGCCATGCGGTTGCGCTCGTTGTCCGGGTCACGCCCTGTAAAGAGAGTGGCGAATCCTACGCCAGGCTGCTGTTCATTCTTGGCCCGGTTGCGCTCTTTCTTCAGATCGACAAGTGCCTGAAGGTTGAAGTCCATGTAGTTTTCACGAGGCCATACGATGGCACGGTCTTTGGCATCGTCGGCATATTTACCGGCCGGGGTCAGCTGCAGAGGTACTTCATATTCATAATAGTTGCTGCGCACATCAGTGCCGAGGCGCAGGAACACGGAAATTTCACCGGACTGGAGCTTTGTCATGTCATCAATGAGCTTTTCCGCGTGGACCCACATCTGGAGTTTCTTGTAATTTCTCAGATCGTGATGGGTGTTTTTGTAAATACCACGCGCGTCACCTGGCTGGAGGCCGGTGACTTTAAGCGAAAGGGACTGTTCGTTGAGCTGCACAATCTGGCTTTGGCCGGGGTCTGTGATGCGGCTGACGCCAGGGGGGAGCACATAGTTGACCGGTTCGCGTTTTGAGTTTTCCTCGATGTTGACCACCGACATGTCAAGCTGACCCTCGGCCGGGGTATCTCCTCGTGAATTGAGATTGAACTGATAGGGGCGCCATTCACCACGCACGAGCTCAAGAGTGGCAAAACGCAGGTGTGTGACGGCTTTGAAGCCGGTCATGAACATGCGGGCAAAACGGATAGTCGAGAAGTCACTGATGTTGCCGACTACTTTCTGATAGTCGCTCAAAGGAATCTTGAATTGATACCAGACTACTTCCTGTGTAGTCTGATCATTGTTAATTACCACTGATACTTGCTTGTCGGTGATGTAATTTTTCCCGACAACAAGGTCTTCAGGACGGATTGAGATCTTATATTGGAAATAACGCTCGTATTCGTTCAGAGTGTTGTCTTGATTGATGTCCTCCACATCAGGAAGCGCACGTGATGACTGATAGAGCGGATCAGTTGCGTCTGAAGGGGAAAGTGAGTTACCTTCCACTCCGTTATAGCGTTTATAACGATCCAGCACTCCGAGACGCTGTTCGTCGTAGTCGTATCCGCGGAAAAAGTGGTAGTTATCACCTGCCGGGTCGTTGAAAGGGGAAAATGGATCTGCTTCCATGCGTTCGATGGCAGACGGACTGAGTTTACGGCGCAGTTCGGCAAGATAGTCGGAATATGTGCTGAAGCCGAATTCATCTTCATTGATGAGGCCGTCCAGGCCGACGTCCTGCGGGAGTCGCGAGCTACTGTTGTTGTCAAAAGCGTAGGTCAGAGAGTTCTGGGCCGAGACGCGTCCCCATACAGTAGACTGCATGAACTGGTCATCGCCGTTGACGGGAACACCGTTCTCATAGCTCTTCAGGCCATCTTTAAGTATATCTTCAGAGATTTCTCCGAAATTCAGATAAAGATCTCCACCCTCAAGGTTGTCATTGTCGGGGTCAAGGAATGGCGAAAGCATCCAGAATTGGACATATTCGATGTTCGATGCATCGAAGTTGGTGTTGTCCATCTTACGCATGATGCCTCCCCACCGGCGTTCGGGATAGAGAAGATTGCCTTGGTCATCGATATCTGTCGCGTCAAGGTTGTAGGGCCCGCGTTCGGTAGGATAGAATGACAGATTCAGAGTCTGGATGGTATTCGATTCGCCATATGTAAGTTCTCTACCTGGAAAAATTTCACGTGAGGTTATCTCGCGGACATAAGGGTTATTGAGCATGGCTGGATCGTTCTTGATATAACCGGGACACATCGAGGAGTTGCGGGCTGTGAACATGCGGTCTATATTATACCAGTTAAGCAGCGCGCGGTTTTTGCCATAGCGGATGTCATTTGACAGCGATGCCTCAGGAAACAGCGCGTCACCGCTCGGATCATATGGAGTGGATGCGAGAAACCATGAGTATGGTGACCGCAGATCAATGCCGATCTGTGAACTCTCGAAGTCATCAATGTATGACGATCCGCGGTTGCTGCCGCTTTTCTGTTTGTGTGGAATAAGATTTGCGAATTCAGCCTGGAGGCTCAGGGTAGACGGCTGGACTGCATTGACCGTAGGTATCTTGTTCAAGAGGTTTGTCAGCCACATGAACTGGGTGTTATACTGCATGTTGAGCCCCCAGATGGTATTGTTGACTATCTCATCTCCGATATTTACCTTTTCGGTCTGAGCTTTCTCGGAGAAGTGCATGATAGTGGCTCCGAGGTTGAAATCTTTGTTGAACTTATAGTTGAGATCAAGGCCCAGCAGGGTCTTGCGTTGCATGGAGTAGAGCGACTGATTTTCCAGTGTCACATTGATGCTCTGCCCGGAGTCAATGATGCTTTGGTTGGTAATGGTCACAATGCCCATTGTGTAGTCTACCGTATAGTCGCTGTTTTCTACAAGTGGAACACCGCCGGCAGTGACAACTACTGATCCGCGAGGCACATTCATGGCATTCAGCCTGATTTGCGAGGATGAACCTTCAGCTCCCTTATATTGGCCTGAGAGGATGAATTTGTTTTTGTCTGCAAACTGACGGGCGACAATTAGGGTTGAATCATAGAGCTGATTGTAAACATAAGGCTCCGCGGCAGCCGGATTGCCGATTTTTTCCTCAAGGTTGGATCCGAACGGCTCTACAACCGGGAATATAATTTTGCCCTGAGAGGAAAGAATGGTGTATCCCTCTATGAAGTCAAAGAATCCGTCAGGATTTGATGCTTCGTTTGAATCTATGCGGTCAAGATTCATGACCTGGAGCAGCGGCACATTATTAATAGGTGCCACGGGCAGATAGTTGATCTGGGTGCCGGTCGTGTCACTCAGATATTTTATATTAAGCCGAAAGTCTGATTTGCTTATCTGGTAGGCGCCGAGTGAATAGACGTTTTTCATCATAAGATCCCACATCGGGAGTTTGGGATTTATGGTGGTTGATTTCAGCATCTTCAGATAGAGCGACTGGTCGGTGGTCGAAATGTCGGCGGAAAATTCACCGACCTGATAGACTTTGCCGTTGTATGTGTATTCATAGGCCACACCAAGGACCTCGTCAGAAGCCAAGGCGCTTTTGAGCGAAATGTATCCGAGGGTAGGGTTCAGTGTGTATTCTGAGGATGAGAGCAGACGGGCCGATTCAACTTTTTCATAATCCATGCCTCCGTTTATCCCCAAGGCAGACAGCGGGGCAAGAGCCTGGGTCACAGTGTTGATGTTTCGTGCTCCGGGATAGTCATTCTTGATTGTGGCGAGCAGGTTGTTTGAAAGGTTTGATGGCTGTGGATAGGCAGGGTCTGTCAACCAGTAATCACTGGCGAGCACCCGATTCTCGCCAAGGTCCATGAACGCGACAAAATTTCGGCTCTGGTCAAAACGCGCATTGCGGTTCGTGATCCAGACTTCAATCCTTGTGATCTGTATGCCTGACGAAACATATGGCAGACGTGAAGCAAAGACGTCGTAATTGTCACGGAAGAAGTGACCGAGGAAGAAGTGGCGGTTCTGATCGTATTCATCCGCATTGATTGAGAACTCAGTTGTCTGCACACCGCCTTTCGAACTTACAGATGTTGACTGCGAATTCTGTTGAGAGACAAGAGCAGTAGCAGTCAGCTTGCCGAACTGCAACTGAGTCTTTATGCCGAACAGGGCGGTGCTTCCACGGATGAGTGATGAGCCTGTGGTCATCGAGACATTACCGGCCTCGATTGACTTGACAATGTCATCTTCCTTGCCTTCATAAGCGAGTTTTATGTTTTTCGAGTCGAAATCGAAGGTCGCATCTGTATTGTAGGTCATATTGAACTTCATGCGGTCGCCTACAGAGGCATTTACCGTGGCCTGGATCTTTTGGTCAAAGTCAAAATAAGTCCTCCTGCGGGCATCAAGTGCAAGGGCTGGGTTGTCAGTCTTGTTGGTCTTGACACCCATTGAAAGATTCACTGAACCCTGGGTTTTCAGCTGAACACCACCGGGGCCAAATATTTTTTCAAGCGGTCCGAGAGCAAAATTCATGTCGAGAATGTTGAAGGGCTCCTTGTCAGGTGTTGTCAGAGCTTCAGCATTCCGCAGCCTGAAATAGTCTTGCATCTGACGGCGCGTCTGCCAGGTGTTGTATTGTTGAGGTGTCAGATAGAAGGGTGTGACGATATCTGATTCGCCCAGACGTGTGCGGATCACATAGCATCCCAGTTGAGGATCAAATTCAGCGGTAGTCGAAATGTTTGATGGCAAGTCCAGGTCTGTGGCAAGTTCCTGCTGCATGAGCTCATCGTATGTCTGAGGTATCAGGGGCCTTACCGGAAACAGCGTTGTGATAGTGTCAGTCTGGCCTTGCTGAGGAGCTGTTATGACTGGAGCCGGAGGATTGAATTCTGGAGAAATACTTTGGCCGAATGCAAAAAAAGCACTTGTCACCGTCAGAATGGCCATGACGGTGATAATGCTTCGTAATTTGAATATGTTGCGCCTTTGTTTCAGGACTGTGTCGCTATGATGAATTCCGGTTAGTGTCCGAATCTCTACATCATGCTCAATGCTTTTTTTATCGCCGTTTCGACTTTGACGGCAGGGTCAGCATCGAAAATCCTTTTCAGGACCTTCTGTGACTGCTGCCGGACAAAGCCAAGGGCTGTCAGAGCGGCAAGTGCTTCTTCATACACTTCTCCGAAAGAGCCGGATGAGTTGGACTGTAAAGATAACGTATCGTCTGTGGGTTTTATTTTATCCCTCAGATCAACAATTATCCTTTGAGCTGTCTTTGTTCCTATGCCCTTGACATTTTTGAGCGTATTGTGGTCACCTGAATTGATGACAGACTCCAGTCCGGTGACAGGCATGGATGAGAGAATAAGAATAGCGGTGTTCGGACCAACTCCGGAAACACCGATGAGCAAACGGAACATCTCACGTTCTTGTGAAGTAAAAAAGCCATAGAGTACATGTGCATCTTCGCGGATCACTTCATGTATGAGCAGTTTGATTTCTCCGGTTGAACGCTGGATGTCCTCAAATGTAGCCAGCGAGATATTAAGCATGTAGCCTATGTTGCCGGCTTCGATCACGGTATATGTGGGGGTGAGCTCGGAGACCGGCCCTTTTATGTATTCTAACATTTTTGCGGAATATTATTTTATGTTTGTCTGCAAAGTTACATTAAAAAGCCAAGACATGCAATTGTAGGGCCTGAGAGGAGGTTAAGATAAAAGAAATCGGCTCTGAGACATGCCGGAATTAAATCTGGTAATGTCACGGAGCCGATAGGTTCGGTCAGTCAAGAGGCTGATTAAAGCTCGTTGTTTTCAAATACGATCTCGTAGCTGTCGCCGCTCTTGTTGCCTTTATAAGAAAATTTGATACCGCGGTCAGAGAGCTTCACGAGCTGGACAAATTTTTGTTGGGCAGGAGCACTGATTACCTGTGCCTTTACCTGAGCTTTCTGCTCTGCAGCAGATTCTTTCATTACGCTGAGATCAGCCTGGTCTTCATCGACAACATAATTGTAAACTATGTAGCCTTCATCGGCCGAAAGGCTCATCTTTTCGATGCCGGGCATTTTCTGTCCTTCAAGCTGTTTGTTAATTTCTTCTACGGCCAGATCAAGAGCCTTGTCTGAACTGCCACAGGCAGTTGTCATTGCCATCATGACTGCTACAGCCACGAAAGCGACATAACGGATAAGTTTCATGAAAAAAATGATTTGATTGGTAAATGTGGAGTGCAAAATTACTCTTTTTTTAATATATGGCCAAAAATATCTAACTTTGTGGCAAAATAAAATCGTAATTGCGATGCAAGTTGTCTACGAAGATAATCATATTATAATAGTAAATAAAGCTCCGGGTGAGATTGTCCAGGGTGACAAAACCGGAGATGAGCCTTTGGTTGAAACGCTAAAGATTTGGCTGAAGGAGAAATATGATAAGCCTGGGAATGTTTTCTGTGGAGTGGTTCATCGTCTGGACCGCCCGGTTGGCGGCCTTGTCGTATTTGCCAAAACTTCAAAAGCTCTGACTCGTCTGAATGAAATGTTCCGTAATGGCGATGTCGAAAAAACTTACTGGGCATTAAGCCGTAATATACCGGCATCGCCAGAAGGTCGTCTGGAACATTATATCACTACTACCGAGCGTAACAACAAGAGCTATGCGTCGCTGACAGAAAAGAAAAACTCAAAAAAGGCGATTCTCAGTTACAGACTCCTTGGCAGCTCAGACCGCTATAATCTGATAGAAGTAAAGCTTGAGACCGGGCGCAAGCATCAGATCAGGGTTCAGTTGTCAGCCATCGGCTGCCCGATAAAAGGAGACCTGAAATATGGAGACAAACGTAGCAATCCGGACGGATCTATTTCGCTGATGGCTCGCCGGATCAGATTTGTGCATCCGGTATCAGGCGAGGTGATTGATGTGACCGCACCGCTTCCTGCGGATCCTCTGTGGCAGGCATTTTCTAACATTGAAAGTTGAGATTGTCTATATGTCTGTTCAGCCATCTGTCATGAAAATAGATCTGGATGAGGTGTTGCGCCAGCGCGTTTCTGCCTATTATCCGTTTATCCCCCGATGGGTCATCCGAAAACTTGAGAATTACATCTGCCAGGATGGCCTGAACAAATTGCTTCAGAACAATGCATCACTTGATGGGGTGGATTTCTGTCGCGGGGTTATCGGAGACCTTGGAGTTAGGTATAATGTGCATGGATCGCTTCCTGCTTCTGACAGCCGTGTGGTTATCGTTTCAAATCATCCGCTTGGAGGTCTTGACGGCATGATTCTTGCCGACATGGTTTCCAGTCAGTATGGAGGCCGGAAAGACATACGCTTTGTGGTGAACGATCTGTTGGATTTCGTTACACCTTTACGTAATATATTCGTAGGGGTCAATAAGCATGGTGACCAGTCACGTTCAGCCGCTGCACAGATTGACGAAGCCTTTGCGTCAGACATGCCGGTGATCATGTTTCCTGCGGGGCTGGTATCAAGGAAAAGAGATGACGGTACCATCTCTGACCTGCAATGGCACAAAATGGTGGTAAATAAGGCCATTTTGCATAAGCGAAATGTAATTCCGGTATATTTTAGTGGCCATAATTCCCATTTTTTTTATAAATTTGCGCGTCTAAGAGTCTGTCTTGGTCTGAAATTCAATATCGAAATGATCTGTCTGCCACGTGAAATCTTCAAAAGCGCCGGCAGCATCTTTGATATTCATATCGGGAAGACGGTGCCTTGGACTGATCTGCGAGGCGGAAAAAACTCACAGGCTCAGGCTGAAGAACTACGTAGAGCAGTCTATAAGTTGTGCGATAAAACAGACCGCTGTCAGCCGGAGTGAAAAATGAATATGAACTGATAATAGATAGATGACCGAAAAAATAATAGACCCTATTGACCCCGTGCTCATAGAGCGCGAACTTACCCGTGACCGGCTGTTGCGCTCGACCAACAAAGGGAATAATGAAATATATGTGGTGGACGGCCGCGAATGTCAGGCTGTCATGAACGAAGTCGGACGGCTTCGTGAAATCGCATTCCGCATGGCCGGTGGCGGCACAGGCAAAAGTTGCGATATCGACGAGTTTGATCTGATGGATCCTCCTTGTCGTCAGCTCATAGTCTGGGATCCGGAAGCAAAACAGATTCTTGGCGGTTATAGATTTATAATCGGGCGTGACATCAGACTGGATGCCCAGGGCCGTCCGCGTATTGCAACAAGCCACATGTTTCATTTCTCAGACAGGTTTATAAATGAATACCTCCCTTACACCATAGAACTCGGAAGGTCA
Source organism: Duncaniella muris (assembly GCF_003024805.1). Taxonomy (GTDB): domain Bacteria; phylum Bacteroidota; class Bacteroidia; order Bacteroidales; family Muribaculaceae; genus Duncaniella; species Duncaniella muris. Next base: position 52,218 of record NZ_PUEC01000019.1, read on the forward strand.
TTTGTGAGACTTGAATATCAGTCATCAAAGGCCGGAGCCAAAGCAATCTTCGCTCTTGATAATCTTTGGGATGGGCTTGGGGCGCTGACTGTGGTCTACCCCGAAATCAAATATCTGTTCGGAAAAATGACCATGTATCCGAATTATCATCGTGAGTGCCGGAATATGATCTTATATTTCCTTCACAAACATTTCCCGGATACAGAGGAACTTGTTCGCCCACTGCATCCTTTCAACCAGAGCTTTGATTCTGTAGCGATGGACAGACTATTTACCGGACGGACATTCAAGGAAGATTACCGGATTCTCAACCATGCAGTCAGAGAATTCGGATTCAACATTCCTCCTCTGGTCAATTCTTATATGAGTCTTTCGCCGACAATGAAAATGTTCGGTACAGCTATAAACGATGAATTCGGAGATGTAGAAGAAAGCGGTATCTTTTTTGCCATTTCCGATATTTTTGAAGAAAAGAAGCAGCGTCACATAGGTACTTATCACCCTCTCTCAGAGGATGAATAAAAATATCCGATAGTAAATTTAAATTCAAAATTCAAATGGATAGGATTTTAGTTACAGGCGGAACCGGATATATCGGTTCGCATACAGTTGTGGAACTTCAACAAGCCGGCTATCCGGTTGTTATTATTGATGATCTCTCCAACTCCAACCGGGAAGTGATTGACGGTATAGAACGTATTACCGGCATCCGTCCGGATTTTGTTGAAGGAGACTGCACGGATATGCAGACACTCTCCAAACTCTTTGCCGATTATCCGGACATAAAAGGCATTATAAATTTTGCCGCATCAAAAGCTGTCGGAGAGAGCATGCATAAGCCAATACTCTATTACCGTAATAACCTCAACACTCTTCTCAATCTCCTTGACCTGATGGGGCCGAATGGAGTGAAAGGCATTGTATTCTCCTCGTCATGTACTGTCTATGGAGAGCCTGATGAAAATCCGGTTACAGAAAAGGCTCCGATCAAAAAAGCCACATCGCCTTACGGCAACACTAAGCAGATCTCTGAAGAGATTATCACAGATGTGATCAATGCCGGAGCGCCATTTAAAAGTGTGATTCTCCGCTATTTCAATCCGGTAGGCGCACATCCTTCAGCCGAGATCGGCGAATTGCCAAACGGAGTGCCTCAGAATCTGATCCCTTATCTGACGCAGACAGCTATCGGAATCCGCCAGGAACTGAGCGTGTTCGGCAATGACTATGACACACCTGACGGATCTTGTATCCGCGACTATATAAATGTGGTCGATCTTGCCAAGGCCCATGTTATCGCAGTAAAGCGCATGCTTGAAAACAAAAGCGATGCCAAAATAGAAATCTTTAATCTTGGAACCGGCAACGGAGTCTCTGTACTTGAACTGATCAATGTGTTTGAAGAGGCTACCGGTGTGAAAGTGCCCCACAAAATTGTTGGACGCCGGGCCGGAGATATTGAAAAAGTCTGGGCTAATCCGACTTATGCCAATGAAGTTCTGGGCTGGAAAGCCACATCGACACTTGCTGACACCATGCGCTCGGCATGGGCATGGCAGTTGAAACTGAGAGAACGCGGTGTGATGTAAAATCAACTGTCGGATTCAAAACAGACGAATAAGCTAAGTATTATCATATACTGACCCTGGCGGCGTATGTCATGTGAAATGACGTGAGCCGCCAATTTTGAACAATTCAGTAGAAAAGCAGAAGTCCTGGAAGAATTGTCGCTCTTCCAGGACTTCAGTATTTTTAGTAGTAGGTGAAAATCAGTCTACTTTATATATTTCTACTTCAGCCGGTTTGAAATTGGCAATGAAATCGGCATGCTTGCAGACTTCTGCTTCGGCAAGATTTGTGTAAATCTCCGCCGAGCGCTTGAAGCTTTCATTGCGGTTGGCATCAAGAAGAAGCAGATAGCTCATCACAATCACACCGGCCATTTCAACCAGACGTCGGGCCATGAAATCGCCATAGGCCGAATCTTCAACTGCAGTGACAGCCTCTACGGCTTTTGCATAGCGTTCGGTCATGGCAACCAGACGGTCTTTGAGAGACTGGAGTTCGGGCTTGATTTCCTCTGAATTGTATTCGTTGATCAGGTTAAGGTAAGTCCCGGTAGTGACGTGGCGGATAGCGGCCACAACCTGCAGCTGGGTAGTACCTTCGTAAATTGATGTGATACGAGCATCACGATAGAGACGTTCGCAGGCATAATCTTTCATGAAGCCTGAACCGCCGTGGATCTGGATGCAGTCATAAGCATTCTGGTTGCAATATTCGCTGCCCATGCCTTTTGCCAGCGGAGTGAGGGCATCGGCCAAGCGGCTGTAATACTTCGACTCCTTGCGTTCCTCAGGAGTAAGGCTGCGTTCTTTTGCCAGATCGTCATAGATCTTGTAGATGTCCACATAGCGGGCGCAGGCATAGAGAAGCGAACGGGATGCGTCAAGTTTGGCTTTCATCACCGACAGCATTTCATAGACAGCCGGGAATTCGATGATGGCTTTACCGAACTGTTTGCGGTCACGGGCATAGGCGAGAGCTTCGCGGTAAGCGAGTTCGCTGACGCCGACACTCTGTGCGGCGATACCCAGACGAGCTCCGTTCATGAGAGCCATCACATATTTGATGAGGCCGAGACGGCGTGATCCGCAGAGAACGGCTTTTGCATTTTTATATGTGAGCTCACATGTGGGAGATCCCTTGATACCCATCTTGTTTTCGATACGGCGAACGTTAACACCTCCGTCACGCTTGTCATAGATGAACATCGAGAGACCACGGCCGTCTTTTGTGCCGGCTTCTGAGCGGGCAAGTACCAGGTGAATGTCACTGTCGCCATTGGTGATGAAGCGCTTCACGCCGTTGAGCAGCCATGTGCCGTCAGGCTGTTCTGTGGCCTTTAGCATTACACTCTGAAGGTCAGATCCGGCATCCGGTTCTGTAAGGTCCATTGACATGGTTTCTCCCTGGCAGACGCGGGTGATGAATTTTTCTTTCTGAGCTTCGTCTGCGAATTCATAGATGGTCTCGGCGCAATCCTGAAGGCCCCAGAGATTTTCGAAGCCTGTGTCGGCACGGCTGACAATGTCGGCAGCCATGATATAGGGAGTGATCGGGAAGTTGAGACCTCCGTAACGGCGGGGCATTGCCATGCCCATCAGACCAGCTTTGCGGCAGGCTTCGAGATTCTCTTGTGTTTTGTCAGCATAGATCACGCGGCCGTTTTCTACGCGCGGACCCTGATGGTCTACATCCTCTGCGTTGGGTGCGATGATGTCACCGCATATTTCGCCTACGATTTCAAGAACTTTGTCATAGCTGTCCTGAGCATCGGCATAGTCGAGCGGTGCATAGTCGAATTTCTCGGCATCGGTATAGTTACGTTCTTTCAAAGCCACGATCTTCTCCATCAGAGGATGGGTAAGATGGTGTCTGAGATCGGGATTATCTGTATAAAAGTTAGCCATTGCTATAGAATTACCGTGTTATTTGGAGTTTTTCTTGTAATATTTGATCAGCTTGGGCACCACTTCTTCAAGATTGCCGGTGATTACATAGTCGGCTATAGTGTTGATAGGGGCTGCGGGATCATTGTTGATTGAGATGATGATGGAGCTGTCCTGCATGCCGGCGATGTGCTGGATCTGACCGGAGATGCCACAGGCGATATAGAGTTTCGGGCGTACAGTCACACCGGTCTGTCCGATCTGACGGGCATGTTCGGTAAATCCGGCATCGACGGCAGCACGTGATGCTCCGACTTCTGCACCGAGTGTGTCGGCGAGTTCGTGGAGAAGTTGGAAATTTTCTTTTGAACCTACTCCGTAACCTCCGGCTACAATGATGGGGGAGTTCTTGATGTTGATTTTCGATTTTTCAATATGGCGGTCGAGAATTTCAACTACAAAATCTTCGTCAGATACATATTTCGCGGCATCGAGTTCAACGATTTCACCTTTGTGGGCGGGATCGAAAATTTCTTTCTTCATCACACCTTCACGCACAGTGGCCATCTGCGGGCGGCATTCCGGATTGACGATTGTGGCAACGATGTTTCCTCCGAATGCTGGGCGTATCTGGAGAAGGAGGTCCTTGTATTCCTTGCCGGTCTTTGGATCGGTGTGATCGCCGATTTCCAGAGAGGTGCAGTCTGCTGTCAGACCGCTGTGCAGACATGAGCTGACACGGGGACCGAGGTCACGGCCTATGCAGGTGGCTCCCATAAGGCAGGCCTGGGGCTTGATTTCGCGGAAAAGGTTTATAAGGACTGCGGAGTGAGGATTGGAAGTGTAGGGATAGAGACGCTTGTCCGATACTTTATAAAGGCGGTCTACACCATAAGGGAATACCTGCTCTTCAACGCCGTCAAGGTTGTCTCCTACAACGATTGCCTCAAGCTTAACGCCGAGTCGTGAAGCGAGCACCCGGCCTTTGGTCAGAAGTTCGAGGCTGACATCGGCAACGCGACCGTCCTCGAATTCGAGATATACTATTAAATTATTCTGGTCCATAGTGCTGCTTATCCGATAGTGTGGTTAGTGATGAGTTCCTTGATGAGATCTTCGATTTCTGCGTCATTGTCAGAGAGTACACGGCAATCTTTGGCTGTGAAGACCACGTTTTCAATAGCCTTGACCTTTGTCGGAGAACCTGGCAGACCGATCTGTGCCGGATCGGCGTCGACATAAGCCGCGCTCCATTCCTTAAGATTGAGGTATGGGCGCTTCTCAAGAAGGGCCTTCTGGCTGTCACTGAGTTTTGCAGCTTCGCTGGGAGAGACTGCATATTTGTATTTCTGGACTCTCATTGCATTGCGCGGGCGGCATGCTGGAGCAGATCCGTTGACAGTCACCACGCAAGGCAGAGGCGCTTTGACGGTTTCAACGCCGTTTTCCAGGCGTCGTTTTACTGTTACATAGCCGTCTTTAAGTTCAATGATTTCCTCGGCATATGTCACCTGAGGGATTCTGAGCTTTTCGGCAATCTGCGGACCAACCTGAGCCGTGTCACCGTCGATAGCCTGGCGGCCACCGAGAATGATGTCATATTTGCCGAACTTTCTGACTGCCTGAGCGAGGGAGTAGGAAGTGGCAAGAGTGTCTGCTCCGCCGAGCACACGGTCGGTAAGTACTATTCCACTGTCGGCTCCGCGATAGATGGCTTCGCGGATTATTTCTGACGCGCGCGGTAAGCCCATTGTAAGCAATGTGATGGTCGAACCGGGGTTGGCATCCTTGAGACGGAGCGCCTGTTCAAGGGCGTTCAAGTCTTCGGGATTGAAGATGGCCGGCAATGCCGCACGGTTGATTGTGCCATCTTCTTTCATTGCATCTTTGCCCACATTGCGGGTGTCAGGCACCTGTTTGGCGAGCACGATGATGTTAAGACTCATAATTTGGTTTGTTTGACTATAGGGTTATTAGATAGGTAATTATTTCTTAGTTTTATCTTCTACCCATTTGCGGGCGTTGATAAAGGCGTCGATCCACGGTGTGACTTCATCGGCGCGACGGCTTGCCGGATAGTAGCCGCACTGCCAGGGGAAGATGGCGCGTTCGAGGTGTGGCATCATGGCGAGATGACGGCCGTCGGCTGAGCAGATGCCGGCTACAGATGCACGTGAGCCGTTGGGATTACCGGGATAAGCGCTGTAATTGTATTTGGCCACAACATTGTAGTCACTCATAGCCATTGGCAGGTTGAATTTGCCTTCGCCATGAGCAACCCAGATGCCCAGTTTGCTTCCTGAAAGAGAGCCGAGCATTACGGAGTTGTTGGCCGGAATGCTTACGCCGAGGAACTGAGATTCGAACTTGTGGCTGTCATTGTGAAGCATCTTGGTCTTTTTCGGGTGTTCGGGATTGATCAGACCGAGTTCGATCATAAGCTGGCAACCGTTGCAGATGCCGAGTGAGAGTGTGTCTTCGCGGGCGAAGAAGTTCTTGAGCGCGCGTTTGGCGTTTTCATCCCATTGGAAGCCTGAGGCCCATCCTTTTGCCGAACCGAGTACATCGGAGTTGGAGAAGCCGCCGCAGAACACTATCATGTTGACATCTTCCAGAGTCTCACGGCCACTCATGAGATCGGTCATATGAACGTCCTTGACATCAAAGCCTGCAAGATAGAGCGAATAGGCCATCTCGCGGTCGCCGTTGACACCCTTTTCGCGGATAATAGCCGCTTTGACGCGGTCTCCATGACCGTCACGGCGCAGTGCGATGCCTCTTGATGCGAGCTTGCCGTCAAAACCGGCGGGCATACGATAGCGGATAGGCTGTTTTTTGTAGTTCTCAAATCGGCTGCGGGCACATTTCTCTCCGCTCTGGAGTGCATCCATGAGGTAGCTGGTGTGGAACCATACATCACGGAGATAGTCGATTCCGAGCAGGCGCTGTGTGCCATTGTGGCTGATGATCAGAGTGCGTTCAGAGGTGGGAGCACCGATATGGCAGAAGCGCACACCTGCTTTTGTCAGAATTTCATCGACAGATGCGATTTTCGATGCTTCAACCTGTGCTACAAGAGCCGGGTTCTCTGCAAAGAGAATCTTTACAAGATCTGATTCTCCAAGCTGTTCGAATCCGGTGGTGTCAAATTCGATGCCTCCGTCGGTATTGGCGAATGTCATTTCAAGGAGTGTGGTCAGAAGACCTCCGGCAGATACGTCATGGGCAGCCATGAGTTTGCCACGCTTGACAAGGGTCTGCACCGTCTCGAAAGCAGTGACAAATTTCTTGGTGTCGCATACGGTCGGAGCTTCTGATCCAAGTTTGCCCTGGGTCTGTGCAAGTGCCGATCCTCCGAGCTTAAGAGAGTCGGATGAGAAATCTATATAATAAAGGATAGAGTTTTTCTTTCCGAGCACGGGGCTGAGAGTCTTGCGGACATCACTTACTTCGCCGGCGGCTGAAATGATGACGGTGCCGGGGGCATAGACCTTGTCGGCTCCGTATTTCTGGGTCATCGACAGAGAGTCTTTTCCGGTGGGGATGTTGACTCCAAGTTCGCAGGCGAATTCGGAGCAAGCTTCAACCGCGCGGTAGAGAGCTGCGTCTTCTCCGGGGTTTTTGCAAGGCCACATCCAGTTGGCGCTGAGTGAGAGCCCTTTTATGCCATCGCTGAGAGGAGTGGCTACAATGTTTGTCAGAGCCTCGGCAACTGCGATTACAGAACCCTTTGCTGAATCAATCAAGGCTACCTGAGGAGCATGGCCGATCGAGGTGGCGATACCTTTGGTGCCTGAATAGTCAAGGGCTACTACGCCGCAGTCGCTCAGAGGAAGCTGTATTTCACCCTGGCACTGCTGACGGGCTATTTTGCCGGTGATCGAGCGGTCTACCTTATTTGTGAGCCAGTCTTTGCAGGCTACGGCTTCAAGCGAAAGCACGGATGCCGCATAGCGATCGATGTCATCTTCGTTGTATTCGCCGTCAGTATATGCAGTCTTGACAGTCGAGTCGGTGAGTGTGGTCTTGGGTGATGAACCGAACATGTCAGACATGGCGAGGTCGATCGGTTTCACGCCATCCTTCTGTTCGAATACGAAGCGATGGTCGCCGGTGGTTTCTCCGACCACGTACATCGGCGCGCGTTCGCGTTCTGCGATAGTGCGGACATAGTCAATATCTTCTTTCTTGAGAACCATGCCCATGCGCTCCTGGCTTTCGTTGCCAATGATTTCTTTTGACGAGAGTGTTTTGTCACCTACAGGGAGTGCGTCAATTTCGATGCGTCCGCCAGTTTCTTCAACGAGTTCCGACAGGGCGTTGAGATGACCGCCTGCGCCGTGGTCGTGGATTGAAACAATCGGATTGTTGTCATTCTCAGCCAATGCGCGGATCACGTTTGAGACGCGCTTCTGCATTTCCGGGTTGGCACGTTGCACGGCATTGAGTTCTATGCCGGAAGCATACTGGCCGGTCTCCACAGACGAGACTGCGCCGCCACCCATGCCGATGCGATAGTTGTCACCACCCATCACCACAACAGCTTCACCTGCTTCGGGAGTTCCCTTGATAGCGTCTTTGGCTGCTGCATAGCCTACACCTCCGGCAAGCATGATCACCTTGTCGTAGGCATACATTTTGCCGTTTTCATCGTGCTCGAATGTCAGGAGGGAGCCGCAGATGAGGGGCTGACCGAACTTGTTGCCGAAATCAGAAGCGCCGTTAGAGGCTTTGATGAGGATTTCGGCGGGAGTCTGATAAAGCCAGGCGCGAGGGTTCATCATAAGTTCCCAAGGGTAGTTTCCGAGCCGGGGATATGATGTCATATACACAGCTGTGCCTGCCAATGGCAGACTGGCGCGTCCTCCGCCGAGACGGTCACGTATTTCACCGCCGCTGCCGGTAGCTGCGCCGTTGAACGGCTCTACTGTTGTGGGGAAGTTGTGAGTCTCGGCTTTGAGCGAGAGGACAGTTTTGAGGTCGCGTACTTCAAAGTAGTCGGAGCGTTCAGGATGTGTAGGGTAGAACTGAGCTACAGTGGGGCCCTCTACAAATGCCACATTGTCTTTGTAAGCCGAAACAAGCTTGTTGGGGTTGACCTGAGATGTCTTTTTGATAAGCTTGAATAATGAAAGCGGTTTCTCCTCGCCGTCAATAACGAAAGAGCCGTTGAAAATTTTGTGACGGCAGTGTTCGCTGTTGACCTGAGAGAAACCGAAAACTTCACTGTCTGTGAGCGGGCGTCCCAGTCGTGCACTAAGGTCGCGCAGATAATCTTCTTCTTCAACGCTCAGCGCCAGACCTTCACGCTTGTTATATTCCGTGATGTCGGCTATACGCTCTATTGGAGCGGCTGTGTTGTTGGTGGTAAACACTTTGGAGTTCAGTCCGTCATAAAGGCGGGAGAGCATTTTGTCAAATGATGGTTCGCCTGATCCGACTTTGTGGAATTCCTCGATTCGGGTAATTCCTTCGATTCCCATATTCTGGGTGATCTCTACCGCATTGGTACTCCACGGAGTTATCATTTCTTTTCTTGGACCGATGAATCGCCCTTTTACCGAAGTTGAAGAGAGGGGAGAAGCACCGTCGAAGAGCCACGCGAGTTTCTCTTTTTCTGAGTCAGAGAACTTGTGGGTAGTCTCTACGGCATAAATAAGGTTGGCACCTTTTTTGAAAAATACGACCATAGTGTTGTTATATGCAATGATTGGTGTGAAATCGTGGTGTTTGTGGGCGCTCCCTGAAATAAAGTAGCCCACGGCAAAGTTACAATAAATCTCTCATTTAACCAAGCGTTGAATTTGAGAAATTGTTGTACCTTTGTACCCTCATGCGTGTAGCTCATAACTGTTGTGATGACACCGCATTGAATTAATAATAGATTTTTTATTGCTTCTTAATAGACTTTGATAATATGGAAAGAAAAACAGGTGTGCTTTTTGATCTTGACGGAGTCCTCGTCGACAGCGAGGGAGAATACACTAAATTCTGGGGTGCTATGGGACGTCGCTACAACGTCGGCGGCGAAACTTTCGCATACGATATAAAGGGCACTACTCTGGCAGAGATTCTTAAAGGCTTTCCGGAGGATGAGCGCGATGGCATTGTCAGAGAACTGCACGAATTTGAAAAAAACATGACTTATCCCTGGATTCCGGGGGTGGAAAAATTCCTGCATATCCTTTCTGAGCGAGAAATTCCGTTTGCCATTGTGACCAGTAGTGATGAGGTCAAGATGAGCTATCTGTTCAAAGCTCATCCTGAGTTGAAAGAAATGGTGAGCGCACTTGTTACAGCCGGGCTGGTAACCAACAGCAAGCCGGATCCAGAAGGCTACCTGAAAGGCGCATCTATGATCAGAGTGCCTATCGAGGACTGTTTCGTGTTTGAAGACTCGATGCAGGGGCTTGAGGCCGGACGCCGTTCGGGGGCGACTGTAATCGGGCTTGCCACAACCAATTCGCGTGAACGCATCAACGGAAAAGCCCACAAAATCATTGATGATTTTGCAGGCTTCAGTATTGATGATATGCAGGCGGCAAGGGTGTCAGAATGACCCTTTGCCGTCATATGGCTATTTCATCGCTTTGAAACTCATGTCAAGGCCTTTGACAGAGTGGGTAAGTGCTCCGACTGAGATGAAGTCTACACCACATTCGCCATAGCTGCGGAGGGTGTCAAGGGTGATACCTCCTGATGATTCTATTTCGGTGCGTCCGTGAATGAGTTTCACTGCTTCGCGTGTGCGCTCAGGGGTGAAATTGTCAAGCATGATGCGGTCGACTCCCGCCTCAAGAGCCTGGCGGATTTCGTCCTCGTTGCGGACTTCAATCTCGATTTTCAGATCTTTGCCTTTCTCGGCAAGATATTTGCGAGCCGCACTCACAGCCTGCGGAATGCCACCGGCAAAATCAACATGGTTGTCCTTGATAAGGATCATGTCAAAGAGCCCGATGCGGTGGTTGCAACCGCCTCCGATACGCACGGCTTCTTTTTCAAGCATACGCATGCCGGGAGTGGTCTTGCGGGTATCAAGAACTTTGGTCTTCAGGCCTTCGAGCTTCTGCTGGTATTTGGCTGTCTGTGTTGCTATCCCGCTCATGCGCTGCATGATGTTGAGCATTACGCGCTCAGTCTGGAGCAAAGAACGGACGCTTCCTTCGACCTCGAATGCGATATCGCCCGGTTTTACATGAGAGCCATCTTCGATGAATACGGTCATTTTCAACTGAGGGTCGAATTTTTCGAATACCTTGCGTGCTATTTCAACGCCTGCGAGAATACCTTCTTCTTTGACTATAAGATGCTGCCTGCCTTGTTCTTCTGCTGGGATGGTGCTGAGTGTGGTGTGATCGCCGTCACCAACATCTTCAGCAAAGGCAAGATTGAGAAGATCGTCGATAAGTTCGTCTTTAGTTTTCATATTGATGGAGAATAAATAATTGATTCATGAAAATAACATTGATAGCAGTCGGAAAAACTTCAACCGATTACATAGAACGCGGCATTGCGGAGTATTTTAAGCGTTGTAACCGCTACATGCCGATGGAGCTTTGCGTCATACCTGATGTCAAGGCTGCAAAAGCATTTTCGGAAGATAGCCAGAAACAGCGTGAGGGTCAGGCTATCCTTGCGGCTTTGCAGCCGGGCGATGTGGTGGTGCTTCTTGACGAGCGTGGAAAAGAATTCACGTCAAGAGAATTTTCCGGAATGATCGAACGCCGTATGATCCAGGGTCTGAAGCGGCTGGTGTTCGTCATCGGTGGCCCTTATGGATTTTCAAAGGAGGTCTATTCAAGGGCTGATGACAAACTTTCGCTCTCACGGATGACTTTCACTCATGAAATGGTGCGACTGTTTTTCGCCGAACAGCTTTACCGGGCCATGACCATCATGCGCGGGGAGCCGTATCATCATGATTGAACGGCTCCGCAGCGGAGCACTCAGGCAGATCTATGCTATTTTATAGAGCAGCCACACGAATGCCAGAGCAAAGGCTGTATATATGAGTGTGGCTCTGATGAAAAGGGCCCAGCGGCGTTTTTTGCGCCCAGACATATATGTATAGAGACCTCCGCCGAGAATCCCGAAGCCGATGCAGTATGCGATCCAGAAACCGATGCTTCCCATGCCAGATCAGTGTTTGGGTGATTTAGCTCCTTTGACACCACCTTTGACACCACCTGACATAGAGAAGATGTTTTGGTCATAGCTGACGGTTTTCAGGCCTTGTTCGCGTTTGCGTTTAAGAGCGAGCTGTACAAGACGATCCATGAGCTTGTCGAATGACAGACCGGTGGCTTCCCAAAGATAGAATGAAAGAGAACCGGGTATTGTGTTGATTTCATTGACAAATATTTCATTGGTGTCATCATCGACAATGAAGTCGATGCGGCTCACTCCGTGACAGCTGAGCACTCGGAATGTCTCTCCGGCAAGGTGGCGGATTCTATCAGTCATTTCCGCCGGAAGTTCCGCCGGAATTCTTTTCTGTGATGCCTGCATGCCTTTAGCTCCTTTTGTACCTCCCATGTATTTATCTTCATATGAAAGGATTTCAGCGCTTTTTATAGGTTCTTCGAGTACTGATGACTCATATTCATCGCAGTCTCCGAGCACAGAACAGTTGATTTCTTTTAGATTGTCGACCATGTGCTCGACAATGAGCCGTGAGCTGTATTTCTGGGCGATGTCTACCTTTTCAATAAGCTGCTCTCTATTGCCGGCTCGCCCGATGCCTACGCTTGATCCAAGATTGGCGGGCTTGACAATTACCGGATAACCGATTTTTTCTTCAATTTTTGCGATAAGCTCGTCTCGTTGACTGAACCACTGCTTGTCGGTGAACCATACATAGTCAATCACGGGCACTCCGGATTCGCGCAAAATCATTTTCATCGTGATCTTGTCCATACCATTGGCACTCGCAAGGGTGTCGCATCCGGCATATGGGATTCCGATTGTTTCAAGCACACCTTCGAAAATTCCGTCTTCAACATTGGTTCCGTGAAGCACGGGGATGGCTACGTCAAGTGTGCAGACCGGGCCTTTGGCTCCGAATAGTCCGCCGGTTTTGGCGCGGTAGAGATTATAGTCGCCATAAATCGGTTTCAGATAGACTTCGGTGCATTTTTCAAGCAGCGAAGGGATGTTGCGGTAGTTGGAAATTTCAAATAAAGCATCGCCGGTATAGAACCGCCCCTGCTTAGTTATATATATAGGTGTGACGTCATATTTGTCGCGGTTTATTGCATGCATGGCTTGCGATGCCGAGATAACAGAAATCTCATGCTCGGTAGAGCGTCCGCCAAAAAAGACTCCGATGTTTGTTTTCATTTTGTGTTGTTGTATAATCAGAATAGAGTGTTTTATTTATTTGAATGTATCCGGGAGATCATTTTCGTAGAGGATGGTATCGCCCGGTTTTAGGGTTGTTGCCAGTAATTGCTGGGCTTCGCTGAAAGAGTTGACGGTGTGCACGTCAAGTGATGTCGTGTCGGTTGACTTGATGCCAGAGATGATGGCTTCACGGTTATAGTGCCCGACTATGATGGCTATGTCGGCGGCTCCGGCTATGTATTCGCCAAATTTCGCATTCAGTTCCTCCTGACGTTCTCCGAGTTCGATCATTCCGGGAGTGACGATTATGCGTCGTCCGCCGGTCATCATTTTCAATACGTCGAGTGCCATTTTCGACCCTGTGGGATTGGAGTTGAAGGCATCGTCTATGATGGTCACGCCTCCGGGCGTACGTTTCATATTCAGGCGGTGTTCCACCTGTTGGATGTCATTGACGGCATAGCTGATTTTTTCAATCGGAACTTCAAGCCTTAACGCTACTATTATAGCGGCCAGTAAGTTTGATACATTGCATTCGCCTACCAAATGGGTTGAAAATCCGAATTTTTCACCTGTCGGAGTAACTACTGTGAATGAGGTGCCATGAGCTGAATATCGTATATCTTCGGCTATATACTGGGCCGGGCCACATTCACTTACAGCATAGCGGATGCACTTGACGTTGTCAACCTTGCGGTTGGCAACGAAGGGGAAATCATTGTTGACTACAGCAAGTCCGTCAGTCGGGAGCGAGTCTATGAGCTCAAATTTTGTCCGCTGCACATTCTCAATGGTCTTGAACGATTCGAGATGCTGCTCGCCTACCGCTGTCACGATTCCGATCTCAGGATGCACCAGATCGCAGATTTCTTTGATATCGCCCGGTTGCTTGGCCCCCATTTCAACAATGAATACTTCGTTATAGGGCTTGAGATATTCTCTGACGGTGCGGATCACACCCATCGTGGTGTTGAAACTGCCCGGAGTCATCATCACATCATATTTCTCCGAAAGAATGCGGTTGAGATAGTGTTTGGTGCTTGTTTTTCCATAGCTTCCGGTCACACCGATGATTTTCAGATCTGGCATTCCGCGTAGAATCCGCTCGGCATCCTGATAGTATTTGCGATTGATATTGGCTTCGACCGGCTTCAGCAGCCAGTTTGCTACAAGAGCAAAGCTCTGTGAAAAACAGAATGCGGCAAGGATGATGTCAGCTACAAATATCAGTGACGCTCCTTGAGCCTGGCAGACAAAGAGGCAGATCACAGTGGGTATTGCAGCCAGCAAAAGCATCGTTAGCAGTATGCGGGAGGCCCGTCGGGTCATCACAAGCGGTTTTTTGTATTTCTTTCGGGCAAGGATGATTGTGTTTGTCAGAGACACTGCGCATATGAGCCCTGCTGAGATCCATATTGCCGGTGTCAGAGTTGACAGAGAGGCCAGTAATACGGCTCCGCTGACCAGACGCATGGCGGAGGTGCTGTCTTGTGACGTTGAAAGCCAGCGGCTGTAGCGGTCATTGCGATAGGAGTTCTGCTGAAGCATCATTAGCTGTCGTCTGAATTCAAACACAAGTGCTATGACAGCTATGATAATGGTAATATATACAAGCATGATTCTGTTTTGATTTTATTTGGCGGTTAGAAAGCTGCGCAACACAGCGGCAAACTGGCCGGGATTATCAAGGAAACTATAATGGCCACAGCCGGCGAAAGAGACCAGCCCTGCGCCGGGGATGTGTTTTTCCATCTTGCGGGCGTCGCTGATCGGAGTCGCAGTGTCATTCTCTCCCCAGATGAGAAGTGTGGGGGCTTTGATCATCGGCAGTCTGTCACTGAGGTCTTCATTTACTACTTTTGAGAGGATCCGGCGCATCATCGGCGAGGCCCCCGCATAGTCACTTGATCCGGCTTTTGCTCTCCGCTTGTCAAGACGGCGTTCGGCTTCATCGTGGCCGAATATCAGATACATCAGTCGTTTCAAGGTTTTGAATGTGTAAATCTTCCAGTAGTATCTGAATGTGCGTTTAGGCTTGATGCCGGCCGCATCAACCAATATGAGTTTTTCTACAGGATTGCGTGAGGAATAGAGGATACCGATACGGCCCCCGAAAGAGTGTCCGAGCAATACAGGCGGTGTTTTTAGCGACAGACTGTCGATCAGATGTTCGATCAGGCGTGTGTATTGCTCAACTCCCCAGACTTCTTCCGGCTCTTCTGACTGTCCGAAACCGGGGAAATCCACATTTATCACACGATAACCGCAGGCAAGAGCTGTACGCTCGACAGAGGCAAGGGTTGAATGATCGCAACCCCAACCGTGCATGAGCACAATCGTGGCTGTCTCGTCACCGTTATCGGTAAAATGGAATCGCCGTTCGTCAAAAATGATTTCCTTATCCATCTGTATTGCTAATTGACTTGCAAAATTATGAAAAAGCAATGAATAAACATGCTTGTCAAGCCAAAAAGTTTGTAGTCAGAATACCGCCTTCGAGTTTTTTGTGTTGTGTTTTTCCGAACCCCCTTTCTTGGATTACATATCATTGATCAGCACTTCCACAGACAACAGTCTCAAAGAAAGTTGCGATTCTAAGGTGTCTTGAATGAAACAACGGATAACTTAACGTGGGGAAAAGAATATAACTGAATATAGATAGTTGCAATGATTATCAACAACTTAGCCAATACGCAAATTTGACTGATTTGTAAGATTTTCTACTTATTTAAACAGGCATATCGCACATAGTAATAATAAGAGGTTGTTTAAAGACAATAGTTAAAATCTGAGCGAAAGTTTTGAGGTGGATATGGCTCTGAATTGAAGGAGCATAGCGAGCTATGTGACTGAGATGAAGAGTCATAGGCACCCAAAACTTTCGCAGGCGAGGGTATTGTCTTTTTCCCTTTTAGTAATTTCATGTCTGAGTGTTTTTTAAATTACCTAAGCCTTGGTGTCTCTTTTGCTAAATTGTTGAAATTCGTCAGTCACATAGCTCGCTATGCTCCTTCCTCATTTGCAACAATTTATCTAAAAGATACACCACTCAGATTTTAACTATTGTTTTTAAACAACCTCTAAAAATATTTTGTTCACATTCATTGTTTTATAACTTTCCGAGCTTTGAATTTGTATATATCTTTATCTTGATTCGGATGTAGGGCGGGATCTTGTTGCGTCCATTGTACCCAAAGTTCATTAGGCGTTAATTTTTCAATATACCAATAGCCCTCCACGGAATGTCCGGTCATGTATATGACTAAAAAATTCTCTGTTGTGAAAGTCCATTGATAATAGCTCACATCGTCTTTTTTAGAAATATCAGTGAACGACCCGCTGGCAAACCAACCCTTGCCGGTTTTGTCAAACTTATATATCCTAGTTTCATCGTCATAGGTTTCTACACTACCATAGCCATAATCGGCGTACGACATAAGCCATTCGACATCAGTCAACATTGTCACTGTCGTTTGCTGACCTTCATCAAGATAGCCTGAACGCCCTTCACATGACGACAAAACCGCCAACATACAAGCGAAAACTGGGATTACTACTGATTTCATCTTGAAACTGAAACTGACAACATTCCGTCGCCGATAAGGTTTTCTCCCCCGATGGACATCCACCCATTGCCGAATTTTGAGATTATCCTATATGAATTATTCTCTCTGGGATTTCGTATCCCCGAAAAAACAACGATCCCTTTATCTGGATTTGAAGTATCGCCAAATGATAGCTGGTAGTAGTAGAACAACGATTTACTACTTGCAGAAACATTCAGCGTCATCTCTTCTTGAGAGTAAAAGCTCGTTGATTCGCATCTCCTTGAATCTACGGTAAGATTGGCGACATTGCTACCACCTCTCGATGTTATTCCGCAATTTTCTATTTCTATGAACTCCGTGTTGCTTCCTTGTATGATTGTATTTGAGGTAGCCGTGGAATATATCATTGCGGTTGCAATTCCTGAGCGTTTGATGGAGTACAATAGACCGTTTATTTCCTCCATTTCACCGATGAACCTCTCTCTGTTGAACGAGCTTACCTCCATAAGCTCCTCGCGACTGCGGTTGACAATATAATCGGAGGCATTAATTTTTTTATCTGGATTAATGAAGAATCTCCCAGAGACATTATCAACATCCACAAACTGCGATAATATCTGAGCATCAGTTTCGTATGCTCTGATTGGAGTAGGCTCATTGAAAACGGTATTATCATCACGACATGATGATAATGAAAAACCGAGCGACAGTAGTGTCACGAAAATTAGTGGCTTATTCATATTCTATTACGTTCACCATTGACCCGATGGGGAGATTAAATTATAATGCAGAAACGTGAGCCAACTATGCCACGTTTTAGTTTGAAGGTCGTAGGAAACCATTTGTGCAGATGTAACAATAGTGGTTCTCTCGCACATGTTTGTGAATTTCCTACGTTCTCAAACTACAAGATACGCATAACGCTTCTTATTTTTCCAAAATGTCGTGACTGGATACTTCCAATCATTCGCAAAGATACAACTTTTTATGGCTCGTGTCAATAGCTTGTGCAAAAATAAGCTTGGTTTGGTCATAGATATACACGGCTCTTTCATTTAAGATTTCGTCTCATTCTCGACAAATGTGTTATTTTATAGCGAGAGCAGTACGGGCGGAGAGGCTTTAACCTCTGATTTTCAAGAAAATAAGTGCAATGAAAATTTGGCCA
>NZ_PUEC01000002.1 GCF_003024805.1 Duncaniella muris
ATTGAGTGATTTTATCAGCTGTCCATATATCGGCTGTCCGAAGAAATTACTACTTTTACTCATGGTTATTCATGGATTGTTTGGCGACACCAAAATAACCATTTAGGGCTGACTCCTGCAATAGGTGTCAGCCCTAATTTTTCAATCGCTCAAAAAAAGTTTAGCGGACAGTAATAATTGGAAAACGATTTCATGTTAATTTGGGCGGTGATATGTTGTGACAACGATTATTAGTCCTTCAAACAGGCAAGAGGAATAACTTTTACGCCATCGGGCCGAGTATATGCCATTGGGCCACCTGTTATTACCAGCAACAGTGCAGGCTCTTCCATTACAATCTGCTTTTCGCGCTCATTCATTTTTCTTACAAGATTTCGGATTTCAAGAAGATGCTCTGCACCTTTGTCTATTTCAGCACCACCGAGCTTAAACTCAATCAGCGCATATCTGCCGTCGTCGAGATGCAGGACTGCGTCTGCTTCAAGATCATACCTGTCATGATAATACGATATAGCTCCAAAGCATGATTGGGAATACGCGCGAAGATCCCTCATTGCCATACACTCGAATATGAAACCATAGGTTTTCAAATCCATTTGCAGCCGTTCTGGTGAAAGTCCTAATGCCGCAACTGCGATGGATGGATCTGTAAAGCCTCTTTTCTTCCCTCTTCTGATTGCTGTGGCAGAACGCACGGCAGGCGACCATGAATCAATGTCCTGAATAACAAACAGTTTCTCCAAAGCCAATACATAACTGTCGAACGTTGGCTCTGTGCAGCTTTCTGTTGTAGCCACAACATCCTTTATCATTTTCTGTTTCTTCGCAAGAGTCGAGATGTTTCTTGCATAGGTGCGCAGAATCTCACGTGCGAGCTTTTCACTGCGAGCAACGCCGTCGACAGTGGATATATCCGTAGAGCATACACTTTGAACATAATTCTTGGCCACCAACAGCTTTCCCCTTGTTGTCGGAAGAGATAGCGAAGCCGGCCAACCGCCCCTGCAGGATGCGAAAATCAACTGCTTTATATCGAGACATGACATCTTGCCGTCAATCTCAAGTTCGGGATTGTCGAACAGTTCCATGAGAGAGATTTCGCCTGTGGATTCATCGGATTCCCAAAGGCTCATAGGCGCCATCCTTATCCTTGCAATCCTGCCGGTTCCGGTGTGTAATATATTTGACTTGTCTACAGAATTCGATCCTGTAAGGATAAACTGCCCAACCTTCTGTCTCTCATCCACAACACTTCTTACGGCATCCCACAACGTCGGAGCATCCTGCCACTCGTCAATAAGTCGTGGAGTGGCACCATCCAAAAGAAGAGAAGGCTTGGTTGCGGCTGTGGCAAGATAGCCGTCACGAGTGTCGGGCAACTGAAGTTTAAGTTCACTATTGGCCTGTTGTTCTGCGGTAGTTGTTTTGCCACACCATTTGGGGCCTTCTATGAGTACAGCTCCAAACGCGTCAAGATGTTCACGCAGTGTAGTATCCGCAATGCGAGGTAAATATGGCATTTCTTTACTGACATTTGTTTCTGCAAAGATAGTGAGAATTTCTTTATTGTCAAAGTGTAATTTTGATTTTTGCGACAAAATACTTTTGGTTTTTGTGGTAATATGTTTATGTTTTTTGCGGTGATTTATTTTTGATTTTTGTGATATGTATTTTTAAACAACGACCTCTAAATCAGACCCGATATGTCAGGAAATCATCAGGATGTTTCGAGTGCTGTGATGCATCTTGTGGGGAGGTATGTCAGGACAAATGGAGATCTATGTGATATTCTTACTGTCCGCTAAACCATGTAGCGGGATAACCGGAAAGGGTATGAAATAAAATCTGCTGTGGCTCCTTGGGGGCTGCAGCAGATTGCTCGTAGCGTAGAGATCGATTGGTGCCGAGGATAATTACTTAACGGCTATCTTCTTTACATTTTTGCCCTGACGGACGATATAAATACCTGCCGGGAGATCTTCCAGGCGTGTAGTCAGCTTTATACCGTTAATATCAAAGATCTCGATGTCGTTATTTTTGGAGTCGATAAAGATTGTATCGATCCCTGATTCAACACCATCGATGTAGAAGAAATCTTTCCATTGAGGTGCTTCTTTGTACAGGCTTTCACTTCCTATGGGTACATACAGCCTGCAGTTCCATTTGTTTATATCGTCGAGTGCCTGGTCGCCGCATACAGGAGGTGTGGCTGCATACGAGTAGAATTCTGTCAATCCGGTGCAGTCAGAGAATGCCTCTTTGCCAAAAGATGTGGCTTTATCTCCGACTGAAAAGTATTCCATTCCCACGCAACCGGAGAATGCCCATTCACCAATTGATATCAAAGCCGGCGAATTCTCTACTTTTTTCAGAACCTCACAATTTTCAAACGTATGGTTTTTGATTTCCGGGATATTGTTTCCAAATGTCACCGACTGCAATTTTATGCAGTTATAGAAGGCATAGTCGTCTATGACACCGTTGTTATCCAAAGTAATATCTGTAAGATAGTCGTGGTGGTAGAAGGCGTACGCTCCTACGTCAATAACTTTCAGTTGAATTCCCTTATATGTAACGGTTGCGGGAACTGAGAATACAGCATTAGAGGGTGCATAGAAATAGTCTACGACATTGCAGGTTCTTTCAGACGGGCTGACAGGGACATACACGATTCCCTCAACATCGAACATCGAGCTTAAGAATGGATATAAAATTTGATTTCCGAATTTATACTGGTTGTTAGAGATAAAATTAACAACAGTATTATTAAATGAATAACATCCTTCAGGGGGATTGTTCCCAAGCCAAAAAATCTTTTCGATGCCATTCAAAAAATCGGCAGCGCCTGAAATCTGCGTCACGCCTGATCCAACAGTTAACGATTTCAAGGGATTACCCGATAATGTTGCCATATCAAATGACTTGACTGCGTTTGGAATAGTGAAGTCATAAAGTTTACAGCCCAAAAATACATTTTTGCCGATGCTTGACAAAGTAGCAGGCATACGTACATACGTAATGTCTTCGCAATATGAGAAAGCATTATCGGCGATTGTTTTTACCGTACTCGGTACGGTGTATTCGCCTGATAGCGTTGCAGGGGCAAAGTAGAGGGTAGTTTTCGCCTGGTCAAAAATGACACCGTCCTCTATAGTCGTTTCTTGAGCAGAATACGCAATGGCTCTGCCGTAACTAAATGGATTGGAAATGTTATCGGGGTATGCCGATTTTTTTAGCCCAGTACAACCACTGAAAGCGTCGTTCCCAATACTCTTAACTGAATTACCTATAATAACGGATGTGAGTCCGGTACAGTTGTAGAAAGCTATTTCATCGATAGTTTGCACTGAATTAGGTATTACAACCGATGTAAGACCGGAACAATTGTAGAAAGCCCTCCCACCTATAGTTAGTACCGAATTCGGTATTACAACCGATGTGAGTCCGGAACAATATGCGAAAGCGCTGTTTCCAATACTCTTAACCGAATTGCCGATAACAACAGAGGTGAGGCCGGTGCAACCATTGAAAGCCCCGATCCCGATATCATCAACTGAATTACCTATAATAACGGAGATGAGACCTGTGCATTCGAAGAAAGCACCGTCACCTATAATTTTTACCGAATTCGGTATTTCAACTGATGTGAGTTCGGTGCAATATGAGAAAGCATCATCGGCGATTGTTTTTACCGTACTCGGTACAGTGTATTCGCCCGATAGCGTTACAGGTGCAAAGTAGATGGTAGTTTTCGCGCGGTCAAAAATGACGCCGTCCTCTATAGTCGTTTCTTGAGCAGGATACGCAATAGAGGTGACGTAATTACTAAATGGGTTGGGAATGTTATCGGGATACGCCGATTTTTTTAGCCCCGAACAATTTGCAAAAGCGCTGTACCCGATACTCATAACCGAATTACCGATAACTACGGAGGTAAGTTTGGTGCAGTAGTAGAAAGCGTATTGGTCGATAGATGTTACTGATTCCGGGATGGTGTATTCGCCCGATAGCGTTACAGGTGCAAAGTAGATGGTAGTTTTCGCCCGGTCAAAAATGACACCGTCCTCTATAGTCGTTCCTTGAGCAGAATACGCAAAGGCTATGCCGGTGCTAAAAGGATTGGGAATGTTATCGGGGTACGCCGATTTTTTTAGCCACGAACAATCTGCGAAAGCTTCGTACCCGATACTCATAACCGAATTACCGATAACAACGGAGGTGAGTCCGGTGCACATGTAGAAAGCACGGTCACCTATAGTTTTTACCGAATTCGGTATTTCAACCGATGTAAGTCCGCGGCAATAATAGAAAGCATAGCCGGCTATTTCAACAAGAGTGTACTCGATACCGTTTTTAATAGGAAAATCGGGCAATTCCAGCGCTCCAACAGGCCCGGAAGTAGAGCCGATAACCGCGCATGTTCTTTTTGACTCGCTTAAGACGAGGTAATTTAGCGTGTGTCCTTTGTATGTGTAGGTAAACTCGTCTTGATCCGCCGCGTGTACGGACATCACCAAAGACATTAACCCACACAAAAGTAGTAAAAGTCTTTTCATTTTATTGATTTTTTGTTGATAATGTTGATATTGTTCTTGCCTGATGCCGCTGATCATGGATATGGTCAGGGGCAGAGATACTGATATGCCGGTTCTTTCTTTTGTGTATTTCCGGGGCTTACCACTTGTTTCCTTTGGCGCTGTTTTGGCCTCGCTCCATCAGCATATAGGTAACCATTTTGTTGAGCGCGTTGAATTCGGCTTTCAGCTTTGCGGCATCGGGTTTCAGACCCTTGTTGAGCTTCTGAAATTCGGGGAAGCGACCGCTGTTTATGGCAATGGAAATTGCAGGGGAGTGGTCAATTGAAATGCTTGAAAGGTCGAGGCTGCCATCGGCATTTCTTTGTACCTTAAAGGGCGCTATCGAGCCATTCGCATGGTAGCTATATACTGTGGCATATGTATTGTTGCCGTAAACGATTGGGCGAGCCATGAGAATATTGTTACTGCCAACCCTGAATTCAGCGATGTCAACTACATGGTGAATGCCTTTATCGGTCAATACGATAATGTTTTTTACAGTTCTGGCAATCCATGATCCCTCGTCGGTTTTGCCGATTATTCCTGATAGCTTTGATGCCGGCCAGTCTTTGCTGTTGCGTGAAGCTACGCGTCCGGGCAAATTCAGCTGTACCGGATAAAACACATCTGCAAGCTCAATCTCCTGCGTTTTTATTGCGAGTGAGGAAGCCTCCACCTTTTCATTACTGTCGGCCGACAGGGCAGCACAACGGCTCTGAAGGAATTCATGAAATGTCCTTACGGCTGTTGCTACATCATTTGCGGGGCCATAGAGCCAACGGCCGGCGGCATATTCCGCGCCGATGTATCCGAGAATCGTTGTGAATATTTTTTCACAAGCGGTGGCGTTGGTACAGCACAATACACCCAATACGTTTAGATTGGATCCGATCGGCGTCATAAAAGAGGATTGATTGTCCCATAGCCGGAATGCCCTTTTCAAACGGCTGACATAAGAATCGGCGCTCTTCGCGGTGGTCAGACCTCTCTTAGAAAGAAGCCATTTTTTGAAATCAGACAGCATTTTACTTTCCATTGATTACACAACCCAATGGCTTCCGGTCGGGCAATGATTAAGCGGAAAAAGCGTGAAGCCGATTGTTGCTCGCTTCACTATCTGAGGCCTTCGCATTGCCTATTCTGTCGAAACGAGCAACGCTGACCCCACGCCGTATGTATATAATCGGCATGCTCCGTCGCGGAGCATGAGGATATTACATACCCATGAGCATCATCGCTGCAAGGTCGCCTGACAGAATTTTTGAAAGTTGCGAAGTTTCAGATAGTCAGAAACCAAGCGTCAATAACGCTTTTTACTAATATGTCTTGGCATGCTCAGTGGCAAGCCGATAACGTTGCCATTGCTCTGGCTATGGGAGGGATGGCAACACATAAACCCACCTCATCCTCCGGAATAAAGCTCATTCTTAAGCTTCAATGCCGGCAACGGCGTAGAGTTTAATGTGCAAATATCTGATTTACATCACAGAAGCGACAAAACAGACTTACGGGGCAAATCCCTGAAAATCGTTTTAGCCAATTGTTGTAGAATAAATCCAAAATTTGTAAATGCAAAGTTAAACTCATTTTTTTACTGCTCCAAAAATGAGGCTGTTTTTTTGAGTCTTTTTTCTGAATCAGCGTGTTAAAACGATCTCTGATATGAGAAAGTCCGGAGCCGGCCACGCACAAAGTGCGGAGCCGACACCGGGTCGATTTTTTCGAGAATGATGGCCGGGGGAGGGATTGTTGCCTGGACGGGTGTTGCCGCTCTATCGGGCCACATTGTTGCGGATGTCACCGGCAATGAAGCCCCGGAGGTTGTCGGTGGCGATCTGCATGAGGCGTTCGCGGGCTTCTCTGGTGGCCCAGCCGAGGTGGGGTGTGATGAAGCAGTTGCGGGCTTTGAGCAGAGGGTTGTCGGCGGCCGGCGGCTCGGTGGAGAGCACGTCGAGCCCGGCGGCGTGGATGCGGCCTGAGTCAAGGGCTTCGGCAAGGGCTTGTTCGTCGATCAGTGGTCCGCGGCCGGTGTTGATGAGTATGGCCGTGGGTTTCATGCCGGCGAGGCGCCTGGCGTCGACCATGTGGCGGGTGCTGTCGGTCAGCGGGCAGTGGAGCGAGACTATGTCGGAGGTTGCGAAGAGCTCGTCGAGGCCGGCTTTGCTGACTCCTGCGGGGAGGCTGTCGGGGCTTTTCGATGTGTAGGCCTTGACCTTCATTCCGAATGCGAGGGCTATGCGGCTGACGGCTTGGCCGATGTTGCCCAGCCCGACTATGCCGAATGTCTTTCCGGCGAGTTCGTGGAGCGGGCTGTCCCAGTAGCAGAAATCGGGGCATTCGCTCCAGCGGCCGCGGCGGTTTTCGGCTGTGTAGTGTTCGGCTCTGACGGTGATGGCGAGCAGGTGGGCGAAGACCATCTGGGCTACGGAGTCGGTGCTGTAGGCGGGTATGTTTGTGACCACGATGCCGAGCTCACGGGCGGCGGGGATGTCGACCACGTTGTAGCCCGTGGCGAGTACGCCGATATATTTCAGATCAGGGAGAGAGCGGAGTATTTCGGCTGTCAGCACGGTCTTGTTTGTCAGCAGTGCTTCCGATCCGGCGGCGCGGCTGAGGATTTCAGATGGTGCCGTGCGGTCATAGACAGTGAACTGACCGAGCTGTTCAAGCGGGTTCCATGACATATCGCCTGGGTTCATGCCGTAGCCGTCGAGGACTGTAATTTTCATTTTGAGTGAAGTGTATGAGGTGTGGGATATGATTTTTACCGGTTGGGATTACCGATAGAAAGTCTCGTGGATGATGCGCGGGAAGTGGGCTTTTTCGAGCCGGTGGATTTTGCTCTCCACATCGGCGGCCGAGTCCGAGGGGCTGATCTCTACGGGGATCTGCGCTATTATCCGGCCGTCGTCATACTTCTCGCTGACGAAGTGGACGGTGATGCCTGTGCGGCTTTCGCCGGCCTCGACCACGGCTTCATGGACCCTGCGCCCATACATGCCCTTGCCGCCGTAGGCCGGGAGCAGCGACGGATGGATGTTGATGATGCGTCCGGGGTAGCGGGCTATCAGAAACGGGGGCACCATCAGCAGAAAGCCAGCGAGCACAATCAGATCGACCCCGCGGGCTTCCAGAAGCGGCAATATGGTGTCAGGATCTCTGAGACGGTCAGCCGGAAGGACGCAAGTTTCCACGCCGAGACTTTCGGCGCGGCTGATCACTCCCGCCTCGGCCTTGTTGGTGACCACCAGCGCCACCTGGGCCCCGCGGTCGGCCTCGCGGAAATATCTGATTATGTTTTCGGCATTCGATCCGTTGCCTGAGGCGAACACGGCGATCCGGCCCGCCGGATTCGATGATGTTTTCATGGATTCAGAGTTGCGGTTCATGCCTGCAAATATACGAAGCTTTTGCAATAGCTCCAAGCGTGAAATGCAGCCTGATCTCCCCGGCTGTGAACTTTTTCGGATGGCTGGGTGTTAAAAAATAAATAGCATTTATATATTATATTTTTATGAAAAAATTTTTAACTCTGTTTGTGATCGGAATTGTCGCTGCGATGACATGGAGCTGTTCTGACGATGACGACAAGGACCGTCCGCTGGACTACGAGTCGCTTCCTGCGGTGTCAAAGGCGTTTGTAGAAACTTATTTTCCGGGCGACAAGCCTGTCAAGGTGACACGCGAGGGCAGCAATAGCCGCACGGAATATGATGTGACGCTTGCAAGCGGTTTCAGCGTTGAATTCGATGCTGAGGGAGAATGGACTGATGTAGACGGCCCGATGAACATAGCTATCACTAACGACGGTTTCATCCCGCAGCCGATCCGCGACTATGTGGCCGCGAATTATACCGATGCAGGTATCAACGAGATCTCGCGTGACAGACGCGGCTATGAAGTGGAGCTGACAAACCAGATCGAGCTTCAGTTTGACCAGAACGGCAATTTCGTGAGGGTCGACAACTGATCGGCTACTACTTTAGCTTGACTATAGAAAAATCATTAAAAATCGGATCGCTGTGCCTTAATAGCGATCCGATTTTTTGTTTAAAACGCGGGGATTTTTGTAAATTTGCAGGCTAATGTCTTTAATATTCATAGTATCATGACTATAGACCAGATTCAGAATGATATAGTGGAGGAGTTCTCTGATGTGGAGGACTGGATGGACCGCTATGGAATGATCATAGATCTCGGCAACAATCTGCCGGAAATCAACGAGGCTTACAAGACGCCCGACCATCTGATAGAGGGCTGTCAGAGCCGTGTGTGGCTCAACGCCGAGCTTACGCCTGACGGGCGCGTGCACTATACGGCCGATTCCGATGCTATCATTGTCAAGGGCATCATCTCTCTGCTGATCCAGGTGCTCGACAATCAGACCCCTGACGATATTCTCAAGGCCGACCTGCATTTCATCGATGATATAGGTCTGTCGGAGCATCTTTCGCCTACCCGCTCCAACGGTCTGCTCGCAATGGTGAAGCAGATGCGTCTCTATGCGCTTGCTTTTCAGGCCAAACAGCAGATGAAGTGAGTGGTCTCCGATTTTTCATAAGGGCAATGCTTGCTGTGGCATCGGTGTTTTTCCCTGCTCTGTGTGGCGGGGTGACTCTTGATGTGCTTTCTGGTGAGATTGCCTGCGGAGAGCTTGTGGGACGGACCGAGGCTTCGCTGACCCTGCGTGGTTCGGCCAATGCCGCCGATCTGGCGTGGATTGCCGACAACTGCCGTGAACTCCGCATACTTGATTTGAGCGGACTGACCATAGAGCCTTGCAGCCTCGAAAAGGGGCTTGCCAATGGCCTGCGGGAGTTTCCCGGAGGTGTGCTTCCGGCCTATTCGCTGTCTGGGCTGACGGCTCAGACCCTTGTGCTGCCCGAAGGCATTTCTGAGATCTGTGACGGTGCGCTGCTCGGTTCGGCGGTTACAGGTCTGACACTGCCGGCGTCAGTCAGGCTGATCGGTCAAGGGGCATTCGCTGCCTGCGAGGCTTTGCGTCATGTCAGCCTTGGCGCGAGTGTGGAAATCATCGGTCCGTGTGCTTTCAGAGGCTGCGTGTCACTTGCATCGGTCGAGGCTGACGGGAGCCGACTTGTAGAGATCGGCGAAAAGGCGTTTTCGGGTTGCCGGAAGCTGTCGGCTCTGACTTTCACTTCTCCCGATCCGGCCCTGACAGCCATAGGCGATGAGGCATTCGGGGCCACAGACCTGCAGACCCTCGATCTTTCGGCCTGCACGGCTCTGCGGTCCATAGGGCGCAGGGCTTTTGCCGCTTGTGCATCGCTGGAAGAACTTGTGCTCCCCTCAGGAGTCGTCTCTATAGGCGACGGTGTGCTGTTCGGCTGTCAGTCACTGCGTACATTCGCTCTTCCGGAGGCTCTCAATGACTTGCCGGCTATGGCGCTTGCCGGAGCCTCGGCGCTTGAAGATATATCACTCCATGACGGAGTGAGGAGCCTCGGCGAGTATTCTCTGACCGGAATTGACGGCATCACCGGGCTTTCACTCCCCTCGTCACTACGCGAAATCGGGACGGGTGTTTTTGAAGGCTGGAGTTCTCTGCAGACCCTGATGGTCGACAAGCATTCCGAAGTGCCGATTTTAGGTGCGGATGTCTGGGCCGGGGTTAATCAGTCGGAAGCCATTCTTACAGTTGCCCCCGGGCTTGAAGCGGAATTCGCCGCCGCACCCCAGTGGAAGGAATTCATGATCAGGACACCTGACGAGTCGACCCTTGACCGTGTTCCGGCCATCGACGACCAGGCGGCTGCGGTTATTGACGCGAAACTTGAAAACTCGGTGCTCACGGTGAAGTCATCAGAGAAAATCTCCGCCGTGACAGTCTATGACACGGACGGCCGCGCAGTGTTCGGGATAGGAGCCAATGGCTCTACGGCATTAGAGACGGCCACCGGCCTGCCTGTCGGGCGTATCTACATCGTGGCACTCCGCCTGCACTCCGGAGTCGAGACCGGAATCAAACTTGTCAATATCAAATTATAATCAGCCCCTTTATGGGAAAAAACAAATTAAAGAAATTCGCTGAGATGGAGACGCTCGGATGCGTCTATCAGTATCCTCAGTCGGTGCTTGAAGAGCAGGGTGACTGCCCTCTGCGCGGCCGGTGGGGCCGGGAGGTGTTCGGCAATTCGAATCCGATAGTGCTTGAACTCGGATGCGGCAAAGGGGAATATGCCGTAGGGATGGGCAAGCTTTACCCTGAAAAGAACTTCATCGGCATTGACATCAAAGGCGCCCGCATGTGGACCGGGGCCAAGGAGGTCGATCAGCTCGGACTGAAGAATGTGGCCTTCCTTCGCACTTCGATCCATCTGCTTCCGCGCTTCTTCGCTCCGGGCGAAGTGTCGGAAATCTGGATCACCTTTCCGGACCCGCAGATGAAGAAGGTAAACAAGCGTCTGACCGGCACTCATTTCCTCGACATCTATCGTCAGGTGATGGCTCCCGGAGCCACGGTCCATCTCAAGACCGACAGCCCCTTCCTCTATGCCTATACCTCGGCGATGCTCTCGCACAATTCGATCACTCCGCTCCACTCCACCGACGATCTCTACAACTCTCCCTGCAACGAACTTGTGCCCCCGATCCGCACCTACTACGAGCAGCAGTGGCTTGGCCGCGGCATCCCCAGCAAATACATCGCCTGGCCCCTGCCCGCAGCCGGAGTGAGCCTCTCAGAGCCTGAAGTCGACATCGAGCCTGACACCTACCGCTCGTTCGGGCGCGGAACTCTCCAGGGCTTCTGAACCGAAAGACCCCTTCGGTTGTTGATCACTTACAATACACTTTCAATATCAAATAGAATTCATCACAGGCTATTTTATCCTGCCGTAAAACAATCTGATCCAAATTCATCATGCAACTTTATCCTGCACTGATTACCGATGCTCTCCAGACCGTGCGCTATCCCGGTAACGGCAAGAACCTTGTCGAGGCCGGAATGGTCGAGGATGACATCCGCATCGACGGTGACAGCGTCAGCTTCTCACTGGTTTTCGACAAGCCTACCGACCCCTTCATCAAGTCGATGGCCAAGGCTGCCGAAACAGCTATCCACACTTACATATCTCCTGAAGTCAAAGTGACCGTAAGCGTGGCCTCGCGCCAGCCGGCGGCTCCCAAAGATGCCCCTGTGCTTCCCGGAGTCAAAAACATCATAGGTGTCTCCTCTGGCAAGGGCGGAGTAGGCAAGTCGACTGTAGCCTCAAACCTTGCCGTGGCCCTCGCCCAGGAAGGCTACAAGGTGGGTCTGCTTGACGCCGACATATTCGGGCCCTCTATGCCGAAGATGTTCGGTATAGAAGACGAGCAGCTCTACATCCACGAAGTCGACGGCCGTCAGCTCATCATCCCGCAGGAACGCTACGGCGTCAAGCTCCTTTCTATCGGATTTGTGGTAGACAAGGAAAAAGCAGTGCTCTGGCGCGGCTCGATGGCCTCCAACGCGCTCAAGCAGCTTATAACCGATGCCGACTGGGGCGACCTCGACTATTTCCTGATCGACATGCCTCCCGGCACAAGCGATATCCATCTGACCCTCGTGCAGACTCTGCCCATCACCGGAGTAGTAGTAGTCACCACCCCGCAGGAAGTGGCTCTCGCCGATGCCCGCAAGGGCATAGCCATGTTCCGTGAAGACAAGGTCAATGTGCCTATCCTCGGACTGGTCGAGAACATGGCCTGGTTCACACCCGCAGAGCATCCTGACGAGCGCTACTACATCTTCGGCCGTGAAGGAGGAGTGCGTCTGGCCGAAAAACTCGGAGTGCGCCTGCTCGCTCAGATCCCACTCGTGGCTTCGATAGCCGACTGCGGCGACAACGGCACACCAATAGCTCTTGACGGCAGCGTGACAGCCCAGGCCTTTGCCCATCTCGCCCGCGAGGTTTCAGACGCAGTGGCCGAGCGCAACCGCGAACTGCCGCCTACCCACAAGGTGGAACTCAAGCACTGATCATCACAAAATCCCGGCGGCTTTACCGAGCCGCCGGAAAAACAATATCCTCTCACGTCAACTCAACACTATTGCCATTTATGAGAAATTTCCTACGCCAGTTTGTGCTTGTGGCCATAGGAGCCGGTTCGTGGCTCGCCGGGAGCGCAGCAATTCCCGCAGGCTACTATTCGAGCCTTAAAGGAAAGTCAGGAGCCGAGCTTAAGACTGCGGTCTTTCAGGTGATCAACCCTCACACCACGGTTTCGAGCTACAGCAACCTGCCCCAGTACTTCCAGAAGACAGACGTCTATCCTTCATCGAAACAATGGTGGGACATGTATTCCAACGTAAAGCGCTATGCGCCGAGTTTTTCAGGCCTGAACCGCGAGCATGCTTTCCCTAAAAGCTGGTGGAAGCAGAACGGCAGTGTGGAATACACCCCGGCCTACATTGACCTGAACCATCTCTATCCCGCTGACGGACCTGCCAACCAGGCCAAGAGCAACTATCCGCTTGGCGTGACAGGCAGCAACCCGAAGTTTGACAACGGTGTCAGCCGTATCGGCTATCCGGTGTCAGGTCAGGGAGGTGGCGCGCAATATGTGTTCGAGCCGGCTGACGAATACAAAGGTGATTTCGCCCGCGCCTATTTCTACGTGGTGACCTGCTATCAGAATCTGACCTGGAACAGCACATGGATGCTTCAGCATAACACCTATCCGACTCTTGCGCCCTGGGCCGTCGATCTGCTGCTCAAGTGGCATCGCGCCGACCCTGTGGACCAGAAGGAGACCGACCGTAACGAGGTTGTCTACAGCTATCAGAACAACCGCAACCCCTTCATTGACTTTCCTGACCTTGCCGAGTATATCTGGGGCAACAAGTTCGGCGAGTCTTTCGATCCGGGCAGCTCTTCGGAGCCGGGAGGCGACCCGATTCTGATCAACCCGGTCAACAACACCGCCCTTGACTTTGCCGAAGTAGCCGTAGGCAGCACCACCACAGCCCTTCTTTATCTCAAAGGCGAAAGCCTTTCGGGCAACGTGTCGCTCCGAATCTCAGGCACCGACCGCAACATGTTCACCCTTGATCCTGCCGCCCAGACCCCCAAGCTGTCCGCCAGCATATCGTCCTCGCTCATCAATGCAGCCGGAGGATATCAGCTCCAGGTTTCATATAAACCTACCGCTGTAGGCGAACACAGCGCCAAGATCTCAATCTATGACGGAGGTACCGTCGGTACCACCACCGTCAATCTTCTCGGCCAGGCCCTCGAAGTGCCGACCCTCAGCCGTCTGACAGCCTATGACCCCTCGGACATCACAGCCACATCCTACAAGGCATCATGGTCAGAGGCTCCTGAAGTGGTTGACTACTATCTGCTGACACGCATACGCACCATCAACGGAAATATGATCGAAGAGAAGATCGAGTGCGACGAGAACTATGCCGTTATCGATGACTATGATCCCTCGGTATCCGAAGCCTATTATGTGCAGAGTAGCCGTCTGGGCTATCTCTCCGAACCATCCGAAACCAAGTTTGTCAGCCAGTCAGGCATCTCCAACGTGGAGACCGACAATCCCTTCTCGGTTGAAAGCTATCCCGGCTGTGTGCGTTTCCGTTGCGCCGGAGTCCACACCGATGTCTGCATCTATGACATGACCGGACGTCTTGTCATGAGCATCTCCGAGATCACTGATGGCCATGAGATTACACTCCCCTATGGCATCTATCTTGTCCGCAGCGCCCAGCATCCCGCCGCCGTCCGCATCATAGCAAGATAAACCGCGCGGCCCGGCCCGCCCCCCGACACCTACGCGCATTGCGCTGCGGTGTCGAGGGCTACTATTAAATCGGTGTCCTGCCGGACACCCGCTAACCGTAGTCCCTCCGGAACTTGTTAAACGCTCGCCGATCGCATAGCCGTCCGGCTTCCGCCTTCCACGGCCCCTTCGGAATCCGCCTTGTAGGGTTCGTCGTTGCACTGCGTATCTGTCCTGGTCACGTAGCGCGTGTTGAGACCGGATGGGCGTCCGGAGGACGCAGATTTACTCGTAGCCCGTGACACCGCAGCGCAAAGCGCGCAGGTGTCACGGGTTTACAATTCCCCCCTGCATGAGGTGTCCGGGCGAGGTCACCGATTTACCGTCACGTATGGTGTGTCTCCGCATTATCGCACTCTTTCGGAGGCCCGGTATTGTATCTTTGCAGAAGTTCTTTTCGATATGGATTTTGACAACAGCTTTCTCTTACATAGGCCTGGTGTCAGAAACGCGCCTTACAGTATGTAAAATCGTGGCTGTCGGCAACAGCTGAGTAAGGGTTGTGATGCCCCGTCATCGTTAATAAATATTGGGGAGCGGGGTCTTTATTGCTCTTCCTCCATGAATTCGATTTCCTGGAGGAGATTGAGGCAAAGGGGAAGGATGAGTGCTGTGGCTACCGGGAGTTCGGCTTCGGCAAAGGGCTTGATTTCCTTGGGGTAGGTGTAGACCAGATTGCTCATCAGGCGGAAGGCCCCGTAGCGGTGCATTTCGTCAGAGGCGGTGGCGGCTTCCAGTGCGAGATCGAGCGCGTATGGCTGATGGCGCAGCAGTCGGTGGCAGAGGATGTCGGCCACCTCGGTTGTCTGCGCCTCACGGAGCATCTCGGCAGCGCGCTCGCGCGTCAGCTCCTCGCGCGGATAGACCATAGGACTCAGCAGGCGGCTTTCACGAGTACGGATGTCGGCCCACAGTTCCTCGGCCAGTTCGCGGCTATGTGGAAGCGTGGCGGCAATGTCGGCAATCTGCGGAAGGTTGAGGCCGAAAATCATTTTGTATTGCAGGCCTCCGCGGCGGATGGTGTCGGCCACTATACCGTTGCGCATGGCGAAGAAATTGCGTTTGATCTGCTGGAAGCGGTTGAATTCTGTCATCGCTGAAGAGTTGATTTTCATGCAAAATTACTGCATATTAATCAATTTTCATAGTTGGATTGTTAAAAAAGAAACGCTTCAACTATTCTGATTTATGAAACATATGCTGACTCTGTGGCTCGTCATGGCCATAGCGGGAGTGCAGGCTGCCTCGCAGACTCCAGACACGGTTCCGCCCATCACGCCGGAAGGCTTTGTGACACCTGGCGGAGCTATGGGACGTCCGCCACGTCCCGACCGCCCCACCGTGGGGCTTGTGCTCAGCGGCGGAGGTGCCAAGGGCATAGCCCACATAGGCATGATCCAGGCTCTGGAAGATGCCGGAATTCCGATCGACTATATCACCGGTACTTCGATGGGGGCGATAGTGGGGGGCCTCTATGCCTCCGGCTATTCCCCAGCAGAGATGATAGAGCTGATCGCTTCGAGAGACTTCAGCTACTGGAGCACAGGGAGGATTGATCCGGCTGATACCTACTATTTCACCTCGCGGCGCGACACTCCCTCGTTTGTGACCTTCAACCTCGGCAAGGATTCCACCCAGATCACATCGGTTCTGCCGGTCAGCCTGATCAACCCGATTCCGATGAACTATGCCTTTTTTCAGTTGTTCAGCCCCTACACCCTGCAGTGCGGCGGTGATTTCAACAAGCTTTTTGTACCCTACCGCTGCGTGACCTCTGACGTTTATGCCAAACACAAGGTGGTGCTTGGGCGCGGCCCCTTGGGCGATGCCGTCAGGATGTCGATGTCGTTTCCGATGGTGTTCGAGCCCATACAGCTTGACGGGGTGCCGATGTATGACGGCGGTATCTATGACAACTATCCCGTCGATGTGATGATGGAGGAGTTTGCCCCCGACGCGGTGATCGGAGTCAACGTGGCCTCCGGAAAAACGGCCCCCGACTCGCGCAATATGATGGATCAGCTCGAAGAGATGATAATGCAGCCCAACGACTATCCCTTTCCGGCCGACAAGGGCATCAGCATACGCATCGACCTTGACGAATTCGGGCTTCTCGCCTTTGACCGATACCGGGAGATCTATGACATAGGCTACAGGCGCGGACTGGAGATGATGGACTCCATCAAGGCGAAGATCCCTGAGCGCACCGACCGCCGGACGGTAGAGTCCGCGCGGGCGCGCTTCAAGAGCTGCACTCCGCAGGTGCGCATCGGCAAGGTGACGGTCAGCGGTGGCAAAGCGGTTGAAAACGCCTATCTGCAGTCGTTTTTCGGCCACAGGCATGAGGGTGACAGCACTCTCGGCCTGCGACAGGGGCGCGATGCCTATTACCGGGCCGCAACTGCTACTGGAATTCAGAACTTCGTCCCCACACCCTGGTTCAACGTGCGCGACAGTCTGGTCAATCTCGACTTCAAGGCCGTCATAAAAGATCCGTTCACCGTGGGAGTGGGCGGCTACATATCATCATCGACAAACAGTATGCTCTTCTTCAATGCCGGCTACAACCGCCTTAGCTTCAAGACTCTGAAAGCCAACGTCAACGCATGGCTCGGACAGAGCTACATGGCCGCCGAAGGAGATTTCAGCTACTTTTTTGACACGAGCCGCCCCTCGGCACTTGTGGCAAGAGTGGTCACCTCGCGTCAGAAATATCATGAGACCGAGAAACTCTTCTATCAGATACATGAGCCGGATTTCATAGTCAAATCCGAGACATTCGCCCGGCTGTTCTATACCACTGCGCCATCAATGCGCTCCCAGCTGACCGCAGGGGCGGGTTACGGCCATCTGACCGACAAATTTCACTCCGAACTTCTCGGCTCCGGCGATCTGTCGGGTCGCAACAAGGGCATATCCGATCTTGGCGAGATTTTTGCATCATGGGAGCTGAACACTCTCGACAACCAGCTCAACCCAACCTCAGGCATAGACCTGCGCAGCGAAGTGCTCGGTGCGGCCGGCCGTTACCGCTACAGGGCTGACAGTGACGGCGACCATTCCTACAGCCGCAATCTCCGCTGGCTGCAGCTATCAGCCTCCGTGTCAGACTATCTTGTGCTTGACAAAGCTTTCTCTTTAGGGCTGCTCGGCAATGCGCTGCTCTCCACCCGCAAGCTGCTGCCCACCTACGATGCGTCAATCGTTGCCGCAGAGGCTTTCCACCCTACGCCGTCGAGCTACAACTATTTCAACACCAAGCTGCGGGCCAATTCCTTCCTGGCGGCCGGAGTGGCTCCCGTGTGGAAAATCTCAGGATCGTTTCAGCTCCGTGGATCGTTCCACTGCTTCCTGCCCATGCGCAAGATTGTCTATGACAGCGGCCGGGCGGCTTACGGCAAGTGGCTTCACGATCCGGAATTCTTCGGCGAGGTCCAGGCCGTCATTGCATTGCCGTTCGGATCAATCAGCGCCTATGGAAACTATACTCCGGCCCATGACAGCAACTGGAACTTCGGCATCTCGATAGGTGCCTTTATTCTCGCACCACGCTTTCTGAAGTAGGGGGCCAGGGCCGGCCGTCGATCAGCAGCGTCCGGCAGCCCAGCGAGGCTGCCGGCAGAATATCCTTGTCCATGCTGTCGCCTATGACGAGGATCTCCTCAGGAGGAAGGCCGAGAGCTTCGACTCCGAGACGGAAGATGGCCGGATCGGGCTTGCGCACCCCGACGCGGGCGCTTTCGATCACGGCTTTGAAATATTCAGCGAGCCCGAAATCGGTGATGACGGCTTCGAGATTGCCGTAGAAGTTCGACACGAGAACAAGCGGATAGTCCTGGGCCAGTTCCTCAAGCATCGGCCGGGCCTCGGCCGTGCAGCTGCGGGCGCTCTCGTAGCAGTGGCGCGCTATGGCCTCGCGGGTAGCCGCATCGGGCTGCGGATCGAGCTGCGAGCATTCGGCCTCGATCTTCTTGCGCATCAGATCCAGGAAGGTGTCAGACGGGTCGACCGCTCCCAGCTGTGCGAGCTGACGCTCTCCGTAGATGTAGGCTCTGACAAAGTCCTCGATGTCAGGCTCCACGCCGGCGGCAAGGTAGGCTTCGAGTATTATGTGGCTCCAGTGGTCACCGTGGCTGTCGAGGGTGCCGCCGTAGTCAAAAATGATGCCACTGACATCGTCGGGGACAAGCATTGGCATATCAATATAGTCCATTCCTGAGGCTGTTTGTGAAGCGTTTGCAGATTTTTTCGTGGCGTATGATCATGTAGACCAGCAGAGCATTGAACACAGTGAGTTCCACCAGGAAGTAAAGCCAGGGCTGCCCGATGAACAGTGCTGTGAACAGAGTGATGACACGCCAGTTGAATGATAGAATGTTGGTGAACTTCATCAGCGGCAGCGAAGCCCGGCGGAAGTCCTCGCGGAAACTCTGAGGGATCCGGCCGTTGGGAAAGCGCTCGCGCAGCTGACTGCACAGGGCCTGCATGGCGGGCGCAGTGGCCTCCTGCTGGCGGGTATAGGCAAGATAGAAGGCCATTGACAGACGTTTCCAGAAATGCCTGCGCCAGGTGATGCCGGCATCTTCGAGCTGCCGGCGCAGCTGCGGGGCGCTGTCCAGCTCGCTCCCGTCCTCGCCTTTGAGGAAATAGAGATGGAACTGGCGGTAATAGTCGGCCATCGCGGCTTGCTTGGTGTGACACATGCCTGTGACGGCGGCAGTCAGCCACAGAATCCAGTGATGTTCGCTGAAAAAGGGAGAGAAGGAGT
Organism: Duncaniella muris; assembly: GCF_003024805.1. Classification (GTDB taxonomy): domain Bacteria; phylum Bacteroidota; class Bacteroidia; order Bacteroidales; family Muribaculaceae; genus Duncaniella; species Duncaniella muris. Next base: position 19,135 of record NZ_PUEC01000002.1, read on the forward strand.
TTTCGCGCAGCACTATGGCGATGTAGATGGCCGCAAACCAGAAATCGCCGCAGAGGCCGTCGAGTATGCGTCCTATGCGTGAATAGCTGTGAGTCATGCGGGCAAGCTGTCCGTCGGCGCTGTCAAAGGAGTTGGCCCATACGAGCAGCAGCATTCCGGCCACGTTGATCCATAGGTCCGGGAAATAGAAGAGCACACCGGCGCCTATGCCAAGAAAGATCGCGGCAATGGTGATGGCGTTGGGGGAGACCCCGAAGCGCGCGGCCAGCCGCGCCCACATGTAGCCTATGGGGCGGTAGAAAGCCAGGTCGATACCCTCTTCGGTATCCATTGACTTCAGCGAGCGGCGGTAGTCGTCCTTCAGACTCTGTTTCATCGGCTCTTTGGGGTGGAGGGTGATGCCACATAGGAGGCATAGGCGCTCATGAACCGGGCGAATGCCGGAATTTTCATCAGTCCGTACTCAAACAGGGCATATCCGGCCAGAGTGCAGCCAATTCCGGCAAGCACGTCAAGGATATAGTGGTGCGATGTATATACGGCTGTGAACCAGATGCCGAGGCAGATGAAGGCGAAAAGCGCGCGCATCCATCCGGGGCAGCGGGCCTTGAGCGAGTAGAGTAAGGCTATGAGCATGTAGGCCGCATGGAGCGAGGGCATGGCGGCAAAGACGTTGGCGTTGCGCGAGTAGAGCCCGTGGAATATGCCGAGGCCTGTCATCTCGTCCCATTTGCCGAGTCCGGCCACTTCGCCGGGAGTACCGACAATGAAGTCAAAGCCGTGAGAGGCCACATACCACGGCGGGGCTGCCGGGTGGATGTAGTAGACGGCGAATCCGATGAGGTTGACAAGCAGGAACACCAGCGAGAAGTGGAGGTAGGCCGGATACTGGCGTTTGAAATAGAGCCAGATGCCGAAGAGGATGGGCACCGGAACCCAGCAGAGATAGAAGATGCCGGCCATGAAGTCCATCAGGCGGCAGTTGTGCAGGGCGAAAAATTCGTTGGGAGTGAACGTTCCGGCGGCCGATGCGATGCCGAAGAGGCTTTTTTCGGTGTCATAGAGCGCGCGGATGTCAACCGGATTCACCTCGTAGTTGGGGAGTATGTTCATCCAGTCATATGAGATGGCGAAGACGGCGAAGGGCAACATCGCCACTACGAAACGGCGTGAAGTGGCCGTGATGAAGAGCAGCAGAGTCAGCGTCCCGGCTATGTAGAGATGTTCGGGGCGGAATCCGACGCAGATGCTTGTCACCGCGACCCAGAGCAGCACCACCGGAATGATGATGGCCGTTTCGCGGCGCGTGGGAAATGAAAATCCTGTCATGGTAATGATTGGAATTGTGTAGTCCTTTGAGACCTTTGGAACTTGTTGTCCTACAAGTTCTTACTTCTTGCAGAGGAGACGGCGGCAGTGGTTTATGCGGGCAAATGCGGTGATGTTGGCGAAGACGGCTATCACAGCCATGCAGAAAATGAGGATGTTGACGGCATCGAAGTCGGCCGGGCTGACACACTGGCCTGTTATGCCTGTGGCGAGGGCGCCGATTGTGGTGACCACCACACGTTCGGGGCGCTGCATGAAGCCCACCTTGCATTCGAGTCCGAGGCCTTCGGCGCGGGCGCGCACGTAGCTGACCATGATCGAGCCCACGAGGGCCACGAAAGTGATCAGAGCGCCGATCACGTAGCCGGTCTGGATCAGGTAGTAGCTGAGACCGCCGAGGGTGAAGAGCTCGCAGTAGCGGTCGAGCACCGAGTCATACATGGCTCCGAAGGTCGAGGTCATGTTGCCGAGGCGGGCCACCTGGCCGTCGAGCATGTCAAAGAGCGAGAAGAGGATGATGACCACACCGCCCCAGGTAATGAGCGGATAGTTCATGTCGGTTCCGGGAGTGGCACTGTAGCCGGCGTAGACGAAGATAGCTGCCGCGGCGATGTTGCCGAGCAGGCCTATGGTGGTGACCATGTTGGGGGTGACGCCTATGCGGATCAGAAAGCGCACAAAGGGGTTGATGATGAAGTATATGCCTTGCTGGAGGCTATCGCGGAAACGCTTGAATGTCGATGATTTCTGTGTCATTGTCATTTCGTTTTCAGCCATTGTTTTCAATATTGGGATTACGTTTGTTCTATAGTGTTTTTTTTGAGAATAGATCGACCAGGCGGATGGCATAGGGGTCGAACGGAGTCTTGCGGTAGACAAAATTGCGCTGCAACACGAAGTTCCATCCCCATGACACGGCCAGCGATGCCGCCAGTCGTGATGCGGCGAAAATGCCGTCGGGCTTGAAGCCGAGGTCGAGCAGCCACTGCCAGTGGCTCATCAGAGTGGCCAGGCCGGTGGTGCCATACATGTTGAGAAGCAGCGATCCGGTCCATACGAGGAAATATTTCACCCCTACAGCCTTCACGCTCTGGCCTGCGGCATGGAAGGTGAAGCGGTAGTTGATGCAGCAGTTCACTATGCCTCCGGCTATGGCTCCAATGGCCACCGAGAGGTTCGACCGGTAGAAGGGGTCGAGGGCCACGAAGACGAAGGAGTAGAGCAGCATGCTTGTGCCCAGATCGATCCACGATGCCACCTGCGACGAGACTGACGAGCGCAGGAAGGTGGAGATCAGGCCTCCGCCGTGGAGAAATTTGTCTTTCAACTCTCTGTATCTTGACATTTCGTTGCGTGATTTAGGTGACTTAGAGGGGGGTAATAACTCTTGTTATGGAACACCCTCTTAGTGGGTGAAATACATGCAGATGCTGAGTATCACACAACTGTAGACTCCGGCCAGGATGTCATCGGCCATGATGCCCCAGCCGCCGGGAAGTTCTTCCATCTTGCGGACTCCAAGGGGCTTTACTATGTCGAAGAATCTGAATAGGATGAGCGAGGCGATGGTCCACATCCAGAACCATCCGTCAGTCAGCGCGTCGGGCCTGACGGCGTAGACCGAGAGCGGAATCATGGCCAGCCACTGGCCTACGGTCTCGTCCATTACCACACGCGAGGGGTCGGGTCCCCAGTACTGTTCGGCTATTCCAGCTGACCAGACGCCGAGCGCGGTGAAGACGGCGATGAGTCCGAGGGTGATAAGTACAGTGCCCGCGAAGTGCCCGGTCAGAACGAGCGGAAGCCAGAGAATCAGCCCTACTACAGCTCCGGCGGTTCCGGGGCCATAGGGCCAGTAGCCGGCACCGAACGATGTGGCTATGAAGCGCGGCAGGAAGGGGAAGGAATTGTTCTGTGTCATTTCCGTGCTGTTTTTTTTGCGTTGTGGTTTTTGATTTCAGAGAGGATGGCGCGGGCTATCACAGCCGAGGCTTCGGCGCGGCAGGGAGCGAAGCTCGGCCAGTCATTGAAGTCGATGATCGTAAACGTGCCGTCGGGGAGTATGATGGCATCGCCTCCGAATATCTTGATATCGAGGGCTTCTGCCGCGCGGGTGCAGACCTCTTTGAGCTTGTCGTGGTCAAACTGCGGCTTGCCTTCGTCGGTTCCGCGGGCCTCGCGTGAGCCGTAGTGGAAGAAGCAGTGGAACCAGGGGGTGCCGTAGACGCCGTAGAACTTCAGCAGCTCGCCTTCTATGTGGCGGTTGATGACGGCGCGCTTGATGCCGCGGAGGAAGTATTCCTGCACCACCTCCTGGGCTTCTTCGGTGTGGCGCACGTAGGTCACGTCTTCCTTGTGCATGGTGTGGTAGTCGCCCCTCTTGATCCAGGCCTTGGTCATGCCTGCCTCCTTCATGCGTTCGGTCACCACCTCGTTAGTGTTGACTATCAGGCTGTCAGGAGTGGGTATGTTGCTGCCTATGAGTATGCGGGTGAGGCGTTCGCGGGTGCAGTTCTCTATGCCGTAGCCGGAGTTGATCACCAGCGCCCCCTCGTCTTCCTTCTTCTGGAGTATGGGGAACGAGCGGTGGTGACGGCACATGCTGATGATGACATCTTCGGTCACCTGTCCGGCAATGAGCTGTTCTTCGCTGTAGATTTTCACCTCGCAGCCGCGTTTGCGGAGTTGTTCGGCAGTGAGGTTGAGTATCGCGGCGTCGTTACCAATGTGGTTTGGCGAGTAGGCGCCGGCTCTCATAATTCCGGCTATCTTTATGTCAGCCATTATAGTTGAGCGTTAGTTATGATTGGTTTTCCTTTGAGAGAAAAATTTCGGCCTCGCGCAGGTCTGAGCTGTGGTCGGCGTCTATTATTTTCGAAAAAGGCCATGCCTTCAGGCGCATTCCGGCGGCCACGAGCGAGCGCTGGTAGTCGCGCATACGGGTTTTTCCGGCGGCCGCGCAGTCGTCGAGCAGTCCGAAGGCTTCCGGGCGCAGGGCGTAGATGCCGCCTGATATGTAGCGGGTGTCCGGGAGCGGATGGTCGAGAAATCCGGTGATGTCGTTCTCCGGTTCGGTGGCCACATAGAGCGGTTTCTCATCAGCCACGTATGATGTCACGGCCATATATCCGTCGGCTTCCGGGTCGGCTTCGAAGCGGGCAATGAATTCCCGGAACTCTTCGGGGCGGAAGATGCTGTCGACTGTAAGCAGGCAGAAGGGGCGGGTGCGGTCCATAGAGCGGGCCAGTTCCCTGAAACTTTCCATTGATCCGGCGGTGCTTCTGACGGTCAGGCGCAGTTGCGGAGCGGAGTCTGTCTGGCGCGAGCGAAGATAGTCGGCCACTTCGGGCATCTCTTCGTTGACTATTATATATATTGTACGCGCGCCCGCGAGAGAGAGCACATCGATCAGCCTCCCGATCATAGGCCTGCCGCCCAGACGCACCAAGGGCTTCGGAAGGTCCTGTCCTTCCGATTTCAGGCGTGATCCCTGTCCGGCGGCTATGATGGCGAAGTCCATTGCTGATCGGTATGTGTGTGGTGCTGTGTGACTGGTGACTGGCTGGTATTGACCGGGGTTGCGGGGCGGCTCTTATCCGCGTTCGGCTGGCAGACGGTCGCTGCCCTTGTCGAAGTTCTGCTTGCGCAGGGGGTTGGCTGTTGCCTCTGCCTCGCGGCGGCGGTTGCGGTAGATGTCTATGGCGGTATAGATGGCCTCGCGCATCGACTGCTCGTCGGCCTTGCCCTGGCCGGCTATGTCATAGGCGGTGCCGTGGTCAGGCGAAGTGCGCACATAGGGGAGTCCGGCGGTGAAGTTCACGCCGTTTTCCGCAGCGAGGAGCTTGAAGGGTATGAGTCCCTGGTCGTGATACATGGCCAGGATGCCGTCAAACTTGGTGTAGGCGCCGCTTCCGAAAAATCCGTCGGCCGGATAGGGGCCGAAAGCAAGGATCTTGCGCTTGTTTGCTTCGGCTATTGCCGGGGCTATGATTTCGGTCTCTTCCGAGCCGATCACTCCGGCGTCGCCGGCATGGGGGTTGAGGGCAAGCACTGCTATGCGCGGGCCGTGGATGCCGAAGTCTTCTGTGAGCGAGCGGTTGAACGCCGCGAGTTTGTCGCTGACGCTCTTGGCGGTGATTCCGGCGGCTACTGTGGCGATGCTGTCGTGGATGGTCACGAGGGCCACACGCAGGTTGCCGCCACACATTATCATCATGGCTTCGCGTCCTTCGCCCAGGCGCTCCTGCAGATATTCGGTGTGGCCGGGGAAGTTGAATGCCTCGCTGTGGATGGTCTGCTTGTTGATGGGGGCGGTCACCAGCACATCGATCAGTCCGTCGCGCAGGTCGGCGGTAGCGCGTTCGAGTGCGGCGAGGGCTGCCTGTCCTGCTGTCTGTGTGGCCTGTCCGGGCTCCACCTTGCAGTCTTCGGGCACCACGTTGATGAGGTTGATCTGCTCGTCGGCGGCTTTGTCGGGGCTGTCGATCTGGAAGAGTCTGAAGTCGGGGAGCTCGATGCCTTTGCGGTAGAAGTTGGCTATTTTTGCCGAGCCGTAGATCACCGGGGTGCAGAGTTCGGCTATGCGGATGTCGCCCAATGCTTTGAGCAACACCTCATAGCCCACGCCGTTGATGTCACCGTGAGTGATCCCGACACGAATTTTTCTATTTTGTTCCATTTTTTTTGATCAGTGCATAGTGTGATAGAGAGGGCGGACGTGCAGCCGTCGGCTGCACACCGGTCTCAATTAATTGGTAAAGTTACTAAAAAAGTCCTATAGGGTCTTTCGGATGTCTGTGGTTTAACATTTGTTAATGTCGCGCTTTCCCTCTTCGCCACGGCGTATATCGGTCACTCCGTTAGCATTCTGGATCAGCCTCGATGTTAATGAGGTTTAAAAAGCGACCGTCAGAATGATAATTTATGTAATTTTGCGCATCAAGTTGCAGAGCTAAGTCGGTCACAATTAAGGATTTCATGAACAATGAAGTCTTTATGGACTGCCTGGCTAAACAGGGCATAGAGGTGATTGACCGTAAAGATAACAATGGATATACTTACGAGTATATAGGTGTTTATTCGCTTGATAATTTCTATAAAACAACTCCTTCGGTCTGTGACCGCGATATGACTCTTGCCTGCCGTGACTATCTTGACCGGATCGGTATTAGAAATGATCCGGATGCCGATGCATTGGGATGCACAGCGAGTGGTAAAACGTAAGTGATATTCCCTCGTCACAAAGCCGATCCGCAAGGCGTGACGGTAAATCGATGTCCTCAGCCGGACATCAACAAAACTTGAAAACATCGTACCCCCGACACCGCAGCGCACAGCGCGCAGGTGTCGGGGGCTACTATTAAATCGGTGTCCTGCCGGACACCCGCTATCCTCTACGCCCTGCGGACACCCGCTATTCCCTGTGCCGTGCGGGCTCTGTCCTGCGGGGATTCCGGATGGAGATGTCCGCCAGGACATCGATTTACTCATAGTCCGTGACACCGCAGCGCACAGCGCGCAGGTGTCACGGGTTCTTGATTTCCCCGTCATGTGGTGTCCGTCAGGACACCGATTTACCATCACTCTTGGTTAGATTCCCTCCGGGTCGGTAAAACCGCGTGCCCTGCCGGACACCCGCTATCCGCGCGACATGTGCGGGGTGGGTTCTGATCTGTCATTTAGATTGTCCGCGAGGCTTTTCTTCATGTATTTGCGGATGAATAGGGGGAGATTAATGGCGAATTGTAAGTTTTTTAAATGTTTTTAACGCGATTGGTGGATAGAGTTAATATTATAAAACTTATCTTTGCGAATGTTCAGAAACCTAGTGCATACGTATTGACCTACGGTCAGTTATCACCGCTATTTCACGAAATTAGCCCAAAGAAACCCACTCTTATCACACTAACAATTCGAAAAAAGTATGAGAAAAACTTTACTAACCCTGGTTGCTGTATTGCTCAGTTTTTCGGCCTATGGAGCTGACATATTCGAAAACTGGGAAGAAAAATCAAGCTTCGGTCCTGCGACAAACGGCGGAACAAGTGCCGTAAAAGGCAAAAGCCCTTTGACTGACATTGAATATTCATTCGTGAGAGCCTGCAAATCGGTTCCCGGTCAGGCTGCCATACCAGCATTTCTCAGTATTGCAAACAGAGCCGGTGCTTATGTAGAATTCGCACTCCCGATCAACTGCAAGGAAATCAAGATCAAGACTACTTCTAATATCGCTTCTACCTGCAAAATCAATGTTCTTGCAGGGGGGACTACAATTGAATCGGCATATGCCGTTGGCGAGGCTGACAAGGAATATTCAATTGCCATTCCTGAAGAATACCGCAAGGCTGGTACTCTCTATCGCATTGCCCGTAATGCCGGGAACAATCTTTTTGCCGGCTTCACCTATATTGAAGATGCCGCTGAGGAACCGCAGGGTATTACTCTGCCTTACAGCCTGACATTCGATGAACCTGAAAAGGTGGAAGGCTATACTTCTGTATGCCCCTATGATCGTCCGAAGTTCGCCTACATCGCCAAGGGTGTATCTCCCGTATATTCAGGTTTCAACTGTGTGGCTTCAAAGAACCTATTCTCAAGCAACGATATTGAATATAAAGACTCATGGTTTATCTCACCGGCCATCAAGCTTGAAGCCGGCAAGAAGTACATCGTGAAATATACCGTAGGTGTGACTAATCAGGAAAGAGCAGCCTTAGGTATTTTCTATGGTACAGAAGCGACTGCCGAGGCCATGACCGGCACAGCTCTTGAAGTTACCCATTACAGAGGCAATGGCCTGCTTGAAGGTCAGCTCTTCACAGTTTCAGGCACTATCGCACCTGAAGCCACCGGCGCATACAACATCGGATTCTATGACAATACCGATAAATATTGCAGCGCCAGGACTATCCTGACCGATATCTCCGTGACCGAGGCCGCTTCCGGCGAAATGCCTGCCGAACCTACCGATTTCACCGCTGTAGCTGACAAAGACGGTGCTCTCTCAGTGGCTCTTTCGGCCAAGGCTCCGACTGTCGATGCAGAAGGCAACACCCTGAACGAGCTTACCGCTCTCGAATTCCTCCGCGGAACCACCGTGATCGAGACTATTGAAAACCCGACTCCCGGCGAAACATATACCTATATAGACAATGAGGCAGTTCACGGCAACAGCACCTACGGTGTGCGCGCTGTCAACTCAGCAGGTAACTCAAACGTTGTTTCGCAGGATGTGAAGGCCGGTCTTGAAATTCCGAATCCTCCCACCGATGTCGCCGCCCATCAGTCAGTTGCCGGCAGCATCAAAGTTACATGGCACCGCCCCGAATCAGGCATCTTCGGCGCCGGTTTCGGCAATCTTTCTCTGATCAAGACCAAAGTTGAGGTCTATGACGGTGATACCCTGATCAAAACTTTTGAGGATCTGAGTGGCGAAGATGCTGATCTTGAGATCAATGACGGCACAGCCGATCAGAAGTTCTACAGTCTTAAGGTCTATGCCGTGACCTCAGGCGGCCCGTCACTTCCGGTTGAAGTCAATGCGGTTCCCGTTGGCAAGCCCGTCGCTCTTCCCTACAGCGAAGATTTTGCCGGCGCTGTCCCTGCTCAGCTACTCTATGCCAACAATAATGAGAACTATACCGCTTCATGGAGCTTCAAGGATGGATATGCTTTCTTCACAGGTCGGTCATATGGTTCTCTTGCAAGCCTTTACAGCGGCCTGATCTCTATCCCTGCCGAATCAAAGAAGGTTGCTCTGACTCTTGAATATTCAAACGATGCCCGCAGCTATACCGGTTCTGTCCTGTCCGTTCTGGTCAATGCCGACGGCGAATGGGTTGAGCTCAAGAGCGAAGAAGCTCCGAAGGAATACACTCTGATGAGTGTTGATCTTTCTGAGTATGCAGGCAAGGATATCCAGTATGCTCTGCGCGGCAAGGGTGGTCAGTATTCTTACTACATCGACGTGAAGAATATCAAGATCGCCGATGAAGAAGAAAGCGGTATTGATTCTATCATCGCTGACGAGGCCGAAGGTGAGGCTGTCTACTATGATCTCATGGGCCGTCGCGTGGCTAATCCTTCAGCCGGCAAGATCTATATCAAGGTTCTCAACGGCAAGGCATTCCGTGTTCTTGTGAAGTAATTGACAGATCGTCAAAACATATCAGCCCCCGGCACCTTTGCGCAGTGCGCACGGTGCCGGGGGCTTATGTTATCAAGCCTCTCCGAGGCATCATCATCCCGCATCCCTTCCGGGTCGGTAAATCCGTGTCCTTGCGGACACGACAATTTGGATGTATGACTTTACCCCCTCCTACACCTACGCGCTGTGCGCTACGGTGTAGGGGGCTACTATTAAATCGGTGTCCTGCGGACACCCGCTATCCCCTGTGCCGTGCGGGATAACGCCCTGCGGACACCTGCTATCCGCGTGCCGTGAGGGATCATGCTCTGCCGGGATTCCGGATGGTGATGTCCGACAGGACATCGGTTTACTCATAGCCTGTGACACCGCAGCGCACAGCGCGCAGGTGTCACGGGCTCGTGATTCCCCCCGTCATGTGATGTCCGACAGGACATCGGTTTACTCGTAGCCCGTGACACCGCAGCGCACAGCGCGCAGGTGTCACGGGTTCGTGATTACCCCGTCATGTGATGTCCGACAGGACATCGGTTTACCATCACGCAGTGGTTAGATTCTCTCCGGGTCGGTGCTAATAGCGCCGGTTGTAATCGTTGTAGTTATTGTTGCCAAACTGACGGCGCGAGGCAGAGTTCATGAACGGATCGTCGAAAAATTCATCTTCTTCCTCTTCCTCTTCTTCGCGATCATCGTTCTCGCCACGCTTGCGTTTGGGCTTGTTCTTCTTGATTTCCTGCGGCTTCTGCATGTCAATGGGCAGCTCATAGATGTTCCACGACTGCTCTATGCCCCAGTTCTTCTTCAAGGTGATCTTTTTGGGGTAGTAGTAGACCTCCTCCGGCTGGATCGAGTCGAGAAGTCCGTTGGTATATATACCGTTAGAGTCGGAGTCGATGAAGAGTCGGGCGTAGTAGGTGCCGGGAGTCAGATATTCGATGCGGCCGAAGGAGCCTTTGACCGGGGCTGCCGCCACGACCTTGTCAGAGGCATCGAGCACCTCGACCACTGCGGGTCGTCCTTCAAGCCCTTCGATGTTGAAATTGAGCGTGGAATATTCCTCAAGTTTCTTGGCATTGAATTCATGGACCAGCGGAGGATTCGTCAGGCCGTAGATGTCATAGATCGCCGCCGAGTCGATGGTCAGCTTGTAGTGTCCGCCGGGTTCCCACTCGTAGGGCGCAATGAATTTGAGACTGTTGTGCTCCCCGATAGCGCGCATCACGGGAGCTGTGCGGGTGTACCACACGGAGTCGATCATCTCTTCAAGGTGAAACGCGGTGGAATCGACCGAGGCCACCGGAGTTGCAGACTGGAAGACCAGGGGCAGGTTGAGATCCTGCGATGTCGGGCTGCTGACCTTGAAACTGATGGGGGGCGGTGGCGGCGGGATGGTGTCGGCCGCATCGAGCGAGTCAAGATCCACACCCTGACGTGCCAGTTCACGCCGGTGGTCTTCACGCAGCTTGGCAAGCTCTTTGGCCTCTTCCTGGGCCCGTTTGCGGCGCATGCGGGCATTTTTTGTGACCATGCGCAGAGTGTCGGTGGTCCATGAAAGCTGATCGAGAGTATCGGTGCGGATATAGCGTGCCTCAATCATAAGAGTGTCAAGAGCCACGAGTGATGTATCGGTGATCCAGTAGCGCAGAGTATCAAGCGTGGGCGATGCCTGGAGCACTGACCATTTTTCGCTTTCCTCGCCGGCACGACTGGTGTTGAGCAGTTTCAGGATAGGGAGGGTGTCGGCTTTGGTAGAGAACTCAAAGTCGAGATTGTTTGGTTCGGGGCGCTCGTTCTTGCGGAGATATTGCGAGACGTAGCCCTCGTTGAACCATGTCAGGAGTATGTCGTCAGGCAGAAAGCGGGTGCCCGGATAGGTCACTATGGAGTCCTCGCCGGCCATGTTGACAAGAGTATCGGTAAACTGCGCGGCCTCGGTCTCAGGCGAGATTGTCACGTCGAAAAAGGCCACGTCTTCCGAGCGGTCCCAGTGATAGTCGCGGTTCACGTCGTTGACGGCATAGATGCGGTAGGTTCCGGCCTTCATGTTGCGCAGAGTGAACTGGCCGAGTTGATTGGTCTTGGTGATGCGCTCGAAAGGGAGGGTGGAGACAGCCGTGTCTGAAAGATTCGAGTAGACACCCACCAGCATACCCTGTGCGGGCTCCAGTGTGCGGGCCTCGAAGACCATTCCCGAAACGCGCAGAGTGTCAATCGTGTCGCCTGTAGCGAAATCAAGAGCGAAACCGTCGAGCACATTGCTCTCGTTCAGATCCTTGATGGCATCGGCAAAGTCGATGGTATAGGTGGTGTTTGGCACGAGGCTGTCGCGGAGCTCCACGGTTACACGCCGGCCGTTTGCCGTCACCACTGGAGTGGTGCGCTGGGCGGGAGAGACCACCACCTTGTTCATAGGGTCGTCAATCGACACATTTTCATCAAAGTCGACGGTGATCTTGCTTCCGTCAAACCTCAGCTGTCCGGGCTTCGGGTTTGACCTGACATAGACGGGAGGGGTCTCGTCGCGTGGACCTCCCTCAGGATGCCCGATGCTCGCGCAGGCGGCAAAAAAGGCCGTGGCGACTATTATGAAAAGCAGCCTCAGGGCTGATGTAGAGCGCATAGTCAGTTTATTCAGGTGTTTTAAAATGCAAAATTATGAAATTTCCACAACATAAAGTTTTCCCGCGCGTTAAATTATTATTAATCCACCTAAAGCAAGCATCACTCATGGCATCACCACTGATCATAAACATAGTCGGCTATGCAGCCGCCATCTGCATGATCTGCGGCTATCTCCCGCAGGCCATCTACACCATCCGCACCCGCGACACCGACGGTATCGCCCTCCCTACCTTCCTACTGCTTGGGTTCGGAAGTATCTTTTTCGTGATACAGGGCATCATGCTCGGCAACTGGCCGCTGATGATCACGAACACCATCACCACCGTTTCGTCGGCCATCGTGTTTGCCATCAAGATCCACAACGACCGCATGAAAAAGAGAAAATAGCACGCCGCTGAAAAGAGCGTCCGGGCCACCTTTTCGTTACAAATTTATCCCTGATTTACCCCTGAGAGCATTTCGAAACATCCTCGGAAGAAAATCTGCTTAGATTTTCAAGAAAAATTCGTAACTTTGCGTCAAATTTTTCCGCCAGGAACCATGAAACAGAAATGCTACCAGGGGATGACTTTCCGTCCCTACATCAACAACTCCCAGATTCAATCACGAGTTCAGGAACTGGCAGCCGCCATCAAGACCGACTGCGCAGGAGTCACACCTCTGTTCATCTGTGTGCTCAACGGAGCCGCGCCGTTTGCGATCGACCTCTTCCGCGCATGCGAAGACATCGACGCAGAACTTACTTTCATGCGCTTCAAGAGCTATGAAGGAACCGGTTCGACCGGCGACGTCAAGCAGATCATGGGGCTGAGCGAGAATCTCGAAGGGCGCCACATAGTGCTGATCGAAGACATCATCGACACCGGCAACACAATGGTAAGCCTACTTGCCGAGCTGCGCAGACACAAGCCTGCCTCGATCCGCATCGCGACCCTGCTTTTCAAGCCTGAAGCCCTTGAGCATCCCGAACTCCACGCCGACTACGTAGGATTCGAGATTCCCAAAAAATTCATCATCGGCTACGGCCTCGATATCGACGGCCTGGCCCGCAATCTTCAGGATATCTATATACTTGACGAATAGCCGGCCGGACATCTCCGGCAGTCTGTCCTCTCTTCCCGGCCGGGACGGCAAGGGCGGACTTCAACCAATATATTTTTAAGGATAAAGAATGTTTAATCTTGTGATTTTCGGTGCACCCGGCAGCGGCAAGGGCACCCAAAGCGAAAAGCTCATCGACCGTTACGGTCTGACTCACATTTCAACCGGCGACGTCCTGCGCAAGGAAATCGCCGCAGGTTCAGAACTCGGCAAGATCGCCGACAGTTACATTTCAAAAGGCCAGCTCATCCCTGATGAGCTCATGGTCGATATACTCGCGTCAGAGTTCGACCGCCTGCGTCCGGAGTCAAAAGGCTTCATCTTTGACGGCTTCCCCCGCACCATCCCCCAGGCTGAGGCCCTCAAGAAGATGCTCGAGGATCGCGGCGAGGAAGTGCATTCGGTAATCGGTCTCGAAGTGGCCGACGAGGAGCTCATGGAGCGCCTGATCAAGCGCGGAGCCGAAAGCGGCCGTTCGGATGACAACCCCGAAACCATCGGAAACCGTCTGAAAGTCTATCACTCGACCACCTCGCCCCTGCGCGACTACTATACCGCCGAAGGCACCTACCGCGCCATCCAGGGTTCAGGCCGTGTCGACGAGATCTTCTCACGCATCACCGAGGCTATCGAAAGTCAGACTGTGCTCAACTGAACGCTCTCTGACCCCGGTCTCCACAAACCATAAACTCTCCCCCCAAACCGGACCAGAATCATATCACCGATGCCAGAATCAAAGCCTGTAGGTTCAATGACCTATGCCGAGAGCCTCAGCGAGCTCGAAGCCATACTCCGCACCATGCAGAGCGACAGCTGCGACATTGACCGCCTTGCGGCCTACACCCGTCGCGCCACCGAGTTGCTGAAAGCCTGCCGTTCACGCCTCACCGCAACCGAGGAGGAACTGCAGGCCATACTCTCCACTCTCGAAAACCAGTCAAACCAATAACACAGATATTTCTAATGAAATTATTACCCCTGACAGCAGTTGCCATGACCATGACATTTGCTACAGTATCGTGCAGCCATCGTGCCTCCGAGCATCTGGCCAGCCTCAATGTGGCCTATCTTGACACCACAGTGGCTCCCGGCGCAGACTTCTACACTTATGTGAACAAGGGCTGGATGGAAGCTCATCCGCTCACTGCCGAACATGCCCGCTACGGCCAGTTCGACATTCTCAACGACTCTTCAGAGAACCGCGTAAAGGAACTCATAGCCAATCTCGGCACCACAAACCCCGAACCCGGTACCGTGGCCCACAAGGTCTGGACCATCTACTCGCAGGCTATGGACACCGCCCGCCGAAACCGCGAGGGCGCAACTCCAATCCTCGCCGACCTCAAGAAAATCGAGGAAACTCCGCATGAAGGTATGGAAGACCTCTTCCTCTGGATGCACGGAAACTATGCAAGCCCTTTCTTCGGCGCCGGTCCGATGGAAGATCTCGCCAACTCGCAGGTCTACGCCATGTATCTCTCGAACGGAGGCATGGGTCTGGGCGACCGCGATTATTATCTGCTTGACGACGAGCGCAACACCGCTGTCCGCAACGCCTACAGGAAACTAATCGCAACCCAGATGCAGAATGCAGGCTATGCGGCAGCCGACGCCGCCCGCATCACCGACAACGTGATGAAGATCGAGACCGCCCTCGCACAGAAGACCCTCACCCGCGAGGAAAGCCGCGACATCCCCCGCATGTACAATCCCCGCACCTTCGCCCAGGTCAAGGAAGTGTATCCCAACGTAAACTGGGACCGTTTCTTCATTGAGACAATGGGCATCAAGTCGCCCGACACCCTGATTGTCACAGAGCCTGAATATCTGGCTCAGGCCGACAAGCTCATGGGCTCGCTCTCCGACCGCGAGATCAAGGACTACTATCTCTGGAAATACGTAAGCCAGGCCGCTTCGAAACTCAGCGACAACTTCACCCAGGCCAGCTTCGAGTTCTCGAAGGTGATGAGCGGTGTGCAGGAGCTCCGTCCGCTCTGGAAACGCGCCATCGATGCCACTGAAGGCGCTCTCGGCGAAGCTGTAGGCGAACTCTATGTTGCGAAATACTTCCCCCAGTCGTCCAAAGACTATATGCTCGGCCTTGTAGAGAATCTCCGCGTGGCCCTCGGCAAGCACATCGACAACCTCGACTGGATGAGCGACACCACCAAGGCCCGCGCCCATGAGAAACTTGACGCTTTCACCGTCAAGATCGGATATCCCGACAAGTGGAAGGACTATTCCACAATGAAGATCGATCCCGAACTGAGCTACTATGAGAACATGCACAACGTGGGCATGTGGCATCAGGCCGAAACTTATGCCAAATGGGGCAAGCCGGTTGACCGCACCGAGTGGGGCATGACTCCTCAGACTGTCAACGCCTACTACAATCCGCTGGCCAACGAGATCGTCTTCCCCGCAGCTATCCTCCAGGCTCCTTTCTTCGATCCGAACGCTTCAGACGCTGAAAATTACGGTGGTATCGGTGTGGTAATCGGCCACGAGATGACTCACGGTTTCGATGACCAGGGGCGCAACTTCGACGCCAACGGCAACATGACCGACTGGTGGACTCCCGAAGACGCTGCCAGGTTCACTGACAAGACCAAGGCTCTGATCGCTCAGTTTGACGAAGTTGAGGTGCTCCCCGGCGTTCACGCCAACGGCCGCTACACTCTGGGCGAAAACATCGCTGACCAGGGTGGCCTGCGCATAGCCATGACCGCTTTCCTTGACGCTCAGGAGAAGAAGGGAGTCGACATCAAGTCGCCCGAAGCAAAGATCGACGGCTTTGATCCCCTCCAGGTGTTCTACATGAACTACGCCAACCTCTGGGCCAACAACATCCGTGACGAGGAGATCCGTTCGCTCACAACCGGCGACGTCCACTCACTCGGCTGCAACCGCGTCAACGTCACTCTCCGCAACATCGCACCCTTCTTCGAAGCATTCTCAATCACCGAAGGCCAGCCCATGTTCCGCCCCGAAGCCGAACGAGTGATCATCTGGTAAACCCCAGCGCATTCATAACACACACCTTATAATATAATAAGGTGTAAAACACAGACTATATTGACGGCGAGAGCCTGCTGCCCTGATTCCGGCAGCAGGCTCTCGCTTATTCATTCATACTGGTCAAGGGCTTCGCGCAGGGCCGTCGTCACCATTACACGCAGTTCGGGCGGTTCCACAACCTTTATGTCAGGCCCGTGTGACAGAAGTTCCTGCACAAGGTCGGGCGTGAGGCGCAGGCGGTAGTGGAAAAGCGAGTAGTCGTCATGGATCTCCTCCTGCTGGGAAGTGTGGAGAGGAAGCGCGCGCAGATATTTGGCCTGGCGGGTCGAGGTGCGGATCACAACTTCGTGCGGCTCGGCCTGCGTGAAGACTATGCCGAATGAGTCTTTGACAAAGCTCTCGGCATCGAAGGCCGGATCGACCGTATAGGTTTCGGCATCGACCTTGACATCTTCCATACGGTCGAGGGCGTAGGTCTTGACCACTCCGTCGCGCACGTTGAGCCCGGTGACATACCACCGCTGGCGGAATATCTTCAGAAAGTATGGTTCGACAACCACATCGCGCGTAGGGTTGACTCGTGTGTAGGGCCTGTAGGTGAACCGTACCGGATGCCTCTCACGCAAGGCCGAGATGACCTGCGAGAGGTAGAGCCGGGCCGAGGGCACGTCTTCAAGGAAAATGCTGTCTGAGATGTCGCTCACGTTGGAGAGAACATTGCTCATGGCCGCAGAGTTGAGCAGCCAGTCGGTGACGCTTTCCTGATGAGAGTCTCCGGAGTCGATATAATACTCATAGGTGGCTGAATTACATTCGATATTGATGTTGAAAAGCTCTTCGATGGCATTGCGGTAGTTGTAGAAAGTGCGGCGCGGAAGCGCGGCGCCATCGGAGTAGGGCGACTGCATCCAGAGTTCGTTGAGCTTTTCACGGGTTATGGCACCATAGCGTCGTATGGTGTCAATGATCCATATGTAGCGGGCAAGAAGGTTGCGTGACATAATCAGTTGAGGCGTCTGGGGAAGAGGAATATTATCGAGAGTACAATCATGGCAGCGAGAGCCCAGGGATAGTAGAGGTAGGGAAATGGAGATGCGGGCGAGATGCCGGCCAGAGAGGTGGCGAGAAGGGTCTGCGCACCGTAGGGGATCAGACATTGCACCACACAGGAAGCCGAGTCGAGCAGCGAGGCACTTTTGCGAGGGTCGATGCCGTAGCGCTCGGCTATGTCGCGGGCAATTCCGCCCACGGTGATGATGGCTACCGTATTGTTGGCCGTGCAGAGATTCACCAGCCCGACAAGCAGAGCGAGTATGGCCTGCGCGCCGCGTTTGCCGTGGATGCGTGAGCTGAGGCCCTGAAGCAGGAACTGGATGCCTCCGGCTGCCTTTATGATGCCTAACATTCCGGCCGCGAGAAGAGTGACAATGATCAGATCGCCCATTCCGTCGATTCCGGCACCGGCATATCCGGCCATATCCATGATCGAGAAACCGTTGACGGCTCCCATGACGAAAGCCGAAAGGATTCCAAGCGAGAGGACCACCGTGACGTTTATGCCGGCTATGGCTGTGGCGAGGACTATCAGGTAGGGCAGAACGAGCCAGGGGTTGCTGTCGTTGACCAGATCTATAGCCGGAGAGTCTTTGCTCATGACCATGTAGATGGCCAGAGTCACGAGGGCGGCCGGAAGCGCTGTCCACAGGTTGGCTTTGAACTTGTCAGCCATGCCGCATCCCTGCGAGCGGGTAGCTGCGATGGTTGTATCGGAGATGAATGACAGATTGTCGCCGAAAAATGCGCCGCCGAGCACTACCGCCACATAGAAAGCCACCGAGCCGTCTACAGTCTGAGCTATTTCCACAGCCAGAGGAGCCAGTGCCACCACGGTGCCGACCGAGGTTCCTACCGAGAGCGAGATGAAGCATGCCGCAAAGAAAAGCGTTGGCACAACGAACTGCGGCGGGCATACCCGGAGGGTCAGGCTGACCGTAGCGTCGACAGCCCCGATCTCCTTGGCCACCGTGGCGAAAGCTCCGGCAAGGATGAAGACCCAGATCATGTAAAGGATATTGAAATGTCCGGCGGCCCGCGAGAAGGTCTCGATTCGGGCGGCAAGCGGATGTCCGCGGTAGATGATAACAGCCCATACGGAAGCTGCCACCAGCGCTACGGCTATAGGCATTTTATAAAAATCGTTCAGTATAACCGACACTGCCACATAGAGCAGCAGAAAGACAATGACCGGCGACAGAGCCAGCCATCCCCGTCCGGGCGCCACACGGCGGTCGGTATTGCGGTCAGAAATCTCATTCATGATTCTCTAAGAGTTACTTATCTATTCTCAACTTTGATATTGCAAAAATAGCGAAAACTTTCCGCATTTCAAGCCAAGAGCAGCCCGGAATCATTCGGCCTCTGATTCGAGGGTTCGAGAACTGAAGTTCTCGGCGGGGATGAAATTTTGGCGGGGATGAGGTTTTTGGGGTGTTTTCAGAAGGGGAGTTTGCTGACGGTCTGGCCCCAGTTGCCACGGTCGAGATTCCGGTATGAGAGGGCCTCGGACAGGTGGTGGGTTCTGATGGGGGCGGTGATGGCTTCTCTTAGCGTTTCGGCTGTCGGGGCGCAACCGCCTGCGGAGAGGATGGCCGTGGCCTGTTCGAGGTCAGCTATGGTGCGGGCCACTTTCAGAATGCGGTCATAGGCACGGGCGCTCATGTCGAGTCTTGTCATGGCTTCGCGCAAGGTTTCAAGACTGTCGCTGTCAATTGAGGCATAGGTGCGGAGCAGGCGTGAGTTCATCTGGGCGTTGCTGTGAATGCCCCGCTCTGCGGCAAATCTGAGGGCCTGGATCTCGCGCGCGCAGATCACCCTCCGCTTGATGGCTTCGCTCTTTTCTCCCTCGCGGGCCGAGGCGAGCTCCTCAAACGGCACCGGAAAGATCTCAACCTGCAGGTCTATACGGTCGAGCAGCGGTCCGCTGATGCGGTTGAGATATTTCTGCACTGCGGCTCCGGTGCACAGACATTCCTTGGTGGGGTGGTTATAGAATCCGCACGGACAGGGATTCATGGAGGCTACAAGCATAAAGCCTGCGGGATAGTCAATGGTGTATTTGGCGCGGGCTATGGTGATGTGGCGGTCTTCAAGAGGCTGGCGCATCACTTCGAGCACCTGGCGCGAGAATTCCGGAAATTCGTCGAGAAACAAGACTCCGTTATGGGCAAGCGAGATCTCGCCGGGTGCCGGATTGGAGCCGCCGCCCACGAGGGCTACGGGTGAGATGGTGTGGTGTGGCGAACGGTAGGGACGCTGTGTCATCAACCGCGAACCGCTCTTGAGTTTCCCGGCCACGGAGTGGATTTTGGTGGTTTCCAGAGCCTCGGCAAGGGTCAGCGGCGGCAATATGGTGGGTATGCGCTTGGCCATCATCGACTTTCCGGCTCCGGGAGGGCCGACCATCAGAATGTTATGGCCGCCGGCACATGCCACCTCGAAAGCTCTCTTCACACCCTCCTGCCCTTTGACTTCAGAGAAATCGCAGTCGAAAACCGATGAGGCGCGGGCAAATTCCTCGCGGGTATTGACGCTCACGGGCTCGGCTTCGCTGCGGCCTGTGATGAAATCGACCACCTCGCGCAGAGATGACATGCCGTAGACCTCCAGATTGTTGACCACGGCACCCTCCGTGACATTGGCCACGGGCACAATCATGCCCTTGAATCCCAGCTCACGGGCTTTTATGGCCATCGGGAGCACTCCCTTGATAGGCAGCAGCGAGCCGTCAAGCGACAGTTCGCCCATGATCATGAACGACTCCAGCGGAACCGACGGCGTGATCTGTTCGCATGAGGCCAGAACCCCGATGGCAATCGGGAGGTCATAGGCTGCACCCTCCTTGCGCACATCGGCCGGCGAGAGGTTGACCACCATACGGCGCCGCGGCCACTTGTAGCCCGACTGGGTCAGCGCTGAAATCACACGCTGATAGCTTTCCTTGACTGCTGTGTCGGCCATGCCGACAAGGTTGAATGACACACCGGGCTCGGCAACGGCCTCTATGGTGACAACTATGGCGTCAATGCCCTGTACGGCGGCTCCGTATGTCTTTATAAGCATAATGGAGAGAGTTGATTGGGTTTGTAGCGATTGAGGGTTCGGGGAAAGTGCCTAATAGGCAAGCAGATTTCTGACCTGGTCCGTGTCAAGGGAGCGGCGGCGGGCATAGTCGGCAATCTGGTCGTCGGCAATGCGCCCCGGCATGAAGTAGCTTGATTCCGGATGAGCTATATAGAGGCCGCAGACTGTGGCTGAAGGCTCCATTGCTCCGTTTTCGGTCAGGCTCACGCCTATGTCTCCAAGTCCGAGCAGACTGTCAAGCACAAAGGTCAGTTTCTGATCGGGCAGGGAGGGATAGCCTACAGCGGGCCGGATACCTGTGTAGCGAGCCTGCGAAAGCTCCTTCAGCGAAAGATTTTCGGCAGGAGCATAGCCCCACAGTTCGCGGCGCACTTTTGCGTGAAGCCACTCCGAGGCAGCTTCGGCCAGACGGTGGGCCAGGCTCTGCACCAGGAGTGAGCGGTAGCTGTCAGCCGCCTCATCAGCGGCCCGGACTTCATCTGCAAAATCAATGCTCACGGCAAAGGCTCCCGCATAGTCGCTGCTTTCGGCCAGATAGTCGGAAAGTCCGCGCGAGGGTTCGCCCGCACCGAGAGCCTGTGAGCGCAGAGTGGGGATGCGGATGCCGTCCATCACAATGTCATCGCCCTCGGCATGAGCCTCGCAGAGTTTCACTATTGCACTCGCGCCGCGATCTTCTCCGCTCCAGCGGTCGAGCAGCGAGGACGCATCGCGGTAGAGCCTGATGACCTCCTCGCCTTTTGAAGGATCAGCCGGAGTATATTTTTCGATCCAGGCACGGCGGCAGGCCGGACAGTCATGCAGGGCTGTGACCGAGGCGAAATCTCCGGGCAGTTTCCAGGCATTGAAGAAGAAGTGCCAGTTGATATAGGGGATGATTTCTTTGACGGGTATGTCAATACGGTGACGCCCCGGAGCGGCAGGTGCTACGGGCACATGCGGTTTAAGACAGCCTCTGACCGAACGCCTGCGGGCTTCGGCGAGAGACACCGTGGCCACGGTGCGGAGGCGCTCGCGCTCACGCAGGGTGTCATACTGTTCTTTAAGTTCGGCAATGAAAGCCTCACAGGTGTCAGGGTTGAGCAGACGGGCGGCTATCAGCGGGTTTTGCGAGGCGTCAGGCACATGGATCACCGGCGCTGAGTAGTTAGGGGCTATCTTCACTGCCGTGTGGATGCGCGAAGTGGTGGCGCCGCCCACCATCACCGGTATTTTCAGCCCGGTTTCCTCCATCAGCCTGACCACGCGGGCCATCTCCTCAAGCGAGGGGGTGATGAGGCCGGAAAGACACACCAGATCAGGCTTCTCACGCAAGGCGGTGGCCACGATATCCTCCGCAGGCACCATCACTCCGAGGTCAATCACCTCGTAGTTGTTGCAGGCAAGGACGATCGACACGATGTTCTTGCCGATGTCATGCACATCGCCTTTCACGGTGGCAAACACCACCTTTCCGGCCTTTTCTGACTGCCGGCTGTCGCGGCGGCTCTCGATCACTGGCTGGAGAATGGTCACGGCGCGCTTCATGGTGCGGGCGGTCTTCACCACCTGAGGCAGAAACATCTTGCCTTCGCCGAAGAGGGAGCCCACGCGGTTCATTCCTTCCATCAGCGGGCCGTCGATTATGTCGACCGGATCAGTGCCTGCGGCAAGAGCCTCGGCGAGATCCTCTTCGAGATGGTCATGGATGCCTTTGACAAGCGCGTGGGTCAGACGTTCGCCCACCGGCAGCGCGCGCCAGGCCTCGGCGGTCTCAGTGCGCGCCGGATCAGCACCCTGCTCCTTGGCGGCAAGCATCTCCTGCGCGCGGGCCATCAGCTGCTCGGCCGCATCCTCGCGCCGATAGAGAACCACGTCTTCTATCAGTTCGCGCAGACCTGGTTCGATCTCCTCATAAGTCACAGACGAGGAGGGGTTGACAATGGCCATGTCCATGCCTTTGGCTATGGCATGGTAGAGGAACACGGCGTGCATGGCTTCACGCAGATAGTTGTTGCCGCGGAATGAGAACGACAGGTTGCTGACGCCGCCGCTCACTTTGGCTCCGGGCAGATTCTGCTTGATCCACTCCACGGCGCGGATGAAGTCGAGACCGTAGCGGTCATGCTCCTTCATGCCGGTGGCTATGGCAAGTATGTTGGGGTCGAAAATTATGTCTTCGGGGTTGAAGCCCACTCGCTCGGTGAGCAGACGGTAGGCACGGGCGCAGACTTCTGTCTTGCGTTCGAAAACGTCGGCCTGGCCCTTTTCATCAAAAGCCATTACAACTGCGGCGGCGCCGAGACGGCGGATGCGGCGCGCATGGTCGAGAAAGACTTCCTCGCCCTCCTTGAGGGAGATGGAATTGACTATCGACTTGCCCTGCACACATTTGAGCGCCGCTTCGATCACCTGCCAGTCAGAGGAGTCGATCATCACGGGCACACGGGCTATGTCAGGCTCGGATGCGATCAGATTGAGGAAGCCACACATTTCCTTGCGGGCATCCATCATGCCGTCGTCCATGTTGATGTCTATGATCTGCGCTCCGTCGTCAACCTGCTTGCGGGCAATGCTCAGGGCCTCGTCAAGCTTGCCTTCCTTGATCAGGCGCAGGAATTTGCGTGATCCGGCCACGTTGCAGCGTTCACCGACGTTGACGAAGAGGCTGTCAGGCATGATGTCGAGACGTTCGAGGCCCGACAGGTGCATTCCGGCGGGAGCCTCGGTGCTGAATGTGCGACCGGGTTTTCCCGCCACGGCCCGGCTGATGGCTGCGATGTGGGCCGGAGTGGTGCCGCAGCAGCCGCCCACTATGTTGACCAGTCCCTCATCGGCAAAGCCGGCAATCTGCGCGGCCATTGTCTCAGGGCTTTCCTCATATTCGCCCATAGCGTTTGGAAGCCCGGCGTTGGGGTGGCAGCTTACCGGACAGCGGGCTATCTTGGCAAGCTCTCTGAGATGGGGCTTCATGTCAGCCGCGCCGAAGGAGCAGTTGATGCCTATCGAGGCTATCGGGAAGTGCTCCACCGAGGCCATGAAGGCCGGAATGGTCTGTCCGGAGAACGTGCGGCCGTCATGACCTGAAAGTGTGATGGAAAGCATCACCGGGAGCTCGCGGCCGGCGGCGTCCATAGCGTCGCGCGCGGCATCGAGTCCGGCCTTGAGGTTGAGCGAGTCAAAGATAGTCTCGAAGAGCAGCAGGTCTGCGCTCCCCTCTATCAGGGCTGCGATCTGTTCGCGGTAGGCATTGAAAAGATCGTCGTAAGAGACAGCCCGCAGAGCAGGATCGTTGACATCGGGGCTCATCGATGCCGTCTTGTTGGTCGGGCCGATTGATCCGGCCACCCATATGCGGCGCCCGTCTGCAGCGCGGCGGCTGTCGGCCAGACTGCGGAGCAGCGAGGCCGCGGTGCGGTTTATCTCGCTGACCAGCGCCTCCATGCCGTAGTCAGCCATAGAGATTGAATTGGCGTTGAAGGTGTCGGTGCTTATGATGTCGGCTCCGGCGTCGATATACTGCGATGCGATCGCGCTTATCACATCCGGACGGGTGAGCACAAGCAGGTCATTGTTTCCGCGCAGGTCAGTGGGCCACTGGGCAAAGCGCTCGCCGCGGAAATCGGCCTCGCCGAGCCCGTAGCTCTGGATCATGGTGCCCATCGCACCGTCGAGTATCATTATCCGCTCGCGCAGGAGCGAAGAGAAGTCTTCCAAAACGTCAGTTCGTTAGAGGTTGTGTGGGTAAGTAAAATAAGCGGGGGCTTCAGAGGAGATTGTCGCGCAGGTAGGCGGTCAGCTCTTCGGCCATTCTCGCCGCCTGGGCTCTGGAGGGATGATAGTCGGCGCCATAGCCCAGCTCGCCTGTCTGTTCCGACATGTCGAAGCGGTAGATCTGCTTTTCGGGATCGGCAAGACGGTCAAGCGCGCCTTTGACATCGGCCAGGGCCTGCCCTCGGAGCATCGAGCCGGTCAGCAGCACTATTTTTGCCTGCGGATGGAGCATACGCAGGTGAGTCAGGAACTTGCGGTAGGCCAGTTCGAAGCGGTCGATGTCATAATTGTCAAGCGAAGTGTCGTTGGTGCCGAGATTGATGCAGATGATGTCAGGGTGAAACGACGAGTGGTTCCAGTAGTGGTCCGGATTGTAGATGAGAGTGCGGTCATATTCCACGGGCATTCTCTGCTCCGGAGTGCCCTCGCGGGGTCCGCCGAAGGAGCGGTACATTCCGATGCCTGATCGCGCCACCACATTGAAGTCGGCGTTGAGCGCGCGGGCCGTCAGATAGGCATAGCCGAGAGTATGGTTCTCGGTGTCATAGCTGAAACCCACGGAGGGGTCAGTCTCTTCGGTGCCGTAGCCGCAGGTGATCGAGTTGCCGATGAATTCCATCTTGAGCGCCGGGCGTTCGGGGGGCGGGAGCAGGCGGGCTCCTTCGCCGCTGATGGTGAATCCACGGAATTCGGGATTCTTCTCATAGCCTTCTATGGCGTAGGCCACTCTCAGCGAGTGGGGGCCTGCGGGGAGTGAGTCGGCGAGGGTGATGAGCGAGTCGGAGGGAGTGAAGTTGATCTTGAACGGTTCTCCGCCGTCAATCTCGACCATGAACTGACCGCTGCCGGGGCTTGCGGCCATAGCCACTGCCGAGCCTTCGAAGTTGAACATTGCTGTGGTGCCGGGCCAGGTGAACTTAGGCGCGAGCGAGTCGGCCCAGAGGATGCGGCCCATATAGAGGATGGAAGGGTCTGAAGGCTTCACATCCAAACGGCGCGCACCCCCGCATGCTCCGGTCAGGAGCACAAGCAGGAGTGCGGCGCAAACGTCAGTCAATCTGCGTGAGAGAGGCATGATGTTGTGTGATGCGTATATGTGTGTGGGTATGTGGTTGAGGATCAGTCCTCTTCCTTCATGTTGTGGAACACGTTCTGGACATCCTCGTCCTCTTCGATCTTTTCGAGGAGTTTCTCGATGGCGGCGCGCTGTTCGGCGGTAACTTCCTTGAGATCGTTGGGGATGCGCTCGAACTCTGAAGAGATGATCTCGAAGCCGTTGTCTTCAAGATATTTCTGGATGTTGGAGTATTCTTCAAACGCACCGTAGAGTATCACCTGCTCTTCGCCGCTTTCGTCATCGGTGATGTCTTCGAGTTCGTCTACACCGTAGTCGATGAGTTCAAGTTCGAGATCTTCGAGCGAGACTCCGTCTTTGGGTTTGATCTTGAATACGCTCTTGTGGTCGAAGAGGAAGGTCAGCGAACCCTGGGTGCCGAGGCTGCCGCCGTGTTTGGTGAAGTATGAGCGGACGTTGGCCACGGTACGGGTGTTGTTGTCAGTAGCGGCTTCGACAAAGATGGCGATGCCGTGGGGGCCGTATCCTTCGTAGGTGATTTCCTTGTAATCGCCTGCGTCTTTGTCAGTTGCTTTCTTGATGGCGCGTTCTACGGTGTCCTTTGGCATGTTTGCTGCCTTGGCGTTCTGCATGAGTGCGCGCAGACGGGGGTTGGTGGAGGGATCTGGACCGCCTGCTTTGGCGGCGATGGTGATTTCCTTGCCTATGCGGGTAAATGTGCGCGACATGTTACCCCAACGTTTGAGTTTACGTGCTTTGCGGTATTCAAATGCTCTTCCCATTGCTGTTTATGAGATTTTTATGAGAGTTATGAGATTTCCGGGTAGTGGTTTATATGATAATTCCTGACTTTAACGGAGTTCGGCACCGAGTTTCTTGGTGAGGTTGGTGATCACCTTGTTCATCACGGCTTCGATCTGCTTGTCCTGGAGGGTCTTTTCATCGTCCTGGAGGGTGATGGCGATGGCATATGATTTCTTGCCTTCGGGGAGGTTTTTGCCTTCATAGACATCGAAGAGACTCACGTCTTTGAGCAGACGGCGTTCGCTCTCGCGCACTGTGGCCTCTACCTGCTCCATGCTGACGCTCTTGTCGAGAAGCAGTGCGAGGTCGCGCTTGACGGGCATGGTGCGCGCCAGGGGCGAGTAGCTGACTTTCTTGCGGATCGAGAGGTTGACCAGCGCATGCCAGTCGAGCTCGCAGTAGACCACCTGCTGCTTGATGTCCATCGACGCGGCTATCTTCTTCGAGAGGATGCCGAGGGTGCCGAGGACCTTGCCTGAGCGGGTGGCTATGTCGAGACCGGCGGCATAGAGGCCTGAGGTGCCTGCCGAAAGTCTGATCTCGGCGGGATTGATGCCGAGGCGGGCGAAGATGTTGGCAACCACGGCTTTCAGGTCGTAGACCGTGGCTTCCTCTTCCTTGCGGGCCCAGTTGCCCGGACGGAGGGCGCCGGTCATCCACAGTGCCAGACGCGAGCTTTCGCTGTAGGGGGCGAGCACTCGGTCGGCGGTCGATTCGGCGGCGGGGTTGAAGAAGTAGACGTTGCCGAACTCAAACATGCGCAGGTCAGCCATCTTGCGGTTGATGTTGTGGCTGAGCGATTCGAGGCCTCCGAATAGGAGTGTCTGGCGCATTACGCTGAGGTCGTTGCTCAGAGGGTTGAGAAGCTTGACGCAGTGGTCGGCGGGATAGCCGGGCAGTTCATTATAGTAGGACTCGGCTGTGAGCGAGTTGTTGAGAATCTCGTTGAAGCCTTCGGCGCAGAGCTGTTCGCTGATGAGGTTACGCAGGGCGTTGTCGCGGTCCTCAAAGGTCTGCGACGAGAGAGCCGAGCGGACGCTGTCGCTGATCTCCACGTTGTTGTAGCCGTAGATGCGGAGCACATCCTCGACCACGTCACACGGACGGGTCACGTCCACACGATAGGTGGGCACTTCCATCTTCACTTCATTGTCTGTGACCTCCAAGAGGTTCATTTCGAGGCTCTTGAGGATGGAGACCACGGTCTCGGCGGGGATTTCCTTGCCAACGAGCGAGTTGAGATAGTCGAATCTGAGGTCGACGCGGGCGGGTTCGATCACCGAGGGATAGACGTCGGTCAGCGGGCCGCAGATCTCGCCTCCGGCAAGCTCTTTGACCATCATGGCGGCCAGACGGAGCACGTAGAGGGTGTTGTTGGGATCCACGCCGCGTTCGAAGCGGAACGATGAGTCGGTGTTGAGTCCGTGGCGGCGTGCGGTCTTGCGCACGGAGGTCGGGTTGAAGTAGGCGCTTTCAAGGAAAACGTCGGTGGTGGTTTCGGTCACGCCTGAGTCGAGTCCGCCGAACACTCCGGCTATGCACATCGGCACCTCGGAGTTGCAGATCATCAGATCGCGTGAATCAAGAGTGTGTTCCACTCCGTCGAGGGTCACGAATTTCTCTCCCTCGCGGGCGTTTTTGACCACGATCTCTCCGCCGGCAATCTTGGCCACGTCGAAGCAGTGGAGCGGCTGGCCGATGCCGTGGAGCAGGTAGTTTGTGATGTCGACAATGTTGTTGATCGGACGCAGGCCTATGGTAGAGAGGGCGTCTTTGAGCCATTTGGGCGACTCCTTGACGGTGACACCGCGGACTGTCACGCCGGTGTAGCGCGGGCAGGCCTGGGTGTTTTCCACTCTCACACTCACTCCGCCTTCGGCGTTGTCAAGCTCGAAAGCATCCACTGCGGGGCGGCGGAGTTCCGAGGCCTGTGTGTGGGCCGCCATCCAGGCCGAGAGGTCGCGGGCCACGCCGTAGTGCGAGGCGGCATCGATGCGGTTGGGAGTGAGGTCCACTTCAAGGAGCCAGTCGGAACTGAGTCCGTAATATTCTGCGGCTGGTGTTCCGGGCTTCACATCGTCGGTGATTACGATGATGCCGTCGTGCGACGATCCGACACCGATCTCGTCTTCGGCACAGATCATGCCGAACGATTCCACGCCGCGGATTTTCGATTTCTTGATGGCGAATTCCTTGTCGCCGTCATAGAGGGTTGTGCCTACAGTGGCCACCACAACGGTCTGTCCGGCAGCCACATTGGGCGCGCCGCAGACAATCTGGGTCTCGGCTCCGTCGCCGAGATCAACGGTGGTGATGTGGAGATGGTCGCTGTTGGGATGCTCGACGCAGGTCAGCACTTTGCCGATGACAATGCCGCGGAGACCTCCGCGTATCGACTCTACTTCCTCCACCGAGCCGGTCTCAAGACCTATCGAGGTGAGGGCGGCGGCGAGTTCGTCGGGGGTCAGACTGAAATCGAGATATTTTTTTAGCCAGTTATATGATATGTTCATGATCAGTATTCCGGTTATTATGATCAGTGTTAATGATTGGGACATGCAAAGTTACAACAAAATCCCGAAATCCCAAGAAAAATCACGCAAGCATACAGCAAACCGCCCCTCCCCCGCGCGCATCAATCCGTTCCCCGGATGGGGGATGACACGGGCGTGATGGAAAATCGGTGTCCGTCAGGGCGGTGATTCCGGATGGTGCAGGGGTTGGCGGGTGTCCGGCAGGACACCGATTTAATAGTAGCCCCCGACACCGTGGCGCACAGCGCGCAGGTGTCGGGGGTACGATGTTTTCAAGTTTTGTTGATGTCCGGCTGAGGACATCGATTTACCGTCACGCCTTGCGGATCGGCTTTGTGACGAGGGAATATCACTTACGTTTTACCACTCGCTGTGCATCCCAATGTATCGGATCGGCATACCATTCCTTGGTGTCGCCCTTGAGCCATGACTCGAAGTTGAAATAAACTTCATGGATTCCGCATTCCTCCATAGGCCAGTACCAGGAAGACTCAAGACAAAGCATTTCGGGCGAAACCACCACCTGATCCTGTTTGTCGAACGATGAGGGCGGGGTCACCTTGTGAAAATGCGACTCATCATTCAGAAGCTCCACATCGAAGCGGCTGATAGCGGTCTGGATATAGTTCAGCGAATTGCTCGGATTGACGAGGATATAGAATCCGCCCATGCCTTTGACATCGTTCTGCGTCCAGGAGGGACGGTCCTGATACTCATCGGTCAGCGACCATTCGCCGTCTACCATAAATGACAGCGGAGTGCCTGAGGCCGAGGCTACGGGTTCTTTGACGTTGATCGGACTGCGGTAATATCCGCCGAGCCATCTGTGGAGTTCCGGACCGATGTTGTAGTGTCCGAGACCGAGTTCCTGACCGTTGCCATCGCCCTGATCGTCGGTGATTGTGCCGTTAAACATCACGTAGATAGGCAGTGTACCACCTGCTGCGAGGGGTTCGACGGTGATGCGGGTCTTTTTGGCTCCGTTTTCCTCACCATCGACAATGGTTGTGGCGCTGACGGCAAACACCGCATCGTTGAAGTCCCAGTCATAGGTACCCGCCAAGTCCTCCGCGGCAATCAGCCACTGGTAAGGTTCGGGTTCGGGTTTGTCTTTGTCATTAACATCAGGAATATCCTGATGTATTTCTGATGAGATGAAGAACATCATATCATTCAAGTCATGCACATCTTCACCATAATCCTCAAAGCCAAGAACGCGATATGTTCCTGTTGGAGCTTTATACATGTATGTTGCACCAAACACATTGGAGCCGCCAATTTCAGGATTGTATTTTGCTTCTGAATAGAAGCGGCGATATTGGTCTTTTTTAGGCAGACCGGTTTCAGGATCCAAGGGCAACCGCACAATATCAACATTGTCAATCGACGGTTTCGGGATCCCTTGGTCTGTCATATACCATGCACGAATATACATGCCGAATTTGGTGCCTGTAGCTATACTGACATGGATTCCACGAGATTTCCAGCCTTTGACTTCTTTGTTTGAAGGATGGCTGTCTTGTTCATCTACAGGATATTTCCAGTCATTCAACGGACCCATTGACAGCTTGACTATGTTGACATGTGTCTCATCCTTTGCTTCGACCTCTATGCCGGAGACGAATATTTTTCTTTCTTTTGCAGGGTCAAAATGAGAGTCTTTTATAAGATAATCAATATCAAAATACTCTGAAAACGGATGTCCGCTGAAATAATATCGATGCTGTTCCTGAAGTTTGAGGATATACCGTCTTTTGAAAATATACCAGTCTTCATCCTGGAAGTCAAGAAAACTTGTCAGTCCGTTATTGTTAAAGTCAGCCGGTTTTAATTCCTGATTGTTTAATGGCACAGAGGCATCAAGCGGTCTGGATTCATCAATCAAAGGTATATTGTCTTTAGCAGGGACATAATCCTCGGCATAAGGATCTTCAAACGTATATATCAGGTTGCCCTGGGTGCCATCTATCGGAAAAATTTTATTGGTATAAAACGGAATGTGGACCATTTCATTTTTCTCTTCATCAATATAATAGATGCCAAGGGTATTGTAGCTGGCTGTACACCAGTAAACAGGATAAATCGTAAAGTCTCCGTTTGCGACAAAACTGAAATTTTGAGTCACCTTTCCGATATTGTCCACTTCTTCCGGCAGATAGTCTTTGAAGGCCATTACACCTTCATCGGTAAGGCCACGGTAGTCCTCTCTGGTGATCTCAACTACATTGTCTTTTTTCTCCCAAATGGCACGGCCTGTGGAATTTGCGCGGACAGTTCCGCCCAAAGGCGTCTTTATGAGGCGTCCGTCAATATCGACGATGACTTCTTTGACTGATTTCGGTACGTCGAAAGTCAGTGGCGTTGTGCCGGAAAGCTTATGGCCTTCGGCAAACAGATAGCGCTTGCCGTTGATGTCGGCATAAACTTTAACATCTGTCGGCCGTGTGGTTACAACATTAATTTCTGAATGTGTTGCGGAGTTGAGATCGCGGTCGGGATCAATGACTCCGAATTTCTTAATGAATTCACGGGCATAGAGCTCACTTTTGGGGATAGTGATCTCGTCGGTTGTACATGCTGTGAGCAGTGCGCCCGCAATGGAAGCGCCTACTAATAAGTTGCTTAAACGCATAGTGTGGTCTGTAAAGGTCTCAGTTTGAAGTAAAAAATGAGAAGAAGATAGTTAAGGCTAAAGTTAAGCTATACAATCTATGCGCAAAGATAATAATTTTATACTAAATCAAAGCAAACGCCAATGATTATTAACAATTGTTAATGCGATAGACACCCGTCTGTCAATCCGCAAGATAGGCCGGAATCCCACAATAAGGGGGATGAAATGGCGGGGAGGATAAAATGGAGTGACGGCCAAGGCGTGATGGTAAATCGGTGTCCGACCGGACACCGATTTAATAGTAGCCCCCGACACCGCAGCGCAATGCGCGCAGATGTCGGGGGAAAAGATGATTACAAAAATGTCGTGTCCGACAGGACACGGATTTACCGTTCCGGAGGGATGCCACTGGATGGCGTACCCGATCGGGGCTGAGATCAGATCATGCTGATGCCGAGATAGACCATGTGGGCTACGATGGCGGCAACGATTCCGCCGATGGTATGGGCGAGGATAGCCTTGGGGGTCAGTTCGCGGTAGCCGAGCGAGTCAAGCATAGCGGTATGAGTGCTGAGATAGCCGCTCCAGCACATGCCAATGGCCGTGAAAACCGCTATCGCATTGCCGTCGATCCACCCCTGGGCTGCGAAATTGGGCACGAGGCTCAGCGCCGCCCCTACGGCACCGAGAGCCGTGATGGGGAAGGCCACAAGATGCGGGTCGCTGAAGCCGAAGAGCCATTCGAACACGAAATTGATCTTCGAGGCAAGCCAGGGCAGGAGCTCTATGCCCTCATAGGCCGCGCCGGTATATCCGCTCTCCGAAGCCCCGAAGGTCAGGATCATCACCAGTGTAGAGATGATCAGCACGCCTGGAATGATGGCGATGCCGACATCAACACCTGTGCGCCCGCCGTCGAGCAGCGAATTGAGTGTGCGGATGAAGACCGACTTGGTCTCCACCTTCTCCTCTTCCTCAAGCTTGCCGGCCTCCTTGACAACCGCATCTTCCACGGCAAACGAGGGGTAGGCCTTGATGACGAAATACTGCATGAGGCGAGTCGACACGATGCAGCCGCAGAAGGCGCCGAAAAGGCCGATGACCGGCTCGATGTAGTAGCCCTGCCCGACCATGAACACCATGACCAACAGCCCCATGCCGAAAGCGGTTCCGAAGTTGGTCAGCGAGATGTATTGGAATTTCTTGAAATAGCGGCAGAAACGGCGGTCCTGCGAGAGGGAGATGATGGCGGGGTTGTCGCTCAGGAATGTCATGGTGGCTCCGAGGGCAGCCACGCCTGGCAGATTGAAGAGCGGGCGCATCAGAGGGCGGAGTATGTTTTCAAGCAGTTTGACCACTCCGAACTCCACAAACAGACGGCCTATGGCTCCGGTGACCACACAGATGCCCATGAGGTAGAACACAGTGTTGAGCAGCAGGTCATGGGCCGTGTGCATGATAGTGTTGAGCATGTTGGGGAGGCCCATGATCGACCCTACATACCAGAACAGGGCGAAGACTACTGCAAGGCAGGGCACTCCGGTTGGAATCAGGCGCCACAGCGAGAATGAGCGTGCCGGGGCCGGGTTTTCGGTTTTTTCCATGATGATGATTTGAATAGGTGTCAGGCAGTGAGGATGTTTCACTACACCCTCACTTTGCTATATCTATATATAATAAGGTGGTAAAAACGTGAATGGGGAGGAGTCTCAGCGGCGCAGCGAGAGGATGTTCATGTTCCATTTGACACCGAAGTCCACAAGCATGGTCTTGTTCTGCATCACATCGGCAGTGTTACCGTTGCTTCCCCAGGAGTAGAAGAGATTTGCATGGAGCCTGAGAGTGTGGCGGCCGTCGGCCAGGGGAAAGAACTCAACGCCGGCGCCGGCCATCTTCATCTCCGTTCCGGGGCTCACGCAGAGGTCGGCATCGCTGTGGGTGCGGTTGACATCGTAGGTCATCTTGCCGAACACCTTCCACTTGGCCGTCGGGGCATAGGCAAGCTCGCCCATCACCGACATGTCGCGCAGGAAGAAAGTCTGCCGCGCGGCCGCACGGTTCATCAGGTCGAGCTCAAGCGCGACTTTGCCGAAACTGAACCTGTTGCCGAGCGCCAGATAGCTGATGTAGCGGTCAGGGGCATACTCCAGAAGGTTGGCCGACCAGATGGCCTCGAAGAAACCGTGACGGCCGTTCCACATGAGGTTGTAGGCATACATGTTGCGGTTTTCAGGCGTGTAGAAGGGGCTTTCGCAGAGCTGAAACGTCAGTTTGTCAGCCGCCGAAGGTCTGAAACTCACTGATCCGCCTATCTGATAGCAGGGGACATTGTTCCAGAACACCGAGCAGCCGTAGAGGTCGATCGGCGCGCGGTCATACTCCCAGCCACCTATGGCGACTACCTGCTTTCCGCCGGCCACAGACCAGCGTCCGAAATCGTAATTGAGGTAGACCCAGTCAGTGGCGTCGAAAAACGACGCATCTTTGTGGGGCTTGTTGAGACGCTGACGCCAGGAGTAGCTCAGTCCGTCGGTGATATTTCCGTCAAGGCGGAAATTGATGTATTTGCCCTCGAAACCGGTGTTGTCATTGACGGTGTGGCCGTCAAGCCAGTCGTGCTGATAGTCAAGCCTCACTTCGGCCTGAAGATTCACGAGAGGGTCGGTTGCCGTCTCTTCAGCGCGCGCGAAAGCGGCTGCGGCAAGGCAGAAAATCAAAAGTGTTTTTCTCATGGCTGTGTTTAGGTGGTATTTAATCTAAGTTTGGCAAAGATAAGTTAAAATTTGCGATAGCAATGAAATTTTCGTTTATTTTTTCATCCGGCGGTGGAATTTTGCTATAGGGGATGGTAAATATGTGTCATTTTTGATCACATTTGAAGCATGTGACATGATTGCACCTTCTGAATACATGACATATCCCTGCCAATGGCGCGGGCATACTAAATTTGCATCGTATCACACAACAAAACCCGATTCAACAACCCAAAATCTTATTGATCCATGATTAAAAATCTACTTGCTCTTTTTCTGCTTATATCAAGCGTGGCATCTGTTTGCGCCACACCCGTTGTACTCTGGCAGTCCGACTCTCCTGAAGGAGTGTCAGTCAGGTGGGACGCCGCAGGCCCAACCATCAGCGCCGAACAGTGTGCCGACTTTACCGGCGGCGGCAAAATCGAAGTCAGCGTTGCCAGCTGCAACAGCGGCGCTATCCTGTTGCTGACCAAAGGAGACTGGAACGGCGATCTCTGCCCCGCAGTCTACCCCGACAATCTTACAATGCCTGCTACCGTCACATTTTCTCTGACACCCGCCCAGGCAAAAAGCGCCAGGGAACTCGGATTTATCCCCTTCGGCGACGGCTACAATATCTCGCGCATAAGCTATGTGCCATCTGAAACGGAAGTTGATCCGGATGCTATCTGGTTCGGCTCGGAAGATTGCCGCAGCGAATGGAAAAACATCGATCTGTCTGCTCCGCTTTTTGCCGATGCCAAAGCCGGTGACAAACTGGTGTTCGTAACTTCCGACCGCGGACCGGAAGTCATCATGCAGCCCATCATCGGAAACTGGGGCGGCATTGTACTCAATTCCGTCGACAACCCTGAACTATTCACCACCGAAGGAGATCTTATCTCGATCACCCTCACCGACCAGTGGGCCGACAAGCTCAAGGAAAAAGGATTTGTGCTTCAGGCCTACGGAGTGGTGATCAATGAAATCAGGCTTGTGACACCCGGCGGTGACACAACTTCGATCATCGGCATCGGCGCTGACAGCAACAACGCGCCTGTCGAATATTTCAATCTCAACGGTCTGCGTGTCGGGAATCCCTCAAACGGCATCTTCATCCGCCGCCAGGGAGATAAAGTAACCAAAGTGGCGCTCTGAGCGCTGTGCTGAATACTGATTTCAACTCACAATAGTAACAACTCTGTCAGAACAATAATAGTTAAACACTTGAATAAATACAATTTTTAAGGTAAGCAAACTTAAACTAATCAAATAAGGTAAATTAATTGTATCAGCGGGAATTTCATTTTTCGATGGCTCTGGATTTGAATCCGGGGCCATTTTTCAATGCTGTGATCAATTAGGGTTGATCCGCCCGTTAACATGTTTAAACGAGATTGATATTTCGATTGTTATATTTATTGATTAACTTTGGGACTCCGTTTCGGAGCTCCCGCAGACACGGCTGCATCCCGCCCTTCCGGCAAGCCCTCACGGATTCATCAATTCACTATCAATCAGGAGTATGAAAAAACTTACCCTCATCGCCGCATCGTTAGTCCTGCTCTGCGTGCTCGCTTCCGCAGCAACCCGCAGCAAGAAAAACGAGATTTCGCGCAATCTTGACATATTCAACGCACTCTACAAGGAACTCCAGACTTTCTACGTCGACTCCATCGACGCCGAGAAGTCCATCAACACAGCCATAGTGGCAATGCTCGACGACATCGACCCCTACACCGAATATTTCTCAGCCAAAGACCAGGACGCATTCCGCACCATGACCACCGGCGAGTATGGCGGTATCGGGTCAGTCATCCAGCAGAACGAGGAGGGCGTGATCATTGCCGAGCCTTACGAGGGAAGTCCCGCCCAGAAAGCAGGTCTGCGCCCCGGTGACCTATTCCTGACAATCGACGGCGACTCGGTGCTCGGATGGACATCGGCCCGCGTCAGCGACAAGCTAAAAGGCCAGAGCGGATCGACTCTGAAACTGGTGATGAAGCGCCCCTGGACCGCCGACTCCATCAAGACCTTCGAATTCAAGCGCGCCAAGATACAGATTCCGCCCGTGCCCTACGTTGGCATGGTGCGCCCCGGAGTGGGCTACATCGGGCTCAACACTTTCTCTGAAAAAAGCTTCCCCGAAGTCCGCGCCGGAGTGGAGAAACTGATCAAGGAAGGCGCCAAAGGTCTGATTCTCGACCTCCGAGGCAACGGCGGCGGCCTCGTCGAGAGCGCCGTGGAGATTCTCGGCCTCTTCCTGCCCAAAGGCACCGCCGTGCTGACCACCCGCGGCAAAGGTGTGCTCAACGAGAAGGTCTACAAGACAAGCATCAACCCCATCGACATCAAAATACCCCTCGCCGTGCTTGTTGACGGCAATTCGGCCTCGGCATCGGAGATTGTCTCCGGCGCGCTCCAGGATCTTGACCGCGCGGTGATCATCGGCAACCGCTCCTACGGCAAAGGCCTCGTGCAGAGCACCCGCGAGCTTCCCTATGACGGCTTGCTGAAAGTGACCGTGGCTAAATACTACATCCCCTCCGGACGCCTCATCCAGGCCATCGACTATTCCCGCCGCAACCCCGACGGCTCTGTGGCAAGAATCCCTGACAGCCTGACCAGCGTGTTCAAGACAGCCGGCGGACGCGAGGTGCGCGACGGCGGTGGCATAACCCCCGACATCAAGATTGAATATCCCGAAGTGAACCGCCTGACCTTCAACGTGGTCCGCGACAACTGGGCCTTCAACTTCGCCAACAAGTATGCCGCCACCCATGACACTATTGCCCCGCCGGAGACCTTCGAGGTCACAGACGAGATCTACAGCGAGTTCAAGAACTTCATCGACCCCGCAAAATTCAACTATGACAAAGTCTGCGAGAATGCCGTCAAGCAGCTGCGCGAGATAGCAACCGCCGAAGGATATATGAACGACTCGACCGCCGCGCAGTTTGACGTGCTCGCCACCATGCTCCGCCACGACCTGGGCCGCGATCTCGACATCAACCGCAAGAATCTCACCCCCTACATAGCCGGCGAGCTCCTCAGCCGTTACTATTTCAACCGCGGCGAGGTCATCTACTCGCTGCGCGACGACCAGGCCGTCGACTCGGCCGCAGCCGTGCTGACCACCCCGCGCTTCGGCGAGATCTTAGGTAAAAAGAAATAGCATCAAAGCAACACCTCATCAGCCCATACGCATGACCTCCATACAGCAACTCTGCGATGAATTCATGTCGTCCCGCCGCCGCGAAGCCCTCCAGAAGGCTCTCGGCGGCGAGACTGCGATAATATCCGTCTATAACCTCGCCGGATCGGCGCCGGCCATGATGCTCGCTGCGCTGCCCGCGCGCAAGGTCCCGACGGTGGTTGTCGGCGATTCGCTCGACGATGCCGGCTATATCTACCACGATCTCAGCCGCATCCTCGGCGAGGACCGGGTGCTGCTCTTCCCGTCGGGCTACAAGCGCGACATCAGATACGGCCAGGTCGATCCCCCTTCGCAGATACTGCGCACCGAAGCCCTCAACCAGTGGCATTCCGACCGCGCGCCGGCCTATGTGGTGACCTATCCTGAGGCCCTGGCCGAAAAAGTGGCCCGGCGCGAGGTGATTGACCGCCACACCCTCCACCTGCGCAAAGACCGCGAGACGGACCTCCCCGCCACCATAGACTGGCTGCGCCAAAACGGCTTCCAGGAGGTCGACTATGTCTATGAGCCGGGCCAGTTTGCCGCACGCGGCTCCATTCTCGACATCTTCGGCTACAGCCACGAACTTCCGTTCCGCATCGACTTCTTCGGCGACGAGATCGACTCCATCCGCACCTTCAACATTGAGACCCAGCTCTCCGAACGCCGCCTCGAAGAAGTGGCCATAACCTCCGGAGTGGCCTCGCAGTCATCAGGCGAGTCGTTGCTGGAGTTCGTCGATCCCTCGACCCTCTTCGTGGTCCGCGATGCTCTCTACACCCTGGAGCGCGTAAGGGCCATCGGTGCCGAGGAACTTTCGCAGAGCGCCCTGGCCGCTGTCGATGACAGCACCGACACCAACGCCATGAAACAGGTGGTCGACGGCGAGGCCTTCACCCGTGCCTTCAGCTCCTTCCGTCAGCTGCGCTTCTCGGCCGCCGCACAGCCCGATCCCGCCGCCGGAGCCTCGATTGACTTCCACTGCTCGCCCCAGGCCATCTACCACAAGAATTTCGAGCTGATCAGCGAAAGTTTCACCCGTTTCCTCTCCGAGGGCTACCGCATCTGCATCCTCAGCGACAGCGAGAAGCAGATCGAGCGCCTGAAAGTCATCTTCGCCGACCGCGGCGACGACATAGCCTTCTCGCCCGTCATGCCTACGGTCCATGAAGGTTTCACCGACCACTCGCTCAAACTCTGCGTCTTCACCGACCACCAGATTTTTGACCGCTTCCACAAATACACCCTCAAGAGCGACCGCGCCCGCTCAGGCAAACTCGCCCTCTCGCTCAAGGAACTGAGCGCCATCGAGCCGGGCGACTTCATAGTCCACGTGGACCACGGCGTAGGCAAGTTCGCCGGACTGCTCCGAACCAACGTCAACGGCAAGACCCAGGAGATGATCAAGCTCATCTATGCCAATGACGACATCATCTTCGTCTCCATCCACGCCCTCCACAAACTCGCCAAATACCGAGGCAAGGAGGGAGTGCCCCCGAAGATCAACAAACTCGGCTCCGGCGCATGGAACAAGATGAAGGAGCGCACCAAGTCA
Source organism: Duncaniella muris (assembly GCF_003024805.1). GTDB lineage: Bacteria > Bacteroidota > Bacteroidia > Bacteroidales > Muribaculaceae > Duncaniella > Duncaniella muris. The sequence goes on from NZ_PUEC01000002.1 coordinate 57,757, forward strand.
AAACTCAAGGACATAGCCCGCGATCTGATCAGACTCTACGCCGCCCGCAAAGACGAAAAGGGCCATGCCTTTGCCCCTGACAGCTATCTGCAGCAGGAATTGGAGGCTTCATTCATCTACGAGGACACCCCTGACCAGCTGACCGCCACCAAAGCCGTCAAGGCCGACATGGAGAGCGACCGCCCGATGGACCGACTGATCTGCGGCGACGTGGGCTTCGGCAAGACCGAAATAGCCATCCGCGCGGCTTTCAAGGCGGCTGTCGACGGAAAGCAGACAGCCGTGCTCGTGCCGACTACGGTGCTGGCCTATCAGCACTTCAACACCTTCCGCGACCGCCTCAAAGAGCTCCCCGTGAGAGTCGACTACATCTCCCGCGCCCGCACTCCCAAGCAGGTCAGGGAAATAATCAGCGATCTGGCCGAAGGAAAAATCGACATACTCATCGGAACCCACAAACTCATCGGCAAGGATGTCCGCTTCAAGGATCTCGGCCTGCTGATTGTAGACGAAGAACAGAAATTCGGCGTGGCCGTCAAAGAAAAGCTCAAGCAGATGAAGATCAATGTCGACACCCTGACCATGAGCGCCACCCCCATCCCCCGCACCCTCCAGTTCTCTCTCATGGGCGCACGCGATCTCACCTCGCTCAACACTCCCCCCGCCAACCGCTACCCGATCATCACCTCCGTCTGCGCCGGCGGCGACGACATTGTGGCCGAGGCCGTCAACTTCGAACTCTCGCGCAACGGACAGGTCTTCATGATCAACAACCGCATCGAAGGACTATATGAGCTTGAAGCCCAGGTGAAACGCCTTGTCCCTGACGCCCGCGTGATCGTGGCCCACGGACAGATGCCACCCGAAAAACTCGAAAAGGCCATCATCGACTTCGCCAACCATGACTACGACGTGCTGATAGCCACAACCATCATCGAAAGCGGCATCGACATGCCAAACGTCAACACCATCATTGTCAACAACGCCCAGAACTTCGGCCTCAGCGAGCTTCATCAGCTCCGCGGACGTGTGGGCCGAAGCAACCGCAAGGCTTTCTGCTATCTTCTGGTGCCCCCCCACATACCCCTGACCCCCGTGGCGCGCCGGCGCCTCCAGGCAATCGAGAGTTTCAGCGATCTCGGAAGCGGAATCCACATAGCCATGCAGGATCTCGACATCCGCGGAGCCGGCAACCTCCTGGGTGCGGAGCAGTCAGGCTTCATAGCCGATCTCGGCTACGAGACATATCAGAAAATCCTCAAGGAGGCAGTCACCGAACTGCGCACCGAGGAATTCTCGGATCTCGAACAGGCCGACCGTCTCGACGAGTCACAGACTGATTTTGTGGCTGACTGCGTAATCGAGAGCGACATGGAACTGCTTCTGCCGGCCGACTATGTCCCAACTGAGAGCGAGCGCATAGCCCTCTATCAGGAACTCGACGGCATAGAACGCGAACTCGACCTCCAGGCCTTCAAAAACCGTCTCACCGACCGCTTCGGCGCCATCCCGCCCGTCACCGCCGAATTGCTGCGCATTCCGCGTCTGCGGAGCCTCGCCCGCCGTCTTGGCATAGAAAAAGTAGCCCTGAAGCAGGGCCGGATGTACACTTATTTCGTCGACGAGAGCAACAAGGCCTACTATCAGTCTGACATGTTCGGCAAGATGCTGGCCTATCTGACCGCCAATCCGCGCCGGGTGCAGATCCGTGAGCGCAACGGCAAGCGCTCATTCGCCATCGCCGACGTCACCAACGTCGAAACCGCCGTTGCCATCCTTTCCGAAATCATAGCCTGATCCCCCGCAGCATGATGGTAAATCGGTGTCCTGCCGGACATCTCCATCTGTAATCCCCGCATGGCGCACGGATAGCGGGTGTCCGCAGGACACCGTTTTACTCGTAGCCCCCTACACCGCAGCGCAAAGCGCGTAGGTGTAGGGGGTAAAGTCATTCATCCAAATTATCGTGTCCGTCAGGACACGGATTTACGACCCCGGATGGCCCCCGCCCGCCTGCAGCATGATGGTAAATCGGTGTCCGCCGGACACCACATGACGGGGAAATCACGAACCCGTGACACCTTGGCGCTGTGCGCTGCGGTGTCACGGGCTATGAGTAAATCGATGTCCTGCGGACATCACCATCCGGCCGTCATAGCATAACAAAGAGGCTGCACCCATCGGTGCAGCCCCTCGACTTCTGAAACTTGTTCAGATTATTGTAGACGGAAAAGGTATAAGCAGCCTTATCGGATGATAACTTTTGAAACCTTGTTGCCCTGACGGCGGATGTAGAGGCCGTTTTCTGGGTTTTCAACGCGGATACCCTGGAGGTTGAAGTATTCAACGGGAACGTTTTCGTCGGCCACGATATCGGCTATGCCGCTGTCATCGCCAGAAGGCAGGTTTACGGAAATGAGTTTGCCGTTGGAATTGATGATAAGCTCTTTCTTGGCATTGATGGCCGAGATCATATCTGCTGTGAGGCCGAATGTGTAGGTCACGGTGCCGTCAGCGTTGGTCTTGCTGGAGCTGGTGGCCGCAAGGTCGGTCCAGCTGCTGTTCATCAGCTGTGCATAGTCAACGGCTGCGGTGAAAGTCACAGCGAGCTGGGTAGCACTTTTGGGTAGCACTGTGAATACGTTCGTTCCGCAGAAGCGTTCGCCATAGGCCACTACACCGGCGGGATCGAAAGAACCTGCGCGTTCAACTTTGGTCAGCACACAGCCGCCTTCGCCCTGTACATTGATGTTGGCGCCGCAGTTGTCAAGCATTTCCTGGGTAACGCCCACGATTGCCGAACCGGTGGCGATATCTTTCTGGGCGATCTTGGCGGAGCCGAGGAGGTCGTTCCAGTCAGCGCCCTTGACAATGACCTGAGAACCGCTTCCGGCGGTAGAGAAAGTGTATTTCAGAAGGTCGCCTGCTTTCAGTTTGGAGGCTGGGATGATGGCTCCCTGAGAGCTCCACGAGAGAGTGCATTCGCCTTCCCACAGAAGGTTTTCGTCAACGGTCTTGTCTGTCTCGCAGGTGACTTTGGTCACAGTCATGCCGTAGCCCTGCACGCGCAGACCGTCAGCCTTGATGGCCGCTATATCTTTGGCTCCAAGGGGGCAGTCGGTTTTGCTTGAACCTGCTTCTACCGAAATGCACTGGTAGTCGTTGCCGAGTTCAGTGGCCACATCAAGTGGTGTCCAGCCGGATACGTCTGAGCAAGGTTTGTATTGCCAGTAGGTACATTTGGGATCAAGAGTGTAGTGGAAAGTCAGAACGGCTGACTCATTGCCAAGCACGGTGAGCTCAGACTGTGGGATAGAGAATGACTCTGACCAGCTTGTGCCGAGATTGCAGCTGCCTTCCCATAGGGTTACTTCGGCGGCTGATGCGGAGAGCGCTGCTACGAGAGCGGCTGATGCGAGTAGATGTTTGATCATAAGCGTAAAATGTGATTTAGGTAAGAAGATGTTTTTGATATGGTGTTTTTTAGGTTATTTCAGCGTGTGTGATGTCAGGTCTAAGAGTTTCTGATCGAATGTTATTGGTAATGCTGTTTGATAGGTGAAGTTGATAGGTCAGTCAATTTTTGCAAATTTATGCAAAATTAAACGCTTGATATGATACTATTTTGCCCGATTGATGCACTGTTTTGCATATATGGAAAGAAACAGGCGGTCCGACATATCTGTCGAACCGCCTGCCTCTTTCGATGCGCGCTTCAGGATGGGCTTGAACCAACGACCCCCTGATTAACAGTCAGGTGCTCTAACCAACTGAGCTACTGAAGCTTTGGATATTGTTTTAAGTATGGCGTTTTGCGCTTCAGGATGGGCTTGAACCAACGACCCCCTGATTAACAGTCAGGTGCTCTAACCAACTGAGCTACTGAAGCAGATGCAATTTTTCTTTGGGCTCTCCCTAAATTTGCGTTGCAAAATTACACTGTTTTTTTTAATTATGCAACCTTTTGGCGGAAAATTTGAAAAATTGTTTTATTTTTTTATGCCTTGGAATGTGTGGAGCGGTCACTGCACACACTGGATTTCGTTGTGGAGCAGGTTGAGCACGGTCTGGCCTGCAGCCTGCATGGCGGAGGGATCGATGTTGTCGAGGTTGTCATTGGCGGTGTGCCAGGTCGGGGCAAACGACCCTGTCTCGTCGTTTTTGGTCTCGATGATATCAATTGCCGGGATGCCGGCTTTGTTGAGGAAGATATGGTCATCGACCACGGATCCGCCGTTTTTGTTGATGAAGCGGTCGCCGAAGCCGGAGCGCTCGGCAACGGACCAGACTTTGTCAACGAGCTGGCTGGCTTCTGAGTCGGAGAAAAATTCGCGGTGGAACTTGGCGCCTACGCCGCCTACCATGTCGAAGAGTATGGCATAGCGGGGCAGAGAGTCAGAGGCGTAGGGCATGTTTTCGATCCAGTATTGTGTGCCCAGACACCAGGTGGAGTCATGAGTGGAGAACCCTGAGGCCTGGCCGTAGTCTTCGGCGTCGACAAACAGCAGGTCAACTCCAACCGGAGTTTTGTGCTGGTTGAGCAGGCGGCCTATTTCGAGCAACACGGCCACTCCGCTGGCACCGTCGTTGGCTCCGAGTACTGGCCGCAGGCGGTTTTCCTCCTGAGCGTCAGAGTCGGCCCAGGGGCGGGTGTCATAGTGGGCGAGGAGCAGAATGCGGTCTTTGATTTCCGGTTGATAGGAGCCCATGATATTGCCTATGGGCAGGACATCGCCGTTGAAGGCCTTGACTTCGCCGGTCTGTACGCTGACGTTCTGGGCTCCGTGGCGGGTCAGTTCGGAGACTATATAGTCGCGGCATTTGAGATTGGCGGGAGTGCCTGAAACGCGTGGACCAAAGGCTACCTGACGGCGCACATAGGCATATGCGCTGTCGCGGTTGAATTTGACAGGTTCTTTCAGGCTTTTCTCAGTGCCGCTTTTTTTGTCGTTTCCTGTCTTCGGAGATGTCTTGCAGCCTATGGCTGTGACGACAACGGCAATGCAGAGCATTGCGGTGTAAAAAATTCGTTTCATGTTTCTCCTTTGTTGACTCTGAATTAGATTGGCTTGGTGCCGGTTGTGTCATTCCATTTGCGACACAATAGAGGTATTGTCCGACAAAGTTACAACATAGTTACAAATTGCCAACAAAACTGTTACAAAATAATTTGCATGTTAATTTTAATTAACATAACATGGAGCCCGGTCACTGTCTGACAATGAAAAAGGCGCACACTCACATGGAGATGTGCGCCTCTGAAAAATAGGCTTATAGCTATTATGCTGCCATTTTGGGCTTAGGAGTTGTTTTCAGACAAGCTCTTATTTCTTGAAATAGCGGTTGTAGAGACCCTGGAAGCCCTGGCCGTGGCGAGCTTCGTCTTTGGCCATTTCGTGAACGGTGTCATGGATTGCATCGAGGTTGAGCTCTTTGGCACGACGTGCGATGCGCATCTTGTCGGCATTGGCTCCGGCTTCGGCAGCCATGCGCTTTTCGAGGTTTTCTTTGGTCGACCATACGCATTCGCCGAGGAGCTCTGCGAATTTAGAAGCATGTTCGGCTTCTTCAATGGCGTAGCGCTTGAAGGCTTCTGCGATTTCAGGATAGCCTTCGCGATCGGCCTGGCGCGACATGGCCAGATACATGCCTACTTCGGCGCATTCGCCTTCGAAGTGTGCGCGGAGGTCAGCCTTCATTTCGTCATCGGTATCTTTTGCAATGCCGATCACGTGTTCGGTCACGAATTCGAGAGCTGCGCTTTCGTTAAGTTCCTTGAATTTTGAACGGGGTGCTTTGCAGAGGGGGCAGATTTCAGGTGCTTCGTCACCTTCGTGAACGTAACCACATACGGTGCAGATGAATTTCTTTTTCATAAGTTTGTGTTGTTTAGATAATTATACGATATTTTATTTTGTTTCTTTGTGTTTGCTGCCGGCGTTTTACGCCGCCGGGGGCGGAGTGGGGTAGGTGAGGCCTTTATCCGGCACAGAGGGGGCAGGTGCCTCGGAAGATCACATCCGCTGACTTTACCTGATAGCCGCTCTCCGGGAGAGGCAGTGACGAGGGCATCGTAAAGGCTACGTCAGTCACTCGGCCGCATTCCGTACAGAGGAAGTGGGCGTGGTCATGCTGAGAGTAGTCCCAGCGGGCGCCGTTGACTCCGGTTTCGATGCAGCGGATTATCTCGGCTTCGGTCAGCAGTCGCAGTGTGTTGTAGACTGTGGTGCGCGAAAGCGTGGGGTTTTCCGGCTGCAGGGCCTTGAATATCTCGTCGACTGTGGGATGTACCCGGTTTTCCATCAGAAATCTGAGGATGGCCATCCGCTGCGCGGATGGTTTTACGCCTCCTTCTGAGAGGGTGTCCAGGACTTCTTGAGTGGTGAAACTATAGGATTGCATCGTATCAACGGAACTTTGGGTTTGGATTTATTATTAAGTTGTAATAATTACAATTTTAATTTCGATACAAAGTTATACCATTTACTTCTCTTATGCAAGTGAAATCTCCATACCAAGTGTTAATTTTTTCAAAAAGAGCTTTCGCTGCTTTCTCTGATCCGGCTTCCGGTGCTTGCGCTTTTGCCGGTTTGTTTCGCTTTTGATAAAATTAAACGGGAGCAGCTTCGCGCGGCTCCCGTTTATGAGTTTCCAATAGGTACAATTTCTAAGGTAAAAAAGATTGTTTTAGGTTCGTGGTGCAAAGGTAGGACAAGATTCTGCTCCTGACAAATAAATCTATATGTTTTCCAACATAATTTTATATCGAAAAATTTGCAATTATTGCAGAATTGACATATAGATCAATGTCGGTCAGGTGATTATGTAAATGTGAAAATATTGCATATAATATTTAATATACGTTAAAGAAGTAGGGCGACATGATTCTTTCACTCTTCATAAATGCGTGTCGACAGTGAGTTTCCGTCCCATACGGCATAGCTGAAACGGCTGATCCAGTCACCTAAGATCACCATTTCAGCCCCGTTTCCTACTGGCTTTCGAAGCAAAATGTGACAGTGGCCGAAAATGAAATAGTCGACTTTCGGATTGGAAGGATTGCGGCTGTATTCTTCGGCAAACTCGATTAGCGAGTCGCCCGCACGGTCAGAGGCCACATAGCCTCCTTGCTTGCGGGAATGTGATGACCAGGAGTGTGCGAAGCCTACCGTCCAGCGCGGGTGGATGGCAGCAAAGAGCCTCTGGGCTGTGCGTGAGCGGAAGAGTGAGCGCAGCCGGCGGAACGACCAGGGGAGACGCCCTACGCCGTCGCCGTGTTCCAGCAGGAAGCGGTGCCCGTCAAGTTCGGTGACAAGGATTCCGTCATGGACCTTCAGCCCGATTTCTGACGGGAGATAGTCAAAAATCCAGATGTCGTGGTTGCCTTTGAGCCATGTGATTTCGACTCCGCTGTCGGCCAGAGCTGCAAGGGCGCCGAAAAAGCGGGTAAATCCGCGTGGAACCACGTTGCGGTATTCCCACCAGTAGTCCAGCACGTCACCAAGCAGATAGAGCCGCCGGCAGTCAGGAGCAATGGAATGCAGGAAGCTGACCACCCGCATCTCATGTTGCCGGGGGTCACTGATGTAGGAGGCTCCGAGATGGAGGTCACTGATGAAATATGTTTTGTTGCGTGTGCTCACCTTTCAGTAGCTGTCTGTTGAGTCCGATGCTTTATGCTCAGAGAAATCCGAGATCGAGTTTGGCTTCTTCGCTCATCATGTCTTTGGTCCATTCTGGCTCGAAGACTATGCGGATATCTACACTTTTCACTCCCTCGATGCTTTCGAGCTTGATGCGGGCATCTTCCACGAGGAAATCGGCGGCCGGACAGTTGGGCGCGGTCAGGGTCATGTCGATTTTCAGATTACCGTCATCATCGAGGTCTATGCTGTAGATCAGGCCTAAGTTATAGATGTCTACCGGAATTTCGGGGTCGTAGACAGTTTTGAGCATCGTGACGATGCGTTCTTCTATCTGAAGTTTCTCTTCGGGAGTCATATATGGGCTTGTTTTCGTTTGTAAGTGTGAACTTGCTATAATAACACTTGCTATATATAATATAGGTGGTGATTTTTGTTAGTGTGCTCCGAGCCAGTTGTCGGCTATGCCGGCTGAGACTGTCAGTGGCACTGCGCCGTGATAGGCGTTTTCCATGCAGCTGACTACGAGTTTCCGCATCTCTTCGGTCTCTCCGGGCACAATGTTGAATATGAGTTCGTCATGCACCTGCATCAGCATTCTCGATCTCATGCCGCGGGCTTCCATCTCGTTGAAGATGCTGATCATGGCCACCTTGATGATGTCGGCGGCCGAGCCCTGGATGGGGGCGTTGACGGCATTGCGTTCGGCATAGCCGCGCACCACCGCATTGCGCGAGTTGATGTCGGGCAGATAGCGGCGGCGACCCATGCGGGTGCTGACATAGCCCTGCTCGCGGGCTGTCTCCACTGATTTGCTGAGATATTCGCGTATGTGGGGATAGGTGGCGAAATATCCGTCGATCAGTTTCTTGGCTTCGGCGCGGGCTATTCCCAGACGCTCCGACAGACCGAAGGCCGAGATGCCGTAGATGATACCGAAGTTGGCCGTCTTGGCGTGGCGGCGCTGGTCGTCAGTGACCTCTTCGAGCGGAACACCGTAGATTTTAGATGCCGTGATGCGGTGTATGTCATCGCCTGAGAGGAAGCCTTCTATCATGTCGCGGTCTGCCGACAGATCGGCTATGAGGCGCAACTCGATCTGTGAATAGTCGGCGCTCATGATCATGTCGCCCGGATCGGCTATGAACGCGCGGCGTATCTCGCGGCCTTCGTCAGTCCTGACGGGGATGTTCTGCAGGTTGGGGTTGGTCGACGATATGCGCCCGGTGGCAGTGACTGTCTGGTTATAGGAGGTGTGGATTTTTCCGGTCTGCGGATTGACCAGCGCCGGGAGTGCGTCAAGATAGGTGGTCACCAACTTCTTGAGGCGCCTGATCTTCAGAATCAGGCTGACCAGGGGCACCTTCGGGGCATATTTCTCAAGCACCTGCTCGGTTGTCGAGTAGGATCCGCGGGCGGTCTTCTTGGCCTTGGGGTCGATGTTGAGCCTTTCGAACAGCACCATGCCGACCTGGGCGGGAGAGCCGATGTTGAACGGACCGCCGGCCATTTCATAGGCCTCTTCCTCCAGAGCGCGGATACGCTCTTTCAGCCGGGCGGAGAGGTCGGTAAGCACGTTTGAGTCGATTCTCACTCCTGTGAATTCCATCTCGGCGAGCACTCTGATCAGCGGAAACTCCACATCGGCCAGCAGCCGGCCCATCTCGCGGCTATCCACATCGCTCTGGAGCGGAGCGCGCAGGCGCAGGGCCAGATCGGCCTCCTCGCAGTAGCGGGCCACGGCGGCCTCCGGCTCAAGCGCCGTCTTCGGGTGGCCTGCTTTTGAATCCGGGGCCACTCCTGCGAGTTCGAGGCGGAGATATTTGGCCACCACATAGCGCAACTCGTGTTTCATTTCCGGATCGATCAGATAGTGGGCCACGGAGGTGTCAAACCAGGGGGCTGTCAGATTGACGCCTTCTTTTTTGAGCAGCAGATAGCCGCGTTTCACATCGTGGCTCACCAGAGTGGCGCTGCCGCTAAACAGCGGCTCGATCACTGCAAGTAGTTCGGCGCGGCGTTCCGGCGAGTCGGCGGGGAGATCAATGAACCAGCCCTCGCAGTCGCTCACTGAAAGAGCGAGTCCTGACCAGCGCGCGGTCATGCTGTCCTCGCCGATGGCGTAGAACGATGCTCCGATGAATTTCGAACCGGAAATGCGGCTGACCACCGAGGCTGCTTCAGCCGGACTTTCGATGCGGCGGTAGTCGCGGCTCTCGCAGGCCTGAGCCGGAGTGTCGGAAGCCGTGGCGCCGTCATCGGGCATGTCGAAGAGCGATCCCATGCCGCTGCTGTCAGCCTCAGGCTGTGGCGGGGCGGGGGCGGCAGCCGGCTGTGTGTCGGCCTGCCCCTGGCGGGCTCCGGCTTTGAGGCGCGCGGCCAGAGTGCGGAACTCCAGTTCGCCGTAAACCTCAAGCAGCTTGTCCACGTCCATCGGCTTGCGTTCGAGCGAGCTGACGGAAATATCCACGGGCACATCGGTCTTGATCGTGGCAAGATATTTTGAAAGGCGGATCTGGTCGGCGTTCTCGCGGACCTTTTTCTGCAGCGCGCCTTTGAGGCTGTCAGTGTTTTCGAGCAGGTTTTCCACCGATCCCCAGGTCTCGATCAGGGTGCGGGCTGTCTTCTCGCCGACACCCGGACAGCCTGGAATGTTGTCGGAGGCATCCCCTTCGAGCGCCAGGAGGTCTATCACCTGCGAGGGGCGGGCTATTCCGTAGCGCTCACAGACCTTGGCTGCGTCGCGTATCTCGAAGCCCTCGCCACGGAGCGCCGGACGATACATGAAGATATGGTCATCGACCAGCTGGCCGTAGTCCTTGTCAGGGGTCATCATGTAGGTGTCATAACCCTCGGCGGCCGCGCGCTTGGCCAGAGTGCCTATCACGTCATCGGCCTCATAGCCCTTCACCTCGATCACCGGGATGCGGTAGGCTTCGAGGATACGCTTGATATAAGGCACCGACGCGGTGATATCTTCCGGCTGCTTGTCGCGGTTGGCTTTGTAGTCGGCGAATTCCTCGTGGCGGAATGTCGGGCCTGAAGGATCGAAGCACACGGCTATGTGCGAAGGGTTTTCCTTGCGCAGAAGTTCGTCGAGCGTGTTGCAGAAGCCGAACACAGCCGAGGTGTTGAACCCGTTGCCGGCAAAGCGTGGCGAACGTATCAGGGCATAGTAGGCCCGGTAGATCAGAGCGTATGCATCGAGCAGGAATAGGCGTTTTTCCATATTGGTAAAGTCAAATTTGGGGTAAAGTTAGTGATTAAATTTCACATACTCCCTCAAATCCTCTGACAAATAAACTTAAACGCTCTCTGAGATCCACCTCTATTTCTTATAGTACATCAAATCAAAATACATAGCTCTTGTCGGCTCATTGATATCTTTATCAGAAAGACAATGGAACCCACATTTCTCATAAAACGGAACAGCATTTGAATACGCATCCACAGTAATAAACCTGCATCCGCTTAATGTCATACGGGAAAAGATCATTTTGATCTGCATAAGAACCATTTGCCCGATATGCTTATTGGCATACTCCTGAGATACTCCCAAGCGTCCGATTTTCACGGCTGGATAAGCATGGTATCGTTTATTGTTTGGGATCTTACGGTTAATCTTGTTCCACTTTGATCTTTCATCGGGGTCAAGTTCAATCTTATCATTCAACAGGCAATAGTATGCCACAGTTTTATTTGCTTCGTTGTCTTCAAGCAGATATGTTACGGCAAGCATGACATCAAGATAATTCTTAGCGTCATCAAAAAGAAAGCCGTTCAAATCGGGGTCACCACAATCAAACGGCTTTATTTCTGTGTCGGCTTCAATCTGCCGAAACGTGAACTTTTCAAAATTCATAATCACATCGGAAAGGTGCTGATGGCTTTGAACGCCTCGTATGCTTTGCGGGCCTCCTCAATTTCTTTGGCGGATGCACGTCCGACAGTCTCCATCCTTTCTGCGAATCGCTCTGCGTCTTTCCCCTTCAGCACCGGGGTTTCTTTAATTGGTCTTGCCATATCTGAGGATTTTAGTTGTCTGATTACAAAGATACAACAAAAAATTGACATATAAGGATTGAATGCTGAAATTTCGAGAATTTCAATGTGCAAAGGGTGTGCCGGAGCTACCACACTAATGCTCCGGCACACCCTGCGACAGAGACTCTCTGTCTGTGTGCATTCAATAATTTGTTGCTCAGTCGATACGTGTATAGATGTTTCCGGGATAAGGCTTGTTGTCAACCCAGTCATAATTCTCTATATTGCCGATCCACTTTATGAAGTCCGGATAAGCGTCGAGAATTCCGCAGCGTTCCACCGGCCAGCTCCATTCAGTGGGGAGCAGGAGTATCTGCGGGGCTTTGAGGTGTTCGCCGTTTATTCCGTCCTGGATCTTTTTGATCCATTCGCCTCTGATTTCCTCGCCGTTCATCCAGGTAGTGCTGACGGTGAAGTCGGTTTCGTATCTTTCTGACAGCAGCCAGTCATCATCTACCTCGAATTCCAATGATCTGACTTTCGAGTGGTCTATGTCAGGAGTGCCGTTGCCCACGCCGGCAGGAATGCCGCCCGGACAGCCCAACAGCGAATGGATCTCGCCGAGCACATGATCCTGAAAATAAACGTAGCTGTTGAGTTGACCTCCGCATGCCACAGGAGTGATTCTTACCTTGTTCCTGCCGCCTTCAGTGGCTTTTGGCACGAAAGCTACTTTCAGCACTACGTCATTGAAGTCATAGTCATCGAAACTTCCGAGGTCCTCGCAGGCTATGATCCATTCCTTCGAGTCGGGACGGGGCAGATCGTCAGGAGTGATGTCTGTTTCAGGGGGCCATGTGTTGTGGACGCGGAACATGAAGTCGTTAAGGTCGCAGTCAAGGCCTCCGTCCTCAAACCCCACATAATTCTCACCGTTGAAGCTGAACTTTGCTGATGTCGGAAACCAGTCAGACGATTTTTTGATCTCGTCGGAGACCTGACCTGAACCTGAATAGGTCGTCGACGGGCGGTGGATGGCCTGAGAGAGTATGGCGTCGCTCAGATAGAATTTCTCGGAGCGGCCGCTTGAGCCATAGATGAAACCGATTCTTGTTCCGGCCGGAAAGTCGTAGGTCGCTTCGCCGTTGCCGTCTTTACCGAAGTAGACCAGCTTCATGCTGACGGAGCGGATCTTGCATCCGCGAAGCTTTTTGCCTTCATTGTATGTGGTGCGGCAGGCGTTCCAGTCCATTTTCTCCCAGGTTTCGTTCAGAGTGTGGTTTGGGGAGTCATCCTCAGGGTCTGTGTAGTACACCGAACTGTGATGTTCCCAGTTTTTGCAGAGTCTCATCTCCATCAGCGAGTTGTCACCCTGAAGTCGGTTGCCGGCATTGCCTTCATAGTCAAGCACTATGAATTTGGGCACACGATTGTAGAAGCCCCAGGGATCGGTGCGGATGGTTTTCGCGTCTTCCTCATCGTAATAGTAATAGCCCCAGTAGGCGTTTTCGGTGAGCGCGCGCCACATCAGGTCGAATACCACCGGACCGTCTTCTTTCACTGTCAGTTCCACGTCAGGGTCAAGAGTCTTCAATTCATGATAATATTTCTGCAGGTTTGAGATCTCGTTTCCGTGGTCGGAATATTCTGCGAAGAGTCCGGGTTTCACTTCTCCGTCAGGGGTGGTGTACTGGTGTATGATCGGTTTTATGTCGTCGATGCTGAATTCCGGGCAGCGCTGTGAATAGTCGAAGTTCTCCAGACGATACAGATTGGGCACATTCTCTTTCTGCTTGTTTGACAGAATGTATTCCTGGCTGAGTTTCCGGGCTATCTCGTCGTCTCCTTTCTCCAGAGCGTCCCAGCTCAAGCGATAGTTGTCAGGGTTCTCGCTGAGGAATCCGGTGAGAAATTCCAGGCACTTGTCATTTATTCTGTCAACCTCAAGCTCAACGGCTTTTTTGGTGACCGGGCAGTTGCCTGAGCGTGAACTGCGGCTGTCGGTGATGCTGACAGCCCCTTTGCTGACAGGCATGAATCCGGAAAGTTCCACCTGGCCGTCGCGGTTTTCCACACGCACATACACATGATTGCTGCGTATGTCCGCGTCAAAACATGCGGTTCCGCGGCCGGAGGCCACTTCGACTGCGGCAAGCATCTGGCAGCCGGGGGTATTAGGCGAATCGGTATAGATACGGGCTATTCCGTCGGTCTTCGATCTGAGATTTACTGTAGCTTTTATGGGCTTGGCCATGCTCCAGGACCGTTCCAGATCGGGAACTCCGAACTGGCGGATGAATCCTCTGAGATAAAGTTCTTCCTGTGGAATCTCAGGAGCAGTGTCGGCACACGAGCCGAATGCTAATGCACTGAGTGCCAGCAACGCGGAGTACCCTATGCGGGCAATCCCTGTTGTGGGAGGTAGTTTATTCATATTCAAGGTGTTATGATGTGTTTTTCCAACGCAATTGAAACTGTTTGATTGGAAATAAATTAGTTATAGAGAAGATGCATGTGTTGGTATTCACCCGTAAAATTAGGCACTTTAAATCAATCAACGTGAAAAAATGTAGAAAAATTGCCTTATTGTTAACATTTATTAGTATCGCGGGCTTTTCAGCGGTTTTCGGATGGGGCTGCGGATGGGGCTGTCGGGATTTATTTCATTAATTTTTTCAAACGTGAATGGTTTACAGAAGAATTTTGTAAATTTGCAACTCGAATATGACCGCATTTGCCGACATACGCCAATCACTTCAGCCGGAACTTACCCGTCTCGACGAGCTGATCAGCAGCTCGCTTGATTCATCGAACACTCTGATGAATCAAGTGATAGGCACCTATCTACGCCATAAAGGCAAGCAGCTGCGCCCTATGCTGGTCATGCTGACCGCGCGCCTCTTCGGCGGGGTCAACGAGAATGTGCTGACCGCAGCAGCCTCGGTAGAGATTCTCCACAACGCCTCGCTCATTCATGACGATGTGGTCGACGATTCAAGCCAGCGCCACGGCCAGGAGACCATCAACGCCATGTGGGACAATCATGTGGCAGTCCTTGTCGGCGACTTTTTCGTGTCAAACGCCCTGCGTCTGGCAGCCCGCACGGCCGATCTGCGCGTAATCAACACCATTGCCGACCTCGGAAAGCTCCTCTCGCTCGGCGAGATGGACCAGATTTACAATGCCCGCTACCACGAACTCAACGAAGAGGCCTATTTCAAGGTGATCTCCCACAAAACAGCCTCGCTCTTCGTGTCATGCGTGGCTATGGGTGGCTATTGCACCGGAGCCGACGACGAATCTATCGAAGCCATGCGGCGTTTCGCCGAGCTCTTCGGCCTCTGTTTCCAGATCAAGGACGATATTTTTGACTATTTCGACTCCAAGGCCATCGGGAAACCTACCGGCAACGACCTGCGCGAGGGCAAAGTAACCCTCCCGCTGCTCCATGCGCTCAACTCCACCACAGGCCCGGAGAGCGAGGCCATGAAAGCCCTGCTCCGCTCCGGCGAACCTCTGAGCGAGGAAGAGATTGACTGTCTTATAGCCTTTGCCCGCGCAAACGGCGGCATTGAGTATGCCTACGCCACCATGCAGCGTCTTCGTGAGGAAGCCGCCGCCATCCTCCGGCGCTTCGACTCCCCCGTCACCGCCCATTTCCTCTCTCTCTTTGACTTCATCATCTCCCGCGAAGTCTGATCTTCCCCCCCACTTGGTTACAATTCTCTGCCTGACGGACATCCGCCGGGCCGTCTTCGCATGGCCATGTGCACATAATCGCCCCCGGCATCTGCAGCGCATTGCGCGCGGGTGCCAGGGGGCAAAGATATTTATTTGAATGTAATGTCTGTCAGGATATTGATTTACGCTTACGCCTGCACCGATAGAATCTCGCATTTGCCTGACACCGCAAGGTCACGGAGCACGGCAGGGCAGAGCCACGTCTCGCCGCGGACAACCTTCTGCGACCCGCGCACACCTGCGCCGTCGGTCCATGAGACCACCGTCTCGCCCTCAAGGCAGATGATGATGGTAAACGACTCGCGGTCACGCGGAATCGCCACCTCGCCGCTGCCGTCAACTGCAAATTTGCGGGTCACGAAATGGCTGCAATCGGCAAGCACCGACCCTTCGGGGTGTGACTTATAGTCAGTATACACCGTATAGTCTATGGCATCGCGCGCCTGGGCCGTGTGGAGCTCGCGGGGATTGCCGTCCTTGTCGCGGCGGTCATAGTCATAGATGCGATAGGTTATATCGCTCGTCTCCTGGATCTCTGCAAGCAGATTGCCCGCACCGATGGCATGGATGCGCCCGGCAGGGAGAAAGAACGTATCGCCGGGAGCCGAATCATAGGCATCGATCACCTCCATGACGGTATTGTCGGCCACACGGCGCTCATAGTCATCGGGAGTGATGCTCTCTTTCAGACCCACATAGATCTTGGCCTCCGGCTCGGTGTCGATGATGTGCCACATCTCGGTCTTTCCGGGGCAATTGTGGCGTCGGGCCGCCAGCTCATCGTCAGGGTGCACCTGCACCGAGAGATCGGCCTTGGCGTCGATAAACTTTATAAGCAGAGGAAAAGCGGTTCCGAAGCGGCTGTAGATATCGGCACCGGTCAGCTCCTCTCTGTAGGTCTCGATCAGCTGTGTCAGAGACTGTCCGGCCAGAGGTCCGCGGTCAACCACGGAGATATGGCCAGGCACGGCTGACAGTTCCCAGCTTTCGCCTATGGCAGTCTGGTCAGTCGTAATGCCCTTATAAGGTGCGATGCGCTCTCCACCCCAGATGACAGACTTGAGGTAGGGCGCGAAATGGATAGGTTTGTTCAGCATTATTGACAATTATTGAAACGTTTGATAATGATCTGAATATGTATGCGTGTGCGCCTGTGTGCGCGTGTGTGAGCCTGACAGCCCGGAAGGCTCAGAGCACTCTGAGAGCCTCAAGCTGTTCGAGCACATCGAGGCGCGAAAGCGTGCGGCGCGAGAGCAGCTCGGCGGCAAAATCGTGGGCTATGGACTGCACGCCTCTGTGGGAGAACACCTTTGTCAGATAAGACATGTTCTTCTCGAAAAGACGGTCTATCTCATCGTCTTCAAGCGAACAGGCATCACGTCCCTCCTCCACCGCGATGCTGTGGAGGCGTTCGCGCAGAGCCGCCGGAAGAGCCTGGCGGGCAGAGACAAGGTGGCGGCAGAGAAGATTCGACATCAGCATGCCTATGCCGAGATTATAGTTTTTAAGCATCTGGTTCCAGGCTGTCTTCGCCGAGACTCCGGGATTGCCGGCGAAATAGAAGTCGGGCGACATGACCACCATGTCGTTCGGATCGCCGTCGATGTTTATAGAGGCGAGCATATCCTCGCCGTCGAAAATCAGCAGTCCGATGGCCATTCCGGTCGCACCGTAACTGCGGTCTGTGTCATCTTTATATTTCAAAGTTTCCATATCAAGAAAACGTCCGTTATAATCTACATGTTCGGTTGAGAAGGTGTTTCATGACAAGCCCTCTAATTGACTACGAGTATTTTTGTCACCACATCGCCCTCTGAGCTGACATCGTCACCGCTTGAGGCGAGCACATAGTAGACACCGCTCTTCACTCTCGATCCGTTGAGCGAGCAGCCGTCCCAGATGGCCTGTCCGCCCTGGGAGCGTGTCTGGTAGACAAGGTGCATCCCCGCATCCATGATCTTGACAAGCGAATTCTCCATCAGGCCCTTTATGGTGATCCAGCCCGAATAGCCCGGCTCCACAGGGTTGGGGTAGGCATAGACATCGGAATAGTCCGGACGCGCAGGGCTGGTTGAGGAGGCATACTCATAGAGTCCATGAAGAGTGGCTATGAAGACCGAATTGCTGTTGGGGTCCACATAGATGTCCGTGATGGTGTTGGTGCTGAGCGGAGAGTTCGATGTGTTGAAGTTGGCTATCACTTCATCGCCGTTCTCGCTGACGAGATAGACCCCCGAATCCATAGTTCCCACCCACTTGCGGTTGGCGGCGTCGACCGCAATGCAGTTGATGTCCTCGGTCTCCAGCAGATAGTCGGCAAGATTAGTGCCGTCATTGCGGGGCACCTTCAGGCGATTGATGGTGAAGTCCGGCGAAAAGACACTCAGCGGATTGGTGATCTCATAGATGCCTGAAGTGGTACCGCACCAGATGCGGCCGCGCTTGTCTTCAGTCAGACATCTCGGATAGTTGGTCACAAACTGTTTGCCGTCCTGATCGATCAGAGAAGAGAACGTGACATGGCGGTCGTCAGACGGATCGGTCACTGTGCCTCCGTGGTGGAGGGCCGCGAAACCTCCCTGATAGTGCGAGGCGATCAGGAAGATCATGGGCGAATGGCGGCAGAGCAGCAGGTCTACGTCGCGGTTGCTGATGTAGTTGCCTATGTCGAGAGTCAGCCAGTCGTCTTTGGTGATGGAGCGCAGATCTTTTGTGCGGCGTTTTTCGGCCGGAAGCACAGCGATCGGCGATTCGTTCGCATTGTTGGTAAAGACACCTATTATCAGATTGCCGTCAGGGTCAAAACAGGCGTCATTGGTTCGCCAGGCCCAGTTCGCGGACTTGTAGATGCTACTGTTTTCGTCAAACTTGCCTATCTCCTGCCCGTCCTTGACCACGAAAAGGCCGTCGAGACCCGATCCGATGTAGCGGATTGTCGGGTCATCCGGGTCCTCTATCACAAAGGCCGGCGCGAAAATGTTGTCGTAGCCGTAGCGCTGGGCCGAAGTCGCTCCGGGTGAGTTTCTTATGGTCATCTTGCCGGTGACCGCCACATCCTCGACCTTGCCGCCGCTGATGAAATTGCCGGTAAACCGCGTATTCATGAAATCGCCTTTGCCTATAGGCTTCACCTGACTGATTCCAAGGTTGGAGATATAGAATCCGCGTCCGTCCGATGAAGGAAAGAAGCAGGAAATATCAGAAAAAGTAGTCACTCCCGACGGACGGAACCGGTCACGCAACACCGTCACACCCCCGTCAGCGTCAAGCCGGTAGTTGCCCAGACCTTTCATTCCGGCCACCCATACCGACGACATTCCTGAAGTCGTGGCTATCAGATCGTCCTTCATGATCTCCGGAATCCTCACCACCTCTTTCACCGGCACCGGGAGATTGGTTTCCTGAGGCAGTCCCACTTCATAAAGCCGGCCCTCCGACACATAATAGACCACTCCCTCGTCGCTTTTGAAGCACTGCGGCGTCTGTCCGGCCACCCAGCAGATGTGCGACTCCGGAACCGGGTCGAACCTCACGCCTACGTGGGCCAGATATGGCGTGTTGTCACGCAGAATGAAGTGGGTCATCCCGTCGGCGGCATAGCCGTCGGAAAGGGGGATGATCTCGACATAGTTGTCAGGGAGCACCCCGACAGAGATGTAGTTGCCGAGTGAATTCATGCGGGCTGTCTTCTCGATGGCCAGCAGGTGGCGGGCCTTGTCGCCGTCATGGGGATAGATGAGCAGGTGGTCAGGCGTAAGGGCTATCGCCGCGACATTGACATTATAGACCCCTGACTCCTTGACATCGGCGGTGCTCTCTCTGAACACCACCAGGCCGAACGATGTGGCCACATAGATCAGATCGCCGTCAAACTTCACATCGTTGATCACCTTCGAGACCGTAAGGTTTGCATCGCGTATGTCAGGCAGGCTCACCAGGCGTCCGTCGTCATAGAGCAGATCAATGGCCGCATCCATGTAGCAGATGGTCAGATAGCGTCTGTCGGTGTTGTAGAAGATATTCTTGATCTGGTGTCCGTTTATATCGTCGCCGGGCAGATAGGAGCGGCTTTCGTCATTGGCCTTGTCATAGGAATGGAGCGAGCCCTGGGTCAGAAGATAGACAAACTGAGGGGTTTCCAGTAGTTTGTCAGGCAGACCGAAAGCACCGTAGACCTTCCAGCTGCCGGTGGCGAGCTGTGCGGAAAGCCCGGACGGGAGCAGACACAGTAGGAGGATTACGAAGAGTTTTCTTATCATTTGCGTCATCGGGGATGTGTTGGGTGGTGTTAAGAGGTTGTTTAAAAACAATAGTTAAAATCTGAGCGAAAGTTTTGAGGTGGATATGGCTCTGAATCGAAGGAGCATAGCGAGCTATGTGACTGAGATGAAGAGCCATAGGCGCCCAAAACTTTCGCAGGCGAGGGTATTGTCTTTTTTCCTTTCAGTAATTTCATGTTTGAGTATTTTTTTAGTTACCTGAGCCTTGGTGTCTCTTTTGCTAAATTGTTGAAATTCGTCAGTCACATAGCTCGCTATGCTCCATCCTCATTTGCAACAATTTATCTAAAAGATACACCACTCAGATTTTAACTATTGTTTTTAAACAACCTCTAAGAGAGGAGTGGGGGGTGTCCGGCTCAGAGCTTCGACAGGTAGTCGAGCAGCAGGGCCGTGGCGCGCCCGCGGTGGCTGATGGCATTCTTGTCATCGGCGCTCATGCAGGCAAAGCTCACCGGACTTTCGGCGGGCTTGAACACGGGGTCATAGCCGAACCCGGCGGTGCCCTGCGGCGCGGAAAGGATCTCGCCCTCCACCTTGCCTTCAAACAGATGCTCCTCGCCGTCAAGCAGCAGGGCTATGACGGTGACAAAGCGGGCCGACCGGTTCACGGCACCGTCCATGCGGCGCAGAAGCAGCTCCATGTTGGCCGCGCTGTCATGGGCCGGGCCGGCAAAGCGGGCCGAATAGACTCCGGGGGCGCCCCCAAGCGCATCGACCATCAGGCCGGTGTCATCGGCAAAACAGTCATAGCCGTAGTGCCGCTTCACGTAGCGGGCTTTCAGCAGCGCGTTGCCGCTGAGGGTAGAGGCTGTTTCGGGGATTTCCTCATGGCAGCCTATATCGCTGAGCGACAGGATTCTGAACTTGTCGCCGACAATGCGGCGGATCTCTTCGAGCTTATGTTGATTGTTGGTGGCGAATACTATTTCCTGCATATTATTATTTAACGGTGCGGGAGCCTCTTTATTGCCCTCGTCGGCGCTTTTCGGCTTCTTCCGTCGTCTGGCCCGCGCCGACCGCTCGGCGGCCCGCTCTATCTCCGGCTCCATCAGAGCCATTATCATCTTGAAATTCAGATCGTCAGGCGCCGGATCAACAACCCCCACGGTCAGATAGCTGCTGAAAGCCTCCAGGCAGCGGTCAAGTTCGTCTCTCTCCACCTCTATGGCTATCAGAGTCCTGGCGATCAGCCCCATCAGTTCGTCATAATACTTGCCCGAAACAATTCGGCGACACTCTTTTTTAACTCTCTTCTTCATGGCTTTTTTTTCTGCAAAGATACGGCCCGCAGGAACCCGGTGAATGCGATAATGCGGAAGCCCCGCAAATTTACATTTGCAAATACTCCGGAGCCCTGATTTTCAGTTATTTTTCCGAATGTTAATAACTTCTTAAAATTTTCGGCGATTTTTTACTGTTTAGTTTTGCAAATTTTTGTAATTTTACACCCTCTAAAGCTAACCCCTTTGACGATCCTTTCCGCACCCATGCCCGAAGAAGTTTACCACATACCCGCCCTGCTGCCCGAAACCATCTCGGCCCTTGACATTCAGCCCGGTGGAATCTACGTCGACGCCACATTCGGCGGCGGCGGCCACTCACGCGCCATCATGGAGCGTCTCGACGCAGGCCTCGGCGGAATGCTCTATTCCTTCGACCAGGACGAGGATGCGGTGCGCCGCGCCCCCTCCGACCCCCGTTTCACGATGGTCTACTCCAACTTCCGCTTCATCACAAACTTCATGCGCTACTATGACGTGGCTGAAGTTGACGGAGTGCTGGCCGACCTCGGAGTCTCCTTCCACCACTTCGATGACACCGAACGCGGTTTCTCCTTCCGCTTCGACGGACCCCTCGACATGAGGATGAACCGTCAGGCTGGCCGCTCGGCGGCAGATCTGGTCAACACCCTCCCCGAAGAGCGCATAGCCGAGATACTCTACATCTACGGCGAACTGAAACAGAGCCGCCAGATGGCCCGCTCGATCGTAAAAGCACGCAGCGAAAGCCCCCTGCAGACAATCGGACGGCTCATCGACGCCATCCGCCCCCACATCGACCAGCGCAAAGAGAAAAAAGAACTCGCCCAGGTGTTCCAGGCCCTCCGCATAGAGGTCAACGACGAAATGGGCGCACTCCGCGAACTCCTTCAGGGCGCACTCAAAGTCCTCAAGCCCGGCGGACGCCTCGCCGTAATCACCTACCACAGCCTCGAAGACCGCATGGTAAAGAACTTCATGAAGACAGGCAACTTCGCCGGCAACGTAGAGAAAGATTTCTTCGGGCGCATCGAAGCCCCCCTCAAGCCCTTGGGCGGCAAGCCGATAGTCCCCACGGCCGAAGAAACCGAGCGCAACCCCCGTTCGCGCAGCGCCAAACTCCGTGTAGCCGTAAAACTCTGACCCGCAAAAAATACATATAAAATCTCCCGGAAACTCCCCTCCGGCAACTCCAGGACCCATCAACAATATGAAAGCCTCCATTATCACTCGCCTCTTCCGCGGCCAAGTCCTCTCAAGCGACTTCTTCGCCCGCCACTGGCTCCCGGTGCTCATCTGCATTGTGGTGATAATGGTCTATATAACGACCAAATACACCTGCCAGACCAACATGGAGAAAATCGCAGCCCTCGAACGCACCCTTGAGATAGTCAACAACGAAAAGGCCCGCGAGCGCAGCGCCTTCATGGGGCGCAAACGCGAAACTTCCATGCAACACATGGTCGACTCGCTCCATCTCAACCTCAAAGTTCAGGCCCAGCCGCCCTACAAAATACCCAAATGACCCTCCGCTCAACCCTCCCTCCGCCACTCTCATAACACCCTCACAGCCCACAACACTCTCTGACCAACCAACGTGAAAAAGGACAACCGAAGCAACATACTTCTGCGCTATGGACTCGTCATCGTGTTCATTCTGCTTCTTTCGGCGATGATCGTATCGAAACTCGTCGAAAACACCGTCATTGACGCTGACAAGTGGAACGAACGCGCCGACGCCTTGCTCACACAGAGCAAGGTCATAGTGCCCCCGCGCGGCAACATCCTCGCCTCTGACGGCAGCGTCCTGGCCACAAACCTCAACTTCTACACCGCCCGCATCGACTACCGCGCCGAGAAATTCAACGAAAAACTCCTGCGCGACACCATTGACTGGCTTGCCGCCGACATGGCCCGCCTCTTCCCCGTGCGCAGCGCAAAGGCCTGGAAAAAACACCTCCTCGCACCCCTCGACAAGAAGCACAGCGAACGCCCCAGAGCCTACAAACTCCTCAGCGGACTCTCGCACACCGACATGGAGACCATGCGTACCCTCCCATTCTTCAGCATCAAAAACCGCAACCGCAACGGCCTGACATTCGAAAAATACATGCGCCGCTTCAACCCCTACGGCGACATGGCACGCCGAAGCATCGGAGGCGTGGGCGAAACCACTGAAAGCAAGGAGATCCACGGCATTTCAGGTCTCGAAAAGGCCCTCGACTCGCTCCTCTACGGCAAGATTGGCTACAGCAAGATGATCAACCTCACAAAAAAGATCACAGACTGGACAGACATCCCGGCAGTGCCCGGCAGCGACATAGTGACCACAATCGACATCAACATGCAGGACATAGTGGAGAGCGAGCTCAACAACGTGCTTGACACCTGCGGGGCCGACTGGGGGGTGGCTGTGCTCATGGATGTCAAAACCGGCGACATCAAGGCCATCTCCAATCTTGAGCGCAATCCCCGCGGTCCGGGCTACATCGAGGCCCGCAACCGGGCAGTGATGGGCTACGAGCCCGGATCAGTCGTTAAGACCCTCTCCATGATGATAGCCGTTGAAGACGGCATTGTCACCAACTTCGACGAAATGCTCCCCACCGGCAGCGGATGGGCCTATGCGGGAGGACGTGCCATAACCGACGCCCACCACTCCACTGCCATCCGCGTGGGCGACGTGCTCGAACAGTCGTCAAACATCGGCATGGCCCGCATCATAACCCGGAAATACAACGACAATCCCGGAGCCTTCTACTCGCGCATCAAGCAGCTCGGATTCCTCGAACCGCTCAACACCGGAATAGCCGGCGAGGTGCCCCCGCGCATCGACAGTGTGCCCTCTGACCGCGGAGGCCGCATTGCCCTCTCGCGCATGAGCTACGGCTATGCCACCGAAATTCCGCCCCTCTACACCCTGGCCATCTACAACGCCATAGCCAATGACGGTGTCTTCGTGCGCCCACGTCTGGTCAAGGAGATCCGCGGCGAGGTCGACTCGGTGCTCCCCATAGGCTACATGGGTTCCGGACGAGCATGTTCGCCACGAACGGCAAAAATTGTGCGCGAGATGCTGACCAACGTGGTCTGGGGCGACCACGGCACCGGACGCTTCCTCCGCAACAACACCGTGCGCATCGCCGGAAAGACCGGCACATGCTACATGATCGAGAACGGTGCCTACAACCAGGGCAAGAAGCGCCTGGCTTTCTGTGGCTTCTTCCCCGCAGAAAACCCGATGTACTCCTGCGTGGTGCTCACATGCCACCCAACCAAAAACTTCTTCGGAGCCGCCACCACCTCCGGCCAGGTGCTGCGCAACGTGGCTCTCAAGCTATACTCCCGCGGAATGCTCGGCAACAGCTCGGACTACCGCGACAACACCCCCTCGACCAACGCCCCAACCTTCTATGTGACCCCCGGCAAGAATCCATATGAGAGAGTCAAAGCCGAATTCTCCATACCCTCGCGCCGCACTCTCCGCGCCCCCGAAACCGCTTCGGCCTCCGGAGTGCCTGACGTCAGAGGCTACGGACTCCGTGATGCCCTCGTGGCGCTCGAAAACGCAGGCTACAACGTGGAATACTCCGGTTCGGGCTACGTCAGGTCTATGAGCCACACCGCCGGATCGCATCCGCCAAAAGGCACCCGCATCCGCCTCGTTCTGGCCAACTGAACATCCGGAGCCCAAAACTCCTTATATATATAATAAACCGTCTTCTCACCCCCCTCTCCCTCACCGCCTCCGGGCACTACAGATTTCCGAAACAACAACCAAATCAATAATTTCAAAGGTGAAAAAGCTCAACGAACTGCTCGCTCCGGTGCAAACCGTCGAGATCATCGGCAGTGATGATAAAATGATATCGGGTCTGACCTCCGACTCCCGTCAGGTGACTGAAGGGACACTCTTCGTGGCAGTCCCCGGCGTCAGCGTCGACGGCCACAGGTTCATACCGATGGCCGTGGAGAAAGGAGCCACTGCGGTGGTCTGCCAGCAGCTCCCCGAAGACCTCTCGACGCATGTCACCTACATCGTGGTCCCCTCCTCGGCGCTCGCCCTCGGCTATCTTGCATCGCAGTGGTGGGACAACCCTTCGCGCAAACTGCACCTCGTAGGCGTCACCGGCACAAACGGCAAGACAACCACCGCCACACTCATCTATGAGATGGCGCGGCTGCTCGGCCACAAGGCCGGACTCCTCTCAACCGTCTGCAACTACGTGGACGACACCGCCTATCCCACCGGCCATACAACCCCTGACCCGCTGACCATCAACGAACTTCTCCACCGCATGGTGGAAGCCGGCTGTGAATATGCCGCAATGGAAGTCAGCTCACACGCCGCCGACCAGCAGCGCATTGCCGGTCTGCGCTTCGAAGGGGGCATCTTCACCAACCTCACCCGCGACCACCTCGACTACCACAAGACTTTCGAGGCCTATCTCGCCGCCAAGAAGAAATTTTTCGACCTGCTCCCCGCCGATGCCTTCGCGCTGACCAACGCTGACGACAAGGTGGGCGACGTAATGCTTCAGAACACCCGCGCACGGCGTTTCACCTACTCCCTGCGCTCCGAGGCCGACTTCCGCGGACGCATCGTGGAGTCACGCCTCGACGGCACCCTCCTGAGTCTCAACGGCCACGAGGTGGAACTGCTTTTCACCGGAAAATTCAACGCCTACAACCTCACGGCCGTCTACGGAGCCTGCATTCTGCTGGGCTGGAACCACGATGACGTGCTCCGGGAGATGTCGCGCCTGGTCCCGGTGGCCGGACGCTTCCAGGCCTTCCATTCGCCCAAGGGCTACACGGCGATCGTTGACTACGCCCACACGCCTGACGCAGTGGTCAACGTGCTCAACGCCATCCGCGAGGTCATAGGCCGTCAGGGCGAGATCATCACCGTGGTCGGAGCCGGCGGCAACCGCGACAAGGGCAAGCGCCCCATCATGGCCCGCGAGGCCGCAGCCCGCAGCGAACGCCTCATCCTCACCTCTGACAATCCACGCTTCGAGGAGCCTGAAGAGATTCTCCGCGACATGGAGGAAGGTCTTGACGAGGAAGCCCGCACACGCACACTCCACATCACCGACCGCCGCCAGGCCATCCGCACCGCCGCCACCCTCGCCTCGAAAGGCTCCGTGATCCTCATAGCCGGCAAAGGCCATGAGGACTACCAGGAGATCAAGGGCGTCAAACACCATTTCGACGACCGCGAGGTGGTCCGCGAGATCATAGCCTCCGAATCAGCCTCCGGCCGATAGAAATCCCCCCGATTGAATCCCCCCGATTGATAAACCGATCTAAAAATATTTATCCCAAGTGCTTTATTATCTATTTGACCTTCTGCAAGACAGCCACATACCCGGATCACGACTGATGACCTACATCACCTTCCGCTCCGGAGCCGCGCTGCTGCTCTCGCTCTTCATAGCCCTGGTGTTCGGCCGCAAGATCATTGACCGCCTGCAGCTCATGCAGGTCGGAGAGATCATCCGCGACCTCGGCCTCGAAGGACAGATGCAGAAGACCGGAACTCCGACAATGGGCGGAGTAATCATAATAATCGCCATCCTCATTCCCTGCCTGCTTGTGGGCGATCTGAGCAACATCTACATGATCCTCATGCTGATATCAACCATATGGCTCGGATCACTCGGCTTCTGCGACGACTACATCAAAGTGGCCAAGCACGACAAGGAGGGCATGAAAGGCAAATTCAAGATCATAGGCCAGGTGGGCCTCGGACTCATAGTGGGCCTCACCATGTATCTCAGCCCCGACATCACTCAGCGCCAGGTAACGCCGGTCACATACTCGGAGAACAATGTGGAGACCGTCATGGCAAGCGAGAGCCAGGATGTGAAGTCGACCCAGACCACCATCCCCTTTGTCAAGGACAACAACTTCGACTATGCCTATCTGACCCAGTGGCTCGGCGACTACGCCCAGGTCGGCGGCTGGATACTGTTCATCCTCGTGGTCATCGTGGTTGTGGCCGCCACAAGCAACGGAGCCAACCTCACCGACGGCCTCGACGGCCTCTGTGCTGGCACCTCGGCTATCATCTGCGTGGCCCTGGCCATCATGGCCTATCTCGGAGGCAACGTCATCTACTCCACCTACCTCAACATCATGTACATACCCCAGTCGTCAGAGCTGGTTGTGTTCATGTCGGCCTTCATCGGTGCCCTGATCGGCTTCCTCTGGTACAACGCCTACCCCGCGCAGGTCTTCATGGGCGACACCGGATCGCTGACCATAGGCGGCATCATAGCCGTGTTCGCCATCCTCATCCACAAGGAGCTTCTGATCCCTATCCTCTGCGCCATTTTCTTTGTTGAAGACCTCTCGGTGATGCTTCAGGTGGCCTATTTCAAATACACCAGGCGCAAATACGGCAAGGGGCAGCGCATCTTCAAGATGACCCCACTCCACCACCACTATCAGAAGCCCGGCAACTCAGGCATCGAGGCCATCATCCAGGCCCCCTTGCGCGCTATCCCGGAATCGAAGATCGTCACCCGCTTCTGGATCATCGGCATCTTCCTCGCAGTCATAACATTCGTAACCCTCAAGATCAGGTAATCAGCAATCCTGACACCCGATAAGCTAAAACAACAGCAAGCATACCAATGGCAAAAAATCTCGTCATACTCGGCGGAGGTGAGAGCGGCGTAGGCGCCGCCATCCTCGGCAAGGAAAAAGGAATGAACGTGTTTCTCAGCGACTATGGAACCATAGCCGGACACTATCGCCGCATGCTCGACGACGAAGGTATAGAATGGGAACAGGGGGGCCACTCGATGGACCGCATACTCGCGGCCGACGAGGTGGTCAAAAGCCCCGGCATAGCCCCGACAACTCCCGTGATGAAGGCCATCACCGAGAAAGGCATTCCCGTGATCTCCGAAATAGAATTGGCCGGACGCTACACCGACGCCAAAATGGTCTGCATCACCGGCAGTAACGGAAAGACCACAACCACACTCCTCACCTACCACATACTCAAAAACGCAGGCATCAACGTGGGCCTTGCAGGAAACGTGGGCCGCAGCATGGCCCTTCAGGTGGCACGCGAGAAGCATGATGTCTACGTGATCGAACTGTCAAGCTTCCAGCTGGAAAACATGTATGACTTCCGTGCCAACATCGCCGTGATCCTCAACATTACCCCCGACCATCTTGACCGCTATGACTACAAGATGCAGAACTATATCAACGCCAAGTTCCGCATCCTCAACAACCTCACCCCGCAGGACGCCTTCATCTACTGGCAGGACGACCCCGTGATCACCAGCCAGCTCGAACGCATCCGCACCGAGGCTCAGCTCTATCCCTTCGCCGAACACTTCGAAAAGGGATGCCACGCCTACGTCGACAATGACAGCGACGAGGCTTCGCTCATAATCGACACTCCTGAGACATCGCTCAGAATGCCCCGCGCCGAGCTCTCGCTCAACGGCCTCCACAACCTCTACAACTCAATGGCCGCCGCCCTCTCGGCCTGCCTGCTCGACATCGACAAGCAGGAGATCCGCGGAGCGCTCGGCGACTTCGAAGGTGTGGAACACCGTCTGGAATACACTGCCACAGTCAACGGCGTCCGCTACATCAACGACTCCAAGGCCACCAATGTCAACTCATGCTGGTATGCCCTCGAATCAATGCCCGCTGACACAGTGCTGATTCTCGGCGGCAAGGACAAGGGCAACGACTACTCCGAAATCCTCCCCCTCGTGAAAGAAAAGGTGAAAGCCATCATCTGCATGGGCAAGGACAACAGCAAACTTCTTGACTTCTTCACCGGCATGGTGCCTGAGATCCATGACACCCACTCGATTCAGGAAGCCGTGGCAACCGCCGCCGCCATCTCCTGCGAAGGTGACACCGTGCTCCTCTCGCCATGCTGCGCAAGTTTCGACCTCTTCAGCAGCTACGAAGACCGCGGCCGTCAGTTCAAGGAGCAGGTCCGCGCCCTCGAATCGAAATAGGCTTCAGCCACCACCTATAATTAATATATATAAGCATCCCGATCACATAACCCTCCAATCTCTCCGTCAGCCAATGGCAGTCCAGAGTCAGACAATACCAGCACACGGCGAACAGCCGGCGGCAAAACCCAAGGCCGTCTCGAAAGCCGACAAACACATCTGGGGCATCTTCATAGCCCTCTGCATCATCTCGACCATCGAGCTCTACAGCGCCTCCTCGCGCGAGGTGGCCGGCTCGTCAATCGGTGTGATGGGACCGATCCTGCGCCACATCGTAATGCTTGCAGGAGGCACATTCGTGGTATGGTTCCTCTCCAGGCGCCACTACTCCGATTTCATTCCCTTCACCCTCGGCTTCGCCCTTGTCAGTGTGGCCATGATGGTCTACGTCATGTTTTTCGGCGAGATAGTCAACGGTGCCCGGCGCTCGCTGACCATACTCGGAATAGGCATCTATCCGGCCGAGATGGTCAAACTGTCGGCCGTGCTGCTCATAGCCCTTGTGATGACCTGGAATCCAAACACAAAGAAGGTGGGCGTTACCTCAAACGCAGTAAAATATTCCGGAGTCATAGTGCTGCTGCTGAGCGGACTGCTGATAAAGCAGGGCCTGACCAACACTCTGCTGCTTCTGGCCATCAGCTACTCGATGATGATAGTGGGCGGCGTGAAATTCTCCCACCTCTTTGTGCTGACCATCGCCTACATGGCCCTCGGCGGTCTCTTCGTAGCCTACCTCATGTGGAGCGACTCGCGGTCAAGTGAAATTCCGGCTGACGCAGAGCAGAAAATCGAACTTGTAAGTGCCGACGGGACGGCAGATAAAAGCCCCTCGCGAATAGACACCTGGCTGGCACGCCTGGAGCGTCACAAAGATAAATCGACACCCAAATGGGAAATCCCTGCCGTAGGCAAGAACCGTCAGGAGATCCTCTCTTACATGGCCCAGGCCCACGGCGGCATCCACGGCGTAGGACCCGGCAACTCCCGCGAAGCCTCGCGCCTGCCGCTGGCGTTCTCTGACTATATTTTTGCCATAATAGTCGAGGAACTCGGACTGATAGGCGGCCTCGTGGTGCTTCTTCTCTACCTCTGGCTCTTAGGTCGCGCCTCAGGAATCGCATCGCATTGCAACCGAACCTACCCCGCGCTTGTTGTAATAGGTATGGCGGTGATGATAGCCTTCCAGGCTCTCTTCCACATAGCCATTGTGACAGGTGTCTTCCCCGTCTCCGGTCAGCCGCTGCCACTGCTCTCCAAAGGAGGCACCTCGATCCTCGTGACCGCGATAGCATTCGGCATTATGCTCTCCATCAGCCGCACAGCCACCCGCCAGGGAGGCAAAAAGCAGGATATCCGCGATGAAATCGAGGCCCTGCCCGAACAGTTCGGCGCCGAAAACCAGATGCAGCTCTGATCTCCCGCAGAACCATTCACAGAATGCTCTAACCCTCAACCATTCACCCCATATCTTTATTTGTGCCTCATGAATGAAGAAAAGACCAAAATAAACCGTGTGCTTATCTCCGGCGGAGGTACCGGAGGCCACATCTTTCCCGCTCTGTCGATTGCCAATGCCGTCAGACGCCGCTTTCCGGAGGCCGAAATTCTCTTTGTAGGCGCTCTCGGCCGCATGGAAATGGAGCGTGTGCCCGCCGCAGGCTACAGGATCGAGGGCCTGCCCGTGGCCGGTTTTGACCGCAAACGTCTCTGGCGCAATTTCGGTGTGCTCATCAAACTCTGGAAGTCACTGCGCAAGGCGCGCCGCATAGTGCGCGACTTCCGTCCCGACATTGCCGTAGGCGTGGGCGGCTATGCAAGCGGACCTGTGCTCAAGCAGGCCCAGAAGCAGGGAGTGCCCACTCTGCTGCAGGAACAAAACTCCTATGCCGGGGTCACCAACAAGCTCCTGTCCAAGAAAGCCAAAGCCATCTGCGTGGCCTATGACGGCATGGACCGCTTCTTTCCCGCCTCCTCGATCACCAAGACCGGCAACCCCGTCAGGACCGACCTTGAAAACTGCACCCTTACCCAGGCCGAGGCCAAACGGCAGCTCGGTTTCGATCCCGAAAAGCCCCTGGTGCTCGCCGTGGGCGGCAGTCTCGGCGCCCGCACAGTCAACGAGGCCATAGCCGCTTCGCTCCCCATGCTCCGCGACAAGGGAGTGAGCCTCATGTGGCAGACCGGACGCTACGGCGCTCCGGAATTCCAAAAACTCGCCGACGGCTATGACAATGTAAGGGCCACAACGTTCATCTCTGACATGGACGTGGCCTACCGCGCGGCAGATCTGGTGGTGTCACGCGCCGGAGCAGGCACCATCTCCGAACTTCAGAACCTCGGCAAAGCCTGTGTGCTCGTGCCCTCGCCCAATGTGGCCGAAGACCATCAGCGCCACAACGCCGAAGCCCTCTCCACCCGCGGCGCAGCCGTCATGATCCTCGACGCCGAGGCCGTGGCCACCCTGCCCGCCACCCTTGAATCACTTATCACCGATCCGGCAAAGCGCGCAGCCCTCAGCAGCGAGATCAGCAAAATGGCGCTCCGCAACGCCGATGAAAAAATTGTCGACATAATCATCAATACCATAGAAGACCGAAAATGAAACACGATATATCTGAAATCAGCAACATATACTTCGTAGGAGCCGGCGGCATAGGCATGGCTGCTCTCGAACGCTATTTCCTCGCCACCGGCAAAAAGGTGGCCGGCTATGACCGCACCCCGACAGCCCTGACCGACGAACTCCGCGCCGAAGGGGTTGAGATCAGCTTCGACGAAAACGCCGACAGCATACCTGAGGCATTCCGCAACCCGGAGACAACGCTGGTGGTCTACACTCCGGCGGTGCCTGAAAGCCTCCCGCAGCTGCGCTATTTCCGCAACAACGACTTCGAGGTGCTCAAACGCGCCGCAGTGCTCGGACTGATCACCCGCAACAGCCGCTCGCTCTGCTTCGCCGGCACCCACGGTAAGACCACAACCTCGTCAATGGCCGCCCACATACTGAAAAGCGGCTCGTTCGGCTGCAACGCCTTCCTCGGAGGCGAGATGCTCAACTACGGCACCAATTTCCTGCTGGCGCCGCAGTCGGCCTACAGTGTGATCGAGGCCGACGAGTTTGACCGCTCCTTCCATCACCTGACCCCCACCGTGGCCGTCATCACCGCCACTGACCCTGACCACCTCGACATCTACGGCACCGAGGAGGCCTATCTGGAAAGCTTCGCCCGGTTCACTGAGCTGATCCGCCCTGACGGAGCGCTCATCATCCACGAAAACCTCAAGCTCAAGCCCCGCCCGCAGGATGGAGTCAGAGTCTATACCTACTCGCGTGACAGCGGCGACTTCCACGCCGGCTATGTGCGCCGCGCCAACGGCACCATCACCTTCGATCTCATCACCCCCCGCGGCATCATCCGCAACATCAATCTCGGAGTACCCGTGGAGGTCAACATTGAAAACGCCGTGGCCGCAGCAGCAGCCATCTGTCTCACAGATGCCTGGGAGCCTGAGGTGGTGCGCGAGGCCATCAGCAGCTACCGCGGCACCAAGCGCCGTTTCGAGACCCACCTTAAAGAGGACAACGGAGCCGGACGGGTGATAATAGACGACTATGCCCATCACCCCGAAGAGGTGCGCAAGTCAATAGAATCGGTCAAGGCCATCTATCCGGGCCGCAAACTGACCGTGGCCTTCCAGCCGCATCTCTACAGCCGCACCCGCGACTTCGCCCCTGAATTCGCCGACGCCCTCTCCGGAGCCGATTCACTGGTGCTTCTCGACATCTACCCCGCCCGCGAAGAGCCGATAGAAGGCGTAAGCTCCGAAATCATCTTCGACAAGGTGCGCTGCGAGGATAAAATCTTAATTAACAAAGAAAAATTGGTGGAAACACTGAAAAACCGTAACTTTGACATCCTCCTGACTTTAGGCGCGGGTGACATCAACACCTTCATCCCCGCCATCATAGAGAATCTCCACTGATCAACGAATTCACTGACCCTGACAGAATCATCACACCACCCCGAAAGAAACCAATGTCGCGCTACCTGACCATAATATTCTCATTGCTGCTTGTGGCCTATCTGGTCATAGCCCTGACCGTAACCGCCACCGAGGCCGATACGGAGCCTTGCCGCGGCATGGAGATCACGATAGCCGGAGCCGACGGCAACCAGCGTTTCGTCACCCCGGCCGAGCTCTCGCGCGAACTCGACTCGCTGCCTGACAAAGCCGTAGGTCTGGCTCTGGGCAACATCAACACCCAGCAGATACGCCGCCGGCTTCTTGAGATGGACAAGATAGAGGATGCCGAGGTGGTGCGCTATACCGACGGCTCGATCCGCATCAAGGTCACTCCGATCATACCGGTGGCCAGAGTGTTTGACGACGAAGAATCGTACTACATCAACCGTGCGGGCAAACGGGTGAAAGCCGACGCGCGCTTCCACAAGGATGTGCCCGTGATCGAGGGGCATTTCAATCCGTCAGATACGGTGTTCACACCCGAATCGCTGCTTCCGCTTCTGAACTACATTTCCGGTGACTCTGTCTGGAACTCCTATATCTCGATGATCAAGGTGAAATCACCCACTGACATCATACTCGTCCCGGTGATCTGCGAACATGTGATCAACTTCGGGACACCCTCACATTTCGACGACAAATTCTCACGTCTGAAGAAATTCTATTCAAAAGTGCTCCCGCTGCAGGGCTGGGAAAAATATGACACGATCTCGCTCAAATGGAACGGCCAGTTAGTGGCCACCAAGCGCCGCAAGGCTCCGCAGAAGATGGAGACAGTGCAGTATGACGACGACGAGAGCGTGGACACCGGCACGATGCTTGCGGGCGATGACGTGGCCCCCGGCCAGACCATTCCCGGCATGAAGGCCCACTCCGAAAAGCCTATTCCGGCCGCAAGGAAGAGTGCTCCGGCCGCCGCGGCGCCAAAGACCGCAGCCGACAACCAACAGACACAGAACAAAATCAACTGAAAACCCAATACATCTCCATGGAAGAAAAATATATAGTGGCTCTCGAAATAGGGAGCTCGAAAATAAAAGGTGCGATAGGCATCGTAGACCCTCAGGGCACATTGAGTGTGAAAGCTGTAGAAGAGGAGAAACTCTATGACGGGGTGCGCTACGGCTGCATACGCAATGTGGTAGAGACGGCAGGCGCGATCCGCAACGTGATCGGACGTCTGGAGATGCGCGAGCCGGGGCGCAACGTGACCGGAGTCTATGTCTCGGTGGGCGGACGCTCGCTGATGGCCCAGGGCATCGAGATTGAACGCCGATTGCCGCAGGAAATGGAGATAACCAACGAGCTGATTGCCGACATGACCGGCGACGCGCTCAACTATCAGCTGCACGAACGCACGATAGTCGACGTTACTCCCAAGGAGTTCAGGGTTGACAATTCGCCGACAAACCGCGCGGTGGGCATGTTCGGCTCCCACGTGTCGGCCCGGCTGAATCTGATCAGCTGCCGCACTCAGCTCGTCAGAAACCTCAACCATGTGCTTGACGAGCGTCTGCATCTGCCGGTGCATGACATGTTCGTGCGCCAGATAGCCGAAGCCGATTTCGTGCTCTATCCCGAAGAGAAGCGCCAGGGATGTATGCTGGTTGACTGCGGGGCGGAGACCACCACGGTGTCGATCTACAAGAACGGTGTGCTGCTCTACATGAGCACCATCCCGATGGGTTCGCGCAACATCACACGCGACATTACCGCCATGAACTATCTCGAAGAGCGCGCCGAGGAGCTGAAGATCGACGGCGGAAACGCTCTGAGCTCTACGGAGCCGACTCCGATGCCGTCAAACGGACTGATTGACTACGGCCAGATCAACAACTATGTGGCCGCGCGCGCCGGAGAGATCATTGCCAATATCAACGAACAGATCAAATATGCGGGTCTGACTCCCGACAGGCTCCCTGCGGGCATCATACTGACCGGCCGCGGATCGAAGCTCAACGGTTTTGACCGCCGTCTGGAAAACCTCACCACCCTGAAGGTGCGCTATGGCGGTCCGGTGAACCGTGTGCGCATCCTTGACGGCCGCATCAATGCCTCAGACCATGTGGACGTGATCTCGATTCTTGCCGCGGCTGCCAAAGACCGCGAGGTCAAGGAGTGTCTGAGCCGTCCGGAACCGGTTGTGATAGCTCCGGAGCCTATTTATAACTCAATTGACGAGGTGCGTCAGCAGCCGTCACCGCAGAAACCCGCTTATCAGCAGAACGCTTATCAGCAAAGCGGATATCAGCAAAACAGTTATCAGCAGCCTCAGCAGTCTCAGCAGCCTCAACCCCAGCCAGCGGCGCCACAAAGACCGGAATATCAGAACCCCAGGCCGGCTGAACCCGAAAAGCCGGAACCCGCTCCGGCTCCGGAGAAGAAGAGAGGTTTCTCGCTGTGGGGCACTGTGCGTGAACGGCTTGTAAACCTCATGACCGAGCCTGTGGAGGACGATGATATCGACAACGATAACTAAACACATTCTTTATATAACACACTTACAGAGCAATTCACTCCCCTCATTTCTCTCCCCTGAAGCTGTAACAAAAATCTTACTCAAAAAATGGAAGATCAGATCAACAACTATAATCAGGACATCTCTGACACTTCGGCTTTCAAGAGCAACAATGAAGGCTCGGATCTCGCCTGCAACATCATGGCCATCGGTGTGGGCGGCGGCGGCAACAATGCCGTGAATCATATGTATGTCCAGGGCATAAAGAATGTGTCCTTCGTCAATATCAACACTGACCATCAGACGCTGTGTCACTCGCGTGTGCCCCACACTCTGGAGATCGGCGACGGTCTGGGTGCGGGCAACAAGCCTGAGAAGGCCCGCGATTTCGCTGAGGAAAGCGCCGAGGAGATTGCGGATCTGTTTGACGACCAGACCAAGATGGTGTTCATCACTGCCGGTATGGGCGGCGGCACCGGCACCGGTGCGGCTCCCGTGGTGGCCCGCATTGCCAAGGAGCGCGGGCTGCTGACCATCGGTATCGTGACCATTCCCTTCCTATTCGAGGGGCAGAAGAAGATCCGCAAGGCTATAGCCGGTGCCGACGAGATGGCGAAGCATGTGGATGCGCTGCTTGTGATCAACAATGAGCGTCTGGGCGAGATCTACGGTGATCTCGATTTCCTGAATGCGTTCGGCAAGGCTGACGATACGCTGTCAATAGCCGCGCGTTCTATCTCGGAGCTGATCACCTGCAACGGTCTGATAAACCTCGACTTCAATGACGTTGATTCTACTCTGCGCGACGGCGGCGCGGCTATCATCTCGACCGGCTATGGCGAGGGTGAGAACCGTGTGACCAACGCTATCCATAACGCTCTGAATTCTCCGCTTCTGAAGAACCGCGATATCCTGGGCTCGAAGAAGCTGCTTTTCAATCTGTATTTCAACCCGAACGCCGAAGAGAAGTTCCTGATGAGCGAGACCCGCGAGATCACGGATTTCATCGGTGCGATCAACACGGATGTGGATGTGATCTGGGGTGTCGGGTTCGACGAGTCGCTGGGTAATGGCGTGAAAATGACCATCCTTGCGGCCGGTTTCGATGTGACTCTGCGCGAGGAGGAGGAGGAAATCATGGCTGGAGGCGCGGCAAGCGGTTTCGGTTTCTCGATGGGTACTCCGGGTTCGCGCAGCTCTTCTCCGGCGGCTTCAAACAGTGCAAGTGCACCGGCTGTTCCTGCGCCGGCAGCTCCTGTGGCACCGGCCAAGCCTAAGGAACCGGAGGTTTCTGACGAGCGTCTGGCCGAGGAGTATGGCCTGACCAAGATCAAGGATCTGACGGAGGGTAAGGACCGTTCGTCGACTATCGTGCTGGGGCTGAATCAGCTTGATGACGATGCTGTCTGCGATATTCTGGAGAAGTATCCTACCTATAAGCGTGACCGCAAGATTGTGGAGGATGTGCGCAGTGGTGCTCTCGACGGTTCGTCGGGTCTCCAGCCTGCGGGCCAGGCTTCGGGTTCGGCGGGTCAGACTATCAGTTTCGGCTGATCGGCGTTCACGTGCAATATATAAGCCCCGGCGGCAGTCTTTTTACAGACTGCGGCTGGGGCGTTTTTTTGTCATTGTGCCATCCGGGACCGTAAATCGGTGTCCTGTCGGACACCATGCGTGGGTGGGACTGATAACCCGTGACACCTATGCGCGATGCGCTACGGTGTCACGGGCTATGAGTAAATCGATGTCCTGTCGGACATCACCCTCCCGGAATCCCGCGGAGTGTTATGGTAAATCGCGCTGTCGTGGCGGGATGCTGCCTATGATGTTCGGCAGGGAGTCGATTTATGGTAGCGGACGGAGTCGAGGAGGGCGGGGGTGGGGGATTCGAAGTTGGTGATGGGGAGGTTGATGCGTTTGAGCTGTTCGAGCGGTTGGACTGGTGCGGTGACTCCCGTGGGATAGGGTAGGCGTGAGTATTCCCGGAAGTATTGCAGACAGGCATCTTTCCACCACCGGGCGTCGGCGGCCTGGGTGCGCAGACGTTCGGCTACGTCGGCGTGGAGTTCGGGTCTGATGTATGGGCGTGCTTCCTCCCAGCGGCGACAATAGTCTTCGGCTGTCGAAACTCCTCGCTCGTAGCGGTAGCAGAGTTCATCCCAAAGCGTATGGCCGGATTTCAGGCGATGGGTCCAGGGCACGTGGTGGAACCAGAGCAGAAATTCCTCAGGGCAGGTGTCGATGTCGTTGAGCTGAGAGCGCAGGGGCTCGGGATATTGCTCTACGGCATTGCTTCCTGAAGTGGTGCGGTTGAAGCCAAGCCCTTGGCGGTCGGCGCAGTGGTAGTATTTGGGGAGCCAGTCGGGGCGGGCGCCGGGTATGTCACACCAGGGTTCGGGCCCGTAGTGGTGGCCGAAGGCGAAGATGTGGTGCAGTCCGAGGGGCATCATGTAGTCAACCACCGCTTCTCGGCTTGTCAGGAACATGTCGAGCAGGCCGGAGTAGATGCTGTCAGGGATGTTGCTTCCGGGTATCAGCAGATTGGCGTCGATCCACTCGCGGGCTATCCGGGCGGGGCTTAGCTGCGGGTCCCAGGCCAGACGTCCGAAGGCATGCCAGTTGGCTCCGGCAAGCGGATTGCCAGTCATGTTGTCGGAGTCGCCGATGTTGGCCACTCCGGCGATGGCTGTGAGCGAGGAGGGTTTTACATATTCGAAAAATTCAGTCCACATCGGGGCCAGGAAGGCCAGATGGTTGGCGTGGCCGAGATATTCCTGGGTCACCTGGAATTCGACCATCCGGTCGGTCTGCGGCATGGCGCCGAAAAGCGGGGAGTAGGGTTCGCGGGGCTGGAAGTCGATGGGGCCGTTTTTGATCTGTATGATGACGTTTGGATCAAATTTTCCGTCGAGCGGCTGGAATTCCATGTATGCCTGCTTGGCGCGGTCGGCGTCGATTGGCGAATAGACAAAGGCTCGCCACATCACTATGCCGCCGTGTGGCTTGAGCGCGCGGGCGAGCATGTTGGCTCCGTCGGCGTGGCTTCGGCCGAAGTCCATCGGGCCGGGCTGGCCTTCGGAGTTGGCTTTTACGAGAAATCCGCCGAAGTCGGGAATGAGCGAGTAGATTTCATCGGCTTTGTTTTTCCACCAGTCGGTCACTTCGGCTGCGAGCGGATCAGCCGTGGGCAGAGAGTCGAGCACCATCGGCGAGGCGAAGTTGACCGACAGATAGACCTTGATGCCGTAGGGGCGGAACACGTCGGCCAGACGCGCTACTTTCACGAGATAGTCATGAGAGAGGATCTGCGGCGAGGCGTTGACGTTGTTGAGCACGGTGCCATTGATGCCTATGCGGGCGTTTTCGCGGGCGTAGTCCAGGTAGCGCGGCGATACGGAATCAGGCAGAGCGTCCCAGTCCCAGAGGGAGTGGCCTGCATAGCCGCGCTCCACGGTGCCGTCGAGGTTGTCCCAGTGGTTGAGCAGGCGCAGGGGGAAGGCCGGCGATTCCTCGCGTGGAATCTGCATTGAGTCGCGCAGCAGAGAGTAGACGCCGTAGAGGGCACCCGTGTCATCGGCGCTGCTGATGACAAACTTATGGCCCTCGCGCTCGATGCCGAAGGCCTCGGCTTTCATTTCAGGGGTGTGGCGGAACTCCACGGGGCTTCCTTTCCACAGGCGGTCAAGCTCCCGGCGGGCTGTTGACGGTTCGGGGCGCGAGCATGAGACGAGTGAAAGCAGCGCGGCTGCCATGATGATGAGTCTGTTCATTTCAGGGGGCTGGGTTGATAGGTTTTCATTCTGTCGGGACGGTAGCCGTGACGGGGCTAAGAAGCTGTTTATTAATACGTAAACAGCTTCTTAGAGGCCGTTATTGTCAGGCTTTCTTATTCCTCCCAGGGATCGCCTCCGCCGTCGATGGGGAGGATGCGGCCGTCGGCATCATAGGTGAGTTCGCAGACCTTGAGGCTGCGGAGCCATGATTTGCCGCCTGAGGGCACACTGTCGTGGTGGAAGAGATACCATTTGCCACCGAATTCGATGATGCTGTGGTGAGTGGTCCAGCCTACCACGGGGGTGAGGATCACGCCTCCGTAGGTGAAGGGGCCGTAGGGGTTGTCGCCTATGGCGTAGCAGAGCAGATGGCTGTCGCCGGTGGAATATGTGAGATAGTATTTGCCGTTGTATCTGTGGACCCACGAAGCCTCGAAGAAGCGGTGGGGATCATTGGCCTTGAGGGGTTTTCCTTCGGCATCGACCACCAGGATGGGGCGGGGTTCCTCGGCAAACTGGAGCATGTCTTTTGACAGGCGCACGCAGCGCGAGGGGAGTGCCGGTTCGTCGCCTTCGGGCAGGCAGGGCGATTCGAGGGCCTTGTTGTCGCGGTAGCGCTGAAGCTGTCCGCCCCAGATGCCTCCGAAGTAGAGATAGTATTCGCCATTGTCTTCAAGCACGCAGATGTCAATCGAATAAGAGCCGCGTATCGGGTCGGGCTGGGGGATGAAGGGGCCTTCCGGGCGGTCGGCTATGGCCACACCGATGCGGAAAATGTCATTTTGGTCTTTCAGCGGGAAGTAGAGGTAGTATTTTCCGTCTTTTTCGGCGCAGTCGCAGTCC
The DNA here is from genome assembly GCF_003024805.1 of Duncaniella muris. GTDB lineage: Bacteria > Bacteroidota > Bacteroidia > Bacteroidales > Muribaculaceae > Duncaniella > Duncaniella muris. Next base: position 97,770 of record NZ_PUEC01000002.1, read on the forward strand.
CAGAGCTGGCGTCCGGCCCAGGGAATGTCGGCAATGTCGAGAGCTTTTCCGTGGTCTGTGACCTTGCCGGTCATCGGGTCGCCGTCGATCGAGAGCACGTGCATGTCTTTCATCACGTACTGGTCGCCGTTGTCATTTTCCACGTTTTCGCATTCCCAGTCATGGGAGGGGTAGATGTAGATGCGGCCATTGAACACGTGGACACTCGGATCGGCCATGAAGTCAGCGGGGAAGAGGTAGCGTTTATCGGGATTGAGCAGTTTCATGATTGTATTGCTTTTAGAGACTTGTGTTAGAGATTGACTTTGTCTGTGATGTTGTTATTCTTTGTCTGCGGGGGCGAGGCGTTTGGCAAGGAAGGGTTTGAGCTGATAGTCGCGGTCGAAGAGCAGGGGGTATTCCACACGGCCTTTCATGGGGAAATCGTTTTTCCAGGACATGCCGTCGAAAGTGCCCCATGCGGTCACGCGCGAGATCACGTCGGCGTGTCGGAGCAGTATGTCGGTCACCGAGTCCATGCGGGCATTCCATTTTTCGGAAATCTCGGCCGGCAGACCGTCGGGGTAGGGGTTGAGCTGGGTGTTGTAGACGATGCTGTCAGAGATGTTGGCGCTGCGGCTGACGGTTGGGAGCGCGCTCATGTCCCATTCGGTGATCATCACTTTGCAGCCGGTCGAGGCATAGGCTTCGATCGATTTCTCGAATTCAGCGAAATCAGGATAGTCCATGCCCATGTGGCCCTGCATACCGATGGCATCTACGCGCAGGCCTTTTGACTTCATGTCGTTGACGAGCCTGACGTAGGCGTCGCGTTTGGCCGGGACGTTCATGGCATAGTCGTTGATGTATAGTTCGGCGTCGGGATCGGCTTCATGGGCATATTGGAATGCGAGGGGGATGAACTCCTCGCCGAGAATCTCGTAGAATGGCGAGCTGCGGTAGCTTCCGTCCTCTACAATGGCCTCGTTGACCACGTCCCAGCCCTTGATGCGGCCTTTGTAGCGGGTCATTATGGTGGTGATGTGGTCGCGCATACGTTCTTTGAGCACATCGGCGCTTACCGGCGCGCCTGTCGAGTCAACTGCAAACCAGGGGGCAAGCTGAGAGTGCCAGATGAGGGTGTGGCCTATGACGGCCATGTTGTTGCGGGTGCCGTAGTCCACGAAGGCGTCGGCATCGTCCCAGAAGTAGACCCCTTCCTGGGGATGTATCTCTTCGCTTTTCATGCAGTTCTCAGCTACGATCGAGTTGAAGTGGCGGCGCACTATCGAGTCGGCTTTCGGATCGAGTCCTTTGACATGGTCCACGTTCAGGGCGGCTCCGATGAGGAAGTCATCAGCGAAATAGTCTTTCAGTGCGGGCTCCTGCTTTGGAGCGCTGCATCCTATGGCCATCAGTGCGGCCACGGGGAGGCACAGGGCTAATTTTTTCATAGTCAGTGGGGGGATGTTGCAGGGGTTATTTGTGTCTTGATTCGATTTCACGGTTGATGCGGTCAATCACATCGTCATCAAGCTCATAGCGTGAGATGATGAACATGGCGAGGGCGAGCAGTATGGCGGGGATAACGGCCACGAGCCACAGTATGCCCTGCTGGGCGAAGGGGGTCTGAGTCAGGGCTTCTTTCTGAAAGCCTACGAAGGCGAGGACCAGTCCGGGCACAACGCCGCCGAGGGCCATGCCGGCCTTGTAGAAGATTCCGGTCAGGGCGTTGACTATGCCGGAGATGCGGCGTCCGTGGGTGTATTCGCCGAAGGAGATGACCTCAGGCACGAGCGCCCACATGTAGCCGGTGGCTACGATCACGCCTGTCGATTTGATGAACTGGGCTATGTAGACGAGGACCATGTGTTCCTTGAGAGCGTCGATCATGGAGATGGCGTAGAGCATGGCCATGCCGATTATGGCCACGAGGAGGAAGATGTAGAACATGCCCTTTTTGCCGACCTTTTTCTTGATGGCCGGGATCATGGGCATGAATATGAATGCGGGGATAGAGCCGAGGCCCATGAATACCGAGAGTTCGGCGGCGGAACCTCCGAGGTTGTACTGGATATAGTATGCCCCGGCGGCGTTTCCTACGGCCATCATTGCGAAGGCAGTCACGAAGAAGAAGGCGAGGATGCGAAGCGGACGGTTGTGGACAAACTCCATCCAGAGGTCAGAGACGCTGACGTTTTCGGTCTCGCTGGAGTCCATCACCACTCTCTCGCGGCACTGGGAGAAGCAGAAGAGGAGCAGTGCGAGGCCCACGCAGCCGTAGAGGGTCATGGTCAGGAACCAGGCGCCGTCGTCCATTGACATGTCGGTGCTTTCGGTCGGGTCGAAGATACGCAGCACGAAGGGTATGCCCATGCCTACGGCGAGACCGCCCACATTGGCCATGAACATTCTGACCGATGTCAGTTTGGTGATTTCAGCCGTGTCGCGGGTCAGAGAGGCGTTGAGCGCGCCGTAGGGCACGTTGACCAGAGTGTAGCACATCGAAAGTCCCACGTAGGTAATGTAGGCATAGAGCAGCGAGCCTGAGAAGCCGTTCCAGAAACAGAGTATTGCGAAACCGGTCAGCGGAATGCCTCCGAGCACCAAATAGGCGCGGTATTTACCGAGACGGGGGTTGTGTTTGTCGACAAAAGTGCCCACCAGGGGGTCCCAGATGACATCGACGATGCGAACAATCAGAAACATCACCGCTGCGACGGCCGGATCGAGGCCGTAGACATTGGTGTAGAAGAACAGCAGATACATGCTGATGGTCTGATAGATCAGATTCTGGGCGAGGTCGCCCGATCCGAAGCCGATGCATTGGAGCATCGAGAGCTTGTAGAAACCTTTGGATTCCTGTGATTTGGTCATATTGATGCTTGCTTCCATGAATTGGATTTTAAAAAGGTCTGTTATTGTTTTCTGAGAGGATTTTTTCGGCCACGCGATTGCCGAGGGTCTTTTTGTCGAGCGGATGGATGTCGTTCCACTCGCCCAGATCGGAATTTCTGATGAGGCTGACGCCGGGAGTCTCGTCGGCCACCTGGGCCTGCCGCTCGCGCATAGTCTGCCAGGCGGCGCGGCCTCCGCGGTCAGACTCGTGGAGGAAGTCGGCCAGCTCAACGATGTAGAATGGCATTCCGGCATTGCCTGAGGCCTTGCGCCAGTCGGCTATCATGGTTTCGAGCAGGGCCGGATACTGATTGCTGCGGCCCACGTTTGACTCGCCCTGATACCATACGGCTCCGCAGACGGGATAGGAGATCACGGGCGCGATCATGGCGTTGTAGAGCACACAGGGCATGTAGCAGTAGAACATCATGGCCGGTCCGGCGGGCATGGGTGCGCCCTTGCGGTAGCGCCAGAGGCCTTCGAGCGGAATTTCATCGGGATATGTCCGGCCGTAGACCGCATAGGGGCGGTCACCGAAGATGATCTTATAGGGCTTCTCAGGCACGAAATGCGGCGCGCCGTTCTGCGAGATGAGGCGTACGGTTATTGTGTTGGCGCCCTCTTTCAGCAGGCCTTCGGGAATAGGGTAGATGCGCGGAGGATACTGATAGGTGGTGAAGCCGACAAGCCGGCCGTTGATCCAGACAGAATCGGCGTCGACAATGCAGCCCAGGCGCAGAGTGGCTGCTTTTCCGGCATGTGAAGCGTCGATATCGACGGTTTTGCGGAACCAGTGTGAGCCGTTGGCCGGCGTCATGCCGTCAGAGGCCCATGAGGTGGAGAAGAGATCGGTTTCCTGCCAGTCGCTGTCGTCAAGGGCGGGGGAGTAATACTTTGCAGCGCCGGCAAGTCCGGGGTCGGCGGCATCAATCACCGAATTCCAGGCCTGATAGTTGCGCCACTCCTGCTCTTTCAGGGCAGTGCGGTAGGCTTCGGAGCTGTAGACGGCTTTCTGGTTCAGATAGTAGGGATAGTCGCTCATGGCCGTTTCGGAGATCCATGACTCGACCGGGGTGCCTCCCCATGAGGCGTTGATGATTCCTACCGGGAGCCCGGTGCGGCTGTTGAGGGCCTTGGCGGTGAAGTAGGCGAGGGCCGAGAAGCCCATCACGTCATCGTCTACCGATTTCCATGACGTGGGGCTCAGGTCGGAGCGTTCGCCGTCGAAATCAAATTCCTTGGGCACGAGAAACTGGCGGATGGCGGGATTGCGGTATTCCATCACCTCGTCGGCAAACATGTCGGTGACGCGGCTGACGGGCAGTTCCATGTTGGACTGTCCGGAGCAGAGGAGCACATCGCCCACGGCCACATTGCTGATCGTCTTGTCGGCTACGGTCAGAGTGTAGGTCTTGCCGGTCTTTAGCGCGGGGAGTTCAGCGCGCCAGCGGCCGAGGCTGTCGGCTGTGACTGTGGCGCTTTTGCCTTTGACCACCCTGACGGTCACGCTTTCGCCCGGATCGGCGGTGCCCCAGAGGGTCAGCGGGCGGTCACGCTGCACCACCATGCCGTCAGAAATTATCTGAGGCAGTTTCACCTCGGCCCTTATGTCCTGGCAGAATGAACCGGCTCCGAGCAGAGCCGTCAGTATCAGTAATTTATTCATATTCATAGAGTTTTACGCGGAGTATTCTGAAATCGTCGACCCCGATGCGCACGTGGCGCCCCTGGTGGGTCTCGTCGCCGTTGAAGGTGCGTATGCGTTTTTGCGATCTGTCATCGGCGATGCTGATTTCCTCGACTGATGCCAGACCGATGCGCTTGCCCTTCCAGCGGCTCTCTTTTTCGGCACCGCGGTCTGAGCCGGAGGCGAGGAAGCCGTCTTCGCCGAGTTTTTTCTCAGGCGCTGTGCCGCTGTCCTCCGGTTCGAAGGTGAGCACAAGGCCTGATCCGGCCACGATATACTCCATCGGAGCCGTGCGGACTATCAGACCGCCTGCGGCCGGCCAGGGCGATCCGTCGGTAGCCCTTGGGTCCCAGGGGAGGGTGAAGTAGTGGCGCGCGGTGATTCTGAGGCCGTCGCGGCGGAGTATGCGTTCGGTCGAGTCGGCATCGAAGTAGAAGCCGTTCATGGTCTCCTTGCCGAGATGAGCGGCGATCAGAGGGGTCAGATTGCCCAAAGCAGCTGTGCCGGCGGCCTGATAGGCGGTCTCTGACAGGGCTGTGCGGCCGTTGTAGGCAAAGGGGCAGAGCCCTATGGCGTTGTGCTCGCCTACGGCATAGAAGGCCTGAGCCGCATTGGGCTGAGCACATTTGATTTCAGGAATGAAGAGCGGATTGTCAGCCAGAGCATAGGCTCTCACCCAGTCAGTGAAGCCTGAGTCATAGAGATCAGGCGCGAGAATGTCGACAGTCGGAGCTGCGACATGCCAGATGTCTTTTAGGTGGGCGAGAGGTCCGGCTGAGGGATATTCGCCTGGTTTGCGGCCACGCGAGTTCATGGCGGCGTTGACGTAGAGGGGCATTGTAGGGAATATTCGGCGGGCTATCTGCGCGAGGCCTTCCACATAGCGGCCATAGTTCCAGGCCATGAAGATCTCGTCGGTATATATGTCGTCGCCAAACACTTCGGTCCAGCTTCCCTTTTGCTTCATGCCCGCGGCCTGCCACTTCTCAAGGAGCTGCGGGTGAAGTGATTTCTTTTGGTTCAGGAGGTTCAGACTGGCTGTGAGAACTCCGGGAACTCCTTTGGCATATTCCTTTTGGGCAAGCGGAGAGTGGTCACGCGCGTCTTCGAGCATTCCGATCTCGTTTTCGATCTGGAGAATGATCACGGTGCCTGCGGTGTCTGTCTCGGCGATGTGGCTGAGCAGGCGGGTGAATGCGGCGGCATCTGCTTCAGCCACTTTTGCGGAGAATGCCGAGGCGATTTCGAGCGGTTTTCCCGAACGTGTGCGGGCCCTCGGATAGGTCTTGCTGTCTTTTTTGAACCAGTCAGGCGCATAGCAGCTCATGGAGTTTTTCCATGCTCCGAACCAGAGGATGCCGACTTTGAGGCGGCTGTCGGTGGCCTGACGGATGATTTCGTCGACGCTTGAGAAGTCAAACGTTCCTTTTTGCGGTTCGATCAGTTCCCAGACCACGGGCATCAGCACGGTGTTGTAGCCGTGGCGAAGAGCCACGTCCATGCAGCAGGCCACGTCGTCGGGCGAGGAGGCCATAGAGTTACCGGCCTCGCCACCTATAATAATAAAGGGTTTGCCGTCAACAATGAGCCTCTTGGCGCAGCCCTGCTTTTCAAGCCGGGATTCAGTGCGGGCCATTGCGGCAGCCGAGGCTATCAGCAGCATGAGCAGCAGTAAGAAGGAGGTCTTTTGTTTCATGGGATAATGATCTGGCAAGAATGGATTGATGGTCTGACCGGGGGCAGTGCAAATTTAGCAAACAGTCTTAAGAATAGGCTTAGAGATTTGTTGCCAATGCTTGTCAATATGTAACATCATTAGAGAAAAACTCCCGCAGCCGGGTCAATAGCCTGGCCGTCGGCTGCGGGAGTAGGGGGTTATCGCATTCTGTCAAGAATATGTGCGATCAGGGATTATTCTTCGGTCTCCTCCTTCTGGTAGAGGTCTTTCCAGGCATCGCCTGAGAACTCGGCGCCGATGTCGAAGCCGGCGAGAGCGTCGCAGACACCTTTGTAGGCTACCTTGCGGGCATAGTCCTTGTCAAAGATGTTAGGAGCGTCGCCCTTGAGCCAGTATTCGTGCTCTTTCTTGTTGTCAGAGAGTGACCAGAGAGTGATTGACGATTGCTGTTCCTTGGGGATGTTGGTCAGATAGGAAGTGAGGATCATGTTGTAGGCCTCTGACTGCTGGATCAGCTGTTCGGCCGATGGAGTGATATCCTTGCCGTCTTCTACGCCGAATGCGATGTCAAGCTCGGTGATTCGGATGAGCTTGCCTGTAGCGGCGAGAGTCTGGAACATGGCGTCGACCTGCTCTTTGGTGATGCCGATGTTTACGTGCATCTGGGTGCCGATGCCGTCGACATGCGCGCCGTTGTTGTCAATGTAATTGACGAAGTCGATGAGGGCGGCGAGCTTGCCGGGGCTGGTCTCAAGATTGTAGTCGTTGACGAAGAGTTTCACATCGGGGTTGGGAGCATGTTTGCGGGCGAATTCGAAAGCCTTTACAGCATAGTCCTTGCCGAGGTAGTAGCCCCAGTACCAGTGCTGGTTTCCTGCATCGCTGGCCCAGTTCAGGTTCAGTCCGCCTTCTTCGGTTTCTACGGGTGCCGAGTCGGGAGTGCCGTCATTGGCGCTGCTGCCGAAGATGTTGTCGATGCCGCGCCATTTGTTGTAGCCGTCGGCGATAGGTTCGTTGATCACGTCCCATGCGTCCACGCGGTCACCCATGTGGGTCATCACGTCCTTGATCCAGGTCTCCATAGCATCGAGGAGTATTGCTTTCTTCTCTTCGGCCGATTTGGGGATGAAAGTGATGCCTGAGGCACGGCTCACACCTGAACGTGATGCGGTCTTGGCGGCGCTTTGTTCGGTGACATCAGTGACAACGATGTTGTCGATATAATATGTCATGTCAGGGATGTAGCCGAACTCAAGGTTGAAGTTCCACATGGATTCACCTTCGGTAAAGTCGAAACTGTAGTCCTGCATTACGAACTTGATCTGCGTCCATTCAGCGGATGTCTCGAATGCTTCGGCCCAGCTTGACTGATTGCCGGTCCAGTTGATCCAGGGCCATTCGTTGGTCATGCCTTTGAATGTCAGGCGGCCTTTGCCTGTACCTTCCGACTTGACGAAGAATGATATCTCGACCTTCGAGCCTGGCATTGTAGGCATGTCGGGGCTGAGCACCTGAAGGTCGTAGGCTTCCTTTGAATCAGCACTTGAGATGAGCTTCATTACTTTATTGTTGCCCGAAGGTGTGCCGTCCATATCTATGACACTCACTCCTGCGCCTTCATTCTGGGCTGTCCAGCCTTCCATTCCTTTTGAGAAGTCGCCGTTCGGACAGAGTCCGGCCGGAGCTTCTGTCTTTTCGCCGAATTCGAAGTCGTCGATGTAGAGCACGGCGTTCTTGTAGTTGCCGAACTGTATGCCGATGCGGTTGACATCTTTTGACTGTTCATATACGAAAGAGCCTTCGCAGAGTGTCCAGTCGTTGCCGACAGTGAAGACATCGCAGTAAACACCGTCATAAGTGCTTGAATTCTGGCCTAAGAACTGCACCTGAATGTTGTCAGGTGATTTTGCCCAGAAGCGGTAGGCGTAGGTCTTGCCTTCTTCAAGGTTGAAATCCCACCAGAGCTGGCAGTCGTAGTTGGCAGAGGTCTGGTCGTCGCATTCGAGTTTTGCCGCATAGTTTGAATCATGGCCTGGAGAAACCACGGTCATGGTGTAGTGGCCTCCATCGCCGGTCCAGCCGGTTCGTGTGCCGTTTTCGAAGTCAGAGTTTGTGATGATGTTGGCAATGCCGCTGTCGCCTGAAGGGGGTAGCACCATCTGGGGGGCGATGAGCGATTTGAGATAGGCCTGCTGCTGCTGGGTGTGCCAGAGCAGGTTGTGGCCGTAGAACTTCATGCCCTGCGGAAGCGAGGCGAGTACCTTGTCAACGGTTGTGAAGTCAAGGGTGCCGTTTGATTTCATCAGCACGCCCATTTTCATGGCATTGCCAAGGGTGATGCCGGTGAAGTTCTCGTCGACCACGGCTTTGTAGTCGGGATCGCTGAGATACATGTCCGCCCCAATGCCGATGGCAAGGTTCAGGTGGGGATGATACTGGGCTACATAGTCTTTGATCGGTTTATAGAGCATGATCTGCTCCTGGAGCTGGAGAGGTATCTCCGAGATTTCCACGGTCGGATCGCCCGGCTTCCATTCCATGATCTGCTCTTCACAGCCGGAGGTAAGGAGTGTAAGGGCTAAAGCGGCCGCGGAATATGCTATTTTATTGCGTTTCATAATGTTGGTCTCTTGGATTTAAGATTTATTCTTCAGTCTCTTCATCTTCAGGATAGTCGGATATGGTGACGAACTTGTAGGGGACAATGCGCCAGTTGTCGATGTAGATTTCCTGAGTAGAGAGCGCCGAGGGGAATTTGGCCACTGCTTCTTTGCCCTTGTCGTTGGTGTAGGTCACTTCGATATCTGAGTTGACGAAGCCCATGCCGAACTGCTGGTTCGAGGCGTCGTTGCGCAGGGTGATCACGTCCTGGAATGTCGGGGCTACAGCTTCCTTGTCTTCAAGAATGGCCTTGTAGTTGTTGAATTCCGACAGAGGCACTGTGACGGTGGTCCAGCCTTCGGTGAAGAAGGGTATGCTTGCCGGATTGCCTTCATTGTCTGTGACGAGCCAGGGGATGTAGAAGAATGTGTTGGAGTTGCGTTCGTCTCCGTTGTAGCCGCTGAAAGAGATGTTGTTGACCAGCGTGATCACAATCTGGCCTGTGAGTGACCAGGGGTTGGGCACATATACCTCAAACTGGAGGGCTACTTCGGTCAGCGGTGTTGTGGCCGGAATGAAGGGGGTCATGCGGGTCCAGTCTTCGGTTTCGTGCTTGTTGCCGGTTGTCCAGACTTCGGTGGCGCGGGGCTTGGCCGATGAGATGCCTCCTTCGTTGAGCAGACGCTGGGGTATGAGCTGGCAGACTTTGCCGTAGCCGGTCCCTAAGGGATCGTCAACGAGGTCGGTGTCATAGATCATTGAGACTCCGGGCTTGATGTTGTCGTTCTCGTCTTTGTTTGACGAGCCCCAGAATCCGTGCACGCCGTTGCCGTCGAAGTCGAGGATCATACAGTTGCGGTTGTTGAAGAAGTCGGGCGACTGGGCTTTGCCATTGGCGCCGTCAGAGGTGATGCAGCCTGCCTGGCTGACACCTGAGGGCATCACGAATGAATACCATTCGCCGTCGGGGTCGTTTTCGATATTGTCAGTCACTTCAATGCCGCCGGGGAGGGTGACGAGGTAGGTTTCGTGGAGCGAAGAACCGTAGACGGTCACTTTCTGTCCGGCTCCGGGCAGAGTGTTGCTGACCGAGGTGATGGTCGGGAAGGCGGCGCGAATCTCGAATTCGTAGATGGTTTCGGTGCGGTCCTTGACCAGACGGATGGTGTTGCGCACATTCTCGTCGGCATTGGTGATCGGGGTCTTGGTGTTGAGAGTCACAAGCATTGAGTTGTCAGAGACATAGGCGCGGTTGAAGTAGGTCTCATAGCCGTTGATGTAGACTTTCTTCATGCCCATGAACCCGTGGCCTTCGAGGCGGATCATCTGGCCGAGACGCGCGAAGGTGACTTCGCGGTCAGGCACGGATGATTCCACGTCTTCAAGGAAGACTTTCTCGATCACGATCTTGCGGCCCTGATATTTGTCATCGAAATATTCATCGTCTTTGTCGCAGGAGGCGAATCCTGCAGACAATAGGACTATGGCGGTGAGCCAGATATATTTTAAACTTTTCATGGAGTCGTAATTATTTAAAGAGGTCGTTAACGTTGATTTCACGCGGACCGAATTCGTAGACCACAGGATCTTTGCCTAAAAGCGGGTTGCGGCCGCGGTCAACGTCTGAAATCGGAAGTGTGAGGTGGGCCACAGTGGCTGTCGATACGTCGTCGGCATCAGCAGTCTTGGCATACTGGCAGTCTTCGCTCTCATCCCATTCGTAGGAGGCGTTGCGATCCTGATGGTTGAGATAGTTGACCACTTCTGACTGCTGATAGTAGGAACGGCGCAGAAGGTCGTACCAGAAGAGGCCTTCGAATGCAAATTCGATTCGGCGTTCGTAGATCAGGTCAGAGTAGGTGACGGTGCCCAGACGTGGCATTCCGGCGCGTTCGCGGACGCGGTTGAAATATTCGGTGTCGGAGGTCGAGGCGCTGTTGCCCATAGCGGCTTCGGTGTAGTTCAGATAGACCTCGGCCAGACGCATCATGTAGGTGTTGACGCCTGATGACTGCTGGTAGCTCTGGCCGTTGTCGTCAAGTTTGCCGATAACGTGTTTCTTGACGTTGCATTTCTTTTCGTAGTCGGCTTCGGTCACGTTGTAGATATATCCGTCGTTCTTGGTGTTGAGGTCGGGATATACTTCGCCTACGGTGCAGATGGTGTAGTGACGGCGGATGCGGTCCTGCGGGTCGTAGGTGCGGACAAGGTCATACGAGGCAAATGTCGCGTTACCCCAGTTTGTCTCGCCGACCATTGTCGACCAGCTGAAATAAGACGAGATCGGGTTGTTGGCACCCCAGCCGATGGCATCAGTCGATCCTGAGAGCCACTGGAGCTGGAAGACTGATTCGTTATTGTTGTTCCAGGTCTTCACTGCAAAGAGGTCGCCGTAGTTTTCAAGGAGGCTGTAGGGGCCTTCCATGCACTTGAGGGCGGCTTTCTTGGCGAGGTCGAGATAGTAGGTGTTGCGGTTGCCGCGGTCGAAGTCGGTGGCGATGTTGGCGCCGTCATATTCGCCGTCGGTGGTTAGACCTGCCATCGAGAGATAGAAGCGTGAGAGCATGCCGTAGGCGCTGTAGCAGGTGACGCGTCCTGGATTGGCCTGGCTTTCCGAGAGGTTGGCGGCGGCGAATTCCATGTCGCGGATGGCGAACTCCATCACGTCGGTCATGCGGTGGGCCGGGGTGATGGTGTTGCTTGCCGCTTCAGCGGTGTTTGTGTAGATCACACCCTTGTTCCAGAGCGAGGCTATGTACCAGTAGGCGAGGCCGCGCATGAAGCGGGCTTCGGCCATGCCCTGGGTCTTGGCGCTTTCCGAAACGGCGCTGCTGCTGTATTTCTGGATTCGGTTGATGACGTTGTTCGACTGGGCCACTACGGAGTAGAGAGCGTTCCAGGAGTCTTCAAGACCGGGCGAGAGGGCTGTTTCGGTGAAGTTGGTGTAGGGGAAGATGTAGTCAGACCATCTTGCGGTCAGGTTGTTGGAGCGGCCGTCGCCCATGCTGTAGTAGGCTTTGTCATTGAAGCTGTTCCAAACATAGTTGTAGAGGGGCGATGTGGTGGCCAGGACGGAAGCGTCGCTGTCGAGGAAGCTTTCGTCGTTGCCCTGTGTGGTGTTCTGTGTTGTCAGGAAGTCATCGCATGATGCGAGTGAGAGGCTTCCTGCCACGAGGACAGCTGAGATCAATATGTTTTTCTTCATTGCAAATTTCGGTTAGAATGATACGTTTAGACCAAACGTGTAGATGCGCGGAGAGGGGTAGCGGCCGTAGTCTACGCCGGTCATGAGGGCGTCGCCGTACATGGCTCCCACTTCGGGGTCAAGACCTTTGTATTTGGTCCAGGTGTAGACGTTTTGGGCGCTGAAATATACACGAACGTTGTCGAGGTAGAGCTTGTTGACAAGCTGGCGGGGCAGTGTGTAGCCGAACGAGATGTTCTGCAGACGGATGTAGGATGCGTCTTCGATGAGCAGGTCGCTGATGCGTGTGAAGTTGGCGTTGGCATCGGTGCGCTGAAGGGCTGGAAGTGTTGTCGATCCGGGATTGACCACCTGAAGGTTGCGGTAGTCATTGTCAGGCAGCGAGGGGTCGATGACGGCTACTCTTGCGAAGTTGAGCGACGAGCGCAGTATGTTGGAGTTCTGGCGCGGGTCTTCGATGCGCATGCGGGTGAGGTTGAGGGCCTTGTTGCCGTAGGCGCCTGAGAACATGACGTTCAGGTCGAAGCCTTTGTAGTTGAAAGTGTTGCCGAAGCCCCAGGTGAATTTGGGTTCGGGGTTGCCGATGAATGTGCAGTCTTCGGCGTTGATCTTGCCGTCGCCGTTGCGGTCCTCGAAGATGTAGTCTCCGATCCAGGTTGAGCTCTGGGCTATGGTGTTGCCTTCGGGGATGGCTACCTGCTGCAGGTTGCCTGCGGCGTCGTGGTAGTAGAAGTCTTCGGGCTTGTCGAAGCGGCCTATCACTTTGTAGCCCCAGAACTGGCCGATGGGCTGGCCTACTACTGTTTTGGTGACGATGTAGTTGGTAGAGCTTGGCTGATAGGTTTTCTCGATCGAGGAGTTGGCGGTGTCAAGTGACTTGACTTTGTTGCGGTTGAGCGAGAAGACCACGTTTGAGGTCCAGGTGAAGTCGCGGTTGGTGATGTTGGTTGTGTTGAGGGTGAGTTCTATACCCTTGTTTTCGATAGAGCCGACGTTGCCCCAGGGGTTGCTGGCTGCGCCGTGGCCGGCAGATCCGAGGAAGCCGGGGAGCGGGAGCTGGAGCAGGAGGTTGTCGGTCTTTTTGTAGTAGAGATCGGCCACGAGTTCGATGCGGTTCTGGAGTACTCCGAAGTCTACACCGAGGTTGTAGGAGCTGGTTGATTCCCAGGTGAGTTTTGGATTGGCGGTGTTGCCGGTGAGCACGCCTACGCCCCACGGGGTGGTTTTGTTGGCGAGGAGGGCCATGTAGGCGTAGTCAGTCACGTTCTGGTTACCGGTCTTACCCCAGCCGAGACGGAGTTTGGCGTTGTAGAGCCACTGCACGTCGCGGAGGAAGCTTTCCTGAGATGCGCGCCAGGCGAGGGCCACGGCGGGGAACCATCCCCATTTTTCTCCGTCGGCAAACTTCGATGAGCCGTCGCGGCGTATGGTGGCTGTCAGGAGGTAGCGGTCGTCAAACGAGTAGAATGCGCGTCCGAAGAATGAGGCGAGGGTGTTGATGTTTCTCGAACCGGTTGTGGTCGAGGCGCTGATGTCGCCTGCCGAGAGGTCAGGAGTGGTGTTGTTGAGGAATCCTGTGGCTGTGCCCACCTGTGTCTCCCAATAGCTTTTCGAGACTTCCTGGCCTACCATGAGGTTGATGCTGTGTTTGCCTGCGAAGGTATTGTTGTAGTTGAGAATGTTGCGCCATGACCAGTATTTGGTGTCGGTCTTGGTCCAGCGTGAGGTGCGGATGTCCTGGGTTTTGATGCCGAAGGTGTAGTCCGGCATGTAGTAGTAGTATTTGTTGAGGTTGTAGTCGCCTGAGATTTCGGTCTTGAGGGTCAGGCCCTTGTAGAGGGTTGCTTCGAGATAGCCGTTGAAGCGGAAGTTGGTTTTTTTGTTTTTGTTTGTTATTATGGAGGCGAGGCCGACGGGGTTGTCAGGCATCCAGACGTCGTCCGGTCCGTCGAAAGAGCCGTCGGGCGAGGTGACTGCGACTGTTGGCTGCTGGATGAGGGCGCTGATGATGGTGTTGTTGTCAGTGCCTACAACCTGTTTGGAGTCTGTGAACGAGAAGTTCACTCCGCCTCTGAGCCAGCTCTTGATCTGGGTGTCGAGGTTGGAGCGGAGTGAGAAGCGCTGGAAGCTTGAGCCGTGGGCTATACCTTCCTGGTCGAGATAGCCGCCTGAGAAAGCATAGGTGGTTCTGTCGTTGCCGCCTGACACTGAGATGCTGTGGTTCATCATGAAAGCCTTACGGAAAAGTTCGTCCTGCCAGTCAGTGCCCTTGCCCAACAGGTCGGGACGGATGAAGGCTGCGCTCTGGTCAACGGAGCTGATGTATTCCGCACGGTAGTTGTGGTGCTCGGCATACTCGCGGAGGTTGAGCAGGTCATATTTCTTGGGCATTTCCTGCCAGCCGAGATACATGTCGTAGGTGACGGTGGCTTCTCCGGCCTTGCCTCGCTTGGTGGTGATCATGATCACACCGTTTGACGCGCGCGAACCATATATAGCGGTTGCCGATGCGTCTTTGAGGATGTCCATTGACACGATGTCAGAGGGGTTGATCGAGCTGAGAGGGTTGGAGGTCTCGTCGTCAGTTGTGGAGTCGATCACCACGCCGTCAATCACGAAGATCGGCTGGTTGGTGGCGTTGAGCGAGTTGATACCGCGGATGCGGATTGAGGTCGAGGCGCCGGGTGTTCCGGAGTTGGCCTGGATCTGCACACCGGCCGCACGGCCCTGGAGCACCTGGTCGACGCTGGTGGCGATTGATTTCTTTACGGCGTCTTCGCCTACGGAGGTGACTGAGCCGGTGAGGTCGGAGCGTTTCATCTGTCCGTAGCCTACAACCACTACTTCGTCAAGAACTTCGGAGTCTTCCTTAAGGACGATTGTCAGGTTTGTGCGTCCGTCAACTGCTACTGTCTGGGTGGTGTAGCCCACGTAGGAAACAACTAGTGTCGCGTTTTTGGGAAGACTCAACTTGAAATGGCCGTCAACATCGGTTGCTATGCCGTTGCCGGAGCCCTTCTGTTGCACTGTCGCGCCGATGAGCGGATCGCCCGCTTCATCCTGCACGGTTCCCGTCACTGTGATGTTCTGGGAGAAGGCCCATAGCGGAGTCATGCAGACGAGCCATAGTACTATGGACCTGAGATAGGTTACTGTGCACTTCATGAAATGAAAATGGTTTTGATGGATTAAAGGTAAGAATATTGGTTTGCTTTGGTTGGTCAGTAGTGAATCAACTACCTGCAAAGATATGGAATTAATCTATTTTGCAAAGAAATTTTAGCAAAAATAACCGAAAATTTTAGTCAAAAAGTCGGTGTGAAGGCAAAAAAATGTAATAAATAGGATAAAAAACGCAAATTTTGAAATCAAATGTAAAAAATCGGGTTTGTGCAGTCCGGAGAAGCCATATTGTTGGAAATTCGGGGGCTTATTGTATTTTGGCCGCTATCACTGTGTGCCCGTCGATCCTGACAATGCCTTTGTCGGCAAGGTCGCGGATGGTTTGTATGGTCTGCTCGCGCGGACTCTGGCAGTTGGAGATGATGGTTTCGACAGAGCATCCGCCCTCGCGAGAGGCCTGATAGACAATGCTTTCGCGCAGGCTGCGGGTGGTTTCAGGTGTGTCTGCGCTCTTCCGGCGGCTGCGACACACGTCGCATTTGCCGCAGTCCTGGGCATCGCTTTCGCCGAAATAGCGCAGCATGCCTCTGACCCGGCATTCCGAGGTGTTGAATGCGAATGATTTCATGGCTTCGAGACGCAGGGCCATGCGTTCGCGCTGGCGCTCGTAGACTTCCAGGGGCATTATCACGTGTTTCGGAAGTTCGCGCGAGGTGCTGTAATATATATAAGGTGTGGTGCGGCGCGGCACGTAGTGGACGGCATGGATGCGTCCGAGGTAAAGCAACGCCTGGTAGACCCGCTCTGACGAGAGGCAGGTGGAGCGGGCTATGACAAGCTCGCTGATGTAGACGTAGTCGGCGAAGAGCCCCGTGTAGTTGCGCAGCACGCACTGGAACACTTCTTCGGCATCGGGCGTGAGCTCAAGGTCGTAGAGCTGGTCTTTGCGCATGATTACCATTAGGCGCGAGCGCGAGGTGGTCTCGTCGATGTATTCGAAGTAGCCTGCACGGCTCAGAAGTGTCAGCGCGCTCCTTGTCGGCGCGGGAGGCAGGGAGTAGGTGCGGCAGAAGAGGTCGAAGTTGAATTCATAGAGCATTCCGTAGCCTTCGCCCACGGCTACGCCGAGGAAGTTGCCGGCCAGTTCGTAGACGTGGCTTATGAATTCTTTGTCGGGGAAGCTCTCGCTCAGGCGGCGGCTGAGGGTGGCTTTGTCTCTGGGCGATGTTATGACCACGGCGAATGACTCGCGGCCGTCGCGCCCGGCCCGTCCGGCTTCCTGATAGTATTCCTCAAGCGATGAGGGGAGGTCGTAGTGCACCACGGTGCGCACGTCGGGTTTGTCGATGCCCATGCCGAAGGCGTTGGTGGCCACCATTATGCGGACGCTGTCTTCTTTCCAGAGGTTCTGCCGCAGATCTTTTTCTTCCGGATCGAGGCCGGCGTGGTAGAACTCGGCGCTGATGCCTTCGCGCCTGAGCAGATCGGCTATCTCGCGGCAGCGGCGGCGGGAGCGCACGTAGACTATGCCGCAGCCGGTGGTGGCGCGGAGCACACGCAGAAGGGTGTTCTCCTTGAAGTCGGCATAGCGGACTATGTAGGAGAGGTTGTCGCGGGTGAAGCTGCGGGCATAGACTTTGGGCTCTCTGAAGCGGAGGGAGCGCATGATGTCGGCTGTGACTTCAGGGGTGGCCGAGGCTGTGAGGGCGAGGATGGGGACTTCTTCGCCTGCTGTCTCGCGCAGTCGCACTACCTTGAGGTAGGAGGGGCGGAAGTCGTAGCCCCACTGAGAGATGCAGTGGGCTTCGTCAACCACGATGAGGCTGACTGTCATGGTCCGGAGTTCGGCCATGAAGCTGTCGTTCTGAAGGCGTTCTGGCGAGAGGTAGGCGAGTTTGGCTTTGCCGAGGCGGCAGCGGGTGAGGTTCAGCTCGGTTTCGCGCCGGGTCAGCCCGGAGTGGAAGTGGACGGCTCTGATGTCGCGCTGGCGCAGGTTGTCTACCTGGTCTTTCATCAGTGAGATGAGCGGAGTGACCACTACGGTGAGGCCCGGAAGGAGCATGGCCGGCACCTGGAAGGTGATCGACTTTCCTCCTCCGGTGGGGAGCAGGCCGAGAGTGTCGCGCCCCTCCAGCACTGAGTCTATGATCTCGCGCTGGAGGGGGCGGAATGCGTCATAGCCCCAGTATTTTTTCAGTACTGAAAGCGGCATCGGCTATTCGGGATGGATTTCCTTGACGAAGAGCTGTATGGCGGAACCTCCCTTGTGTTTGTTTTCCTCGATGGTGTAGCAGATGCTGAAGGGTTTGCCCGAATGGATGTGGTCGAAACTGGCGGCGCTGTTGAAGACTATGCCGTTCATGACTTTTCCGCAGGTGCTGTCAACGAGTTCGAGTTTGATGTGCTCGCTGTGGCGCCCTACGAGTTTCGAGGTGCCGAAGTCGGTCACTCCGCGTGTACAGAACACCGGTTTGCTGTTGCCCGGACCGAAGGGGTTGAACTGTTTGAGCAGGGATAGGAATTCGGGGGTGATCTCGGCGAATGTCAGGTAGGCGTCGATATCGAGCTGGGGGGTTAGCTGGTCGGGGCGTATGTTGTCGCTGACAAACTGCTCGAAACGGCGTGTGAACTCCGCTATGTTCTCTTCCTTGAGCGAGAGTCCTACGGCGTAGGTGTGGCCGCCGAAGTTCTCAAGCAGGTCGCGCACTGATTCCACGGCTTTGTAGACGTCGAAGCCCTGCACCGAGCGCGATGAGCCTGTGGCCAGTCCGTTG
Source organism: Duncaniella muris (assembly GCF_003024805.1). GTDB lineage: Bacteria > Bacteroidota > Bacteroidia > Bacteroidales > Muribaculaceae > Duncaniella > Duncaniella muris. Next base: position 115,715 of record NZ_PUEC01000002.1, read on the forward strand.
GAGTAGGTGAGGACCACCGATGGCTTGTAGTAGAGCTCGGTCAGTCGCGAGGCTACGATGCCGATGATGCCTTTGTGCCAGTTTTTGTTGTAGATTACTATCGACTTCTGGTCTGAGGTCATCTCTCCGCGCTCTTCGAGAATCGTATTGGCTTCCTCGGTTATCTGTTTGTCGAGTTCCTTGCGGTCCTGGTTGTAGCGGTCTATCTCCTTTGCGCGGGCGTAGGCATCGGCCACATCGCGGGCCACGAGCAGGTCGACGGCTTCCTTGCCGCTCTGCATGCGTCCGGAGGCGTTGATGCGCGGGCCGATCTTGAAGATTACGTCGCTGATGGTGATCTCGCGGTTTCCGAGGCCGCAGATGCGGATTATGGCTCTCAGACCCATGTTTGGGTTGGAGTTGAGTCTTTTGAGTCCGTGGTAGGTGAGGATGCGGTTTTCGCCTACCATCGGTACGATGTCTGCGGCGATTGACACAGCCACGAGGTCGAGAAGCCCTTCCAGTTCGGTGTTGCCCAGTCCGTTTGATATGGCGAAAGCCTGCATGAGCTTATAGCCCACGCCGCAGCCTGAGAGGTGGGGACATGGATAGGTGCTCCCATCCAGCTTCGGGTTGAGGATTGCGACGGCCGGCGGGAGTTTCTCGTCGGGCACATGGTGGTCGCAGATAATAAAGTCTATGCCCAGAGAGCGGGCATATTCGATCTCTTCGGTTGCTTTGATTCCGCAATCGAGGATGATAAAAAGTTTGACCCCTTGACGGGCGGCCATGTCGATGGTGGCTTTCGAGATGCCATATCCGTCTTCGTTGCGCGTCGGGATATAGTAGTCGATATGGGAGTAGAAGTTACGGAGATACTTGTAGACGAGGGCCACGGCTGTGGTTCCGTCTACATCATAGTCACCGTAGACCATAATCTGCTCCTTAGCCCCCATAGCACGGTTTAGCCGGTGGACGGCCTTGTCCATGTCGGGCATGAGAAACGGGTCATGCAGATCCTTCAGCGAGGGGTGGAAAAATTTCTCCGCCTCTCTGACCGAGGAAATGCCCCGTTGCACAAGCAGCTCGCTAACGGGCGGCACTCCGGCATAGCTTTTGGCCAGGTCGGACTCCACTTGTTGTTCGTCGGATGTAAGGGGACAGTAATTCCATTTACTTGTCATTTATGTTGTTTCTTTTTTATTTCAAAAGAAGGCGGAGAGGGGAGGTGCGCGATCATTGCAAGAGATAAGGCACTTCGACCCTATTAATTGCAAAAGTACGCAGAATAATTGGATAAATTGTCATAAGAAATGTTATTTATCCTTTAGCGTTCGTTTTTAAACGGGCCCGTGATGCAAGTAAGATGGAATGGCCGGGGTGTTCAGTGGCGGGGTTCCTGCGGGGCGGCTGTCATGTGGACATCGAGCTGCGGGAAGGGGAAGGAGAGGCCGGGGGCGGCTGTGATGGCGTTGTAGAATTCTTCGTTGTGGTCAAAGTAGACTCCCCAGAAGTCGGCGCTGGCTACCCATGCGCGCACGCTGAGGTTGACTGATGAGTCGGCCAGTTCGGCCACAACTACGACGGGGGCTTTGACTGACGGCATTCCGGTTTTTTCTTCCCAGAGGATGCGGGGGTCTTTTCGGAGCAGGTCGAGGAGCAGGGTGCGGGCTCGGTCTACGCTTTCGCCGTAGGAGATGCCTACGGTCCAGTCCACTCGGCGGTAGGGCTGGATGGAGTAGTTGTTGATGCTTCCGGTGGAGAGGCCGCCGTTGGGTATGATGATCGATTTGTTGTCAGGGGTGCAGATTATGGTGTTGAAGATTTCTATGCGGGTGACGGTTCCGGCAAAGCCCTGGGCTTCGATGTAGTCGCCGACCTTGAATGGCTTGAGCAGGAGTATGAGCACTCCGCCGGCAAAGTTCTGGAGGGTGCCGCTCAGGGCCATGCCTATGGCTACGCCTGCCGAGGCGAAGAGGGCGAGAAAGGAGCTTGTCTCTATGCCGAGGATGCCTATGACGGTGACGATCAGGATGAAGTAGAGCACGATTCTGACGAGCGAGAGCACGAAAGTGCTCAGCGAGGCTTCGACCTGCCGCCGGTGGAGTATGCCGTAGACGAAATTGTAGAGTTTGCGGATGATGTATTTGCCTGCGTAGAAGACAAGTATGGCAATAGTCAGTGAAATGGCGAAGTGGACTATGTCACTGATGAGTGTGTCGATCAGCTGATCGAAGGAGATGTTTTTGATTGCGCTGCTCTCCTGGGCAACGGTTGGGATTGTGTCAGTCGGAATGATGTCGAGTTGAAACATTTTTTCTGATAACTATTACTATATGGATGTTCTGCGGGGTTATTTGCCGGTGTCAGTTGAAGACCGGGGCTGTCGAGACTACTTCTTTCCACCAAAGGGTCTTGTCATAGCCGCGGTAGGCGGTCTCTTCGGGCCGTTTGATTATAAACGAACCGAGGCCGCCGTAGGTTCTGACGGCTATGCCGGTGAAGTCGCGGTCGGTGTGGGCTTTGTAGAGGATGCAGCGGTCAAAGGCGTCCTGCCATGCGGCGAGCAGGGCGGGGGAGTTCTTGGAGATTTTCTTCATGTAGTCCTCCATGTCGTAGACCGGGCGTGTGGAGTGGAAGACGGGGTCGAAGGGGTTGAAGCTTTGTGACAGGGCCTGTACCTGTGTGAGTTCCGCGGGATAGGAGGTGAGAGTGGCTAAGATGCCGCGCGAGGCTTCGGCGAGATCGTCGAGAGCTGATGTGTCGACCACTACCATCTGTGAGCGCAGGCCTTTTTCTTTCAGATAGGTGAATGTGTTGGTGGCGGCGCCGACCAGGTCTGGGGTGCCGTCGGCGAAAAATGCCGGAATGTTCAGATGATAGGGCATGCCTTCGCCTTCGACTTCTGTCGGCGAGCCGACTATCACGGGTGTCAGAGCGCGCAGTTCATATGCGATTTCTACGGTGCCCATCAGGCAGCAGTCGAAGTATAGGAATGAGAATTTTTCTCCTTCGAGGGCTTTGCCGAGTGAGGAGAGGCTCATCCATTTGTCGCGGTCGGTTCCGTATGAGCGTGAGGCTTTTGATTGGTCCATGTCTTCGGGGTGGGTCATCCAGGCTGTGGCGTGGCCCCAGAAAATCATGCCGTAGTCTTCGGCTGGCGCGAGCTCCTTCATGTCGGCAAGCACCTGACGCATGCGTCCGATCTCTACAGAGTAGAGGTCGGGATCATCGGTGTAGGTTTTCAGTATTTTCTGTCCTTGGACTGTTATCTCGATCAGCTGGGGCGGATTGCCGTCATTGGTATAGGGGCGGTTGTAATAGACGAGCAGCCTTCCGCCGTTCAGACCGCCGTTTTTGGCTCCGCGGACCATTTCATCGAGGTCATAGGCATCGAAGCTGTTTGCCCAGCCGAGGTTGTTGTCGGCCAGCATATAGACAAGCACAGTCCGGTGGACCTCTTCAGATGGAGAGGGCGGTGCGGGGGGCGCGGGCTCGTCGGCTTCGCCGCAGGAGTTCAGCAGACAGAACGAGCAGAAGGTGAGGAGAATATTGAGCAGAAAGCGGTGCATCGGGGTGATCAATTGGTTTATTTCAACGAAATTACGATATTTATGTCATTCCGAGGGCGTGATCGGCCCGATTTTAGGATTTTTTTTGAAATGAACAAAAGCAATACCGCTGTCGTTGCTGGAATATAGAGCTATATTTCTGATTGTTTTGGCTTCTGTTAACATTTTTTATCAGGCCTTCTCCCGGATTGAAATGTAATGGTGCTATCTTTGCCATCAAGGCAGGCCAGGGCACAAGCTGTAATTATTCAAGAATGAAAAATCTTCTAAAATTCAACACATTATGAGCGACCAACTGAAGATATACTGCGTCAATCTCGGCGAATACATTCCTGTCAGCGGCGGTCAGACGCTGCATCAGATATATGAGGAGATCCGTGACAGACTTTCTTTCACTCCTGTCTGCGCGCGGGTCAACAACAAGACCGAAGACCTTGCCTTTCCGGTGTTCATGCCAAAGCAGGTGGAGTTTCTCTCGGTGAAGTCGCCGTCGGGCCACAGATGCTACATCCGCTCGCTCTGCATGGTGCTTTACCGTGCGCTTGTGACGCTCTATCCCGGCGCGCGGCTGGTGATCAGCCATTCGGTTTCGCGCGGATATTATTGCCGGCTCGAAGGAGTCAAGGCTGATGCCGCTGTGGCGGCGGCTCTCAGGGAGGAGATGCGCAGGCTGGTTGACCGCGATCTGCCGTTCGAGCGCAAGGAGCGCCTGACGCCTGACGTGATCGAGATAATGCGCCGTCAGGGTCTGCATGACAAGGTGAAGCTGCTTGAGAGCCTCCATGAACTGTACACTGTCTACTATCGTCTCGATGGTGTCTGCGACTGCTATAACGGCAACTTAGTGCCTCGAACCGGAATGCTTCAGGTGTTTGATCTCGTGCCTTATGAGAAGGGGCTTCTGCTGCTTGGTCCTGACCCGGCTGATGACTCGCGTGCGGCCACTCCGCTTGCGCAGCCCAAGCTCTACCGGGCCTTCACCGACTATCTGAAGTTCAACTCCATCATTGGCATCCGCGATGCGGGCGATGTCAATTCGGTGGTGGCCGGAGCGGGCACGTCGATGATGATCAATGTGGCCGAGGCTCTCCACACCAAGTATATCGGCGCCATAGCCGACCGCATCACGGAGCGTTACCATGAAGGGGGCGCGCGGGTGGTGCTGATTGCCGGTCCGTCGTCATCGGGCAAGACCACTTTCACCAAGCGCCTGGCGGTGCAGCTGCTCACCAATCTGCTGAACCCGGTGATGATCTCGCTTGACAACTATTTCGTAGACCGCAACCGCACTCCGCGTGACCAGAGCGGCGATTATGACTATGAGTCGCTCTTTGCTCTCGATCTTGAGCTGTTCAACGACCATCTGAACCGTCTGATCCGTGGCGAGCGCATCGAAATGCCCTATTATAATTTCGAGCGCGGCGAGCGTGAATACCGCAATGAGAGCATAGCCCTTGACTCGCATTCGATATTGCTGATCGAGGGTATCCACGGCCTGAATCCGGAACTGACTCGCGATGTGGTGCCTGAGATGAAATACCGCATCTATGTCTCTGCGCTGACCACACTCGCCATTGATGACCACAATTGGGTGTCGACCACTGACAACCGCCTGCTGCGGCGCATTATCCGCGACTACAAGTATCGCGGTACGAGTGCTCTCGACACCATACGCCGCTGGCCGAGCGTGCGCCGGGGAGAAGAGCAGTGGATTTTCCCTTATCAGGAAAATGCCGATTCGATGTTCAATTCCTCGCTGCTGTTCGAGTTAGGTGTCATGCGTGACGAGGCAGAGCGGGTGTTGCGCAACGTGCCCCGTGATCTGCCGGAATATGCCGAGGCTCACCGTCTGCGCAAGTTTTTGTCATGCTTCTCGTCCATTCCTTCCAACATGATTCCGCCAAACTCTCTGCTGCGCGAATTTCTTGGAGGCAGTTCGTTCCATTATTAGACCGCATTTTTTTTCTGGATCGGGGCTTCCGGCCTCTTTTCGGGATGAGACAATGCAAAGATACAATCGCCGGCCCCGTTATCAGATGCGATAATGCGGGGCCGGCGATATTATTTATGACAAACAGTTGTCTGTCTATTTTCTGAGCCTGTTGATTATTTCAATAGCGAAGTGAACGAATATGCCGTAGGCAATGGTAGCCAGCAGGGCCATCCCCTCGTTGATGATGATAATGGACGGCAATGGCATTGGCCATTCGGGCCTTGCCTGATGGAAAGCCGCGGCCACAGCGCAGGCTGAGAGCACGATGAAGACAATGATCATCGACAGCGGAGCGAATCCAAGTTCATATCGGCCTATACGGATCATAAGTAACTCTTCAAAATCAAACGGCTTTTATTTCTGAGCGGCGGCTTTGTGCAGAACGATGTACTCTGATGGGTTGCGGCTGTTGAGGCGGGCTGTTGAATCGTTTCCAATATATAGGGTGGCGATATTCGGAAGGATTTTTCGGAGTGCGTCTTCTGTCGCCATGTTGTCGCAGGCCTTTTCTGTCATGGCGCCGTCACCGAGGATTATGGAGTCGCCCTTGATCATATAAGGACCGGAAACGGTGTTGCAGTTGGTCTGGATAAAGTATGTGCTGTCTTCAAATACTATATATTGGTGTGATCCGGGCACTTCTTCGGAGGGACGGACATAGTCGGAATCGGAGAAAACTATGTTTTCAATATTCCACCGTCCTTTGAGATCGGCATATGCAGCTACGTCCTGTGACTGACAGTCACTTGTGGCGGTCTGTCCGTTTTTGTTGCCTGTGCATGATGCCGCGCTGAGGGCTGCCAATGCCATTAGCGAAATTTTGATTTGAATTTTCATATTTAAACAACCTTTTACGGTTTATGCAAAATTGCGGTCTCCTGACATTTTGTATCCATGCAGAGAGACCGCAAAATGATTCTATATAATATAAATAGGTGGTAGATACCGATGTTTATCAGTCCATGAGCTTGCGGTAGCGGCGGCGCGGGGGTTCCTTGCCATCGTTGTGGGCTTTCTTGAACTCTTCGTAGTCTGAGTAGGATCCTTCGTAGAACACAACATTGCCGTCGCCTTCAAACGAAAGGATGTGGGTGCAGATGCGGTCGAGGAACCAGCGGTCGTGGCTGACAACCACGGCGCAGCCGGCAAAGTCTTCCAGACCTTCTTCGAGAGCGCGAAGGGTGTTCACGTCGATGTCATTGGTAGGTTCGTCAAGCAGGATCACGTTGCCTTCCTCCTTGAGAGCCATCGCGAGGTGCAGACGGTTGCGCTCGCCGCCAGAGAGCACTCCGATCTTCTTCTCCTGGTCGGCGCCGGTGAAGTTGAAGCGCGACAAGTAGGCGCGGGCGTTGACGTCGCGGCCACCCATGCGGAAGCTTTCCACTCCCTGCGAAATCACTTCATAGACGCTCTTTTCGGGCAGAAGGTCGTGGTGGGTCTGGTCGACATAGGCGATCTTTACGGTCTCGCCCACTTCAAACGAGCCTGCGTCAGGAGTCTCCTGGCCCATGATGAGGCGGAAGAGGGTGGTTTTTCCGGCGCCGTTCGGGCCGATCACGCCTACAATGCCGCCCTGGGGGAGCGAGAAGCTCAGGTCTTTGAACAGCTGCTTCTTGCCGAAGGCTTTCGAGAAGCCCTGCACGTCGATGACCTTGCTGCCGAGGCGCGGGCCGTTGGGGATGAAGATTTCGAGACGTTCCTCGCGTTCCTTCTGGTCTTCGTTGAGGAGGCGGTCGTAGCTCGACAGACGGGCTTTGCCTTTGGCCTGACGAGCCTTGGGGGCCATGCGTACCCATTCGAGTTCGCGTTCGAGGGTCTTGCGGCGCTTGCTTGCCTGCTTTTCTTCCTGGGCCATGCGCTTGGTCTTCTGGTCGAGCCATGAAGAGTAGTTGCCTTTCCAGGGAATTCCTTCGCCGCGGTCAAGTTCGAGGATCCATCCTGCCACGTGGTCGAGGAAGTAGCGGTCGTGGGTGATGGCTATCACGGTGCCGGGATATTGCTGGAGGTGCTGTTCGAGCCAGTCGATCGATTCGGCATCGAGGTGGTTGGTGGGCTCGTCGAGCAGCAGGATGTCGGGCTGCTGGAGCAGCAGGCGGCAGAGGGCCACGCGACGGCGTTCGCCTCCGGAGAGGGTGGTCACGCTCTGGTCGTCGGGGGGACATTGCAGGGCATCCATAGCACGTTCGAGCTTGGAGTCGATGTTCCAGGCGTCGGCGGCATCGAGTTTGTCCTGAAGTTCGGCCTGACGGGCGAGCAGGGCGTCCATCTTATCGGGGTCTTCGAGCACATCGGGGTCGCCGAACGATTCATTGACCTTGTCAAATTCAGCAAGGAGGTCCATGATGGGCTGCACACCTTCGCGCACAACCTCGATGACAGTTTTCTCAGGGTCGAGCTGAGGGTCCTGTTCGAGATAGCCCACGGAGTAGCCGGGCGAGAAGACAACTTCGCCCTGATAGCTCTTGTCAATGCCTGCTATGATTTTCAGCAGCGAAGACTTACCGGAGCCGTTCAGACCGATGATGCCGATCTTGGCACCGTAGAAGAATGAGAGATAGATGTTTTTCAACACCTGCTTCTGGGGAGGGTAGGTCTTGGAGACTCCTACCATCGAGAATATAACTTTTTTGTCGTCAGCCATGATTGGATGGTTGTTGATGCTTGTTGAAATTCAGGATATTAGGATTCAGCGCTTTTTGGGTGCATATTTAGCGGGATAATCGCAGCGGGTCTTTCCGGCTATGATGTTGTTGAGTTTTCCTTTGATCAGCTGCTTGCGGATCATCGAAATGTGGTCGATGTATAGTTTGCCTTCGAGGTGGTCGCACTCATGCTGGACTATGCGGGCCAGGAAGCCGGTGATCACTTCTTCATGCGGTTCGAAGTTTTCGTCGACCCAGCGCAGGCGGATGTTTTCCACGCGGCTGACGTTTTCCGAAAGTCCCGGCAGGCTGAGGCAGCCTTCGCCGCGGCTGACGGCTTCTCCGTCAAGCACCTCGATCTCCGGGTTGATGAGCACGAATTTGCGGCCCTCGCATTCGGGGAATGAATCTTTGACGGGGTCGGCGTCGATCACCACGATTCTGTCAGAGCGACCGATCTGTGGAGCGGCAAGGCCTACGCCTTCACTGGCATACATGGTGGTGAACATGTTCTCTATAAGCTTTTTGAGCTCAGGATAGTCCCGGCTTATCGGGGCCGCTGTCTTGCGGAGCACCGGATGGCCGTAAAGATAGACTGGTAAGCGCATTGATATATCTGTTTTTTTGATTATTCCTGGATGATTGGCAAGGAGGGGGAGGTGCCGGCCTGTGGGTGGGCGGCTCTGCTTCCTGTGCGGCGGTCAGATCCGGCGTGATTCGAGATAGCCGTTGAGGATTATGACGGCCGCCATGCGGTCTATGGCGCCTTTGTCGCGGCGGTCGCTTTTCTTGACTCCGGCATCGAGCATGGCGCGGTGGGCAAGGGTCGAGGTGAAGCGTTCGTCGAAAAAGCGGATCTCCACTCCCGGCAGCTCCTTGCGCAGGCGGTTGATGGCCGGAGTGATATAGCGCATCGACTCTGACGGCTCCCCGCCCAGGGTTTTGGGGAGTCCGACAATGATTTCATCGACCGGCTCGCGGCTGACATAGGCCTTGACATAGGTTATCAGCTGGGCCGAGGGCACAGTGTCAAGCGCCGTGGCCACTATCTGCAACACGTCGGTCACAGCCAGTCCGCAGCGTTTACGCCCGTAGTCAATAGCAAGTAATCGTCCCATAATGACTGCAAAGATAATAAAAATATTGTACATTTGCATGTCAAATCCCACCAGATCATCATGGACTATAATAGAATCCTGACAGAGATAGCGGTCGAAGTTGAGCCGCTCCGCACCGTAGGACAGCAGGCCTCCTACATACCGGCGCTTGCGAGAGTCAATCCTGACCGTTTCGGCATCTGCCTTCTCACCACCGATGGTGGCGGAGCCGAGCTGGGTGATGTCGGTGAGCGCTTTTCCATCCAGAGTGTCACCAAAGTCTTCTCACTCTCTATGGCCCTTTCGCTCAAAGGCGAGGCTCTTTGGGAGAGAGTGGGCAAAGAGCCGTCGGGCTCGGCTTTCAACTCGCTGATACAGCTTGAACTCGACCACGGCATTCCGCGCAATCCGTTCATCAATGCCGGTGCAATCGTTGTGGCCGACGTGCTCCTTTCGGAACTCTCCGATCCGGAGGGTGAATATATAGACTTCATACGCCGTATCTCCGGCGATCCCACCGTAGGATATGACCGCGAGGTAGCGGCTTCGGAGAGGACTACGGGCTATGTTAACGCCGCCATTGCCAACATGCTCAAGTATTACGGCAATCTGCAAAACGACATCGAGGACGTGTTGCGCTTCTACTTCCTGCAGTGTTCCGTCAAGATGGACTGCCGTCAGCTGGCCCAATCGTTTCTGCCCTTTGCCGACCGCAACCGGGAATTCTCCTTCGGCGGCGTCAGCCTGACCTATTCGCAGGTAAAGCGCATCAACGCCATCATGCAGACCTGCGGATTCTACAACGATGCCGGTGAATATTCCTATCTGGTCGGACTTCCCGGCAAGAGCGGAGTCGGCGGCGGCATAGCAGCCGTCTATCCCGGGCGCTATGCCGTGGCCACCTGGAGCCCGCGCCTCAACGAAAAAGGCAACTCCGTGATGGGTATGAAGGCTCTGGAGCTGCTTACCTCCTACACCCACGAATCAATCTTCTGACAGCCGCCCGTCTGTCACCTTGAGGACTCCGATATAAAACCGTTCAAATGTGCTGATGACGATTTGAACGAATTTCTTTTTGACTATCCGAGGAAAGTGGTGTGAAAAATTGATAATGAAAGGAAAATTTTGTAAGTTTGCAACTCTATATGTCATACTTACTTATCACATTTTATTCCTTACATCAAATTTCAATTATGAGACATCACATAGTCCTCTCTCTCGCTCTCGGCCTGATGGCTGCAGGGACATCAAAAGCAGATGAAGTGCTGAAATCGCCTGACGGCGACATCGCGCTGACGTTTGAGATCCGTGACGGACGTCCAACCTACTTTGTCGACTTCAAAGGCAAGCAGGTGATCGCCCCGTCGGGTCTCGGCTTTGACCTGTCGAGCGAGTCGGGACGCAACAGCTTCGAGCAACAGGGCAAAAAGGCCGGAGCCGACGCTCTTTCGCTCAAAGACGGCTTCGAGCTTGCCGGAGTGAGCCGCGACAGTGTCGACACCGTGTGGCAGCCTGTCTGGGGCGAAGAGTCGGAAATCCGCGACCACTACAATGAAATGACCGTCAGCCTGCGTCAGCCGGCATTTGACCGCTCTATGGAGATACGCTTCCGAGCCTATGACGACGGAATAGGTTTCCGGTATGAGTTCCCCGGACAGCCAAATCTCAACTATTTCGTAATAGCCGAAGAAGCAACGGAGTTTGCAATGACCGGCGACCATACCGCCTATTGGATTCCCGGTGACTATGACACCCAGGAGTATAATTACACCCGGTCGCGCCTGAGCGAGATCCGCGGCCTTTTCCCCTCCAAAATCAATCCTGACAATGCCTCGACCACGCCTTTCTCGCCCACAGGCGTGCAGACCGCTCTACAGCTCAAGACCGACGACGGCATCTATCTGAACATCCACGAGGCCGCCACTGTCGACTATCCGACAATGCACCTCAACCTCAACGACACAACCATGACATTCTCCTCATGGCTCACCCCCGACAATCAGGGCCGCAAAGGCTACATGCAGACCCCGGCCAAAAGTCCCTGGCGCTCGGTGATGATAGTCGATGACGCGCGTGACATCCTCGCCTCGCGGCTGATCTACAATCTCAATGATCCGACAGCCTATGAAGACGTCAGCTGGATCAAGCCGGTCAAATACATCGGCGTCTGGTGGGAGATGATCACCGGAGCCGGGACCTGGAACTATACCGATGATGTCTACTCCGTGAAGCTCGGCGAGACCGACTACACCAAGACCCGCCCCAACGGGCGCCACAGCGCCAACACCGCCAAGGTCAAGCGTTACATCGACTTCGCTGCCGATCATGGTTTTGACCAGGTGCTCGTAGAGGGCTGGAACGAAGGATGGGAAGACTGGTTCGGCCAGTCGAAAGACTATGTCTTTGACTTTGTCACCCCCTATCCTGATTTTGATCTGAAATATCTCACCGACTATGCCCGGTCAAAGGGCGTGCGGCTGATGATGCACCACGAAACCTCGGCATCGGTGCGCAACTACGAGCGCCATCTCGACCAGGCCTACAAGCTGATGAACGACTACGGCTACAATGCCGTCAAGAGCGGTTATGTAGGCAACATCATTCCCCGCGGCGAATATCACTACTCACAGTGGCTCAACAACCACTACCTCTATGCCGTCCGCAAGGCCGCCGACCATAAGATAATGGTCAACGCCCACGAGGCAAGCCGTCCTACAGGTCTGGCCCGCACTTATCCCAACCTCATCGGCAACGAAAGCGCCCGCGGAACAGAGTATCAGGCTATGGGCGGCAATGAGAAATGGCACACCTCGATCCTGCCTTTCACCCGTCTGCAGGGAGGCCCGATGGACTACACTCCCGGCATTTTCGAGTTCGACCTGTCGACCTTCACTCCCTACAACAATTCAAAGATCGCCTCGACCATTCCCGGCCAGCTGGCGCTCTACGTCACCATGTACAGCCCCCTCCAGATGGCCGCCGACCTTCCTGAACATTATGAAAAGCATATGGATGCATTCCAGTTCATCAAAGATGTGCCTGTTGAATGGGAGCGTTCGGTCTATCTTGAAGCCGAGCCGATGGAATATGTGACAGTGGCACGCAAAGACAAGAACTCAGATGAATGGTATGTAGGATCTACCGCCGGCACCGCTGACCGCAAGAGCACCATCAGCCTCTCGTTTCTCGATCCGGGCCGGAAATATGAAGCCACGATCTATGCCGAGGCCCCTGACGCAAACACCGTCGACGGCCAGACCCGCTACGATATTACCCGCAAGACAGTCACCTCAAAGTCGAAACTGACACTCGGCGCCATTGCCGGCGGTGGCTATGCCATATCTATAAAACCGCTAAAACGCTAATTGAAGTTGAAGAAAAAAACGTATCTGATGTTAGCTCTGGCAGCCTTGGCTGCAAGCTCAGCCGGGGCCCGCACACTTTCTCCCGCCGAGGCGCTCGCCCGTGCGGCCAAATCATCACAGGCCGCTGCGACAGGCACAAGCCGTGGTCATTCAGTGCTTGAACCTGTAATGACCATCGGAGCAGATGACACCCCGGCTGTCTATGTGTTCACACCCAATGAGTCGGGCTATCTGATAGTATCGGCCGATGATGTGGCGGCGCCGGTGCTCGGCTACAGCGACAACGGGATATTCGATCCTGAAAAGATGTCACCGTCGATGCGTTGGTGGCTTGAGGAGTACAGCGCCCAGATAAGGGCTGCGGCAGCGGAAAATGCCGGCTCGTATGAGGTCACTGCCCGCGAAGACCGAGACCCTATCGGCCCTCTGCTTCAGACCAAGTGGGACCAGGGTGAGCCTTACAATAATTATTGCCCCATCTACGAGTACAGAGGTGAGGAATATCCGACCTACACCGGTTGCGTGGCCACGGCTATGGCCCAGGTGATGAAATATCACAACTGGCCTGACAAGGCGGCATCAAATGCGAATTTTTCTTACACGTGGGAAAGCAAAACGCTGACGGCAAGTTTCGGCAACTATGCTTTTGACTGGTCCAACATGCTCCCTGACTATTCCGCCGTTTCTTCAACGAGAACTCAGCAGGAAGCAGTGGCCAAGCTCATGCAGGCCTGCGGCTATTCTGTTAAGATGGACTATGGTCCCTCCGCCTCAGGCGCTTCAAGTGCGGCAGTCGGAGGCGCGCTTGCCAATTATTTCAAATATGACGGCCGTCTTCGCAACGAACTTCGTCATTGCTATACTCTTGCCGACTGGGAGACTATGATCTACAACAGCCTGCAGACCGACGGCCCGGTGCTCTATTCAGGCAGCAACAGAGAGAGCGGCCACTGCTTTGTCTGTGACGGCTATCAGGGCAACGGCTATTTCCATATCAACTGGGGCTGGTCAGGCATGAGCGACGGCTATTTCCTTCTCAATGCGCTTGACCCAGACCAGCAGGGAGCCGGAGGCAGCACTTCAGGCTACAACAGCGGTCAGGAAATTCTCATAGGCATCCGTCCCGCCACTTCGACCTCATCTCTCCATGATATCAAATTCGTAGCTCTCGGAAATATCTCAGCTGAAATCAGCGGGTCTAATTTTGTGCTCTACGGAGATTTTGCCAACTTCTCGATTGATGAGGTTTCAGGTTATGTGTCTTTAAGAATTACCGATCAGAACGGCAAGGATATAAAGATTGTAGACCGTTATACTGTGTCGGATTATTCTCCCGGTTCATATTATCCGTCTGTTTCCATTCCGCTTTCATATCTTGGGATAAGCGACGGAACCTATCGTATCTATCCGGTGTTCAAAATCGGATCGGCCGTTTATCCTTATCAGTGTTCCATCTCCCAGCCTGATTATGTGCTGCTGTCGCGCAGCGGTTCGAATTATTCGGTGTCCACACCCTCATTGGGCAACTACTCGGTTATAGGGCTGACAACCTCCCGGCAGATGTATTCCGGCTGTGGCTTCCGGGCTACCGGACTGGCAAAATTTTCAGTAGACATGGAAGCGACAATGCCTGTCTATGGACTTCTGCTCAGAGATAACGGAACAGTTCTGGGCCACGGTTGCGAACTCAACCAGCTATTCTCCGTAGCCGGTGAGCCGTTTGACTATTTCAGCGAATGGTTTGTCAATGACAACGGCGATGAAATCTCAGTAACCCCCGGAGCCTATAAATTCGCAATGGGCTATAAGGTCGGTTCGGGCTACAAGGTGATTTCCGACCAGCTCAGCGTCACGGTAGGCAGCAATCCCGGAGCGCCATCGCTGCAGGTTGTCGGCTGGAACGTGGAAAATGCCTCTGCGGTTGATCCTGACAACGTTGTCATAAACGTGACTCTGAAATGCCAGTCAGGCTATCTGGCCGGACAGATTCGCGCGGTTTTCTTCGGCGAGAATGACCAGTATGCCTCGGCTCAGCTCTATTCTCCTCTGCTTGTGATGAACGCCGGCGAGACACAGTCATTTGTCATCAACGGAAGTCTGACGGGCTTCAGCGCCGGAGAGCTCGTGGACGTGGGTCTCTATAACGGCAACAGCTTTATTTCGTCTGGTAAATATCTGTCATTTACAATCGGCGAACGCAGCGGAATTGCTGATGTCATAGCCGATGGCGCGAATGCAGTTACCCTCTCGCCCAATCCGGCAGTAGATCACACCGTGATTTCTGCTTCGGCTGAAATCAGCCGCGTGGACCTCTACTCGCTGTCAGGCAAACTTACCGGCGCGCCGTCAGAGATTGACGGTCAGACAGCCCGCGTCGACCTCTCGGCTCTCCCCTCAGGCCTTTACATAGCAAGAGTGCTGACAGCTGACGGCGTCCGCACTGTCAAGGTCATAAAGAAATAGAATCCGGAGAGATGCAGGCGGCGTCGTGCAGGTCCCGGCAATGCTCTCTCCCATACACAATAGTGACAGATATATAGCACCTTCAGAAGGATGCCCGGCGAGATTGAAATTCTCAGCCAGGGCATCCTTTAAAATTTGGAGGGTGTTTCTTAATCCAGGCATGTACATAAGCCGGAATGAGACCGATTCAGGCCCCATTTCGGCCAAAATCGTGAAAAAGTAAGAAGATTTTCAAAAATATGTATATTAAAACAGTCGCAGGGAGTTGGTTGATAAGAGTATATTACGTAACTTTGGAGGGTGACTTTTTCGCGTATGAAACAACTGCTCCTGCCAATACTCTCCATCTCCCTGGCAGCTTGTTCCTCTCACAAGGAGCAGGCAGCGGTTTCAGCGCCTCAGTCACAGCCTGTGGTCATAGGGGCGAAACCGCTGCCCGCACCCACGGTCAACGCTGTTGCGATGGCTCGGATCTATAAGACTGACGGAGACTATGCCGACCGTGTGCCTGTCACTCTTGACAGCCGGCACCGCGGGCTTGTGTCATATCCCGCCCCATCAGACCTTGTTGATGCTGCTCCGGTCAGACTTTCAGACGGCTTTCTGCTTGACCGGCGCGGTGTTTCCGGCAATACGGCTTTCACCCGCTGGACCTATCGGGAATATGCCGCGATGGAGTCTGCTCCGTTGCCTGCTGAAATAATGGGAGCCATTATTCCGGGTGCGCGGGTAACGGAAATCTATCAGATGCCATTTCCTGCCGGCACTCCGGATGCGGCCGCCAGATGCGACAGCCTCATAGCGGCCGGATTGCCGGACTGCCGTCTGGTTTTCAGTCTGCCGCAGAGAGACCGCGGAAGCTGACGGCCGGATCTTTCAGGTATCAGGACGGGTATTGAGGCATTGGGGACCATGAAAAAAGAAAAGAAAGTAACTGACATACATTATATATTAAGGTGTATAGGATGTATGAAAAGTATGAGAATAAGAAAATCCTTGTCTGCTGACACTCCTAAGCTCAGTTCAATCAGATAAACTAATCACACCCTGCTAAATTCTTCACATTTTTATGCGTAAAACAGTATTGTTCCTGTCATTGGCCCTCATGTCCGGCATGTCGGCGACAGCCCGTAGCCTTAGTCCTGCAGAAGCATTGGGACGAGTGACCAACCAGCCCGCATTGCGCTCGTCAAGAGCTTCGGCCCAGACCCCGGTCATGACCGTAGGGACAGCGGACGCTCCGTCATTATACGTGTTCAACCGTCCGGAAGGCGGATGGATGATTGTTGCGGCTGACGATGTCGCCGCCCCGGTCATAGGCTACAGTGACAGCGGAGCCATTGATCCTGCCAATCTGCCGGAAAACATGAAAGGATGGCTTGACGACTGCAGCCGGCAGATTCTTGCGGCATCGGCTGACGGTGCCGGGCCATATCTTGCATCCGAGACTCCTGACCGCGAAGAGATTGCCCCGATGGTAAAGACCACCTGGGACCAGGGGGCGCCTTACAACAAGCTCTGTCCAAAGGTATCAGGCCGTGCCACCTACACCGGCTGTGTAGCCACTGCGATGGCTCAGGTCATGAAGTTCTTCAACTGGCCGGCTCAGGCAGGTGCGAACGCCAACTTCTCATACAAATGGCGCGGAGGCCCTGCCGACACCCCGACTCTGAGCGCCGATTTCAGCAACTTCAGCTTTGACTGGAACAATATGCTTGACAGCTATTTCACAGCCTACAATTCAGCTCAGTCAGATGCCGTGGCCAATCTGATGAAGGCCTGCGGATATTCGGTCGAAATGGGCTACAGTCCTGTGGCATCCGCCGCGTTCAATGAAGTTGTGGGCCGGGCGCTTGTGACATATTTCGACTATGACGGCGGCCTCCACAACGAGCCCCGCGAGCTCTACACCTCTGCCCGCTGGGAGCAGATGGTCTATGAGAACCTGCGCGACTGCGGCCCGATGGTCTACTGGGGTTCAGGCAGCGTGGGCCATTGTTTTGTCTGCGACGGCTATCGTCCCGATGGTTATTTCCACTTCAACTGGGGGTGGTCAGGCAACAGCGACGGCTACTTCCTGCTTGACGCCCTGAACCCGTCGTTTGTGGGTACCGGCGGTGGCACCGGCGGCTATAACAACGCCCAGGGAGCCCTTTTCGGTGCCAAGCCTTCTGACGGACTCAGGCCTGAACCGGTCTATACGTTCACTTGCTCCAGCTTTTCGGATCTTACGGTCCTGGGCACTTTCCTGACCATTCAGGGCGAATTCAAGAACCGCTCGCCCTACAATGTCAACGGGAAGGCCATCTATATGATCTACAGCGAAGACGGCTCGAAGCTTGTGACCACTGTCGATGATCTCACCACACCGTCGTCATTCTCTGACTTCGGTACGGAGCTAAGTTGTTTCAAACTGATGGGGTCGATCTCAAACTCGGTGCTCGGCGAGGGCACCTACCGTATATATCCCGGCATTCGTGTCGACGGCAAGGACTACGTGTTCCGCACACCGGTATCAGAGGCTGACTACATTATCTACACCCGCACCAAAACCGGAACAAACCAGTATAAGAACACAGCCACAGTGCCCTCCGTAGGCGAGAAGGTAATCGAAAACCTCAGCACCAACGGCGACCTCTTTGTCGACAGCCAGTTCAAGGTGTCGGGCACAGCCCGCTTCACGGGCGAGGCCGAGACAAGCCTCTATCTTCTTGCCGCGCTTCTCGACGATGAGGGTAAAGTGCTTGTGACCGCCGAAGGTGCCAACATAACCTTCACCCCTGAGGGTAAACCCTTTGAATTCATCAGCTCATGGTTCAGACCAACTGTCAAGCCCGGCGACTACACATTCGCTCTGGTCCATATGAATGACATAACCTATGAATACAACATCATGGCATCCTGCAAGACCACTGTGAGCCCGTATGTTTATGGTGACTATAAGATCAATGGCTTTAAAGTAGACAATCCCTCGGCTGTCGATCCGGCTGCTGTCAGCATGACAGCCACAGTGACCGGCCTGGCCGGTATTGCACAGGATAAGCTGTATTTCGAAATCAAGAACGCCTCAGGTGAGACTGTGGCAACCTTAATGAGAGATCTTTATGTGTCTGCCGGGAATACCGTCACTCTCAATGCCACCCTCTCGATCCCCGATGCCGTGGCGGGCGAAGCTTATACGGCCAATGTCTATTATGAAAGATATTCTTTCCCCGGCGGCATGAAGCCGGTCTACGATTTCCCTGACCTTCCCATCACCATCGGTGACACCAGCGGCATCTCAGACATCGGCGCCGATGTCAACGGCAAGGTGGAGTATTTCAACCTCCGCGGCCAGCGCGTCGATGCGGCAGATCTTGTCCCCGGCATCTACATCCGCCGTCAGGGTTCGAAAGTCTCGAAAGTGATAGTGAAATAAACCGACTGAAAAAAACAATCCCCCAAAAATAAACCGATGAGAAAATCATTCTTATTCATATCGCTGGCCGCCGTCATGGCCGCCCCCGTAGCCTCGGCCCGCAGCCTGAGCCCCTCGGAAGCTCTTGACAGGGCTACGGCTGAGGCCGTGATGCCGGTCTCACGCTCCGGCGGATCGCCGGAACTGATCATGACTCTCGGATCAGACGAGGCCCCGGCCATCTACGTGTTCAACCGTTCCGGCAAGGGCTATATGATCCTCTCGGCCGACGATGTCGCAGCACCCGTGATAGGCTACAGCGACAACGGCCGCCTCGATCCTGACAACCTCCCCGAAAACCTGCGTTTCTGGCTTGAACTCAACAAGGAGCAGATTCTCCGTGCCTCAGCCGAAGGCCATGCGCCTTATTCGCGTGCCGCCATTCCTGATCATGAGCCGATCGGTCCGCTGATGACAACAATGTGGAACCAGGAAGGACCCTACAATGACCTCTGCCCTATGATTGGATCGGCGAGAACTGTCACCGGCTGTGTGGCCACCGCTATGGCCGAGGTCATGAAATATCACAACTGGCCTGACAAGGGGGCGGAAGATGCCATGATCTCCTATCAGTGGCACAACGGCACGTCCGTTGTCACTCTGAGCGAAGATTTCAGCAACTACGAGTTCCAGTGGGATCTCATGATTGACGATTACCGCGACAGCCACACCAAAGAACAGGCCAACGCTGTGGCCAAGCTGATGCAGGCCTGCGGCTATTCCGTCAGCATGAACTACGGCACCTCCGCCTCAGGCTCTTTCGGCGCGAAAGTGGGCGGTGCGCTGGTGAACTATTTCAAATATGACGCCGGACTCCACAATGAACCGCGCGAGATGTACTCTTCTGCCGCCTGGGACAATATGATCTATGAAAACCTGAAAACCTGTGGTCCGGTGCTCTGGTGGGGTTCCGGCAGTGTCGGACACTGCTTTGTCTGCGACGGCTACCGTGGCGACGGATTCTACCACTTCAACTGGGGCTGGGGCGGTCTGAGCGATGGCTATTATCTTCTTGACGCGCTTAACCCCGGATCGACAGGGGTCGGCGGCGGCACAGGCGGCTTCAACAACGGCCAGGGTGTTCTCCTCGGTGTAAAGCCCGCCGGCAATGACTCGCCGGCCAAGCGCCGCTACACCTTCTATGCGTCTCAGGGCATCACCGAGACCTTTGTCTCCGGCTCGCTGCTGTCAATGTTCGGCACATTCAGCAACCTTTCGCCCTACATGGTTAACGCCACTTTCAAATTCCGTATCTTCGCTGAAGTAAACGGTGAGGAAAAATATCTGACATCATGCACGGCTTCGATCCCCTCGGCAGGTACGGAATTCTATCCTCCCTACTATGAGTCGATGATCGAATGTAACATCCCTGAGTCGTTGGAAGACGGGACATATCACATCTACCCCGCCGTTGAGTTTGATGGTGAGGAACATGTCTTCGCTTCGGCTCCCGGCTATCCTGATTATGTGATCTACACCCGCGAGGGAGGCGTCAACAAGGCCGAACTTCACCAGACGGCTTCTCTGGAAGTTGAAAATCTTTGTGCCAACGTCAACAATCTCATCTATAATGGCAAACGTTTCAGAGTCACCGGAACCGCGAAATTCGTTGGCGGCGTAGGCGATACCGAACGCTACATAGGTGTGCGCCTTCTCTCCCCATCAGGCGAGATCATTGCCTACAGCACCGAACTGAACATTAAATTTTCTGACGAGGGCTGTGACTTCGACTTCGTCAGCGCGGGCTTCAACATCGCTCCGGGCGAATACACTCTGGCTCTGCAGCTCGGTTTCGAGACGATAGCCACCTGCCCTGTGACCATCACCGACGAGATCCCTGAAGGGGAATATCAGATCACTGCCGTCGAGGTTGTGTCAGCCGTAGATCCGCAGAATCTCAAGTTCAATATCACGGTCAAAGGTATCTCCGGCCTGATCGACGAATACATGACGGTGAAAATCAGTCGCAGCATCACTCCGCTCAACACCGACAGACGGGTGCCGGTGTTCGTCACCGGAGGCCAGACCGCGGTCATCAGCTACACTGTTTCGCTGCCAAGCTATATGGTTCTCCCCGGTCAGCAGCATATTGTGAGAGCCGAACGCCAGTCAGGCACTTCTACTGTCGGCAAAACGGCCTCCGCTTATTTCATACTTGGCGACACCAGCGGCATTGACGGAATCGGGGCCGATACCGAAGTCCCTGCCGAGTATTTCAACCTTCAGGGCATGCCGGTCAGCGGTGAAAACCTTGCTCCAGGCATCTACATCCGCCGTCAGGGCCCGGAAGTGACCAAAATTCTTGTAAAATGACAATTCTCTATTCTTTACAACCTTATGCGTAAACCTCTATTGCTTTTGTCTCTGGCCGTCATGCTCGGCGGCCCTACAGCCACAGCGCGCAGTCTCAGCCCTGCCGAAGCGCTGGGGCGTGTCACCGGTCAATCGGTATCACGCTCAACGGCATCAGCCTCTGTGGCTCCGGTGATGACAGTGGGTCAGGCCGATGCTCCGGCTCTCTATGTGTTCAACCGTCCTGAAGGGGGCTGGATGATTGTATCGGCTGATGATGTGGCCATTCCGCTCGTGGGCTACAGTGACAGCGGTTCGATTGATCCCGCTGATCTTCCCGATAATTTCAAAGGTTGGCTCGACCTCTGCGCCGACGGAATCCGTATGGCTTCTGACTTCGGAGCCGAGCCTTACAGCCGCTCTGTCAGCCGCGCAGGCGATCCCCGTGAGCCGATAGCTCCTCTTGTAGCCACCCGCTGGGACCAGGGAGCGCCTTACAATACATTCTGCCCCAAGTCATCAGGACGCCCAACCTACACCGGTTGCGTTGCTACCGCTATGGCCCAGGTGATGAAATATCACAACTGGCCTGACAAGGTGGCTGAAAATGCAAATCTCAGCTACAAATGGAACAACGAAACCCTCACCGAGGACTTCAGCAACTATGAATTCGACTGGGCCGGCATGACCGACACATATACATATGGTCAGTACACCGAAACCCAGGCCGACGCCGTAGCCAAGCTGATGCAGGCCTGCGGCTACTCGCTCCGCATGAGATATGCCTCCGATGCCTCGGCCGCCTACCAAGAGCAGGTTGGCAATGCCCTTGTGTCATATTTCAGATATGACCTTGACATACACAACGAGTTCCGCAGCTTCCACACCACCGACGAGTGGGAGCAGATGGTCTATGACAACCTCAAAAACTGCGGCCCGATGGTCTACTGGGGCGGAGCTCACTGTTTTGTCTGCGACGGCTATGACAAAGACGGTTATTTCCACTTCAACTGGGGCTGGGCCGGCCTCGGCGACGGCTATTTCAGCCTGTCTATGCTCAAGCCGAGCAGCCTCGGTACAGGTGGCGGTACAGGTGACTACACCAGCAACCAGGGTGCGCTCTTCGGCATAAAGCCTTCCACCGGCGCTGACTCTCCCCGCCGCTACACTTTCTGCATTGATGATCTTACGAACGCCTATGCCGGAAACACATATTTCAACATACACGGCACCTTCGTAAACCGCTCACCCTATACTGTCAGCGGTGAGTTCATCTATCAGATATTCAGCGAGGACGGAAGCAAAAAGATATCCACCAGCACCGTAGTTTCGCCTGTGTGCAGGAACTGGGGCATTGACATTGTTACCGGAAATACCGTGACTGCCCGTTCGATGATGGCCAAGATCTCAGGCCTTCCCGACGGTACTTATCGTGTCTATCCGGCTGTGCGTATCGATGGCGAGGAATACAACTTCCAGTGTCCTCCCACTGTGGCCGGCTATGTGCTTATCACCGTCAAAAGCGGACAGATTGTGGAATCTTCAATTCCCAAGGCCGGCGATCTGATTGTGGAGAACATTGACACCCACGGCGATTTCTATATCGACAGCAGCGTCAAAATCTCAGGTGTGGCCCGCTTCACCGGCAGAGCCGAGACAAGCACAGCTGTCAAGGCCGTGCTCCTCAACCCCGACAAGTCGGTACGCGCCTATTCGAACAGCAACATCACTCTTGACTTCTCGCCTGAAGGCACTCCCTTTGAATTTGTGACAGACTGGTTCTATGACAAGGGGCTATCGGTTGATCCCGGTGAATGGACATTTGCCATCGCAATGGTTGAAAACGGAGCCTACACCATGCTGGGCACCTGCCCCGTGACAGTCAATTCAAGAGTTCCGAAGCCCACCTACAAGAGTCCGATTACGGTTTCTGTAGCCAATGCCGAAGCGGTCGATCCCAATGACATCAAGGTCTCTGTTTCAGTTGAAGGTCTTACCGGAGTTGTCTACCGTGATTTCGAACTGCGTGTATTCCAGTCAGGTTTCCTGGGTACGGTAGTAGCAAAAAAGACTGTGCCGGTTTATGTAAGCGCAGGCCGGACTGCCACCGAGACCGTCTCGCTCTCTCTTCCCAAAGCCGTTGCCGGACAGCGCTACTATGTGGTGGCTGTGGTCAACAATGCAGGCAAAGAAGAGTATGTCACAGCTGGGAATGTCTACTTCACCATCGGCGACACCAGCGGCATAACCGATATCGAAGCCGACGGCAATGCCCCGGTTGAGTATTTCAACATCCAGGGTATGCCGGTAAATGCCGACAATCTTACTCCCGGCATCTACATCCGCCGTCAGGGCGGCAACGTGACCAAAATCCAGATCCGTTAATCCCCACGACCATTCGGATACGTCCGCGTTTATATTCCTCCATCCCCCGCAGCCGGGCTGATATGGCTTTGGCGTGATGGTAAATCAATGTCCTGTCGGACATTATCAAAAAGGATACTATCTACCCCCCCGACACCTGCGCGCTTTGCGCTGCGGTGTCGGGGGCTACTATTAAATCGGTGTCCTGCCGGACACCCGCCCTCCGCGTCCGTGTGGATCCGGCATGTTGCACCCGCCCTCCGCGTCCGTGTGGATCCGGCATGTTGCACCCGCCCTCTGCGACCGTGTGGATCCGGCATGTTGCACCCGCCCTCTGCGACCGTGTGGATCCGGCATGTTGCACCCGCCCTCCGCGTCCGTGCGGATCCGGCATGTTGCACCCGCCCCCCGCGTCCGTGTGGATCCGGCATGTTGTACCCGCCCTCTGCGTCCGTGTGGATCCGGCATGTTGCACCCGCCCTCTGCGACCATGCGGATGCGGTTCCGATGTTTCCACCGTCCCTGTGGGCGTGTGGTACCGGATGGTGATGTCCGTTAGGACATCGATTTACTCATAGCCCGTGACACCGCAGCGCCTTGCGCGCAGGTGTCACGGGTTTATGATTCCCCCGTCGTATCGTGTCCGTGAGGACACGGATTTACGGATCCGTAAGGCGGGCGTCGAAATGAGGCTTAACCGGGAGTTCGCGTCTTACGTCCGTATCGTGATGGTAAATCAATGTCCTGCCGGACACCCGCCCTCTGCAACCGTGTGGATCCGGCATGTTGCACCCGCCCTCCGCGACCGTGTGGCATGGCGGGGGGAAACAAACGCGGCGTCGGCCCGGATGAAGGGCAGACGCCGCGCGCGTTTTTTATTCCGTAGCAAAGCCTCTCAGGAGGCTAAACCGTTGCGGGATTTAGAAGTTGTAGTAGAAACCGAAAGAAAGGTTGTTGTGAAGGTCGATACCGTAAACTTTGCCACGTTCTTTAAGATCCTGATAGCCGAGGAAGCCCATGTGAGCTACGAGGCTGAACTTCTCGTTGAGGTTGAGAGAGATGCCGGGCTTGAGACCGATGCCCCATACTACAGAAGTGTCACCTTCATCAGGCTTAGAGAAACCGAGGTCAACACCGCCGTCAACGAAGAGGCTAACGAGATCAGTGCGGAAGTAGGTGTAACGGGCATAGGGGTTGATTTCGAACTGGTTGTAAGCATCCTTAACCCAAGTATAGTTAAGACCTGCGCCGATAGCCCAGCTGTCATTGAGGTTATAGCCGATTTCGGGAGCGATAGTAAACTGATCGCCACTGCCAAGGTCAGTCTTTGCATGAGTGTAGCCGAGTGAACCACCTACATAAACCTGAGCGGATACGCCGAGAGCCATAATAGCCATAACGGCCATAACTAAGAACTTTTTCATAATGTGAATTATTAAAGGTTAGTAATAAAAAAGTGTTTGTTTCTAAGGGTTGAAAACGAGTTGTTTAGGTTGAAATGTGTATATTTCGTGTGTGAGATATAGTATTTCGTCACAAAGATATGATAAAATTTATAAAAATTAAAAATTTTTCGATAATATTTTTAAATTGTCTGATCTGATTTTGGTTATAAACAGTTGGTAATTGGGGCGATAGGCATAACCGGGAGGCTCGTATTTGCAAGCCTCCCGGTTATCAGATATACTCATTGTTTATCGGATGAGCACTTTGCCTGTCGAACCGTCGGCACGGCGGAAAATGTAGATGCCGGCCGAGGGAGTGCCGTCTATGCGGCGTCCGCAGAGATCGAAGTATTCGGTAATACCTGCCGCATCGGCCTCTATATCGGCTATGCCTGACTCGGCCGTGCCCTCGATCTTGGCGAAGCGTCCCCACAGGCTGTTGGCCTTATAGGCTTCAAGAGCGCTTTCTGGCACCGTGAGAGTTGCTCCGGCAAAAACTTGGGTCGAGAAAACCGACGAGTTTGCGTAGGGTGCGGTGTCGCGGTTGATATTGATGGCCGTCACGTTGTCGCAGCCGGCAAACGAATTATCAGGAATTGACGATACGGCCTCGCCGATATTGATGGTCTGGAGAGTGGAACGTTTTGAAAACGGCAGGCCATTGACATCAGTCGCAGTGCAGGTCCATGAGCGGTTGAGATTCAGAGTTTTAAGGCGGCACCATGCGTCATTGTTCGGATTGGAGGTATATATGCCATGTCCAAAAACGTCAGAGCCTAATTTCAGTGGCTGAGAGGCTTCTTCAATTGTTACGGTGGCCAATTTTGCGCAGTAGCTGAAAGCCTCATTCCCTATTTCCTGAACATTTCCGGGTATCTTCACATTAGTGAGACTGGAGCAACCGGCAAAAGCCATTTTGCTGATCGTGGTGACTGTGGAGCTGATAATGAGAGTTGTGGCCCTTGAGCAATAGTTGAAAGCTTCATCGTGAATAATCTCAATGCCTTCTGGAATCACTATTGCGGTAAGTGCTGGGTTGGCGTTGAATGCCTCGCGGTTTATCTCACGCATTCCCGTGCTGATCCACAGAGCATAGAGACTCCGGTTGCCATATACTCCACGTGGCTCCACTTCTGTGACGCTGTTGGGAAGCCTGAGTTCGAAAAGTCTGAGTGTCTGCGAAATGGCACAGCTTTTGATGACAGTGACGGTCTCAGGAATTTTTAGCGCGGTCAGATAGCCATTGCCGTAGAATGCGCTGTCGCCAAGAGCTGTGACGGTGTATGCAGTGCCGTTGTATTCCACGGTTTCTGGTATCACTACCGAACTGAGCTGGGCATTTTTGTCGTGTCGGCCTACTTCACAGGTTTTGTCGGCTTCAGAGAGAATATTGTAGTTTAAGCCTTCATAGGCAAAGGTCACTTTGTCTGCTGCATGAAGGCCTAAGGCAGTGCCGAGACCGATTGCAGCCGATAAAATCTTGTTTCTCATTGGTAATGCGATGAATGAATTTGGTGTATGTTGCAAATATACGATGTTGGAGTTGTTTTTGCAATATTTCAATGAATATTTGCTAATTTTGCAATAACAAAACCATCCAGTCAAACCATGCAATCAGACACAGAAGTCAGCCCGGCTGACACTATATATAATATATGTGGTGGCGAAGACTCGCTTCATGACAGCTTCGACCGCGAACATCTATGGCATCCCTACACATCGACCATCGATCCGCTGCCGACCTATAAGGTCGACTCGGCCTCCGGAGTGCGCCTGCGCCTTGCCGACGGCCGCGAGCTGATTGACGGCATGTCGTCATGGTGGTGTACCATCCACGGCTACAACCACCCGGTGATCAATGCCGCAGTAGAGCGTCAGATATCGAAGATGAGCCATGTGATGTTTGGAGGCCTCACCCATGAGCCGGCAATAGAGCTCGGCAAGCTCCTGCTGGGGATGGCTCCGCCGTCGATGAACAACATCTTCTATGCCGATTCCGGCTCGGTGGCCATCGAAGTGGCCATGAAAATGGCGGTGCAGGCATCGGTATCGCGTTCGGGCGACCATCGGAAGACCAATTTCGTCACCATCCGAAGCGGCTATCACGGCGACACCTGGAACGCTATGAGCGTCTGCGACCCCGTCACCGGTATGCACGGAGTCTTCGGCCCGGCGCTTCCCATCCGCTTCTTCGCCCCCGCTCCGCAGGTGACTTTTGACGGCATCTGGGATTCTGCCGACATTGAGCCGCTGGCCGAGATTATCCGCAGCCACAGGGACGAACTCGCAGCCTTGATACTCGAACCCGTGGTGCAGGGCGCCGGAGGGATGCGCTTCTACCATCCGCAATATCTCCGCGAGGCGCGCCGTCTCTGTGACGAAGCCGGCATCTATCTGATATTCGACGAGATCGCCACCGGATTCTGGCGCACGGGCAAATGTTTCGCCTGGGAACACGCCGGAGTGGAGCCCGACATCATGTGTATAGGCAAAGGCCTGACCGCCGGCTATATGACCATGAGCGCCGTGATGACATCGCGCGAAGTGGCCGACACCATCTCGCGAGGCGAGGCCGGTGTGATGATGCACGGCCCGACATTCATGGCCAACCCTCTGGCCTGCGCTGTGGCCGTGGCCTCGCTGAAACTGCTGCGCAGCCAGAACATGGAAGCTCGCATCAACCATATAGAAACCCTCATGCGGCGACATCTGATAGCCGCCGTCAGAGTGCCAGGTGTCAGAGATGTCAGAGTGCTCGGCGCAATCGGCGTGATCGAGATGGAAGAGCCGGTCAACGTGGGCGAATTCCAGAAGCGCTGCGTGGAGCGCGGCATCTGGGTGAGACCCTTCGGCCGCAATGTCTACATAATGCCACCTTATATTATATCAGACTCCGACCTGCGGCGCCTGATAGAGCAGATGATCGAGTGCATAAAGTGAAAAAATACGCTGACATACTCGACTCGCTGCGCCTGGGCGGAAATCTGCGGACCATTCCTGAGGAATGTGTCGCGGAAGCCGTGACCGATTTCTCGTCAAACGACTATCTCGGACTGGCCGCGCGCCCGGAGGTGCAGGAGGAATTCTTTGCCGATCCGCAGCGGAGACGCATCCCCATGACCTCATCGGCCTCGCGCCTGCTGAGCGCCCGCCAGCGGGAATATGATGCTCTCGAACGTCGTCTCGGCGAGCTTTACTGCCGCCCCTGTCTGCTGATGAACAGCGGCTACCATGCCAACACGGGGATGATAGCGGCCCTGGCCGACAGCCGGACCCTCATCGTGGCCGACAAGCTGGTACATGCGAGCATCATTGACGGCATAGTGCTGTCAAAAGCGCCCTTCGAGCGCTTCCGCCACAACGATCTCGGCCATCTCGAACGCATACTGGCCAAGGCGGCCGGAAAATATGAATCGGTGCTCATTGTGGCCGAAAGCGTCTACAGCATGGACGGCGACCGGGCCGATATCAGCGGTCTCGCAGCCCTACGCCGGCGCACTCCCGGTGCCATGCTCTATATCGACGAGGCCCATGCAGTAGGAGCCGAAGGCCCCGGCGGACTCGGACTCTGCCGCGCCTCGGAATGCTACGCCGATGTCGATGTCATTGTCGGCACTTTCGGCAAGGCATTCGCCTCGATGGGAGCCTTCTGCGCCGTCTCGCCGGTGGTCCGCGACTATCTCGTCAACCGTTCGCGCAGCCTGATCTTCTCCACCGCCCTGCCCCCCATTACGGCAGAGTGGACCCGCTTCCTGCTTGAAAAAATACTGCTCATGGACAGCGAGCGCGATCACCTGCGCCAACTCGGCCACCGCCTGCGCGAGAGTCTGCAGCCGCTCTCTCCTGACTTCACCATAACTCCAAGCCACATCCAGCCACTGGTCCTCGGCTCTGCCGAAAAGGCCGTCAGCTTTTCACGCAGGCTGCTCGACGCCGGGCTGAAAGTGCTCCCGATACGCACCCCGACCGTACCTCCCGGCACCGAACGCCTGCGTATCAGCCTGAGCGCGGCCATGACCACCGCTGACATAGACCGCTTAGCCAATGAAATTTCACGTATTTCCGCCGACTGACCCGACTGCGCCTGAGCGCGCCATACTCATCTTTGCCGGATGGGGTATGGACGAAAAGCCTTTTGCCTCGCTGAAGCAGGAAGGCTATAGGATCATTGCCGTGTGGGACTACCGGGAGCCCGCATTTCCTCCCTCCCTTGTGGAGGAGCTTGAACAGTATCGCGAGATAGCCGTAATAGGCTGGTCGTTCGGCGTTCCGGCCGCCACCCGCTTTCTGGCCGCCCATCCTGAGCTTCCGGTCAGCGCCCGCATAGCCGTCAACGGCACCATGCACCCGGTCAGTGACTCTCTCGGCATACCCGAAGCCATTTTTCGCGGCACTCTCGCCGGACTGAGCGAAAAGACCCTCTCGAAATTCAACCTGCGCATGTGTGGTTCTGCGGAGAGCTACCGCAGATTCTCCCTGACCCTCCCCGCGCGCGACATCGACGGCCTGCGGGCCGAACTTGAAGCTGTGGAGAGCGCGGGCGATGCCTGCGGAGCCATCTGGGACACCGCAATAGTAGGCACAGCCGACCGCATCATTCCGCCAGAAAACCAGTTGCGCGCATGGCAAGGCGGCGAGGCTGTCGAGACTCTGACAGTAGCTGATGGCCCGCATCTGCCCGATTTTCAGGCTATAATCAATGAATTCATAACCGAAAAAGGCCTTGTGGCTGAAAAATTCGGCCGCGCCGGAGAGACCTATGATGACAATGCCGTGGTCCAGCGCCAGATTGCCGAAAAACTCTGCTCGAAGGCCATAGCGGCTGGTGGCGAGCATTGCCGCACAATCCTTGAGATAGGCTGCGGCACCGGGCTGACCACCCGCATGCTTGCCGAGGCCTTTCCTGATGCCGAAATCACGGGCTGGGACCTCCACATACCCCACGCTTTCAGCCGCGCAGCCGGCTGCGGCCGCATAAAAGCCCTTGAATGCGATGCCGAGACTCAGATCAGACAGCTGCCTGACGCCTCGGTCGACATGATCTTCTCGGCCTCCACGGTCCAGTGGTTCAACTCGCTGCCTGAATTCCTGCGCCAGACCGCAAGAGTGCTGCGCCCGGGAGGCCTGGCCTTCATCTCCACCTTCGGCCCGGCTACCATGCGCCAGATACGCGACATTCTCCCGCAGGCCACCCACTATCCGCCTGCCGCAGCCCTCCGGCGCATGATACCCCCCTCGCTGCACACCCTGTGTTTCGAGGAAGAGGAGCGCACCCTGCGCTTTGGCTCGCCCCTCGAAGCCCTGCGCCACGTCAAACTCACAGGCGTCAATGCCCTGAGCAGCGACAACGGCGGCGCGCGGGCGCGCGAAGTGCTCCGCCTTTATCCCGCCGAGGCCGACGGAAGCGCCTCGCTGACCTATAACCCGATCTATATATCACTCAAGAGGGTGTTATTAAACACTCTCTAAAAAACTGAACTCAAAACCGACCTATGAGCCAGGCATATTTCATTTCAGGCATAGACACCGACGCCGGCAAGAGCTACGTCACCGGTTATCTTGCTTCACTCATTATGAAGGAAGGCAAGAGCGTGATCACCCAGAAATTCATCCAGACCGGCAACACCGGATTTTCGGAAGACATCGACCTGCACCGCAAGATTATGGGAGTGGAAATGCTGCCGGAGGACCTCGACCACACCACAGCTCCGGTTATCTTCTCCTATCCCGCCTCGGCCCAGCTGGCCGCGCGTCTTGACGGGCGTGAGATCGACCTCGCGGTGATCGACGAGGCCACCCGCAAACTCAAAGAGCGTTATGACATTGTGCTCATCGAGGGTGCCGGAGGACTGATGGTCCCGGTGACCGACGACTTCTTCACCATCGACTACGTAAGCTCGCGCAGACTGCCGCTCATACTTGTGGCCAACGGAGTGCTTGGGTCGATCAACCACACAGTGCTCTCGCTTGAGGCCATCAAGGCGCGCGGCATAGAACTTGCCGCGCTCATCTACAACGAGCATTTCGACACCGACCGCGTCATAGCCGAAGACACCCAGGGCTTTCTGCGCCGCTACGTAAGCCGCCACTTCCCCGCAGCCCGCTTCGCCACCGTCCCCAGCCTTCAGGACTGAGGAAATTACACAAATAATTCGTAACTTTGCGGCGATAAAAGACCCTAATCCACATCATGGACATCAACCAATACAGCATATCCATATCAAAGGAAGAGCTGTCGGTGCTGCCGACAGTCGAGTTTCCAGGAAAGATCACTGTGCTTGACAACGTAGGTGACGCCCGCGCGGCCCTGCGCTATCTGCGCAAATGCGGCACCGTAGGCTTCGACACCGAGACCAAGCCAAATTTCCGCAAGGGACAGACCAACACCGTGTCGCTGATCCAGATCTCGACCCTCGACCACAGCTTCCTGTTCCGCCTCAACAAGCTCGGCTTCTTCCAGGAGATGCGCGAGTTCATGGAGGCCGATGATGTGGTGAAGGTAGGGCTGTCGCTGCGCGACGATTTCCATGTGCTGCACCGCATAGCGGCCTTCGAGCCGCAGAATTTCGTAGATCTGCAGGCTGTGGTCAAAACATTCCGCATAAGCGATTCGAGCCTGCAGAAAATCTACGGCATTCTCTTCAGCGGGCGTATCTCCAAGAGTCAGCGTCTCAGCAATTGGGAAGCCGCCGAACTTTCGCCCGGACAGCAGAACTATGCCTCGATCGACGCATGGGCCTGTCT
Organism: Duncaniella muris; assembly: GCF_003024805.1. GTDB lineage: Bacteria > Bacteroidota > Bacteroidia > Bacteroidales > Muribaculaceae > Duncaniella > Duncaniella muris. Next base: position 147,128 of record NZ_PUEC01000002.1, read on the forward strand.
GAGGATCTACAATCTTCTGACTGACGGAGGCTTCGACCCGGCCGAGTCGGCCTATCTTCACCCTATTGTCACAGCCGACAGCAGCGATGTCGCCGACAGCGGCAACAACTGATCATAAAACCTTATCTTAAGTATAGCATGAAACTACGCCGTTCAACTTTCATCCCTCTCATTCTGCTTGTCTATCTCGCAGTGATGAGCTACATCGGGTTCCCCGAATACCGCCAGGGCCACTATTTCTACTATTTCGGAGTGATAGGCCTGACCCTCATTATTATAGCGCTGCTCCATCTCTTCCTCAAGAAGCGCGAACGGCAGCGACCGTAACCATCCTCCCACATAAAACCGACATTATCAGCCATGCAGATCAGAGTTCCACGCGAAATCACCGAAACCGCCGCCTCGGCCGGCGCCGCCAAGGCCTCGCTTACAGTCAACAGTACCGGCCGCCTGCTGACAGCCGCCTGTCTCGCCGGGGCCTACATAGCTCTCGGAGGAATACTCTCGCTCGTGGTGGGCTTCGGGTTTCCGGAAATCACCGGCGGCAATCCATCGATGCAGAAACTGCTGAGCGGGTGCATGTTCCCGATCGGGCTGATACTCGTGGTGGTGCTCGGCGCCGAACTCTTCACCGGTAACAACGCTCTGCTGATACCTTCCTACATGAAGCGCGAGCATTCGATGGCCACGGTGGTGCGCAACTGGACGCTTGTCTACATCGGCAACTTCATCGGCGCGCTTCTGTTCACCTGGCTCATGGTCTATGCCTGCGGGCTTACCGCGGCCGAGCCTTACCACAGCGCGATCACCGGCATTGCCAAGGCCAAGGTGTCGATGCCCTGGCTCACAGTGCTACTCAAGGGCATAGGCGCCAACTGGTGTGTATGTCTGGCTGTGTGGCTTGCCTTGGCCGGAAAGACCTTCTTCGAGAAGGCTCTCGGCTGCTGGCTTCCGGTGATGGCCTTCGTGGTGCTGGGCTACGAGCACTCGATAGCCAATATGTTTTTCATTCCGCTCGGTATGATGGAGGGGGCTGAGATAGGCATAGGCGAGGCCGTGTGGTGCAATCTCATCCCTGCCACAATAGGCAATATAATAGGTGGCGCCTTGCTTGTAGGCACCGTCTACGGCTATCTTCACGGAATCCGGCGCAAATAGAGCCTGACGGCTTCACCCACACATACACCGGCTCACAGACTGGATTTTGCCGTAATCAGAATTCAGAAAAGCAGTAGGGCAGGAGCGACTTGACCGAGGGGAAGATGAAGCAGCGCCCCGCGCCTGCAAGTATGACGGGCACGTCAGCTCCGGCGAGAGTCTCATATTCAAGCAACACCTGGCGGCAGGCTCCGCAGGGCGAGATAGGCGAGTCGAGTTCCTTTCCGTCTGTTCCGCGGGCCGCGATTGCTATGGTCTTGAATTTTGCATCGGGATAGGTGGAGTGGGCGTAGAACGCAGTGGTGCGTTCGGCGCAGGTTCCCGACGGATAGGCGGCGTTTTCCTGGTTTGATCCGCTGAGCATCTCGCCGTTGTCGAGCAGAATGGCCGCTCCGACGCTGAATTTGCTGTAAGGCGCATAGCTGCGGAAAGTGGCTTTGCGGGCGAGGGTGACGAGTGTCTGCTGTTCAGGGCTGAGTTCCTCGAAAGAGGCCTCGGTGACGGGTATGGTGATATCAAATGTCTTCATAATCGGGAGGATAAGTCGGAATCAGATATATTCTTGTTGTCTTTTATTGGTCCTTACGGTGTCGAAAAGCCGTCGGCAACCGTCCTGCAGGAGGTCGAGTACCAGTTCGAAGCCTTCGGAACCTTCATAGTAGGGATCGGGCACATGGTCGTAGCGCTCCGACGGGGCGAAGAAGGCTGACATGGGCACTATCTTAGCCTCGGCCTGTGGCGAGGGGGCTATCCGGCGCAGGTTGGAGATGTTTGAGGCATCCATTCCGATGACTATGTCGAAATCATCGAAATCCGATTCGCTTACCTGGCGGCAGCGGTGGTTCAGGTCGAGACCGCGCTGACGTGCGTGGAGGCGCATACGGCGGTCGGGCAGATCGCCCACGTGATAGCCTCCGGTTCCGGCCGAGTCGATAACCCATCTTGAGGCTTCGCCTTCGCGTTTCACAATATCGTGCATGATGCCGTCAGCCGCCGGCGAGCGGCAGATGTTGCCGAGGCAGACGAAGAGCACTCTCACCGCTTGCCCGGAGTGATAGATGCGCCGCAGGGCGTCGATTGTATTTTCAGTGTTGGTTCCGGTCATGTATATGATTCGTTCTGTCAGAAAGTGTCATTGAGCAGCCGGTTCCGGCCGTGGATGTCCGGATGAGGTCTCAGGCTGCATGGCAAGTGCAAATATACTAATAAAATTCCACATATATATAAACACTGACGCCCCGCGGCTTGTTGCATGGCGGGGCGTCAGTGGGGTTATTGAAAAGCAAGTTTTATGGAAATGCTGCGGTATCGTGGTGCCGGCTTACTGTTCGAGGTCGCGGGGCACGGCTACGATGCGGAGGTTGACACTGTTGATGAACGAGAGGATGTTGTCACGTTCGGGAGTGTCTTCCACGTCGGCTTCGATGCGGCGCATGGCGTTGAACACCGAGGTGCCGGTCTGATAGATATGGCGGTAGCACTTGGCTATGTCATCAATGCGCTCCTCGTCCATGCCCTGTTTGCGCAGGATTGTGGCGTTGACGCCGAAATAGGATGTCGGGTTGTGGGCCATGATGCAGAAGGGAGGCACGTTGCCGGTGATGCGGCATCCGCCTTTGATGAGCACCCAGTCGCCGATTCGTGAATTCTCGTGGACCACTACGCTTGACGAGAGGATGGAGCATTCGCCGATCTCCACGTCGCCGGCAATCGATACGTTGTTGCCGATCACGTCCTTGCCCTTGAGGTGCGAGTCATGGCCTACGTGAGAGTTGGCCATCAGGAAGCAGTCGTCGCCGATGCGGGTGCCGCCTTCGGTCTCTATGCCGCGGTTGATGATGACGTTCTCGCGGATTACCACGTTGTCGCCGATGTAGCAGTATGTGAATCCACCCTTCCAGCGGAAGTCCTGGGGATCGGCTCCTACTATCGCGCTCTGAAAAACCTTGCAGTTCTTGCCGAGGCGTGTTCCGCGGATGATGCTTGCGAAGGGCATGATCACGGTGTTGTCTCCGATCACCACATCTTTGTCGATGTAGGCGAAAGGATGGATGGTGACGTTCTCGCCTATCTTGGCCGAGGGGTCGATGTGAGCTTTGTCGCTAATCATGTGTAATCAGTGTTAAGGGTTAGGATTCGTCAGCGTCCGCCGCCGAGGTTCTGATAGAGGTTGATGACAGACTGTGCGGCGGCCAGATTTGTGGTGATCTGTGCGGTCTGTGCTCCAAGCAGGTTCTTCTGGGCGGTGAGCACTTCGAGATATGTGGTCGAGCCGTCGAAGAGCAGGAGCTCGTTGGTGACTTCCACAGCCTTGGTGAGGTTCTCGACCTGGAGGGTGAGCCACTGCTGTTTCTGCATGCTCTTTTCGTAGACGGTCATGGCGTCGCTGATGTCAGCCGAGGCGCTCATGATGGCATATTCGAAGTTGTTGAGGGCCTGCTGCTGCTGAGCCTTTGCCGCTTGGAGGCGGGCTATGTTCTGTCCGCGGGCGAAGATGGGAGCGGTGAGGCTTCCGGCAAGCTGGAGGAACCATCCGTGGGGATTGAGGATGGCTGAGCCGAGCGCGTCGGTGAAACCGCCGTTGGCAGTGATGTTGAGGCTGGGATAGAAAGCGGCGCGGGCCGATGCGGTGGAGTAGAATGCCGATGCGAGGGTCATTTCAGAGGCGCGTACATCGGGGCGCACGGCGAGTTCTGCCATCGGAATGGCGGTGCGCTTCATCACGGGGACGTTCAGAGTGGCGTCAGGCGAGATGGTCCACTTCTGAGGCATTTCGTTGACCAGGAGCGAGAGGGTGTTGTTGGCCTCGTGGAGCGAGAGTTCGATGTCGGTGATTGTGGCCTCGATGCTGTAGTACTGGGCAAGGCTCTGCACCACGGCGTCTTCTCTCAGGCGTCCGGCTTCCTTGAGGTTGCGCATTACGTTGACGCTTTCCTTCCAGAGTTCGGAAGTCTCGCGCGAGAGTTTAAGCTGTGATTCGAGAGCAGCGATCGAATAGTAGCACTGGGCCACGCCTGCGATGATCTGCGAGCGGACGGCCTGTTCGTAGTATCTGGTCTGCATCTCAGCCACCTGTGCACCGCGTTTGGTGTTGAGGATCTTGCCGAAGATGTCTATCTCCCAGTTGACGGCGAGCGGGAGCTGGTAGTTCCAGCTCAGATCGCTGTGGCCATATTTGGCTCCGTTGACGCCGGGGGCGAAGGTGAGCGATGGGAGATAGCTGAGTTTTGCGCCTTTGAGCTGAGCGTGGGCAATGTCGACATTGAGTTTGGCGTTGCGGAGGTCTTTGTTGTTGGCCAGAGCGCGGTCAATGAGGTCGACGAGGGCCGGATCTGTGAACACCGAACGCCAAGAGAGGTTGCCGAAGGCGGTGGAGTCGTCCTGCTGCTTGAGAGCCTCGGCATATTCCTTTACAAGGTCGCTGTCGATTTTTTCGGCGTTGTATTTATTGTAGATTCCGCAGCCGGTGAGCACCGAAGTGCTCACGCTGACTGCAAGAATGAGTGAAAGCTGTTTGATTTTCATTTGTCTGAGTTGTTAGAATCAGTAACTCTGTTTTGGCCGGGATCAATGAGAGGGGGTGTACTGCTCGATTTCGTTTTCGATGCCTTCATTGTCAGTGTCTTCCCACTTGAGCGGAGTGATCTTTTCCTGGATCTTCTGGAAGATCACGAAGAGGGCGGGCACGATGAGCACCTGGAGGATCATGCCTATTAGCATACCGCCGATAGAGCCTGTGCCGAGGGCGCGGTTACCGTTTGCGCCGGCGCCGGTGGCGAACATCATCGGGAGAAGACCGATGATCATGGCCAGAGAGGTCATGAGGATCGGGCGCAGACGGGCGGTGGCACCCTGGATGGCTGCGTTGACGATCGACATGCCTGTGCGGCGGCGTTCAACGGCGAATTCCACGATAAGGATGGCGTTCTTGGCAAGAAGACCGATGAGCATGATGAGCGCGATCTGCAGATAGATGTTGTTCGAGATGTCAAAGATCTGAGCGAAGATGAAGGTGCCCATGAGGCCGAAGGGTATCGAGAAGATAACCGCCCAGGGGAGGATGTAGCTTTCATACTGAGCCGAGAGAAGCAGGTAGACGAAGAGCAGACAGAGGCCGAAGATGATGGCGGTTGTCGAGCCTGCGCCTGACGAGGCTTCCTCGCGGGTCATACCTGAGTATTCATAGCCGAAGCCTGCGGGGAGAGTCTCGGCGGCCACTCGTTCGATTGCTGCGAGACAGTCGCCTGAGGTGTAGCCCGGAGCGGGCTGACCGGTCACGGAGATTGACTGGAACATGTTGAATCGGTTCAGAAGGTCGGGACCGTAGACCTTGGTCAGGGTGACGTAGTTGGCGAGCGATGCCATTTCGTTGCCGTTGCGGATCTTGATGGCCGAGAGGGTTTCGGGGCTGACGCGCGATTCAGGCGCTGCCTGCATCATCACGCGGTATATTTTGCCGAAACGGTTGAAGTTGGAGACGTACATACCGCCGTAGTAACCCTGGAGAGTGGAGAGTATGTCCTTGGGCGAGATGCCGGCCTGCTTGGCCTTGGCGGCGTCGATGTCGATCATATACTGCGGGAAGGCCGGGTTGAAGGTGGTGTAGGCCATCTGCACTTCAGGCTGCTGGTTGAGCTGTCCGAGGAAGCCTTGCACAACTCCGAAGAAGGCGTTGACGTCACCGCCGGTGCGGTCCTGCATCTTGATTTCGAAGCCGTTGGTCAGCGAGTAGCCTGAGATCATAGGCGGTGCGAAGATCATGACGCGGCCGTCTTTGATCACCGATGTCAGTCCGTAGAGCTTGCCGAGGATGGCATCTGATGTCTGGTCGGCGCGCTTGCGCTCTTCCCAGTTCTTGAGCTTGAGGATAAATGTGCCGTAAGTGGCGCCCTGACCGGCCATGAAGCTGTAGCCGGCGATCTTCTGGCGGTATTCGATTTCGGGAATCTGGGCGAGGAGTCCGTCGAGCTGGTTGAGGACTTCTTCGGTGCGTTCCTGAGATGTGCCCGGAGGCATGTCGACCATACAGAAGAGCGTTCCGGTGTCTTCGTTGGGCACGAGGGTCGATGTGGTGATGCTCATGAGCCATACGAGGACGGCAACTGTGGCGGCCACGATGCCGAACGAGGTGATCTTATGGTTGATGAAGAACGATGTCCACTTGTTGTATTTGCTGAGGATGCGGCCGAATCCGATTTCAAATCCCTTGTGGAAGCGCTTGTTGAAGATGCCGAGAATGGTGATGAGGGCTACGACTGAAGCGATGGCCAGTTTCACGGGGTGTTCGATGTTGTACCATCCGAGCACCATGAAGGTGATTGTGGCTGCAAGGAAGGCGAAGGTCACCAGAGGGGGCATGTTGAGGGTGAAACGACGTTTGGCGTTTCCGGCCACTGCTTCTGCTGCGGCTCCGTAGGCTTTGCCCATGCGTTCCTTAAGAGTGGAGTTGTCATCATGGCCTTTGAGGAACACGGCGCAGAGTGCCGGCGAGAGGGTGAGCGCGTTGAGCGCCGAAAGACCGATGGAGATTGCCATTGTCAGACCGAACTGGCGGTAGAACACACCGGTTGTTCCTGTCATGAATGACACGGGGATGAACACGAGCATCATGACGAGGGTGATCGAGATGATGGCGCCACCGATTTCACCCATCGCGTCGATAGAGGCCTTACGCGCACTCTTGTAGCCCACATCGAGCTTGGCGTGCACCGCCTCGACCACGACTATCGCGTCGTCCACCACAATCGCGATCGCAAGCACGAGAGCCGAGAGGGTGATGAGGTTCAGCGAGAAGCCGATGAGGTTCATGAAGAAGAATGTGCCGACAAGGGCCACGGGGATGGCGATGGCGGGGATGATGGTCGACCGGATGTCCTGAAGGAATACGTAGACCACGAAGAACACAAGGATGAAGGCTTCTATGAGGGTCTTGATCACCTCATGGATCGAAGCGTTGAGGAAGTCGTTGTTGTTCATCGGCACGGCGATTGCGAGACCTGCCGGAAGTTCTTTCTTCATGCTGTCGACCACCTTGAGACAGTCGTTGATGATCTGGGTTGCGTTAGAGCCTGCTGTCTGGAACACGATACAGCTTGTGGAGGCGTGGCCGTTGAGCGAGTTGGAGAAGCCGTAGGTCACACGGCCGAGTTCGATCTCGGCCACGTCGCCGAGGTGGAGCACTTCGCCGGTGGGCTTGGCTGCCACTACGATTTTTTCGAATTCCTCAGGGGTTGTCAGACGGCCGCGGTACTTCATGGTGTACTGGAAGCTCTGGTCGCCCTGTTCGCCGAAAGCACCGGGAGCAGCCTCGATGTTCTGTTCGGCAAGAGCATAGGAGATGTCGGTGGGGATCAGGCCGTACTGGGCCATTACCTCAGGCTTGAGCCAGATTCGCATCGAGTAGTCGGCGCCGAACGACATTACGTCGCCCACACCTGACACACGCTGCAGCTGCGGAATCATGTTGATCTTGGCGTAGTTGTCAAGAAACTCCTGGGTGTAGTTGCCCGATTCGTCATAGAGGGCCACCATGAGGAGCATTGAGCTCTGGCGCTTCTGGGTGAGCACACCCACCTGTGTTACTTCGGCGGGCAGGAGGTTCTGGGCTTTGGCCACACGGTTCTGCACGTCGACGGCAGCCATGTCGGGGTCGAAGCCCTGTTCGAAATATACGGTGATGTCGGCCGAGCCGGTGTTGGTGGCGGTCGATTCCATGTAGGTCATGCCTTCGGCGCCGTTGATCGACTCTTCAAGAGGCGCGATCACGGAGTTGAGCACGGCCTGGGCGTTGGCACCTGTGTAGGTGGTTGAAACGCGGATGGTCGGGGGTGCGATGTCGGGAAACTGGGTGACGGGAAGCGAGAAGAGTCCGATCAGACCGAGAAGCACGATGAAGATCGAAATCACCGTCGACAGCACCGGCCGATTGATGAATGTATCTAATTTCATTGAAGTTACGTTATTGTATCCTTTTGAATCCGTTTTTTATTTCTGGGCTGTCTGGGCTGCTGCGGCTGCATCAGCGGGAGCTGCTTTGGGCTCTACCGGGGTGATGGCCATGCCGTCGGCGAGTTTGGTGCCTACACCTTCAATGGCGATGCGCTGTCCGGCCTGCAGACCAGAGGTCACTACGAAGTTCTTGCCGTCGTTGTTGGCTTCGATAGTGATGGGGGTCGATACGATCTTGTTAGAGTCGTTGACCACGTAGGCGAAGCGGCGGTCCTGAAGTTCGAATGTGGCTTTCTGGGGAATGATGATCACGTTTTCTTTGTTTTCAGGCAGGATGATCTGGCCGGTGGCGCCGCTGCGGAGAACTCCGGAGGGGTTGTTGAAGAGGGCGCGCACGCTTGATGCGCCGGTAGAGTTGTCGATCACGCCTGACACGGTGGCTACCTTGCCGCTGAGCGGGTAGAGGGAGCCGTCGCTGAGACGGAGCTGCACTTCAGGCATAGCCTTGATTGCTGCTTCGATAGTGCGCTCGCCTTCGCCTACCATGTTGAGGAGGTCTTTTTCGGTCAGCGAGAAGTAGGCATAGACCTGAGAGTTGTCGCTGACGGTGGTCAGAGGCTGTGCCGACGAGGGTGATGCGAGTGAGCCTTCGCGGTTGGGAATGGAGCCTACCACGCCGTCGCTCGGAGCTGTCACTACGGTGTAGGCGAGGTTTTTCTGAGCAGATGCAAGGGCTGCTTTAGCGTTTGCGAGCTGGGATTCTGCCTGGGCGAGAGAGTTTTGAGAGAGCTGATATTCGTATTCGCTGATGATGTTCTTGTCAAAAAGAGTCTTTTTGCTGTCAGCGGTCATTTTTGCGGTGTTGACGGCGGTCTGGGCTGTGCTCACGGCGGCACGGGCCTGATCGACTGCGGCCTGGAATGTTACCTGGTCGAGAGTGAAGAGGGTCTGGCCTTTGCGCACGCGCTGGCCTTCGTCTACGAGGACCTTTGTGATGAATCCGGTTACCTGCGGACGGATTTCAATGTCAGTCTTGCCCTTGATTGTCGCAGGGTATGTCGACTGGAGGTCGGCTGACTGCGGAGAGAGGGTGATTGTGGCGATTTCAGGCGCAGCGCCTTGCTGCATTTGCTGCTGATTCTTTGAACATGAAGGGAACAAAGCCACAGCTGCGAGCATCATTGCGATGCTGCCTTTCGATAACGCGATGGATTTCATTGCTTTTCTTTTCGTTACTTATATATACCTATTTTTTACTGTATTCGTAAATTTTAACGTGCAAAGTTACCAAGGATTTCTGCATCAAGCGAAAAAAGTAATAATAAAGTTTGTGAAATTGGCTAAAAGCCCCTCATTATTTCCGCTTTTGACCAATTAATAAGGCTGTTTTTTTGAGTTGAGACTAATTGGGAAAATATAAGTAACTTTGCACCCTTGAAAATTATCATCTGAAACATGTCATTTCTGAAGAAACTTCACCGGCTCGTGGAGATGCCGGCTTTTCATGTGTTGCTTGCGCTGAGCGCGGCCCACTGTCTCAACGATCTGCTGCAGTCGGTGATAACGGCTGTCTACCCGATGCTGAAGGAAGACCTGGGTCTGAGTTTCGGCCAGATCGGTCTGATCACGCTCGTCTATCAGCTTGCGGCTTCGATTTTTCAGCCTGTGGTGGGCTATGCCTTTGACCGGCGCCCGTTTGTGGGGAGTCTGCCGGCGGGGATGTGCTGCACTGCCGCCGGCATTCTGATGTTTGCCTTCTGTTCGACTCTGCCGGGCATTCTTGCCGCTGTCTTCATGGTGGGCATCGGATCGGCCACGCTCCATCCGGAGGCCTCACGCATCACCTCGCTTGCCGGCCATGAGCGCCGGGGGTTTGCGCAGTCGGTGTTTCAGGTGGGCGGCAATTTCGGCGGTTCGATCGGTCCGCTGCTCGTGGCTGTCATCGTGGCGCCACACGGCCGCCGTTACGTAGCTTTCTTCCTGATTTTCGCTGCCTTGTGCTTCTGGGCCATGACTCCTATATGCCGCTGGTACGGACGCTATCTGCGCGAACTTCGCACGGCTGAAAATAGCAGTGAGTCAAGTGTCTCACTGCCGCTTTCGAAGCGGCGCACCATTTTTGTCATCGCGGTGATAATTTTGCTTATATTCTCGAAATACATCTATATGGCCAGTCTTTCGAGCTACTATACGTTCTATCTGATAGACCGTTTCGGTGTCTCCGTGTCGCAGTCGCAGATATTTCTGTTTGTCTTTGTGGTATCGACGGCCATCGGCACTCTTGTGGGCGGCCCGGTGGGCGACCGTTACGGGCGTAAGGCTGTCATCTGGATCTCTATTCTTGGCACCGCTCCTTTCAGTCTGCTGATGCCGCATGTCGGGCTGGCTCTTACTGTGGTGCTTAGTTTCTGTGCGGGCTTTATGCTTTCATCGGCTTTCCCGGCTATTCTGCTTTACGCCCAGGAGCTGCTGCCTACCAAGCTGGGCATGATCTCAGGTCTTTTCTTCGGATTTGCGTTCGGAGTGGGCGGCATTGCTTCGGCGGTGCTCGGCTCTCTGGCTGACAGCTACGGCATTGAGGCTGTCTACAATTTCTGCGCCTACACTCCGCTGCTTGGCGTGGTGGCGGCATTCCTGCCGGATCTCAGGGCGAGAAGGGCCGGGAATTAGGCAATTGGTCCAACTGGACTAATCTCCTATTATAATAAGGTGGTGCTTGGCTGGTCAGGAGTTTCTTTCTGCTGGCTGTCGAAGTGTTCGTAGGCTTCCACTATGCGCTGTACGAGCGAGTGGCGCACTATGTCTTTTTTGCCGAACTCTACTTTGCCTATTCCTGGGACGTCGCTGAGCACCCGCAGCGCCTGGGTAAGGCCCGACTGCACGGAGCGCGGAAGGTCTATCTGGGTGGCGTCGCCGGTGATGATCATCTTGGCGTTCATGCCGAGGCGGGTCAGGAACATCTTGATCTGGTGGACGGTGGTGTTCTGGGCTTCGTCAAGCACAATGACCGCGTCATTGAGGGTGCGTCCGCGCATGAAGGCGAGCGGGGCTATCTGGATGACGTTCGTCTCCATGTATTCCTTCAGCTTGACGGCCGGAATCATGTCTTCGAGAGCGTCATAGAGCGGCTGCAGATAGGGGTCGATCTTGTCTTTCATGTCGCCGGGAAGGAAGCCGAGTTTCTCGCCGGCCTCCACGGCCGGACGCGAGAGAATAAGTTTGCGGACCTCGCGGTTTTTCAGCGCGCGCACGGCCAGGGCGATCGCCACATAGGTCTTTCCTGTGCCGGCAGGGCCGAGGGCGAAGGTCAGGTCATTTTCGTGGAATGCCTTGACCAGCAGCTCCTGATTCTTGTTGCGGGCGCTGATTGGCTTGCCATTGACGCCGTAGATGATCACATCGTCCTGGCGTGGAGTTTCGGGCGACTTGCCTTTGACTATGTCAAGGATCACCTCCTCGGTGAGCTTGTTGTATTTCACGCAATACTCCTCCAACTCCTTGATCTTCTTTTCGAACTGGGCTGTCTCGCTGTCATCGCCGATGACCTTGATCACGGAACCTCTGGCTGCCATGCGCAGTTTCGGGAAGAGATTGCGGATGAGCTGCATGTTGCAGTTGTTGACTCCGTAGAAGCTCACGGGGTCCACGTTGTCTATGATTACGATTCTTTCAATCATGTAGTTCTGTTTGTGTGTCTCCCTCTGTTACAGTATTAACCTCGCTTGTCTTCTTTTTGTTTATCGGTAATGTGTACATCAGAGAGAAATTGCCCGTAACGGCTGATCCGCGTGTGCCGAAACCGGGTATGAACATCGGTTCGCCGTAGGAGCTTTTAGTGTCATGTATGAGTGAATGATAGATTATGTTCCAGCCGAGCGACCAGTTTTTGAACACCTTTACTTTCAGCCCGAATGTCACTTCGAGATAGCCCGAAGTGGAGCGCTGGTTCATGATGGAGAAATGTGACGGGTCGTCCCAGTAGCCTTCGTCGACAGTGACGTTTTCCACGCTCCATTTGTATGACGTAAAGCCGTAGCGCAGACCCATCTGCAGCTTGTAGTCGGGGTTGGAGTTGTAGAAAAAGTTGTAGGACGCGCCTATCTTGAAGTATGGCGAGACCGGGGTCTTGAAGGTGAAGTTTGACTCGTCGGGTGTGTCGTTGCAGTTGTCCACGCCGATTGCGAAATAGGGGAAATAGCGGTTGTGGAGGCTGAGCTCGGCCCACACGTCGCCGAGTCCGTAGCTCTGCCCGAAGGCTCGCATTATCGGGTTCCACAGGTTGACGCCTGCTGTCACTTCATGGAGCAGCGGATAGATCATCTTCGGTGGCGGAGCCATCAGGGCTGTGTCTTTGACCTCGGTTCCGGTGATTGTGTCGACGAGGATAGTGTTGCCGCTGGCATCGGTCATCTCCACCAGTTTGCTGCGGTCTATCCGGCGTGGGCGTTCGGTTTTCGGAGTGGTGCCCGGTTCGGGTGTCTTGACCGGTGTGACGCGCCGCTGGGCCGAAAGTTCGGTTCCGGCAATGACAAAGAGCGTCAGCAGAAGCATCTTCAGCAGTCTGCGGAGGCCGGGAGCTGTGGTTTTGGCTTGGAGATCAGTCATTGTCATCGGGATTATCGGGGTCGGCGGTGCGGAAGAATATCCTGATAGTCTCGCGGTCTATGTTGGTGATGAGCGAATCGGTCATCCCTACGGAGTCGATCAGGTGGGTGGTATAGGTGTAGCGGGTCACGCGGTAGTGATACATGGCGCCGCAGTCTTCCGAGGCGAAATAGGGCACTGCGTCGTAGTCGAAGCTCAGAGTGTCATTCAGCTCCGGGTAGTCAAGCGCTTTCTGGCAGTAGTGTATGTAGAAAGATGTTGAGGGGCTGGTGGAGCGGAAGGGCAGATAGAGCTGCTGCTGGCGAGAATCGAGGGTCAGCAGAAGGGTGTCAGACGGCGCGCCGACGCCACCGATGGTGATCGAGTCGGGGACTATGGCCTGTCCGGTCGACATGGCGTAGAAGCCGGCCAGCGGTAGGGAGTTCTGGTTCTCGGTGCAGCCCACGTTGCTGCATGACTGCGTAAGCAGTGCTCCGGCGGCGAGTAGGCCTGAGATGTAAACGAGTGATTTCAATCCTGTATCGCTAAGAGGTTGTTTAAAAACAATAGTTAAAATCTGAGCGAAAGTTTTGAGGTGGATATGGCTCTGAATTGAAGGAGCATAGCGAGCTATGTGACTGAGATGAAGAGCCATAGGCACCCAAAACTTTCGCAGGCGAGGGTATTGTCTTCTTCCCTTTTAGTAATTTCATGTTTTAGTATTTTTTTAGTTACCTGAGCCTTGGTGTCTCTTTTGCTAAATTGTTGAAATTCGTCAGTCACATAGCTCGCTATGCTCCTTCCTCATTTGCAACAATTTATCTAAAAGATACACCACTCAGATTTTAACTCTTGTTTTTAAACAACCTCTAAATTTGAATCGGGTTTTGTGTGGCGGGCGTGATCCTGATGCCGGTCGGCCGATGTTCAGAATTTGCCCCATCTGACGATCTCGTCGAGGCTCTTGCGCTTCTTTTCGGGCACAGCCTGCGGATCGGCGGGATAGCCTATCGGAATTATTGCCACGGGTTCTACTCCGGCAGGCAGTCCGAAAGCTTCGGCTATCGGGGCCGGGACGAAGTTGCACACCCAGCAGGTGCCGAGCTCAAGGCTTGTAGCTGCGAGACAGAGGTGCTCGATGGCTATCGAGAGGTCTACGTCGGTGTGGTCTTTGCCGTCGCATCCTCGGTGCCAGGCTTCGTCATGGATGCCGCAGGCTACTATGAATTCAGGGGCGGTGCGTATCCACTGGCGGTCGTAGCTGCCGGTGATGGCTTCGCGCTGTTCGGCAGAGTCGGCCACGAGGAATACCCAGGGCTGGCGGTTGCAGGCCGAGGGGGCGAGGCGGGCCACGTCGAGCACCGAGCGGAGGGTGTCGCGGCTCACGGGGCGGTCAGAGTAGTCGCGGCATGAATAGCGCAGCTGGCTCAGACGGTATAACTGGGGATAGGCGTTGGATTGCATGGGTCTGTAATGGTTTATCCGGTGTGTGGTTGGATATCTGATTAGAAATGAATGAGATGCCTGGTGAGGCTGTTCCCTGCTACTTGTCGATGCCGATTTCTTCCTTGATCTCGTAGTGGTTGCGTCCGGGAGCGTTGCGGGCTATCAGCTCGCCGATGAAACCGGTGAGGAAGAGCATGGTGCCGAGGAGCATCATGGTCAGTGCCAGGTAGAAGTAGGGAGAGTCGGTCACCAGGCGGTAGGGATTGCCGTGGGTCATGTCATAGAGCTTGCCGAAGCCGACAGCCATCACGGCTATGAAGCCGATGATGAACATCAGCGAGCCGAGCAGGCCGAAGAAGTGCATCGGCTTGGCTCCGAATTTGCCTGTGAACCAGAGGGTGGCCAGGTCGAGGTAGCCGTTGACAAAGCGGTCGAGCCCGAATTTGGTGCTGCCGTATTTGCGGGCCTGGTGGTGGACTTCCTTCTCGCCGATGCGGGTGAAGCCTGCGTTTTTGGCGAGATAGGGGATGTAGCGGTGCATGTCGCCGTAGACCTCGATGTGTTTCACCACTTCCAGCCGGTAGGCTTTCAGGCCGCAGTTGAAATCGTGGAGGTTCTTGATGCCGCTGACCTTGCGGGCTGTGGCGTTGAACAGTTTGGTGGGGATGGTTTTCGACAGCGGGTCGTAGCGCTTGCGTTTCCAGCCCGACACGAGGTCATAGCCGTCGCGCATGATCATGCGGTAGAGCTCCGGGATCTCATCGGGCGAGTCCTGCAGGTCGGCATCCATCGTTATGACCACATCGCCTTTGGCGGCGTTGAAGCCGGTGTTGAGAGCCGGCGACTTTCCGTAGTTGCGGCGGAATGATATGCCGTGGAGATTCGGGTTTTTCTCCTGGAGGCTGCGTATGGTGGCCCAGGAGTCGTCGGTGCTGCCGTCATCGACGAAGATGACTTCGTAGCTGAAATCATGGTCATTCATCACGCGCTCGATCCAGGCGGCGAGTTCGGGCAGCGATTCGGCTTCGTTATAGAGGGGTATTACAACTGATATGTCCATTCTGTGTAGTTGTGAATCAGTCTTGTGTGGAGGTGTTTCTTATGTGAGTGCATCAGAGTGCCGGCAGGTGCGGGCTATGATTCGGAGCTTCCGCGGCGGCGCTGCGATTTGTGGAGCAGGGCGAAACCTGCCGAGATGATGATAGAGAGTATCGAGCCGCTGACTATCGTGGCCATTATGATCTCGGTCACAATCGCTATCGGGGTGGGGATGAAATTGGCCCTGATCATCCGGGCGGCTATCTCGCCGGCTTCGGCCACGGGAGTTCCGGGCAACTTCTTGCCGGTCTCTACCAGCCCTTCGAGCTGGCTGAGCACGAATCCGGGTTCGATCCATTTCATGTAGATCACCAGCAGCGCTCCTGAAATGAGGATGCCGCAGATGAAAGTAACCACACCGGTCATCCACATCATGGGGAATGTGGCGCATCCCTGCAGCTCACGGTCATAGCGCCTGAGCACTATGAAGATGAACACCGGCACTCCGAGCATCAGCAGCAGTGACAGCAGCCCGGTCAGAGGCAGCGTTTTTCCGAAAATAGAACTGAAAAACATCACTGACAGGTAGATGCCGAACAGGAAGCCGAAGTCGGCGCCACGGCGGTAGGGCGAGGTTATGATTCTTCTGTCTGAATTATCCATATGCGAGAGATGATGATCGTCTGTAGAAAATCTCTACGACTTGCAAAGTTAGGTATTTTTTGGGATTTTATCGAAGAATGTTGTAACTTTGTGCTTCCATGAAAGCATTTGGATCAACATATCTGCTTCGCTTCTTGCTTGTCCTCGTCATGAGCTGCATGGCGGGAGGCTGCCGTATAAGCTACAAGCTCAATGGCGCGGCCATTGACTACACGGTCTATAAAACCATCTACGTCTCCAACTTCCCCATTCGCGCGGCCCTCGTCTATCCGCCTCTGCAGCAGACATTCGAAAACGAACTGCTCGACTACATAACGCGAAACACACGCCTGCGGACCATCGACACCAACAATGCCGACCTGCAGCTCGAAGGCGAGATTGTGGGCTACAATCTCTCGCCCCAGGCCGTGACTGAAAACGCCTATGCCTCACGCACCCGACTGACCATCCAGGTAAAGATCACCTACACCGACAACCGGCAGGAGGGCAAGGACATCAGTCAGACCTTCAGCGCCTACCGCGACTTTGACAGCTCAGAGATGCTGACCGACGTCCAGGATCAGCTCTGTTCCGAAATATCCAAAGAGCTTGTCGACCTTATTTTCAACGCCACCCTTGGTGACTGGTAACCAACATTCATCCGTACTGTCATTTATGGAAGAAGCTCTCAGTCATTATCTTCGCGCTCTTGCCGACCCTGAAGTGCCGGTCAGCATTTCAGACGTCGAGCATCTGCTCAGGGAATACCCCTTCTTTACGCTTCCGGCCCTGACGCTGATGCGCCGGGAGGGCGCTTCGCTTCCGGCCGACACACGCCGCCGGCTGATGGATGGTCTGGCGCTCAATGCCGCTGACCAGGCCGCTCTGGCCATCATGACCGATCCGCGCAGCGACGTGTGGCTTGATTTCTATCCGTCAGAAAAGAAACCGGAGGTCACAACTGACAATGCCATAGACACCTTCCTCGCCACTTACGGCCATTCTACCCCTGAAGAGGACGCCCTGCTTGAAAAACTTATTTTCAACCCCACGGCCGACTATTCGATGCTCCTTGCCCGCGAGGAGGAAGAAAGTCTGCCGCCGGAGCCTGCTCCGACTGATAATTCGCAGGACGCTCTGATCAACGCCTTCATACTCAAGAACAAAGCCCCGCATCAGCCGGCTCCGCAGGCCGATGATGAAGCGGCTTCCGAACCGCCAGCCGCACTCGCTCCCGAAGACCATCCGGTGGCCGTCAAAGACACCGCCGACGACTCCTCGCTGAGCGAAAGCCTGGCCAAAATCTACATACGCCGCCGCCGCTACGACAAGGCATTTGAAATAATTCACAATTTGAGTTTGAAAAATCCAAAAAAAAGTGTTTACTTTGCAGACCAATTGCGGTTTTTGCAGAAATTGATGATCAATTCCCGCTATAACACCTGATTTCTAAATTAATAAACCATACAATAATTATGTATATCGTACTGATTATCCTGACGCTCATCTGCGCTCTTCTTCTCATCTGCGTAGTGCTCGTTCAGAAGTCAAAAGGTGGAGGCCTTTCTTCCTCATTCGCCGGTTCAAACCAGATCATGGGTGTGCGCCGCACCAACAGCTTCATCGAAAAGCTCACCTGGGGCCTCGCCGGAGCCATCTGCCTCCTCTCCATTCTTGCAACATTCACAATGCCGAAAGCCATCAATGCTTCTTCTTCACGTGTGAACGCAGCTCCCGCCGAGCAGGCTGTCCCCGCCGACTTCAACACTGAAGTTCCTGCAGCTCCCGTAGCGGCTCCCGCTCCTGCCGCTGACCAGGCTCCCGCGCAGGCTCCCGCTGCTGAAGAAGCTCCCGCAGAATAAACCCGATCTGCGGATTTCAACACGCGAATCACATTTTATCTACTCCATCCCCCCCTTACCGGCCTGCCCTGACCTTCGAGTCGGTGCAGGCTTGATTTGATTCTATATGAAAGATTTATGGCTGCTGCTGCGGAGGTTCGTGCCACCATATAAAAAGTATCTTCTACTTAATATATTATTCAACTTCCTCTCGGCCTTTCTCACACTGTTTTCATTCGCGCTGATCATTCCGATTCTTGAAATGCTTTTCAAGGTGAAGGAGGCGCATTATGAATTCATGCCCTGGGGATCAGCCGGGTTGAAAGACACACTGATCAACAATTTCTATTGGATCACCCAGCAGTGCATAGGCGAGTGGGGCCCGATAGGCACCCTCGTGGCTCTCGCCGCTGCACTGGTCTTCATGACCGGACTGAAAACAGGCACTGCCTATGCCAGTTCCTACTTCGTCATACCGATGAGGGCCGGAATCGTGCGTGACATCCGCAATTTTGTCTATGACAAGATAGTCTCCCTCCCCATCGGCTATTTCACCTCCGAGCGCAAAGGCGACGTTATGGCCCGCATGACAGGCGATGTCGCCGAGATTGAGAACTCCATCATGGCCTCGCTCGACATGCTCTTCAAAAACCCGGTGATGATTATAGTCTGCCTGGGCATGATGATCATGATCTCCTGGCAGCTCACCCTCTTCGTGCTCGTGCTCCTTCCCATAGCCGGACTGGTGATGGGGCGAGTGGGCAAGCGCCTGAAGCGGAAATCGCTCCAGGGCCAGCAGCAGTGGGGCATAATAATGAGCTACATCGAAGAAACTCTCGGAGGTCTGCGCGTCATCAAGGCCTTCAATGCAGAGTCAAAGGTCACAGGCCGTTTCCGCAACGGCAACCAGCGCTTCTACAACATCACCACCTCCGTACAGCGGCGCCAGTCGCTCGCCCACCCCATGAGCGAGTTGCTCGGCACAATGACCATCGCCATAGTGCTCTGCTTCGGTGGCGCTCTGATCCTTTCCGGCAAGACCTCGCTCACAGCTCCGGAATTCATATATTA
This sequence comes from Duncaniella muris, assembly GCF_003024805.1. Classification (GTDB taxonomy): domain Bacteria; phylum Bacteroidota; class Bacteroidia; order Bacteroidales; family Muribaculaceae; genus Duncaniella; species Duncaniella muris. The sequence continues at coordinate 165,856 of NZ_PUEC01000002.1, forward strand.
TATGGTGATCTTCTACAGCATCATCAATCCGGCCAAAGATCTCTCGAAAGCGGTCTATGCCATCCAGAAAGGCCTTGCCGCTATGGAGCGTGTGGATGCCATACTCGCCGCCGTCAATCCCATAGCCGATCCGAAGACCCCGGCTCATATCCCTGACCTCAAAGGCCATATCTGCTACAGGAACGTCACCTTCGGCTACGATCCGGAACTGCCGGTGGTCTCTGATATTGATCTTGACATTCCTGCCGGCCACACCGTGGCGCTCGTAGGGCAGAGCGGCAGCGGCAAGTCGACCCTCGCCGACCTTCTGCCACGCTTCTATGACATCAACAAGGGCTCGATCTCGATTGACGGCTGTGACCTGCGTGATCTGCCTGTGCATGAGCTCAGAGGATTCATGGGCAATGTCAATCAGGAAGCCATTCTTTTTAACGACACTATTTTCAACAACATAGCTTTCGGCGTGAAAAGCGCCACCAGAGAAGAGGTGATAGCCGCCGCGAAGATTGCCAACGCCCACGAGTTTATCATGGCCACCGAAGAGGGCTATGACACAAACATCGGCGACCGCGGCTGCCGTCTTTCCGGAGGTCAGCGCCAGCGCCTGTCAATAGCACGAGCCATTCTCAAGAATCCCCCCGTGCTCATTCTCGACGAGGCCACTTCGGCCCTTGACAGCGAGAGTGAGAAACTGGTACAGGAAGCCCTGGAACGGCTGATGAAAGACCGCACTACTCTCGTCATAGCCCACCGCCTCTCGACCATCAAGAACGCCGACCAGATCTGTGTGCTCCACGAAGGACGCATAGTGGAGCGTGGCACGCATGACGACCTGCTTGCTCTCAACGGATACTACACGAGGCTTGTTGAGATGCAGTCCATGAAATAGAAACAGTGATCCCCTCTCGGCTTCGGCCGGCGAGGGGATTCATTTTGTAAGATCAAAACCGAATATTAATATAAATAGAAAGTAATTTTTGGCAAAATGTTTGAAAATTGTTTTAAAATGTGTATATTTGTCAAAAATTCACAGAATCTGCCAAGGCTGTCTCCGATAGGAATGATACATGAGTAAAGATTTGGATTGTTCAACGCTTGGATCGGACAAAGCCTGCTTATAGAGTACATGCTAATGGAAAAAATTGACAATTTAGACCGTAAGATCCTGGAGATCATTATGAGAAACGCGAGGATAGCCTCAAAAGACGTGGCAACGGAATGTGGAGTCTCACGCGCGGCTATCCACCAGCGCATCCAGCGTATGATCGACCTGAATGTTATAACCGGCTCAGGCTACAATGTCGATCCGAAAGTGCTTGGTTACCGCACCTGTACATATATCGGTGTCAATCTTGAGCGCGGAGCCATGTATCGCGAGGTAGTGCCGGAGCTTGAAAAGATACATGAGATCGTGGAGTGTCATTTCACCACCGGTCCATACTCCATGCTCATCAAACTCTTTGCCCGCGACAACGAGCACCTGATGGAACTCCTCAACGACAAGATCCAGATGATACCCGGCGTAACCGGAACAGAGACCCTCATCTCGCTTGACCACAGCATCTCGCGGGTGCTCCCGGTCACTTACGACGACTGATCGGGCTGACTCACCGACTCTCGCACTCCTCCCTCCTCAGGCTGTTTTTCCTACTCTATATATCTCTCTGCAACTGCAAACCTCTCATGAAGAAACTGATCGTATCATTGGCTCTGGCCACGGCTTTTCCGCTGGCGGCCGAACTTGTGAATATTGATGGCGGATGGCGCTTCGCCTTCGGCAACACCGACCCGGCCAAGGATTTCGGGGCCGGAACAGAATATTTCAACTATCTGACCAAAGCAGCCTCGATCCATAACACGGGGCCTTACGCCGTGAAATTCAACGATTCGGCATGGGTCAGCATCGACCTCCCCTTCGACTTCGTGGTCGACCTTCCTTTTGAAAAGGATGCAAGCCACAGCCACGGTTACAAGACCGTGGGCTATAAATATCCCGCTTCGTCTGTCGGCTGGTACCGCAAAGTGCTCCCCGTGGCGGCTGCCGACTCGGCCAAACGCATTTCTCTCGTGTTCGACGGCATTTTCCGCGACAGCAAAGTCTGGTTCAATGGATTCTATCTCGGCGGCGAGCCGAGCGGATATGTCGGACAGCGCTACGACGTGACCCCCTATGTCAATTTCGGCGGCGACAATGTCATAGCCGTCCGCTCCGACGCCACTCTGGAGGAAGGCTGGTTCTATGAAGGCGGCGGCATCTACCGCCATGCCTGGCTCGACATCAGCGAACCGCGCCACATCAACCCCAACTCCGTTGCTACGGTCTATACTCCCGGTGCCGGACCCGAAATCAAAGTCAGCGGCCGCGTGGCCAACAAGCTCCACGGCCTCAGCCCCGCTCCAGGCGAGAAGTGGACCCTCTCTGCCGAACTGATTGACCGCGCGGGCTCTCCCGTAGCCTCTGAGCGCATCACCCTGACCGATCTCCCCGCTCCTGAAGCCGAAAGCGCCTGGCAGCTCACCCTGCATCCCGCCTCGCTGACCGAATGGGATATTGAAAACCCCACCCTCTACACACTGCGGCTCCGTCTCGACGATGGTCGCTCCGTATCAGCCGAAGATATCGTCACAGGCTTCCGTCGCGCGGAGTTTGATCCCGACCGAGGCTTCATGCTCAACGGCCGTCCTGTGAAACTCAAGGGTGTCAACATGCACCAGGACCATGCCGGTGTTGGAGCCGGAATACCCGATGCTCTTAATGTCTATCGCCTCAAGGAATTGAAGAAATACGGTGTCAACGCCTACCGCGCCAGCCACAATCCGATGACCCCGGAAGTACTCGCCGCCTGTGACTCGCTCGGCATTCTGGTCATCGAGGAAAACCGCCTGCTCGGCATCAACGGCTATCACACCGGCCAGCTTCGCAGCATGATTGACCGCGACCGCAACCATCCCTCCGTAATTCTCTGGAGCGTAGGCAACGAGGAGTGGGGCGTGGAATGGGATGAAAAAGGTGTCCGCATAGTCGATGAACTGCGCGATGTGGCCCATCGGCTTGACCCCACACGGCAGATGACCGTCGCCACAAGCAGCGGACCGAAGCCGGTGATACCCGCTGATGTGGCAGGCTACAATTATATGATGCAGAATCCGGTCGACCGCCACCGTGCCGACTATCCCGCGCGCTCGGCCTACGGATCTGAGGAAACATCAGGCTGCGGCACCCGCGGCGTCTATTTCGACGACCGCGCCAACGGGCGCATGGCCTCCCTCAACCGCACACCCGATCCGGCCGACAGCTGTCTCAACCGCATTGAACGCGGATGGAAGTTCTATGACGAGCGCCCCTGGCTCGGTGGCCTTTTCTATTGGACCGGCTTTGACTACCGCGGAGAGCCCAACCCGCTCGAATATCCCGCCGTAGGCTCGGAATTCGGCATTCTCGACTATTGCGGATTCCCGAAAGACGAAGCCATGTATCTGAAATCATGGTGGACCGACGAACCCACACTCCACATCTTCCCCCACTGGAACCTCCGGGGGCATGAAGGTGAGGAGATCGACCTCTGGGCCTATTCCAACATGGATGAGGTGGAGTTGCGCGTCAACGGCAAGAGCCTCGGACGCAAGCCGATGCCCCGCAACGGCCATCTGTCATGGAAAGCTGTCTACCGTCCCGGTCGCGTCGAGGCCATAGGCTATAAAGATGGCCGCAAGGTGCTCACCAAGCGCATCGAGACCACCGGTCAGGCCGTTAAGGCCATTGCGGAATGTGCCTGGTCTGAAGATGGGCTGCAGGTGATCAATGTCAGCCTTGTCGACAGCAAAGGCCGCTTCGTGCCCGATGCCTGTCAGCCGGTCACAATCTCACTGACCGACGGCCTGAGGCTGCTTGGCGCAGGCAACGGCGACCCGGCCTTCCGCGGACAGGAACGTCCCGCCCCCGGAACCGCCCCGGAAAGCTTCACCATTCCCGCCTTCAACGGCCACGCACAGTTCATCATCCTAAACCCTGACTCAGCTCCCGTCAGAGTCACCCTCTGAAAATCCATATCGGAAAGAACTTTTGCAAATATACAACACCCGGTCCACGAAAGAGTGCGATAATGCGGATGGTAGCCCATCCGGAGCCGTAAATCGGTGTCCTGGCGGACACCACATGCCGGGGAGATGACAAACCCGTGACACCGCAGCGCAAAGCGCGCAGGTGTCACGGGCTATGAGTAAACCGATGTCCTGACGGACATCCCATTCTGGAATCCGCATGATCTCGCGGATGCCGGGGAACAACATACCCGCATCCGCACGGTCGCGGGACGGCGGGTACAATGCGTGACCGCATCCGCATGGTCGCGGGGATGGCAGGGATCATACAAGACGGGTTCCGGAGGGGCTGAGGTTAGCGGGTGTCCGGCAGGACACCGAATTACTCGTAGCCCCCGACACCGCAGCGCAAAGCGCGCAGGTGTCGGGGGTGAAAGACAATCAAACAAATGTGGTGTCCGGTCGAGGACACCGATTTACCGCCCCGGATGGCCCAGGAATCCGAAATAAAACCGCGGCGACTTCATCTAACTGAAGTCGCCGCGGACTGTTATTTTGTTGGTCGGCAGATGGACCGCCATGCGGGTAAAATCAAGGTGCGGTTTTTAACACCCTATTGGATAATTTCTTAGAGCTCGATGAGCTTTTTGATCTGCTTTTCGAGATTCTCCTTTGATTGAGCGCCTGCGAGACGGAGATCGCGGACCTGTTCGCCGTTCTTGAAGAAGAGGATAGTGGGGATTGACATGATGCGGTACTGGGTAGTAAGATCATTCTCTTCCTCGATGTTATATTTGCCTATGGCTACAGTGTCTTTGTATTCTTCGGCAAGTTCTTCAACCACGGGAGCCATGCGCTGGCAGGGACCACACCAGGTAGCCCAAAAGTCGATTACTACTGGTTTGCCGGAAGCGATAATGTCGTGTACGTTCTGATCGGTAAAAGTCATGACAGTTTATTTTTAGTTGATTTTTAAGGTTTTAAGGATTTTGATCACGAAGCCGTCCGGGAAGCGGATTGGCCGATACAAAGGTAGGAATTTCCTTGATATTTCCAACTTTTGCGGCCACTATTCTGCTTAGCGGTCCTGAGGCAGACCGCTAATCGTTGATGGAGAAGCTGATATCTTCCTCGGTCAGGGTGTCGACAAGCTTGCGCGAGATCGGTATGCGCCGCGACGATGAAAGATGGAGCGAGCGGTTGATCTTTGGGTCGAAGATGCGGAACGAGAGTTCGCCCTTGGCATTGGTGTCGCTGCGGATCTCCTCCTCGATGAGCTCCTTGAGGTGCTGGGTGAGCTTGTCGGCCGGGAGATCGATTGTGATGCTGTTGACCAGCTGCCCCTTCACTGTGCTCAGCAGGCGTATGTTAGTGATGTTGAAGCGCGGGTCGGAGTTGGCATATCGGCGCTCGTAGCGTCCGCTTATTAATATAGGTGTGCCGGGCACTCCGTAGTTGTGGAAGTTGATGTAGTTTTCATCAAACAGCATGAACTCCGCGCTGCCCGTATAGTCTTCTATCTTCAGTATGCCGAACTGCCCTCCGCGTTTCGACGGGCGGCTGGTGAATTCCACCACCATGCCTCCGAAGGTCAGGTCAACTCCCTCCACGGGAGCAAACTCGTTGAAGCCCTTGATGGTGCAAGATGTTCCATAGTTCAGTTCCATGTAATAAGGGTCGAGCGGGTGGGCCGAGAGATACATGCCCACCAGTTCGCGCTCGCGTTCAAGCAGGGTGGCTGCGGGCCATTCGGCCTGTGGAACCACCGGCGGACGTCCCGAAGTGGAAAGCTCGGCATCATCGCCGAAGAGCGACATGGCAGACTTGGTCTTGTCGGCCTGGAAAGCCTGGCCATAGCGCACGAGACTTTCCACGAATACCTCGCCGCGCTGGTTGGTGCCGAAGAAATCCTCGCGCTTGATGCCTTCGAAGCTGTCAAAGGCACCTGCATAGATAAGATTCTCCATCAGGCGGCGGTTGATGCCCTGTGAGGGCACTCGCTCCACGAAGTCGTAGATCGACTCGAACGGACCGCCGGCCTTGCGCTCTTCTATGATGGCCTTGACCACCCCTTCGCCCACACCCTTGATGGCCGCAAGTCCGAAGCGGATATCTCCGTGGGAGTTCACACCGAATTCCATGAAGCTTTCATTGATATCCGGGCCGAGCACCGAGATCTTCATGCGCTTGCACTCGTCCATGAAGCCGGTGAGCTTGTTGATGTCAGAGCGGTTGCGGGTAAGGATCGCCGCCATATATTCCGACGGATAGTTTGCTTTGAGCCATGCGGTCTGGAAAGCAACCCACGAATAGCAGGTGGCGTGACTCTTGTTGAAGGCATATGATGCGAACTTTTCCCAGTCGGCCCAGATCTTTTCGAGCACCTTCGGATCGTGGCCGTTGGCCTGGCCCCCCTTGAGGAAGAGGCCTTTCAGCTCGTTCATCTTGTCGATGAGCTTCTTGCCCATAGCCTTGCGGAGCGTGTCGCTCTGGCCGCGGGTGAAGTTGGCGAGCAGGCGCGACAGGAGCATGACCTGTTCCTGGTAGACAGTCACGCCGTAAGTGTCTTTAAGATACTTTTCCATCACCGGAATGTCATAGGTGATGGGGCTGCGGCCGTGTTTGCGGGCAATGAAGTCAGGGATATAGTCCATAGGTCCCGGACGGTAGAGGGCATTCATGGCTATGAGGTCCTCGAACGTAGAGGGCTGGAGCTCGCGCAGATACTTCTGCATACCGGCCGACTCGAACTGGAAAGTGCCTACCGTGTTGCCGAGACTGTAGAGTTCATATGTCTTCGGGTCGTTGATGTCAATATTGTCGATGTCTACCTCGATTCCGCGGGTCTGCCTGATGTTGGAGATCGCTTCCTTGATGATAGAGAGGGTTTTCAGGCCGAGGAAGTCCATTTTGATCAGGCCTGTGTCCTCGATGATCGAGCCTTCATACTGGGTGACGATCATCTTGTCGTTCTCCTTCGAGTCGACGCTCTTGTCAACGGCCGTAGCCACAGGCACCCAGTCGGTGATCGGGTCGCGGCAGATGATCACACCGCAGGCATGAACGCCGGTGTTGCGGACATTTCCTTCGAGCCGTTTGGCATATTCGAGCGTCTCACGTATGAGCGGATTGTTCGAACCGAGCTCCTGAGCGAACTCAGGCACGTACTGATAGCAGTTCTTGAGGTTGGTCTTCAGCGTCTTGCCGTCAGGGCCGTCAGGCATACGCTTGGGCACGAGGTTGGCTATGCGGTTGCTTTCGGGCAGAGGCAGCTGCTCGACGCGGGCCACGTCCTTGATGGCCGATTTGGCAGCCATTGTGCCGAAGGTGATGATGTGGGCCACCTTTTCCTCTCCGTAGCGCTCGGTCACATAGTGGAGCACATCGGCGCGCCCGTCGTCATCGAAGTCGACGTCGATATCAGGCAGCGAGATTCGGTCGGGGTTGAGGAATCGTTCGAAAAGAAGGTCATATTTGATGGGGTCGACCTGCGTGATGCCCAGACAGTAGGCCACAACGCTTCCCGCAGCCGATCCGCGGCCCGGCCCTACGCTGACTCCGAGCTTGTGGCGGGCCACATTGATGAAGTCCTGCACTATGAGGAAGTAGCCCGGAAAGCCCATTGTCTTCATTATATAAAGCTCGAACTTGATGCGCTCCTCCAGCTCGGCTGTCAGAGGCGACCCGTAGCGGCGTTCGGCCCCTTCGTAGGCGAGTTTCGACAGATAGTCGGCCTCGAATTTTATACGGTAGAGCTTGTCGTAGCCACCAAGTTTGTCAATTTTTTTCTGAGCGGCTTCTGGCGAGAGCACCACGTTGCCGTTTTCGTCCTGCGTGAACTCGTCAAAAAGCTCCTGCTCGGTGATGCGGCTGCGATATTCCTCCTCCGTGCCGAAATCGGCCGGAATCTCGAAGAAGGGCATGATAGGCGCATGGTCTATGGAGTAGATCTCTACCTTGTCAAGAATCTCCAGGGTGTTTTCAAGCGCCTCAGGCAGGTCGGGGAACACAGCCGCCATCTCGGCCTGTGACTTGAACCACTCCTGCTTTGAATAGCGCATACGGGTGGTGTCGGCCACATAGTTGTTGGTCGAGATGCAGATCAGGCGGTCATGCGCCTCGGCGTCTTCAGCGTTGATGAAGTGCGAGTCATTGGTGGCTATGATCTTGATGCCGTGCTTGCGTGCCAGATCGATCAGCACCGGATTCACCTGCTCCTGCTCCACGTAGGTCTCGCGGTTGGCGTTGGGGTCGTTGGTCTTGTGGCGCTGAAGCTCTATGTAGTAGTCGTCGCCGAAGGTTTCCTTGAACCATATCACCTGCTTCTCGGCCTCGTCGAGCTGTCCGGTGGCTATCAGCCTCGGAATCTCGCCGCCGAGACAGGCCGAGCAGACTATCAGCCCCTCGCGGTGGGCGGCAAGCGCGGCCTTGTCGGTTCGCGGGTGATGATAGAAGCCGTCTGTATGGGCCTGTGACACGATCTTGATAAGATTCTTGTAGCCCTTCAGGTTCTTGGCCAGCACCACCAAGTGGCGTCCCTTGTCGGTCTTGTCAGAGCGGTCGGTCAGAGAGCCTTTGGCCACATACATCTCGCAGCCGAAAATCGGTTTAAACGCAAGCTTGCGCTCTATCTTCTCGATTTCCGGAGCCAGTTCGGCGCCGATCTTCTCGGCCTCCCCTTCGGGTGCCTCCTCGATCTTCTTCTTAAGGTCGGACAGCTTGCCTTTATACTTGCCTTTGACTTTGTTGACGTAGTTGAAATATTCCTTGACACCGAACATGTTGCCGTGGTCTGTCAGCGCGAATCCAGGCATACCGAGATCCATCGCCTTGTCTACAAGACCGGTGACAGAAGCCTGCCCGTCAAGCAGGGAATACTGGCTATGTACGTGTAGGTGAACGAATTGTTGCATGTGTGATCGTGTGTGGTTTACGGGCGGCCGCCTGCGGCCATTTCTATGCAAAGATAAGTAAAAAACTGCAATTTTTTAGCTACATTTGCGGTAGTCATATACATTTCATGCAGAATCTTCTATGAAAAGAATTATTAACCTTTTGCTGCTGGCCGTAGCGATGACTGCGGTCTGTGCTGCTTCGTCAAGACCGGCGCATGGCTACCCTATTGATCCGGTTCCGTTCACATCAGTCCGGGTGACCGATGGCTTCTGGTGGCAGAGGCTGAAAGCGAGTCGAGAAGTCACCATTCCACTTGCCTTCTCCAAGTGTGAGGAGTCAGGGCGATATAGAAATTTTGTCAATGCCGCCAATCCTTCAGACACTATTGCTGTCGGTGGATTTTCATTTGATGACACCGATGTGTACAAGACCATTGAAGGAGCAAGCTATCTGCTGCAGACATATCCCGACAAAAAACTCGAACACTACATCGACAGCATACTCGTCATAGTGGCCGCAGCTCAAGAGCCGGACGGATATCTTTACACAAGCCGTACCATGAACCCTGAGCATCCTCACAAATGGGCCGGGTCAAAACGCTGGGAGAAGGTTGAGGAACTCAGCCATGAATTCTACAATCTCGGCCACATGGTGGATGGAGCCGTGGCTCACTATCAGGCCACGGGCAAACGTAACTTTCTTGACATTGCTGTCAGATATGCCGACTGTGTGTGCCGCGCCATCGGCGACAAGCCTGGGCAGCTGACGCTTGTGCCCGGACATCAGATTGCAGAAATGGCTCTTGCCAGACTCTATCTCGTCACCGGTGACAGAAAATATCTCGACCAGGCCGCATTCTTTCTCGACAAACGTGGCCGTACTTCTCGGCGCGATGCCTACAGTCAGGCCCACAAGCCGGTCACGGAGCAGGACGAAGCCGTGGGTCATGCTGTCAGGGCGGCATATATGTATGCCGGAATGGCTGATGTTGCCGCTCTTACCGGTGATTCGGCTTACATAAAGGCCATCGACCGGATTTGGAATAATATTGTGGGGATGAAATACTATATTACCGGCGGCATAGGCGCTACTGCTGACGGCGAAGCTTTCGGAGCAAACTTCGAATTGCCTAACATGTCGGCCTACTGCGAGACATGCGCGGCCATCGGCAATGTATATGTAAACCACAGGCTCTTCTTGCTGCATGGCGAGTCGAAATACTATGACGTGCTTGAGCGCACCTTGTACAACGGACTTATATCTGGGGTCTCGCTTGACGGCGGAAGTTTTTTCTATCCCAATCCGCTTGAGTCGGCAGGGCAGCATCAGCGCGCCCCTTGGTTTGGATGTGCGTGCTGTCCGTCAAACATCTGTCGCTTCATACCCTCGCTGCCAGGCTATGTCTATGCCGTAAGAGACCGCGACGTATATGTCAACCTCTTCATGTCAAACACGGCCCGGCTCGATGTGGCCGGCAAGCGGCTTGATCTCAGCCAGAATACCGCCTATCCCTGGAACGGCGACATATCGCTCTCCGTTGACAGCAATAAGGCCGGCCGCTTCAGGATGATGATACGCATCCCCGGCTGGGTTGTCAACAGGCCGGTTCCGAGTGATCTCTACGCATACACCGACGGCAAGAATCCCTCTTGGCATGTGAAGATCAATGGGCGAAATGCCGGCGGAGAGCTTGAAAACGGTTATCTTGCCATTGACCGAAATTGGAAAAAAGGTGACCGGGTGGAGATACATTTCGACATGGAGCCCCGCACGGTTAAAGCCGACAGCCATGTAGTGGCCGACAGCGGACGCATCTGCCTGGAGCGAGGTCCGCTTGTATATTGTGCCGAATGGCCTGACAACAAATTTAATCTGCCTTCAGTACTTCTGAACCGCCATCCTGAAATCAGAGTGGAGAATGCCCCCGGACAGCTTTGCGGCATAGTCCGACTCGTGGCAGATGCCCAAAAGCTCGGATATGGCGCTGATGGCCGTCTCGTGTCTGAAGATATCAGCCTGACTCTCATACCTTATTATGCCTGGGCGCATCGCGGACCCGGTCAGATGGCTGTCTGGCTTCCGCAGTCACTGAACGCAGTCGTCCCGGAGCAATAGCCAACTCCGATAATCCATAAAAAGCAACTTGCCCCGCTTCCTGCTTGCAGGCGGCGGGGCAAGTTGTTGAGGATTAGATAATAAAAAATTGATTGTCTCTCGACAACCAATCTTAGTTAACCTTAAATCTAATACCATGAAAAACACGTTACAAAGGTAAGCTCTTTTTGGATAACCTCCAAATCCGCGGCGATAAAAGCATATTAATTTAACATATTTTACAACAAATTGTTTTCAAAAGGCGCTTTTGGGTGATATTTTGGCAGAAACAGCCATCATGGCTGACAATTTGCTACAATGCGCCGCGCCTGTAGCCTGGCCCCTCGTTGACGGTCGAAATGCGGTTTGCATCAACACCAAAAATTTCGTATCTTTGCCTAATCAGTAATCCAATTCTGTTTCCACCACAAAATTATGAGCGAGGATACATTCACACCAGATGCTATAGACGACCCTGAAGAAAGCCGGGAAGAAACACAGCCCGTGCGCAAAGACGGATTTGATCCGCGGATAATTGTCGACACGTCAAACGACACCATCCGCCATCAGCTCCGCGGCATGTTTCAGAGCTGGTTTCTTGACTATGCGAGCTATGTGATTCTTGAACGCGCCGTCCCCAACATCGAGGACGGTCTGAAGCCCGTGCAGCGGCGCATCCTCCATGCCATGAAGCTGCTCGACGACGGTCGCTTCAATAAGGTGGCAAACATCGTGGGCCACACCATGCAGTTCCATCCCCACGGCGATGCCTCCATATACGAGGCCCTCGTGCAGCTCGGACAGAAAGAACTGCTGGTGGAGACTCAGGGTAACTGGGGCAACACGCTGACCGGTGCTTCGGCCGCTGCAGGCCGATATATCGAGGCGCGGCTCTCGCAGTTTGCTCTCGACGTGGTCTACAATCCCAAGGTCACAGACTGGACTCTCAGCTACGACGGACGAAAGAAAGAGCCCGTAACTCTGCCCGTAAAATTCCCGCTTCTGCTCTCCAAGGGAGCCGAGGGTATCGCCGTAGGTCTCTCCTCGAAGATCCTGCCCCACAACTTCAATGAGATCATAGACGCAGCCGTGGCCTATCTCCGCGGTGAGGAATTCACCCTTTACCCCGACTTCTACACCGGAGGCTTCATCGATGTCTCGCGCTATAACGACGGCGAACGTGGCGGCGTGGTCAAAATCCGCGCCAAGATCGAGAAGATCGACAACAAGACCCTCGCCATCACCGAAATTCCCTACGGCAAGACCACTGCCACCCTCATCGAGTCGATTGTAAAGGCCCAGGAGGCAGGAAAGATCAAGATAAGGAGCGTGGATGACAACACCGGCGAACATGCCAACGTCATCGTCTACCTCCAGCCCGGCACCTCAAGCGACAAGACCATCGATGCGCTCTATGCCTTTACTGACTGCGAGGTGTCCATCTCGCCGAACTGCTGTGTCATCTCCGAAAACAAACCCCACTTCATAGGCGTCAGCGATGTGCTGCGCCACAACGTAGACTCAACCCGCACCATACTCGGAAAGGAGCTGCAGATCCAGCTCGGCGAAGTGCGCGAGCAGCTCCACTTCGCATCGCTCGAACGTATCTTCATCGAAGAGCGCATCTACAAGGACAAGGGCTACGAAGAAAGCGAGAGCCGGGCGCAGGCCATAGAGCACATCCGCGGCCGTCTCGAAAAATTCAAAGACAAGTTCATCCGCGAGATAACCGACGATGACATCATCCGCCTCTTCGAAATCAAGATGGGGCGCATCCTTAAGTTCAACGTCGACAAATGCGAGGAGCAGATCGCGGCTTTCAACGACCGCATCAGCGATCTCAATTCCAAACTGGAACGCCTGACCGACTATACCATTGAATGGTACGAGAACCTCAAGCGCAAATACGGCGATGCCTACCCGCGCATGACAGTGCTCCGCAACTTCGACAATATCCAGGCGGCATCCGTGGCCGAGGCCAACGAGAAGCTCTACATCAACCGCGAGGAGGGCTTCATCGGCACCTCGCTCAAAAAAGACGAGTTCCTATGCAACTGTTCGTCGATCGACGATGTGATCATCTTCTATAAGGATGGACGCTACAAGGTGGTCAGAGTCCAGGAAAAACTGTTCATTGACAAGAACGTGCTTCACGTCGACGTGTTCAAGCGCAACGACAAGCGCACCGTCTACAATGTCATCTATCAGGACGGCAAGGGCGGCACATATTATATGAAACGCTTCTTTGTCACAGGCATCACCCGCGACAAGGAATACAACGTCACCGGCGGCAAACCCGGAAGCCGCGTCTGCTGGTTCACCGTCAACCCCAACGGCGAGGCCGAGGTGGTCAAAGTGACCCTCAAGCCAAAACTCAGGCTCAAGACCCTGCAGTTTGACGTCGACTTCTCGAAAATCAACATCAAGGGGCGAGCCTCGCTGGGCAACATCGTGACCCGCAACGAAGTCCACCGCTTCTCGCTCAAGGAGAAAGGCCGCTCGACCCTGGGCGGACGCGATGTCTGGTATGATCCTGACGTGATGCGCCTCAACTATGACGGTCGCGGCGAATATCTCGGCGAATTCAACAGTGGCGACCTTGTGCTCGTCATCCAGAAAAACGGGGAGTACTACACATCCACCTTCGAGGCCTCGAACCATTATCCCGACAACATTCTGCGCATCGAGAAATTCGCCCCCCATAAGGTCTGGACCGCCATTCTCGATGATGCCGACCAGAAATATCCCTACATCAAGCGCTTCACCTTCGAACCCACGGCAAAACCACAGCGCTATCTCGGCGACAACGAGAAGTCATCGCTGCTGCTGCTCAGTGACGAGCCTGGCCTGCATGTCGAGGTAGTCTTCGGCGGAGCCGACTCTTTCCGCCCGGCTATGGAGATCGTGGCCCGCGATTTTATCGCTGTCAAATCTGTCAAGGCCAAAGGCAAGCGCCTGACAACCTTCGCCATCGACCATATCACGGAACTCGAACCTATAGCGACCGAGGATATCCTCGATGAAGATGACGCCGAGCCGGGCCAATCCTCCGAAAGCGCCGATCAGGAGTCTGAAGACGTGGCTGAACCTGAGAAGAGCGACGATGAGGTGCGCGACGAACTCACCGGACAGCACCGTCTGTTTTAGGACACCTACTCTGACACCCCTCTTGAAACAGTCTCTGAAATGAAAGTTCGAAAAGCACTTCTCTCACTCGCCTCGCTGCTGCTCTGCCTGCCGGCTTCCGGCATGCGGCCCGTGGCCGACGCAGATACAGCCGCCACCGTAGTGCGTCCGGTTTTTGCTGCCTATACTCTGGAATATGGCTCGGCCCACCTGACTGACACCTATCTGACTCCGCTGAGATATGAAGGCTGGCATGCCGGATTTGACTATCAGCGCTATCAGGCCATGCGCTTCGCCCCGCGCGACTGGACCATGCGCCTGCACATGAATCTCAGCGTTGACAAGACCGACAATCCCGCCCGCAACGCATCGATGTGGGACATCATGCTCTCCGCCGACTGGGGTATGATGCGCAGATTCCGCCCGCTCACAGGCCTCACTCTTGCAGCCGGCGCATCAACCGGAATCGAACTCGGCTGCCTCTACAACCCCCGCAACGGCAACAACCCGGCCTCGGCCAAAGCCGCCTTGACTGTCAACCTGACCGGATTCGCCTCATACAGTCTCCGCATCTGGCGCCTGCCGGTTACTTTCACCTATCAGCCCACACTCCCGGTCACCGGCCTCTTCTTCTCGCCTGACTACGGCGAACTCTACTATGAGATCTACCTCGGCGACCATTCAGGCCTGACTCACTGCGCCTGGTGGGGCAACTATTTCAGGCTCGACAATCAGCTGAGCGCCGATCTTCACTTCGGATCGACGAATCTGCGCCTGGGCTACCACGGCACACTCTTCTCATCGAAAGTCAACCATCTCGTGACCAACAGATTCACCCATGCGCTCTCAGTCGGTGTCAGCGGTGAATGGATGTCAGTCAACCCGCGCAAGGGCCTTCCTCGGAAAGTCAGCATGATCAGCGCGCTCTACTGATCAGCCGTCACGCCACGCTCACCCCGTCATCACCCCCATCATTCCCGATCATTCATGAAATCAACCCTCTCAATCATAAGCGCACTGATTCTCTCGGCCTTCATGAGCTCCTGCCACGATGTCCGTGAATACGCCGATGATCCACTCGGCAATTTCGAAGCACTCTGGACAATTCTTGACGAACACTACTGCTTCTTCAGCCAGAAAGACATAGACTGGGATGCCGTACATGACACCTACGCCCGGCGCATCGGCCCTGAAATGACGGGCGAAGAACTTTTCATTGTCTGCGCCGACATGCTTGACGAACTGCGCGACGGCCATGTCAACCTCTCGGCGGCATTCAACACCTCCTACTATCGCAAATGGTGGAGCGACTACCCGCAGAACTTTTCGCTGCGCCTGATCGAGGAATCGTATTTCAACTTCAACTACCGCCAGAGTTCCGGAATGCTCTACGGTATTCTCCGCGAGAACGTCGGCTATATCTACTACGGATCTTTCGCCAACCCTGTGGGAGAAGGCAATCTCGACAATGTGCTTTATTTCCTGAAAAATACCCAGGGGCTGATCATTGATGTCCGTGACAACGGCGGAGGCGATCTGACCAACGTGCGCACTCTCGTGAGCCGCTTCATCACCCGCCCGACCGTGGTGGGCTACATCTCCCACAAGACCGGTCCGGCCCACGATGCTTTTTCGGAACCTATGGAGATCACCTATAACCCCGCCGATATAGGCCGCATACGCTGGGGCAAACCGGTCATAGTGCTGACAAACCGGTCTACATTCTCTGCGGCCAACAATTTTGCGTCTGTGATGAAACTTCTGCCCGGAGTCAGACTGGTCGGAGCCACCACCGGCGGCGGCAGCGGAATGCCCTATTCCTCCGAGTTGCCTAACGGATGGGGAGTGCGTTTTTCGGCCTGCTCCATGCTTGATGCCGAGGGGCGCAGCACTGAATCAGGCGTAGAGCCTACAGAAGGCTGTGCGGTTGACATGGACCCCATCCAGGCCCTCTCAGGCAAAGACACCATCCTTGAATTCGCCCTCGACCTCATCCAGAATCCCCGATAGCCTCAATCTTCGAGATTTATGAGGTCATAAAACATTAAACGTGTAGGTTTTTCGCTATCGGTACTATTGAGATAAAGGAAGCCGTTTTTAAGATAAAATTCCTCTGCGGTGCGATATGCGTCTACCGTCATAAACCGACATCCGGTTTTATTGTCTGATACGAAATATCGTTTCATGAAATCCAACAATATAGAGCCGATGTGCTTTCCTCTGATGTCATTGCTTAATGCAAAGCGACATAATTTTACAGAGGGATAATTTGTCAGTCTTTTTTCATTGACAAACCTATGTCTGCGGAATTTATTAAATTCGTTGTTAGACGGAAAGTCTTTAATCGTGATTCTGTCATTTGCAAGGCTGAAATAACCGACTACTTTTTTGTCAGAATTCCGTTCAATGATATAGGTAACAGCCAATAAAGCCTCTCTGTATAAGGGTGCATCGTTTAGGATAAAGTCATCTAAGTCATCATCACCACATGAAAAAGCTGTGATGTACTCTTTTAAATCGAGTTTACGTATGCCATAATCACGATAAAATTCTTCAAAATTCATTTTTTCTGATTACGGGCTAACATTTTTATGACTGTATCATAGGCCGCCTTGATCTGGGCTTTACGTTCGGTGGTTTCCGGACGTGGGGTATTCATCAGCTCAACGAACCGACGGGCATCTTCTCCACTTAGGATAGGGGTATCTTGAATTGGTCGTGCCATATCTTTATTATAATTGAATACAAATATAACAAAATTTTTGAAATAAAATAATCATCGGGTGATGACCCGGTATTCGGTCGGACCGCCTGAATGCACGTGGTAGCGCCTCAGAGCATAGCCGCGGTCAGCGGCAGGGCCGGTCAGCGGATTGCCGTGTGTGGCTCCGTAGATGTCGAAAGTGCTCCCGCACTGCGGACAGCGGGCCTCGGTTGCCCCCGGAGCTACCTCGATGCGCACAGTCGGACGCGCCTCCACCGGGCAGGCGAGGTCATAGACATAAAGCTCGCCGAGCACATCAGTGGCCAGCAGCAGACCTCCGAAACCGGTGCGGTCAAGAGCCGTGTATGGGAAATCGGCAGGAATTCTTTCAGAGGAAGTAAAGATATAGCGTTTCGAGTCAGCGGCATCGCCTTTGACGCCGTGGATATTCCAGTCGCCAACGGTCAGAAAAGTCAGCCGCACCTCCGCATAGGGGATGCGGTCATCGTCGACCGACTCGCATGAAACGAGCGCGCCCGTCACCGCTGAGGCGGCGAGCGCTGTCAAAAGGGCGGGAATCCGGAGGAGTGGACGGATTGTCATGTCTGTCTTGGAGAGTTGCTTATATATATATGTAAAGATCTCTTACTTGAAGAGCGAGGTGAAGACTTCGCCGAATTTGTTGGCGGCCTCCTGGAGCTTGTTGCCGATAAACGGGCGCAGCATCGGGGGAATCTCTATCTTGATAGCCGGAGTAAGCACGGTTGATTCCGGGCCCTCTTCCTTAAGGTTGATGTTGAGCGAAAGAGGCACGGGGCAGCCTTCGGCTGCGAAGCCTACGTGGGTGGGAGCTGTGCGCTCGCTGATGCGGAACACGATCTGGCCGATCGAAGGTGCGTCCATGCGCACGGTTTCGCCGTCGAATTCCACTCCGTTGAGCTGTTCGCGCTGTTCGGCGGGAAGCTGCTCTACGAGGTCGCGGTATTGCGACAGGTCTGCTACTTTTTCGTAGATCTGGTTGATGGGGCGGGGCAGGGTTACGGGTTTGCCGGTGTAGGTTGCCATTGGTTCGGGGTGAAGATTTTGAAAAAAGCCACCTGACCGAGGGCTGACAGCCGTTGATCGGGTGGCTTCTGATGGGGTTATTACGTTTTTTTGAGTGTTCTGCTGCTTATTCAGCCTCAGTAGAAGCGGCGGGAGTCCAGAGAGAGGGATCTTTGCGCCATTCCTTCAGAGTGTCTACATCGTTCTCGTGGATGAAGCCTGATTCGAGAGCGGCGGTGATGAGTGCCGAATAGTTCGAAAGGGTGATGAGGTTGACATTGGCATCTTTGAAGCGCTTTGTGGCCACGGGGAATTCATAACTGAAGATAGCCACCATGCCGATCACTTCGCAGCCGGCGTTGCGGATTGCCTCCACAGCCTTGAGGCTGCTGCCGCCGGTCGACACGAGATCTTCTATCACCACTACTTTCTGGCCGGGGCGCAGATCGCCTTCGATGAGGTTTTCGAGTCCGTGGTCTTTCGGGGTTGAGCGGACATAGACGTAGGGGAGGCCAAGGGTGTCTGACACGAGCGCGCCCTGGGCGATAGCTCCTGTTGCCACACCTGCTATGGCATCGACATCACCGAAGTTTTCGAGGATGATGCGGCTGAGCTCGACCTTGATGAAGTTTCGGACATCGGGATAAGAGAGAGTCTTGCGGTTGTCCGTGTAGATGGGTGAGTTCCAGCCGGATGCCCAGGTGAAAGGATTGTCAGGCTGCAGTTTGATTGCGCTGATCTTCAGGAGCTTCTCGGCAAGAATAAGGTCAAGATGTTTCATTTTTTGAATGAGGGAATAATGAAAATAATGGACTGATTATAATTCAAAGTGCAAAATTAGAATATCCTGCGCTCAATTGCAACTTTTTTTAGTTTACGTTTCTTAATGACTGCTTTGAAAAATAGACATTTGAAAAACAGACAGGCCACCGCTGACCCGATATTTGCCGGAACCTCTCCGGTGTTTCACTGGCGGATAGATAAAAAAGGAGATGTCTCACGACATCTCCTTTCCTTTTTAAACCTTTATCTTAATCTAATACTATGAAAAACACACATGCAAATGTAAGGATTAAAATTGGAACATTTGCATATCATAGCGTATATTTAACAATATTTAGCCAAAAATAGAGAAATAGATGAAAAAATGGTCTACACACCACTCAAAGATCTCTCGCAGATGTTGAAAAGAGCGTAAATTTGACGTAACTTTGCATCTGAAAGGGATGCCGAATTAAGGAGGCCGTTTAGAAACAAACCTCTAATGCAATAGTAAGAACGAATGAAACATCTGTATGTGACCGATATGGACGGGACTCTGCTTGGACGCGACAGCCGAGTCAGTTCAAGAAGCGCGGAGATAATCTCTCGGCTCTCAAAGTCTGGAGTTCCGGTGACCGTAGCAACGGCCCGCACTCCGGCTACAGTCGAGATGCTCCTCGAAGACACATATATTAATATACCTGCCATCGTAATGACCGGTGCCGCTATGTGGGACCGCGTCAGCCAGCGTTACATGGATGTCATGTATCCCGAAGCCGATGCGGCCTGGAGGGTGATGTGCTGTTGCCGCGAGCATGGGGTCAATCCATTTGTCTACGTGCTCCGTGACAACACCATGCTTGAGGTCTACCACAACGGACGCATGAATTCGCGCGAATGGAAGTTCTATGAAGAGCGCTGCGGCCTCACCCGCAAGCGTTTTATCTTCGATGATCCTCACGCCTATGAGGAGCCACTGGCCGGAACGGTACTGATTTTTGCCGTGGGAGAGGGCAGGGCCATCGAGTCGGTGGCCGCAGTACTGATGGCCGACGGTCGCCTTTCAGTATCTTCTTACCGCGACATCTTCAACCCCGATGTGGCCTACCTTGAAGTCTTTGCGGCCGGCGTAAGCAAAGCCGCGGCCATCGGGAAACTCGCACGGCAGATCGGTGCCGACACAGTGACGGTCTATGGCGACAATCTCAACGATCTTTCGATGTTTGCCGTGGCTGACGATGCCGTGGCGGTTGACAATGCCATGCCGGGCGTGATGGAGAAAGCCGACCGCCGGATCGGAGCCAACTACGAGGATGCCGTGGCGCTTGACATGGCTATGTGTGCGCGCGCCGAAGGCTTCAGAGTATGACCAGTGTGATGCCCATGAGCGCCATCCCTACCACCACGCCTATGAGCGACAGGTGGTGATGCCCGAAACTTTCGGCGCCGGGAAGAAGTTCGTCAAAGGCTATGTAGACCATTATTCCCGCAACCACGGCCAGACAGACGGCATTGACCACCGGCGACCAGAACGGCAGCAGAAAAGCCATGCCTACCAGTGCGCCAGCCGGTTCAGCCAGCCCTGACAAGAGCGAATAGAAAAAAGCCTTGCGCCGGTTGCCCGTAGAGTGGTAGATCGGCACCGACACGGCTATCCCCTCCGGAATATTGTGTATGGCTATGGCTATGACAATCGGCAGTGCCATTTCGAGCCCGTCGAGAGCCGAGATAAAAGTGGCCATGCCTTCCGGAAAGTTGTGAATGCCTATGGCCATCGCGAGCATTATGCCGGTGCGTTTCATCTTGTGGTGGCTGCCGCTGTCTGAAAGCTCCTCCATCGAATGGGCTTCGTGAGGGTTCTCATCGGCAGGTACGAGCCAGTCTATCAGCGCTATCAGGCCTATGCCTCCGAAAAACGCCGCGAGCATTGCAGCCGCAGCCGTCCGCTCTGACATGACCGTGGCCAATCCCTCGGAGGCTTCCGGCATTAGCTCCATGAAGGAAATATAGATCATTACACCGGCCGACAGCCCCAGCGCCCCGGCCAGCAGGCGGGTGTCGGTGTGGCGGGTGAAAAACGAGATCATGGCCCCGATTCCGGTCGAAAGTCCGGCGAAGAGGGTCAGCAGCAGCGCTATTAATATAGTTGAAAAATCCGGCATGTACTCTGATTGCAGATAGTTGTATTGTCAATTGATTAAGAGGTTGTTTAAAAACAATAGTTAAAATCTGAGCGAAAGTTTTGAGGTGGATATGGCTCTGAATCGAAGGAATATAGCGAGCTATATGACTGAGATGAAGAGTCATAGGCGCCCAAAACTTTCGCAGGCGAGGGTATTATCTTTTTTTCTTTTAGTAATTTCATGTTTGAGAATTTTTTAAGTTACCTGAGCCTTGGTGTCTCTTTTGCTAAATTGTTGAAATTCGTCAGTCACATAGCTCGCTATGCTCCATCCTCATTTGCAACAATTTATCTAAAAGATACACCACTCAGATTTTAACTATTGTTTTTAAACAACCTCTAACATGCGGGAACCTGACTTGGTTTGCCCCGCTCAGTTATAGGCCGGAACTTTCGGGGCCACCACCGGAATCTTGAATCCGAGTCTGGCAATGAGTATGCTCATCAGCGGGGTCAGTATGTTGAAGATACAGCAGGGCGCATAGGCTAAGGTGCTCACACCAAGCACCGTTGACTGGGTGATGCCGCAGGAGTTCCACGGTATCAGCACCGAAGTCACCGAGATCGAATCTTCCATCGAACGGCTGAGAAGCCTGGCTTCGAGACGGTTGCGGCGATAGAGCGGGCGATACATGTTGCCTGTGATAATGAGCGAGAGATACTGGTCGGCAGTGGCGCAGTTCATGGCCAGACCGCTCGCCACGGTGGCGCTTACAATCCCCGTGCGGCGGCGCAGGCGGCTGGTAAACGCCTCGGTAAGACTTGTGAGCATACCTGTGCCTATCATGGCCGATCCGAAAATCATGGCGCTGAGCACCAGATAGACCGTAGGGAGCATACCGAGTATGCCGCCGGTAGCTGAGAGCTCGTCAAGAGCCCCATTGCCGGTCGACAGCGATGACCCGTTCCAGAGCGCAGGCAGCAGATCGGCCGCGCCAATTGACAGCTGCGGCTGGAGCAGGAAAATGCCCGCCGCGCCGAAAATCGTGGCCGCGGTCAGCACAAAGATCGTCTTTACTCGCATGATGATCAGCACAAGTGTCAGTGCCGGAATAGCCATTGTCCAGGGCGAGAGATTAAACGTCGATCCGAGCGCATCGAGCAGCGGAGCCGACTCCGGCGAGGGTGACAGACTGGAGGTCAGACCCACGGTCAGAAACACCAGCAGTGCTATGGTCATGGCCGGCACAGTGGTGAACATCAGATAGCGTATGTGGTCGAAGAGATCCACTCCGGCCGTCGACGAGGCCACCACCGTAGTGTCGCTCAGCGGAGAGACCTTGTCGCCGAAATAGGCCCCTGAGATTATAGCACCCGCAATCCAGGGATCGCTGTAGCCCATCACTTCGCCTATTCCCAAAAAGGCCACGCCGATGGTGGCGATAGTGGTCCATGAACTGCCCGTAGCCACGGAGATCACCGAACATACCGCGCAGGTGATTATCAGAAAGAACTTAGGCGACAGCAGATGAAGCCCGTAGGATATGAGCGTTGGCACCACCCCTGAAAGCATCCAGGTGGTGGCCACGGTGGCAATGCAGATCAGAATCGGCACAGCCGGAAGAATCTGGATGGCGCTGCGGCGCAGCCCGGTGATGAGGCTCCGGCGGGTGGCAATACCCCCTATGGCGCTGAGACCGAGCGAGAGAGCCGCCGCCGTCAGCAGTATCCACGGGCCGAGTTCCGAAACGGCATCGGCGCCACGGGCAATGATTACCGAAATGAGGGTAACGAGCAGAAAGGCGAGAGGGATGAGCGAGATTGTGACTGCGGGAGAGAGACGGCGGCCAAAAATTTTTGATCTGTTCAATTCAACTGACGGTTTATGAAAGTAAATATTCTTGGAAACTGTTGGAAATTGAAGTCAAGACGACTTCAGTTTTTTATACGCTGTTACTGCACGGCTGATCACAGCCTGACAGAGTCTGGTGGGATGAGGCTATACTTAGCTTTTCGGACATCGACATGTCACTTGGAAGCACACATCGTGTTAATAATCGTGAAAAACAATTCTGAATATCGCAGCGTCATCCTTTTCGTTACTGCAAAATTACAAAAAAATCCCCGATTGGCATTCGTTGCGGATCACAAACTCCGCTAAAAGGTCAAAAGGCATGTTAAATCGGAGCCCCCATCGCCGAGCCCGTCCCTCAGTCTTGACATTCCCGTCCGCATCCCATTCGGAACCGTAAATCGGTGTCCTCGACCGGACACCCAATGCAAGATGAATAGCTAACCCGTGACACCTTTGCGCTCTGCGCTGCGGTGTCACGGGCTACGAGTAAATCCGCGTCCTCCGGACGCCCATCCGGCCCCGCTGACGGTGTGCGTCTGCCAATATGCGTCCTCCGGACGCCCCCGCAGGCGGATGTTGTCCGCCGATGTGTCCCCCTGATGGTCTTGCGGGTAGCGGGTGTCCGCCAGGACACCGATTTAATAGTAGCCCCCGACACCGCAGCGCAGAGCGCGCAGGTGTCGGGGGTAAAATATATTCACGTAAATGAGGTGTCCGGACGAGGACACCGATTTACCGTTCCGGACGGCCCCATCGTGGGTATGCGTTCGCCAATATGGGTCTCCGGCCGTCCCCGTGATCAGATCGCCTCGTCTTCAACGGTTTCGAGCAGGTCGGCATCAGCCGGCGCAGGAGAATCGGAAGTCGCGGCTTCGAGCTTCTTCATGATAGAGAAGATGAAAGCGGCCGAAACAAGACAGATGGTCACAAGGATACCCCAGAGCATCGCCGTCGAAATCTTGCCCCAGAGGAGCATCGGGATCGACACCAGATAGTTGCCCACAGCCGTAGCCGCGAACCAACCGCCCATCATCGAGCCTTTGAGTTTCGGAGGAGCCACCTTGCTGACAAAACTGATGCCCATCGGCGAAAGCAGAAGCTCAGCGAAAGTCAGCAGCAGATAAGTGGAAATAAGCCAGTTGGGCGACACTGATGCCGAGGTGCCGGTGATGGCCAGCGAACCGACGAGCATCACGCCGTAGGCCACGGCGGCCATGATCATGCCGTAGCCGATCTTGCGGGGAGCCGAAGGCTCGCTCTTGCGCTTGGCCAGCCAGCCGAAGAAGGCAAGCGAGAAGGGGGTGAGAGCCACTACATAGAATGGATTGAACTGCTGATACTCCTGCGGCTGGATGCCGGTGAGCGGATCGGGTGTCACAGAATAGAAATACCAGAGCGCCCAGCCCACCAGGCCGATGATGGCAACCGAGATCACGCGGCTGAGAGTGCCCTTCGACTGGAAGAGATTGAAGGCTGCATAGACACCTACGGCGATGCTCAGAAGAGCCCACACATTGAATCCGATGCGGGTCCAGCCTCCGGCTTCGGGCGAGGTGCAGCTCTTGGCGAATTCCGTCAGCGTAGCGCCGTTCTGGTGGAACACCATCCAGAAGAAGATCACCACTGCGAAGACGAGCAGCAGTGCCACCACTCGTTGCCTGGTCTGCGCCGGAGTGAGTTCCGGGCCGCTTTCAGCCACAGCCTTTGCCGCTCCGGGCTGCTTCTTGTCGGTGAGGATATGGGCATAGGTGCGGCGTCCGAGGAAATAGATCAGGAAGCTGACTATGAGCGAGCCGCAGGCAATGGCAAAAGCATAGCTGTAGCCTGTCGACAGGGTCGAGATATAGTTTGTGGCAAAAGCCGCGAGGTCAGTCCCGGCGTTCATGCCGTGGTCGGCCGCGGTGGTTATGAGTTCTGCACCGTTTTCCGCACCGTCGAGATAGGCGTTGCATATAGCGGGCAGCGATGCCGCATAGGTCAGGCCCTGCGCCTTCATGGCGAGGTTACACATGGCTGTAGCCGCCATCGGGGCAAACATCGAGCCGATGTTGATGGCCATGTAGAAGAGCGAGAAGGCCGCGTCGCGCTGTCCGCTGTAGCGGGCTTCGTTGTAGAGATCGCCCACCATCACCTGGAGATTGCCCTTGAAAAGGCCTGTGCCGCAGGCTATGAGCACGAGTGCGGCGCAGAGTATCACGAGCGAGGTGGTGCTGCGGATGTCAGTCGGGATGGCCATGACCATATAGCCGGCAAACATGACGGCCAGACCTGTGACCACACACTTGGAGAAGCTCCATTTGTCAGCCACCCAGCCGCCTATCAGAGGCATGAAATAGACAAGGGCGAGGAAGCCCGCGTAGATCTGGCCCGACACGGTGGAGTCAAGGCCGAATTTGGCCTGCAGGAAGAGCAGGAAGATGGCAAGCATGGTGTAGTAGCCGAAACGTTCGCCGGTGTTGGCGAGCGCAAGCACATAGAGGCCTGCCGGTTGGTTTTTGAACATGGCGATTTTTGCAAAATATCGGAGAGGACCGCTGTGAGGGGTCCTCTCCGGGGTGAGAATTCAGTTATTATCGAGCATCAGTTATTTATGCTTTGGTGACACGTTCGAGCCAGTTTACCATGCCGAACATGACGCCCATCGAGATGATGCAGACTGCGAGGAAGACGCTCCAGCAGATCCACAGCGGCCAGTTGTTATACATCAGCGGGCCGATCCAGAGCAGAAGATTGCCGAGGGCGGTGGCGCCGAGCCAGAGACCCTGACAGAGACCCTGCATGTGGGCGGGAGCGACTTTCGACACAAACGAGAGGCCTAAGGGCGAGATGAAGAGCTCGGCCACGGTCAGGAAGAAGTAGAGCAGGAGGAGCACCCACGGACCGGCCTTCATTGTGGCAGCTATCGCGTTGGGAAGTTCGCGGAACTCGATGCCTGAGGGATAGGCTTCGAAATATGAATAGAGGGCCAGGAAGAGGAAGGCCATGCCGGCCAGACCCATACCGATGGCGATTTTGCGCGGAGTGGAGATCTCGATGCCGGCGCGGCTCAGGGCGCTGAACATGAGCATTACAAGCGGGGTGAGTATGATCACGAAGAAGGGATTGGCTGCCTGCCAGATCTCAGGCGCGATGGATGAGGTGTCGACAAAGTCGCGGGCGAAGAGCGACAGCGATGTGCCGTTCTGGTGGAATGAGAACCAGAAGAAGATCACCACTCCGAGCACTGCGAAGAGGGCGGTCATGCGCTGCTTGATCTCCTTGGCCATTGCGCGGCGTTCCTCGTCGGAGATGCGCACTCCCTCGGCCTTGGCTTTCTTGCCGGGGGTGGGGAGGTTTTTCTTGACGCTCACAAAGATCAGGAGCGAGAGGAGCATGGCGCAGACAGAGGCGATGAACGAGTAGTGGATACCGGTGTTGAACACATCGAGATACTGTGCGCAGAAGGCCTGGATGTCACCTGCGGCGTTGCCTCCGGTCTCGGTGATGAGGGCATAGAGGTTGTTGAGGTTCTCGGTGCTCATTGAGTCGGTCACGCTCAGATACTCATGGCAGAGGGCCGGGAGCTTGGCGTTGTAGGCCAGAGAGTGCACGCCGAGCCACCAGCTGCGGAGCATCGGGGCCACGAAGGGAGCCACCAGGCCGCCCACGTTGATGAACACATAGAATATCTGGAAGCCGGAGTCGCGCTTCGAAGCATATTTGGGATTGTCATAGAGCTGACCCACGATGGCCTGGAGGTTGCCCTTGAAAAGACCGTTGCCGAAGGCGATGAGGAAGAGGGCGAAACAGGTCATCGGCAGCAGCCATGAGATGTTGTCGGAAGTGGAGAGGATAGGAATCGAGAGAATCACATAACCGAGGGTCATGATAATGAGACCGTTGATGATGGTCCCCTTGTAGTTCTGGGTGCGGTCGGCAATGGCACCGCCCACAAGACTGAGCAGATAGATGCCGGCGTAAAAGAACGAGTAGACAAGCGCGCTGGTCTCCTCCGAGAGTCCGAATTTCGAACAGAGGAAGAGGACTAAGACGGCATTCATGATGTAGTAGCCGAATCGCTCGCCCATGTTGCTGAGTGCAGCAGGAATAAGGCCTTTGGGTTGGTCTTTGAACATAACGAATTGATTAGTTTGATTTGGGTATTGATTCAGGGGGTTAAGAAGCTGTTTTTAGAAAACTCTAAACCGGGTTCCGGCGCAGAGTTTCCGCAAAAATAAGCAAAATAATCATAATTTATAATATTCCGGTAGAAAAATGCTGCGGTGACCGACCAAAATCACACAAAATCTTACTATGACTCCTTATCCGGACAGTTGATTCTTTTTATAAAGAAAACAATGATGCATGCCAATAATGCAAATATGAACATCAAACCGATCAGAAATAACTTACCACGTAGCATACTATACATCAGGAATGTCATCAAAATCATGCTCCATGCGGTCATGCAATCAAACATCTGTCTGATGATTGAAATTCCGGCGGCCGATTTTTTTATCTCATTTCGGACATTCCACCAGTCTGGGTGATTCTTGACAAAAAAAATCATACCCCACGTTATAAGAGATAATAATGGTATTATCAGACTGACTGAAGGACTGCCATATGAATCAATAGCTCCACTTATATCCCAATGAATCGGAATCAAATCGTATTGAGTTATCAGATAGCAACTGATCCCTAATTGGATTAAGAGCTTGTTTAAAAACAAATGTGAATAATAAATAAGCATCAGTCAATATTTCAGGCATTTATGCTTTGGTGATTGTTTAAATAAATGAATAACCAGAAACAAAACCAAAGAATTATGTATCTGACA
>NZ_PUEC01000020.1 GCF_003024805.1 Duncaniella muris
TGTCAGATACATAATTCTTTGGTTTTGTTTCTGGTTATTCATTTATTTAAACAATCACCAAAGCATAAATGCCTGAAA
This sequence comes from Duncaniella muris, assembly GCF_003024805.1. Lineage (GTDB taxonomy): Bacteria > Bacteroidota > Bacteroidia > Bacteroidales > Muribaculaceae > Duncaniella > Duncaniella muris. The sequence goes on from NZ_PUEC01000020.1 coordinate 79, forward strand.
TATTGACTGATGCTTATTTATTATTCACATTTGTTTTTAAACAAGCTCTTAATCGACTATTGGCAAAACGTAAAGAAGTAGAGATTAATATTACTCTTATTCAAGATTATATAAACAAGGCAACACGATAAATGGATCTAAAGAAATATAAACTTGGCGATGTTGGCAAAATAATTACAGGCAAAACCCCTCCAACAAATAATTCAAATAATTATGGAGGAGAGATTCCTTTTTTGACACCATCTGACGACCTTTCAACTGTTTATGTTGAATCGACAGCCAAAATGTTATCTAATCTCGGTGTAAGGAGTGTAAAAAAATGCTTACTGCCACCACGATCAGTATGTGTTAGCTGTATTGGTTCTGATTTAGGGCGTGTAATTCTAACAAAAGTGGAAACAGTAACAAATCAGCAGTTTAATGCAATAATTCCTCATAGTGAATTTAATTCCGAATATCTCTACTATTATCTTACATCACTGGAAAAATATTTCAAGGAATTGAGTGCATCCTCCACATCTGTACCAATAATAAACAAGTCTCAATTTTCTCAGATAGAGATTTCGCTACCCAAATTATCGGAGCAGGAAGTAATAGCACAGTGCCTTTCAGTGATAGATCGAAAGATTGCACTTAATCGTGAGATAAATCGCAATTTAGAAGCTATGGCACGTCAGCTTTACGACTATTGGTTCGTGCAGTTCGACTTCCCCGACGAGAATGGACGGCCCTACAAGGCTTCCGGTGGCAGGATGGTATTCAATGAATCTTTAGGTATTAATATTCCATTAGATTGGGATGTCAAACGCTTGGATTATTATATTGAATCCAATAATACAGGCGATTGGGGCTATGATGAGCCCTCCGAAAATAGAGTTCCAGTAGGATGCGTCAGAGGTGCTGATATTGTTAAACTGAACGATGTTCCACTAAGGTACGTCAAGAAATCGAATACTCATAAACTTCTAACCCCGTACGATATTGTTATAGAAGTATCAGGTGGTAGCCCTGTTCAAGCAACGGGAAGATGTGCCTATATTACTCCCGGAGTCATTGAGAGAAACTATGGCAGGATGACGTGTTCAAACTTCTGTCATGCTTTCCGATTGAAAAATATTGAAGACTCCGCGTATTTCTATTTCTTATGGAAGACTCTGTACGACAACAATATTATGTTTAATTTTGAAGGTAAGACGAGTGGCATAAAAAACTTTATGACTGAGACGTTCCTTGCCAATAAGTGGTATTTTGCGCCAAAAGATATTCAAAAATTATTCTTTGATAGAGTGTCAAATATTTATAGTATTATTGATTCTAACGTAAGTGAAATCAATTTGCTCGTGAAGCAACGCGACGAATTGCTCCTACTTCTGATGAACGGACAGGTATCGGTCATGCCGACAGCGGTAAATTGCGATTTATCTCACGATTAAGAGCAATTTTGGTTTCTATTTTCGATAGGGTTTCCACAATACTATCCTGCATAGTTTTCGGGAAGTCTGGAATCTCTATCGAATTTAGAGCGTTGTCCAGTTGCAGATTCTTCAACCCGGATGTTTTGCCTTCAAAGTTGAAGAAAACACCCACACTATATGTGTATTTCCAAAAATAGTATACGAATTTAGGGTTCCATACCTTTTTTATTCGAATGGCACAACAAAAGTTTGAACAAAGTACATGTGATTTGCACTTGATCAAAGCTTCAGATATATAAGAAACTCTTCCAGTGGATTGTGTGGGACTACCTCCAGATTTCTCAATAACAATATCTCCGACTTCTAATGCGCGTGATTTCAATGATTTCTCGGACACATATCGTTTGGGAATGCCGTCAAAATTACTATTCTCAATAGGCACAATATCAGCACCCCGTACACAACATATGGCACAGGGCGTTTCATCTAAATATTGCTCATTTCCCCAGTCTCCGGAAATTGTCTTTTCAATTATGTCTTTGAGTTTCATTCTTTGCAGGCGTTTTTAGACTGCAAAGTTAATGAAAATCGCTGATATTCGGGTTATCCGAGGAACTTGCGATGGGCGATTTTAACGTTGTTCTGATTGACCATAGCATAATGAAGCGTCGTGTCAATCTTGCAATGACCGAGAAGCCGTTGCACCTGCTCTATTGGCATACCCTTGTCGATTGCCATTGTCGCCAGTGTGCGACGAAACTTATGAGGATGTAATCTGCCGACCTTTGCCATTTTGCCTAATTCTCTGAGACGATTCTCCACCCCGCTTATAGTCAGTCTATTGTTCGGACGAGACAACGAGACGAAAAGGGCGGCATCGGAATCAGTGCGAGTGGCAAGATAGTTTTGCAGATGCACCTTGGCACGGGCGTTGAAATAAACCGTTCGCTCCTTATTACCTTTGCCGAGGACAACGCATTGACGCTCATTGAAATTGATGTCGGAGATATTGATATTGACCAACTCGCCGACACGCACTCCGGTTGAGACAAGAAAATCTATCATCGCCAAGTCGCGAAGTTCAGTGCATGAGTCGCGGAGTGTCTCTAACTGCTCATCGCTGATTGTTTCCTTTACTGTAATTTCCGACCGCACTTTATGGATGCGTCTTACGGGGCTTTTTACTATATAATCCTCATCTTCAAGCCATGAGAAGAAACTGGAGAAAATACGACGGATATTATCAATCGTTGTTTTGCTCGAATTGTTTTTAGCCTGAAATTCCGAAAGATAACGACGTATGTCGTTAGTAGTAACTTCCCTAAGCTCCATGTTGATAGTCACCAGCCAAGCACTGATTGTATTCTGATAGTAATTCAACGTTTTCTCCGAGCAGCCTTCGATTCTTTTGGCTGAGATAAAGCTGCCGAGCAGTTCCTCATTAGCCTGTTTAGTGCGCTCCTTCTGACAAGGAGCCACCACAATCTCATAGCCGCTCAACTCCTGTTCAAGCGTCCTGCGCAGCTCATACAACTGCGCAGGTGTCAAACTATCGCTCATCTTAGCGATAGTATTATCCAATAGTTTGCCTTTCATCTTATTTAAGTTTTTAACAAACTATTATACTCAAAAAACTCTATATAGAGTCTAACGTCACAGAATTCTAACTCTAAGCCATTACTTCTATCGGGATATGACTCAATCCTCTTTTTCTTAAAATGTCTTCTACCTCGTGCTTTTGTTTGTCTCCTTTGACATATATCCGCTTTAACACAGAGATGGGCATAAAGATTTCACGGAAGAAATTTTTGTTATCCGGTCGCTGTTTTTCACAATCAACAAATTTCTTTACCTCAGTTACGATATTTTCGATTACAGCCGGACACTGCGCATTGTCCAATAGATTGTTATATTCTTTCTTGGGAGAAGAAATAATAATTCGGGTCTCCTCTTCTTCTATAAATTCATCTTTCTTGAATCGTGGAGCGACGAATGCCAAAAGATACATGGCAATAAACCGAACGAATACTGAAGGATTATCTCTCAAAAGAGTGATAGCGAGTTCTTTGTTGCTTTTCAGCATTATACCGGCCATCTCAAAATATTTATCCTTAACAAGTTGATATAGCTCTTCATTGGTTATTTTAGAATCATATATACATGATTCAATTGAAAACATTGCTGCATCATAAGTTCCTTGGGGATTATTAAACCCAAGCTCCATTACAACACCATGGCTGTTATCCGCATAATGTTTCCACATATATTCGTTGTCTTTGCGAGCCGAAATCGAAATGACATATGGTACTGGCAATCCTAATGCTCGTTCAACATCTGTTGGATCGAAAAATGGAGCAATTTTTCTATCATCTTGAATGCTTGACTGAACTTCAAAATTGTCAAGAGCGGGATATATTTTTGCGATACCATGTTTATATTCTGTCTTATCTCTAAAACAGTCATAACGAGTAGCCCAAAAGCAAATCTCTTTGTCCTTAGTCGGATTCTCTTGAAGAATACCTGAAAAAGCCTTCAGCGTTGTATAATGATAGTATATCATACCCAAAGTTAGTAAAATTTCTGCTGATAGCCAAATAAATCGCAATTTAGAGGCGATGGCCCGTCAGCTCTACGACTACTGGTTCGTTCAGTTTGACTTCCCGGACGAAAACGGACGGCCATACAAGTCTTCCGGTGGCAATATGGTATGGAATGAGAAGTTAAAACGAGCAATTCCTGAGAAATGGGGTGCTGCTTTGATGAAAGATTTCCTTGTTATAGGAAATGGCAGAGACCACAAGGATTTAAAGACTGGAATTTATCCTGTATATGGATCTGGCGGACTCATGCGCTATGTAAACGATTTCCTATTCTCTGGAGAATCAGTATTGTTACCACGTAAAGGAAGTCTATCAAATTTTATGTATGTCAATGAGTCTTTTTGGACTGTTGACACAATGTTTTATACTAAAGAGAAACTAAAAGGCGCAGCAAAGTTTATATTTTATTCATTACGATATGTAGACATTACTCGTTATGATTCGGGAACTGGTGTGCCGAGCATGACATCCATATCATATTATGCGATGCCTTTTATTAAACCGACAAATGACATTATCAAATTATTTGATGAAAATATATCGCCGTGGCTTGTACAGATAAAGCGCAATGAAGCTGAAATAAAGGTTTTAACTATACAACGTGACGAATTACTTCCGTTGCTGATGAATGGTCAGGTGTCGGTCATGCCGACAGCGGTAAATTGCGATTTATATTCCTCCAAAACCGCAATCAAATGCGTTCAATTAGTCGTCATTCAGATGCTTTCGATCTACATTATCTTTGATGAGATATACAGAAACAGGTACTCTCATTAACTTTAGATTCCTTACACAGCGCAAAAGACTTATGCGGGAGAAAATGGGCAGGGCATCTGACTTCATATCTCGTCGTTTATTTGAAATAATTCCATATGTGACGTGAAAGTTGTCTCGATTAATACGTTCTCTCAAATTTTCACTTTCAACTAAGTCGTTGAGCTTTACTTTCGACTCGTTGTTTTGCATTAGTAGGATTACAGAGTTCACGCCTTGATTAAATAAGTGGCTTAGCATAGAAGAACGAGTAGATATTTTATTATGCATCAATTCTGCATTTTCCCCATTCAACGCGATTAAATCACATGGTTCCACATCTTTCTGCCCCTGTGGTGCTATGGATGTTTTATCTAAACAGCAAACTTCTAGTTCTGCTGAAGCTAAATTTGAGGCTTCTATGTTATAATCTCCTTCTAACTTCTTATTACATTCGCACAGGACATCATGATGGTCAATAAAAACTGGATCCAATTCTGCTTTAAGTTTGGCCATAAAGTCAGAACTAATCTCATACCATGAACCTTCACAGAGGTGATAAGTTTTCCCATTTAGAGTACAATCGAATAATAGAGATTTATATATTGAATATGACCGTAAGAGTTGGCCATTTTCATCAAACACATTCAATGTGTGTTTATTGAATAATGACACGTCATTTACTTCAACGCCTCGCTCAGTGAGGTAATTTCGATAGTTCCCAATAAAAACATCATCGTATTCTTCTGACATACGTGATGCTCCACGATACTTAAATTTGTAATTAGTTGTATAGTCAACGATTTCAGGGATTGCTAACGTCAGATTGGGAGTACAATCCCGATACTCTTCAAGAAGCTTTGTTTCAAGTGAGGCTATTAAATCCGGATCTTTAATTGGTGTAATATTCTGTAGATCGGGGAAAGATTCTTCGTAGTCTGTTCGGGAGTAAATTTCAAGAAGACGCGAACACAAGTCAATAAGTTCATCAGGTTCGCATACTGTAGCAAAACGAAGATTACTCGAACCAGTAGCATTACGAATTAAATCGGCGTACTCATCTTTTACCGCACCTGTTAACCTCTTAACTATGGACTCATCTTTATTGAAATCAAAATACGTTAAGTTTGACGCGTTCGGAATTTGAATCCGTTGCCTCTTCGCCGTCTCGGGTATAAGTAAATCTGTGGATTTGATTTTTTCAGGATCCAAGCTATTTAATGTCGTTCTTATACCGAAGTCATATTCATAGGCTTTTTCCTTGAGGTTATGATAACTTGCGCCGAAAGTTATAGCAAACCAGCGGTCATTAACGGGCAGAAAAACTATAGCGCTAGCTGATGACTGTTTAAGTTCTTGGTTAATCCCCCAATATTCTTTCCACCATGGTTGTTTAATTGGACTTTGCCCAACGTACATCACTCCGCCTTCAGGAATTTTTGTATCATTTTCTGTAAGGCGTGTAAGGTTGATTTCGTCCTTCAATGCGTTATCAGCATTGAATTCTCGCTTCAAAAGATAGACTGAAAAATTTCTGCTTTTTGCCATGATTGAAGTATGAATAAGAAAAGGGGTTAGAACATGCTTTGAACTAAGCAAATAGCGTGCCAAATATGGTATAGATGTCAATTTGTCAGTTTGATGTATCCCTCTTGAACGAACCATTATGCCTAGCTTGAGAGGGAGCACTATAGTCCTTCATTATTTCGTAATCAAAATTAGCCGAAGTATACTTTCATAGTTGATATCTTCTCCAATATCTAACATTGCAGAAAATTAAATTGGCTATTGCTTAGTATAAAAGGTAATAAGAACAAAAAGACACCCTGGCAAGAGGGTTAGTCTTGTCGGGGTGCCGGGGATGGGATTATAGGGGCTTTAGCGGAGTGGTATCAGAGGCGGTAGCAGGCGATGCGGCAGCCGAGGACTTGATCGGTGGCGAGGGGACCGTGGTTTTCGTCGGCGAAATGGCGGAAGCCGTTGATTTTGGAGGTCTGCTGGAGCCAGTGGACGAAGGCTGTCATCTCAGAGTGGATGGTATCGGCTGAGCCTCGGAAGCTGATGTTGATGATGATAAGGGTCATGTCAGGGATTCCGAGGTGACCGTCAGAGTGTTCCCACAGACGGAACTGGATGTTGCAGCGGTTGTCGAAGTAGTGGATACAGGCTCCGACTGCGTTCCAGTCAAGGGTTACGTCATCGTGGTTGCCGCCGAATACATCGGCGATATAGGCACGCACGTTAAGGTAAATATCCAAGATGGCGTTGCGGGTTGAAAACTTCAGTTCTTTCATTGGCGTATAGGGCGTTAAAGGGTTAAACATGCGATTTTGCATTCGGGCACCTGATTGTCGGCGGCTTCGGGTCGTTCATCGGGATTGGCGATATGACGAAAGCCGTTGGCTTTAGCTGTATCGCGTAACCAGAGCGATACGGCCACTGCTTCCGATTCCGCATCAGGAATCAGTCCGGAGATGTGGAAGACATGGATGATAACGGTCATGTTGGGAATCCCAAGATAACCGTCAGAGCGTTCCCAGAGACGGACCTCAAAAGCACGGTTCTGTCCGTGGTAACGGGCGGTGGCGCCGACACAGTTCCAGTCGAGTGTGAGCTCGTCGGGAGTTGCAGAATAGTTCTCTACCATAAATTCACAAAAATCATAGTAGAAGGCCTTTATGCTCATTTGAGCACCTGCCGAGATTGGGTTGATGCAATTTGCTTTCATTTGTTCTGAATTTGAAATTTGAAAATTACCAAAGTAGATTGCCTGATTCCGGTGTCCATGAGTCAGAGGGCCGGAAATAGACGTGGGTACGCTCGGCGTGTTTGCGGCGTTCAAGCTGGATTGTCATAGTCTTGATGCTATCCTGTTCCTGCTTGTCGCCGACCATCATGGCTTCTTCTCGGAGCATCATGTTACGGATGCCGTCAGCGTCATAGCTGACTCGCTCGAAGCGGTAGAGCCATTCGACTTTCTGAAGATGGGCGTTCTCCTGATTGAGATTGTAGCACCAGATACCAAGCCCGACGGCAATGCCGAGAATGGCTATGACTGCGGCATACGCCCACTTGGGTATTGCCGCCCATACAGCACCGTTGACGATGCTATACATTCGGTCTGCAAGTCTCTTTGCAGATTCATTAAGTCCATTTATCTGACTTGTGAACTCATTGCGTACACCGGCATGAAGAGCCTTTGTAACGTTCTTGTCAAGTCCATCCTTGAACAGTTCGGCAAAGGCGGAAGCTATGTCTTTTGACATACCAGAGAAATCGAGTGTTTTGCCAACATCGATTTTCTGCTGCTTGAGGGCCGCTTCAACAACGGTTTTTACAGACTCATTGGTGGCGACATTACTGGGCAACTCAACCTGAATCTTCTGAGGCGCAGAGGTGTCGGACGTTGCCGATTGCGTCGGAGCTGGAGCTGATGCCAATCGGGTATCAATCCCCACAAGCATATCCTTATTCTCTTTCGTGATTTTGAGAATATCGTCAATCTTCTCATCTTGTTTCTTGACGATGGAATACATATCTGCCATTACTGTGATATTCCTTTCTTCTTTTTGGGTTTTCTTTTCATTCTGCGTTCAAACTCCGCTTCATCGGGATTATAGCCAGGCCCGACTTGGAACAGCCCGCCCAGAGCCTGACATCCAGTTTCGATTACATTCTCGACCACATTCGCAATCGGGGACTCCTTGATCTTTGCGGTGACTGAAATCGGAGTCGGTTGCTGTGGCTGCGCTTCTCTGATTCCGGCGTTCTTGGCAAAGAATTTGTCAAGACGACCGTATGAGAACGCACGGTCAATCTTCGAGCCGTTGAAGGTAAATTCTCCGTCTGAGAACCGTATGCCCTGCGGCTTGCCGGTGTCTCGGTCGTTGTAAAACTGAACGGTTATTCCTGCCGGAGCAAGGCGACGCTTGAACTCGTCCCACGATTTGCAGCGGTACATCGCCGCCTGAATCCTGGGCTTCATCTCGGCGATTGCATCTTCATACAGCTTCTTTTTCGGCGAAAAAGTAAGCCCATATTTTAGTTTTATGGCCTTGGTCGCCTTATGGCTCTTGTCGAAATTGTTGCTTTCGTCAATGGCCTTGCCATGAAGATTCACGCGGTTATACACGATATGGAAGTGTGGGCTGTCGGTTTCGAGGTGGCGCACAACTAAATATTGTGTGTCCTTGATACCCATTCGTTCCATATATTCTTTTGCCAGAAGTACCATGAAATCATCGGTCAGACGTGGCAAATCAGCCTTGTCGAAACTCACCGAAATGTGTCCGATGGGTTTGCTGATTTTCCTGTTTAGGCTTGTGCCGATGTCGAAACTGTCCACAATTCGTCGGTAGTCGTTGCCGAGAATCCCGTCGGAATCTATCACTCGCCAAGTGTCGGCGGTGTACTTTTCCTTGTCATGGAACTCTCGCATAACATAGCCTACAATGTCGGAGGCGAAGCCTTTTGCGAGTATTTTTGCTATCATAATAATGTAGAATTTTGAGTTTTCAACTTACCAAGAATCGCTAAAATCCCATCGAGACAAGCCTCGGCTTTGCGCTTTGTCGAGGGCCATGCGTTAGCCTGACAAGCCCTGACTTGGTCATTGAGATTCTTTCCTTGATACATTAGTTCGCGTATCGCCTCACGCTCGAAGTCGGTGAGACGTTCAACAATCGAGAGTCTGAAAGCACTGATGCGGAGCAACTCGGTAATGCTGATGCCGGCTGCTGATGCCTTTGCTTTCACCTCGCGTTCCTCGTCCTCCGTGAAATTCACGGAGACTTTCCGGTCGCGCTTATCACTCGATTCTTTCTTTGGACGCCCACGGAGTTTTACGCCGGGTGCGTCAGAATTGTACTTCCTCATGTTGCTTGTTGGGGATGGTGACCGCAGGGAACAGAGAGCGTCCCGGCGGGGATGCGAGGGGTTTCGGTGTGGTAATTATTTACCTCCCGAAACATACCCTTGCATCCCCAACTAATCCACTGTCGTTTCTTAGTTGTGCGCTGACGATAACCGCTCCCTGCGGTCGGGTTAATACTTACGTTATATGGTACTGAATGAGGTACCGAAGTACCAAAGTACCTTAGGTCGAAAGACCGAACTACCTGACGGTCTAAGGGTGAAACGGACATTCGACCTATGTGATGTCGGGACTAAATTCTTCATAGCTTACGCCAGATTTCGATGTCGTTGGCATAGAGATTGAGATGCTCCAAGAGGACGGCGTTGATGTAACTGCCGACGGTGGTGTCTCGGTCGCCGAGGATACGGGCGATGCGTTCGAGCTTCTCCCATACGCTGTCCTCGATGTTGACCGGGTGACGCTTCATCAGCTTGGACGGAGTGAGATAGGTAGCCTTGAAATCAGCGTAATCCGATTTGCGCTGCTGCTTGCCGACGCGCTGTTGTCTCGGCTGCTCGGTAGTGTTGGTTGCCGTCTGCTCGTTGTCAAACAGATTATCCGTGTTGGCAGCTTTGTCGCTGTTTACTGCATTGGTGGAGTTGATTGAGTTATCTGATTTCATAGAGTTATCAGGATTAAAGGTTGATACTATTGTTTGGGGTACATCAGTCAACTGAGTTGACTTGGATGCGGTTGTTGACGGAGTTTTCTTCGCTGTCATTGTTTTTCGGTTTTTGAGGGTTTGTGAATAGTGTCAGTATCCGGGTTATACCGTTCAACTGATACGAGAGTAAGTTGTAGTTCATCGATGAGCGTCTGTAAAATCGGGTTACGGCGTATCATGGCTTGCAGTATTGCTTGGTTGGGCTCGATTTGCAGCAGATAATCCGCTATGTCAAGTCCTGCTGTTCGCTCGTCATCGGTGGCAACTTCTTCAAGGAAGTTGAATAGGATTGCTTCGATGCCGAGACTGCGTAACAAACTCAGTTTCTGCCGCCACTGGTCGGTCGCGCCAATGTCGGGATACAGGATAACCTGACAGCCACGGAGAACACGAAGTGCGTCGGCATTGATGCATCCGTTTTTACCACCTGTTGCCAGCCACACATATTCCGGCAGGTAATATGCCGCTACAAGAGCGGTCTTCTCGCTCTCGACAATGGCAACCGGTTTGCCTCGGTTCATCGGCAAGAGGTGTTCGCCGAAAAAGCACTGACGCAGATTGAAGTCGGGCATCTTTAACAGCGAGTGAACCCATGTCACATGATTGAATGGCTCTTTGATACGCTTGCCGTTTTCGGCATTGTAGAGCATGACCTTTCCTGTGCAGGTGTCTCCATTGGCATCGGTCTGCCAGAACACGCATGACCCCGGCCAGTGCTTCGATGTGCCTACTCGGTAATCCTTCATCAGACGGAGCGCGTCCTCGGCTCCAAACTTGGAGCGGAGGAACAGATAGAGATTGTTCTTCTCATATCCGTGCAGAGTCTGTGAAACAGTCTCTGTCGCAACAAAGGATGTCAGCTTTCGCTGCTCGGTCGGTTTGGCTCGCCATGCTGACGGAGTTGCGAAATCACAGTGCAAGGGCTTCGCCTGTGGATTACGCTCGAAATATTCCTTCGGCGAAAGATGATAGCCGCAGCTCAGTTCGTGGTCACACCTGCCGACATCATCAGGAAACGATATTTGTTTCTCAGTGTCAATATACCGGCTAAAACAACGTTTCTTGTGACAGGCGGGGCAACAGTGACGGCTTCCAACCCCTTTATAGGGCTGGAGAATGAATCTATGATTACTCATTGTCGAATTATGGGATTAAGATGGTGCAGTTCTTGCAGTTTCCGCAGTTTGCTGATTGAAACTGCGGAAACTGCGGATAATGCACGGTGTCAAAGTTTGATGTATTTGCCATGCGAGGACTTCTGGAACAGTTTACCGAGATTATTTTTCAGAAATTCCATAAATGTGCGTTCTGCCATCCCGTTCTCCATAGCTACGGCGATACCTCCCCCTGTCTCAAATTCTTGGGGCAATGCGGAGACGATGGCCAACTGCTGGGCAGTGAGCGACAACTCCTTCAGGATTGTCTGTACCTTTACTGCGGATTCCTTGAAATACTCGGCGAGACTGATAGCACGTTCTACCGATATGAGGTCAATCATATCTTTGCCGGCATCATTGCATGCCCAGCGTGCCATCTGAATTATCAGACAGAATCGTATGGCGTAGATCTGTAGTTTGCAGTATATACCGACAAGGGTCTCGTTAGGCTCGCAGTCGCAGATGTCCGACAGCTTATGTTGCCACTCGAACAGTCGGCTCATGGCTTCATCAGAGAACGGTATGGAGACAGGCATAATATCGTTATTCTGGTCAACTGCGCATTCCAGCTCCATAAGTCGGGAGAGTATGCACTGCCATTCTGCGGCCACATCGAATGTCGGTTGCTTCATCGACCACCGGGTAGATTTTTCGTGGCGGAGCAGGACAAACAGAATGCGGTCAATAAAACCGTTGGCGGAGCGTTCCCCTTTGGCAAGTTCGGAAAGAATGCGTTTCTGCATTGTGCCGATTACCGATATAAACGGACGCTTGATGAAGATAGAGTTGCGCGAGCTTTTGCGGTCGGACATGGTGGGCTTTGCGCTGAACACCGACAGCCAGAATTGTTCCTCAGAGCCGTTGTTGTAACGGTTGAAGTTCTTGACCCATGCCGACAGTTCATCGGACAGCAGACACAGACCACGGCGATTCTGCGAATGAACGAGGCTCAGACCTTCCGGAGTAATATCAGACACAAGAAAACGGCGGCGGACAGGTTCACGGGGACAGACCTCAATACCTTTTTCTGCACGTTCCTTCCGGCTCATTTCAAGTTGCTCCAGATATTCCAGATACTGTTTCTCGTAAATCCGGTTCTGTTCGTAGTCGTGTTCCACAAACGGACGCATTGCAAAACTCAACGGATGGCTCTTGTTGGCGCCGGGTCTTCCGATGAGAGCCATATATAGAATGGCGCTCTCGTCCCAGCCTTCTTTCATCCGCGCGAGATGCGTGTTGCCTATCGCTACCGATACCGCCGCCAGCATTGCCGCCGCCACATAATCGACAGGAAATCCATAGCAGTCGTTCACCTCCCTGATGATACGTTGTATTTTGGAGGGATAGAGGCTAATGGGAAAACCGCCGCCTGTGATTGCGGTGCAATGGTCAATGGCCTTGTCGAGCACGAGCTGAGGAGTAATCTTATCGCTCATAGGCTAACGGCTCAAAAAGTTTCGTCCGCCTGGGCGCAGACCTTTGTTCATCTCGGCAACCATTTCATCATACTTCTCCTGCTGAGATTTGGGCTTGCCGGATGCCATGTATTCGAGAAGCTCGCTCTTAATGAACCTCCACGACTTGCCGCCGGGATTCTTGTATGCCGGTATGATTCCGGCGCGAGCCTTTTCATAGAGAGTGTTCTTGCACTCTCCGAGTAGTTGACAGGCCTCCTTTGTGGTGATGAAAGGAGAACTGTCTTTTGATGGTGGAGCAAGCGCGTTGCGCAGCTCCCGTAGCTCATCTTGCAAGGCTGAGACTCGCTCGATGAGATAGACAACCGCTTCGGGCAGTCTGTCGAAAGTCACGGGTGTTGTGAACATGATGCAACCGAAACCTTAGGAAACCGTCATGCCAACGCGGCACGTCCGGGCTAAGATTTCGGTTGCAAATGTATAAGGAGAAAAAACAGAGAACAATGAGGTCTAATCCCTCTCAAAACGTTCTCCAAAACGTCTCCAAAGCCTCTCCTACTGGAGATATATGATTCTCCAATAGGAGATTGAAGTTTTATCCGGCAATAAGGTCGCCACAGTCAAGACTTCTTGAATCCTTACCACGTTCCATAGAGCGTTGAACGAACGCTGCCCACTCTTCGTCATCCATAGGCTCATCGTTGTCATTATCCATATCTCTATCCTCATCGTAGTCGTTAAGATCATCGTAATCGTCGCGTTCTTCATCTGCTGGTTCTTGGGCCTCCTCTGATTCGTCAATTTTCGATTTTTCTTCGGTAGAGATTGGAGGATTGGGTTTATAAGATATGGGAGCAGCCGTTTTAGGGATTGTTTCCTTAACGACCTTTTCAGTGGCAGGCTCAATATTTGATGCTTCTGTATTTGCGGAAGTGGTTGTATACTCCTCGATATTATAATCCGCTATTGTTAGACCTTTGTCAAAACGTTCCTCAATTTTGATTACGCCTTGAAGAGGATTTTGCTTGAGCTTCTTTGGTAGTTGATTATCTGAAAGACCATCAAGGTGGTAATGGAACGTGGTCTTTAGAAAATGGTTAATAAAATTATTAGGTTTGCCAAATAGTCTTCCCATGTTCCAGCCAAAATGCAATAATGCCCACTTCTCTATCGGTGATGCGACCTCGATTCTTGCAGCCGGTATATTAGCCTCGATTTCCTCCGGAGTACGTGAATCCCAGTTTGGAGACGATGCTCTTTGAAACAATCCCAAACGGAAAAACAGCTTTTCCAAATCACAAGGTTTGACATATGGACCTAGTTTCTCGGCGGTGTATTCGCAGGCAAACCGATATTTGGCGTCTTCCTGCGACTGTACCAGAGATGCGGCTGATTCCTTCATGTCATTTATGTTGAAGGATACGACTCCGGTCTCATCATGTTTCTTTAATGATGCTTCCGGCGGGATTGCCGTTTCTTGCCGCAATTTAGTTACAACATTAAGCATCATATCCTCAAAATCACCACGAGATAAGGGCCTTTCTTTGGACTGTGGAGTGGATGAATTGATGTCAATAACCGGTTGCGATACAGGAATCTGCTGTACAATCTTCGCTTCCTTTTCTTCTGTTTCGCCGATTAGCGGCATATCTTTGCCTGAAAGAAATTCGACGAGCAAAGCATATAGTGCAAGTCCGGCGACAATGACAATTAAAAAGAAAACGTTAGCATTGAACTCTGATTCTCCTTTTGATAAAATAGAGTGGCGGATGGTCAGTGCTGAAAAAATATCAACAGCAATCACCAGCACAAGCAACCATGGATGATGGCCTTTGAATAGGTCTTTCATTCGCGTAATTGTTTAATCGTATAGCCTTAAAAAATGATGAGTTATGCAAACAAGGTTAAAACACGGGAACACTTTCGATTGTTCATTCTCCGAAAATTGAATCAGCATTGTTGGTTGGAGATATGCTTGATTCGTTGTACCTTTGCACTCAAAAATAACATAATGGCGACATCAGCTCAAAAGAAAATAATTACGTTCTCTCTGAGAGTAGATCTCATAGAACGTCTTAAAGATATGGCTAAACAAGAGCATTGTAGCCTTGACAATTTGGTTGAGAGCATATTGTTTGAAGCTGCTTATAATGAGCCTAATGAGATAACAAAGGCCGCTCTTGAGGAAGCTATTAGTGGAAAATTGAGGACTAAACCTCCCATTGATACATCATCTGTAGAGGCTATGTTTAAGTCAATCGATTAGACACTATAATAGCAATATAATTATAGACCGAGACAATGCTGACAAGGCAATCATCCCGGTCTATCTTATTATTATTTCAGAGAGATGGCGTTGGATGCCTCGCGCTTTTTCTCACTGACCACGTCGGCGTAAATTTGAGTAGTTCTTACGCTACGATGGGTTAACATCTTTGATACCACGTATACGTCGATGCCCAACGAGATAAGGAGTGTGGCAAACGAGTGACGAAGACAATGGAACGACAGTTTTTTCTCGATTCCGGCTGCCTTTACCCATTTCTTGAATGGCTGTTGTGCCATTGAGCGGCGGAAGCCTTTGAAGATAAGTCCTTCACCACGCTCCCCACAATATTTCAGAGCCTCTTCACTTACCGGTAATGTCGCTTCTGTCTCGGTTTTCTCGGTACATAGGCGTATGCAGTGGCCACCGTCCGGGCTTCGCTCAATATTATCCCATCGGAGCTGCAATAGGTCGCTAAGTCGTAGTCCGGTAAACAGCCCGAACATAGATGCTTGTTTGAGGATAGGCACCTCACACTCGGTAGCATCAAGGATTTTCATCTCGTCGAGCGTCAGATACTCCTTCTTTACCTCCTGCCATTTGATGCCTTCAAGAAAGTCGTTGACGTTCTCGGTGATATATTTTTCCTTATATGCCATTTTTAGCAGACAGCGGAATGTTGACCAATAGCCTGACGCAGAGTTGTTGGATAATGGCATCTTTTTGTCAGGGTGGCGCAGACTATGTGCATAGAGAAGATACTCCCGGAATTCTTCGCACAGTTCCGTAGTAATATCGCCGAATGTGCATCGGCCACCGCAGAATTTTTTGAAATGGAGATAGACGCTCATCCATTTGTCATACTTGCTTTTCGCCTTCTTCTCGAAGTAGGCAAGAAAGTCCATCTTCTGTTTAGTCTTGTCAAGGAATCCGAACTGTTCGTTTATGAGGCTCTGATAACGGATGCAACGGATGGCCTCGGCTTTCTCCTCCATTTCCTGATTGAAACGGCGTTGTATCTCGTTGGCTGGTTCGGCAAAGATGACTATGCCGAGAGTTTCGCGGCGGGTCATCTTGTTTGTGTGGGGATTGCGTATCGCGGGATAATAATCTAGATAGAGCGATACCTTACCTCCGGCATACGGGCGACGACGGAGGAACACTTTGGTGCAGGTGTTTGTCATTGCTTTATGGGGTTTGAGGGTTTGAAAATCAGATACAAAAGTAGCGGGAGAAGCATGAGAGAACAATGAGTTCTCCAGCAGTCCCAAGGCTTCTCCAAAGTCTCTCTGGAGATTAAATCTCCGGAGAACCGAGGAGAGAATCAAGTTCCGAGCAGAGTATGAGAGTGTATTTTCCTTTCTTCACACGAGTGATGTTGTGGTATTTCAGATAGTGGTGGAGTTGGTCGCGTGTCAGCCCATACTTCTCCATTGCCTCTGGATAGGTGTAATATTCCGGCTCCTTTGGCGCGGTCGTACCCTTCGCCAAATCGAAGTGATACTTTGAATACATCACATAGTTGCCATGCTTTTTTTTCGGGATTCCCTCCTTTGATACGAGAGTATAGATTGCCGATAGCGTCATTCCATAGGCGGCTTGAATATCAGCCGCGGTGTACCACTCGTTGATTTCCTCTTTCGGCTGCTGATTGGCAAAGTAGCGGTCAACATGGCTTCGGCTCCAAAGAGTCTTTCCTCGGCTCTGAGTCTTCGGCCAGCCCTCACGTTCCGCAATCTTATACATCCCGGAGTTTGACACGCCATATTTCTCCTGAACCTCTTTCGAGGTGTAGAACTCGGTGATTGGTTCTCGTGCCGGCTTCTCTCGTTTGAGATACTTATGACCATTCTCAAATAATTGGTCAATGTCCTGCCGACGTACCAGTGTCTTTCCTTTGAACTGCACAGTTGCTATAGCGTTGTCGGCAAAGTATCGGTATACAGTAGCCCGGCTGACTCCAAGCAATCGGCATACCTGAGAGGGGGAAAGGAACTCAAGTTTCTCAATTTCTATCTTACCTTCAATCTGGGTTGAGTATTCCGCCTTGAACTCGCTGAGTTTCGCTTGCCGTTTTCTCTCCTTATAGGCGAGCCCGGAACATCTGTGGCTACAGTATTCCGTGGTAGTCTTTCGTGCGACAAATTCTTTGCCACACCACTTACATTTTTTGATGATTTCAATATTACTGCTCATATTCGCTTTTATTGGTGGTTATTTCGCCAGTTATTTCGCCGAAAGTGTCTCATCGCGTCTCACAGCGTCTCATGGTGTCTCAAAAGTCCACGACCTTGCGACACGATGTGACGGGATTGACCGACTTGCTACAAATCGGGTACAAAAACACAGGTAAAAAGGGGTGAAAAGCGGTTATATTGCGGTATGAAGACGAAAAAAGCCGCCCGATAACGAGCGACTTTTCAATATTTTACACCAAATGGCACCAGTTGTCACCAATAGGCTACTTTCCGATGCAGAAGCGGTTAATTTATTGATACACAGATGGATACAAACCTAATCCGTACAAGTGACGTGAATTTTCTACGTTTGTAAGTGGTTAACCGTCTGCTATTTAATTCCTTACAAGCCGCATTTGCCAAACCGACAACAGTGACTCAACGCAAAGGTAACTATAATATCCCGATTATCAAAGGAATATAGCATCTTTAACTTTTGGCGGCATACAGATGCGCGTACAAATCCACTGATTTTTACTCTGTCGATATGTGTCTGCCGCAGTCTTATCCATAGAAGAGTTTTATCCTGTTTATCGGCTCAAATTTTAAGCTATATCCATGAAAAATGGTTTCAGATTGAGCCGATTTCCCCAATGTTTTAGCCGGATTTGAGCCGATAGGCTCTATTTCGGAGGGAACAGGATTTCAGCCAATCGGATTTTCTCATCGGCTGGAAGATTATAAATGTCCTGTTTTGTCAGGTCGGTATAGAGGTCCATATTGGGTCTGACGAATCGTCGATGACGCTGTCCGTCAATTATCACAACTACTTCATAATGCCCTTTGGAATTGACTGATACCGAAAAATCAGTGATAGTTCTTCCGTGCATATCGCACAAGGATTTTTCGATACCATCGTCTTTGGAGATATAACCGAAAGCGATAAGATTGTCGTTCAGTGTCTTTTGGATTATACCACGCCATGGTTGAGTGATATGGCACCGCTCGGCGTATTCGCCGAATTTTGAAATTACCTCTGCTACACGGTTTATGATTGCGTTGGCATTCTTTATATCATGCTGTTTTGCAAAATCGAGTAGGTCTGTCTTGGAAATCTCACTTATTTCTCCTCCAATACTCAATCTACGCTCGATATTGGGGCCTGTGCCTTTTGTGTTGAATATAAATGTCGTATCGTATGACGGTGACATCCGCCATTTCCCATCCTCTTCAAGTAGGAATGAGAAGTTTTTGTTATGGTCATCAGTATTGTTGGCCATGACATTAAAAACCATCCGTGCGAAGAGCTGCTCAATCTCAGACTCGGAGATTGACAGTTCGCGACAGGTCGCAACGAGGTCTTCATAGCTTCGTGCCTCGGGGTTTATGGCAGCCAAAGTCTGAACATGAACCTTTTGGCCGTTTTTCCTATCGAAACGTTTGGTGAGAAAATGGTTGATGCCGTCTATGGGCAATAACCGACATTCCTCCATTTCGATTCCGGCTGCAACTGCCATGTTGTAATATGCAGTTTCAATTTCGGCAATAGGCATGGATTTGTCACCAAACTTCAAGATATAATATTCATAACCGTCAAGTCCATCTGTCTGACCCGACCGGATTTCTCCGGTCGCTTTGTCAATGGCGATAATCGCCTTCATCTGGCGACCTCCGGCTGACGTACCCACGGCAAGCAATGCCTGCAGCGTCAGTTCCTCGTTGGCATTCAGTACAATGTCGTCTCGGTCTTCAAGAATTTTGAGAGAAATATCGTATAGCGATTTGATGTCGATTGTGCGAGTATGGGTAAGGTCTGCAGCGTAAGGCTCATATTCCAAAGCTCCCATACCTCGTGTGCCAATGAACATCAGTTTATACAGTGGCGTAACTTTATTGCGTGGTATTTTATTGTCCTTTGCCCATTTGTCAAATAGAGTGTTACCCCAGGAATCCGGCAACGAATCAGCTATAAACGGAGGAAGCCCCTGGTAGATAGGCCGATCATCCCCATATATAGGCAAAAGAAAGTTCCGGTTCTTCGCAGGAGAAATTAGCGGAGCAATGTCAGGAATCCTGTCTTTCAGCTTAGGGTTATATGTAAAATATGTACGTCTCGTGGCTGAGTCCCACACGAGCCGTCCGATTTCCTGTCCCCATAGATTGACTTTCAAGTATTTCATGCCCGTAATTATTTTTTCGCGGAATGGCGAACACGTTGTGCCTTTTTCTCATTGTCGTTATACATATAAGGTGATTCGGGCAATTCTGGCAGCAGTGTATCCCAGTTCTCTCCAAGACCAATTGTCTTTAATAGTCTCAGAAGAGTACTGAACGAAATGTCAGTCATATTGCCGGACTCAAATCTATAGAGTGTGGTCATGCCGATAGATGCCGCTTCGGAAACCTCCTTACGGGTCATGCGCAACCGCAACCTGTAATCACGAAACCTCATGCCGAGATTCCTGATTACATCAGGCGTAGCCAATGATTTGTTCGTAAATGTCACCATAATGATATTTATACCTAATATATTAGTATAACACTCCGCAGAATGATATTTACAAAGTTAGGCATAAAATCCCATACGACCAAATTTATTGCGCTTTATTGCGGATTTCCGGATTGATGGAGAGTGGTAAAATTGGTATATTTAAAGTTCATCCTAATGCACTGACGATGTGATTTGAACCGATGTATATCATTACAGGCTATTCAATCCATTTATCAAATCGGGGTGCAAACATGTCTATGTCGCGCTGTGGTAGTCCTAGTCTGCTGGCTTCTGTGCGCCACGATTTCATGGCAGATTTTACTTTGTTGATAATACACTTGGCTTTGTCAGCTGAAAGCATATATTCTCCAGCGGATGCCAATAGGATAGTGAGGTCGGATTCGCTTGTGGAGCGGTTAATCAGCAGGCTTTGATTATTGGCGAGGGTCGGGTTGATGTCGTATGCCGGGGAAAGTTCCCAGCCTTTGCGTGTCAGGAGAAATCCGTGATTGCGGAAATGGTCGTCGGAGTTACCAACAATGATGTAGAATGCCACACGACGATATAGTTCCTCTAAGTTTCGCTCTACATTGCTGCCGTGCTGAACTATGAAATCGACAATGTCAGTGTAGCCATATCCGGTTGAAGCGTTGTCGCCGTCGGTCAATCCGAGCAATGTCAATGCGGAAGCGAAATGCATTCGTCTGCCGTCGCTGTTTCTATCGAAACGCTTTGAGAGAAGGGTGTGGTAATCTTCGCCGTTGATTGTTCGTGTCTCGGCAACATTCAGTCCGGCTTTGCGCCCCATTATATGGCAGAAATGCTCCCATTGGGCGACGTCATAATCATCCTTGCGCGATGGAAATTTCGCGACTGTCAGACTGCCATCCTCATCAATGACAGAAGCCTTCGGTCTGGCACCACCGAGGGACGTTCCAGGATGCAACAGTTGCGCCAGCCATTTCTTTGACGGCAATAGATGTTTCTCCTCGCTAAGTTCAATTTCATGTGCTGCCCGCATCAATTCCCTGACATTCGCCAATGGCGGCACACGGAGACTTTCCTCACAGTTGATGAACTTTCCCCCGGGCGTTTCGGCAAATCGGAAACCACCCATGCGTGAAGCATCATCAATTCCCATCAGATAATCAAAAGAAGTCAATCTGCGCACGGCTCTCTTTTCATCGGCGGCTGCAATCTGCTCCCGACGGTTCAGCAATGTGCGTCCCCATCGGTCGGGTAGAGCATCCGAGAAACAAGCGAAAATATCGCGCTCCGGTCGGGTGTATTGGATGCCGGTATAATTCTGCAAATCCTCACTGAGAAAAACATCGCCATATTTGGCAAGCCACTCTTTATCATACGAAAAGCCGTATGTCTCGCTGCCGCGCACCGAGTCGCAGGAAAGCTCGCCGATCAGTTGGGGCGTATCAAGCCAATCAAAGTCGGCATAAATACATAATTTCTTCATGGCTTATTCCTTTTTTGATGCTCGTTGGCGATGTTTAAGGCTTAAATCTTGTAGGTTTCTGCCAAGTGTGTCTTCTTTGGCAATCAAAAGAAGATCGTCATCAAGTTGCAAGGCATAAAGAACACGTGCATAGATGCCGATCGAAACTGTCGGAGAGCCTTTCTCAATGCGATTCACAGTGAGAGGCGAACAAGTCGCACGTTCCGCAACCTGCGCAATCGAGAGGTTACGACGCAACCTAGCGAGCTTAATCTGCTCACCCATAAGAGCCATTTTCTGCTCCAGTTTCCGGGGCAACTTTGTCCCCATAGTGTTCTTTGCCATACTCAATCTATCTTATGATACCGCAAAGATAGTAAAAATATTTATTATATGATATATTGAATGACGAATAATGTACCTGTCTTAGTCACTTATCTCTCTAACTATGACTTTAATACCGTGTTACTATGCCGACAAAGTTACTTGAGAACAGGTATTATTTCATGATAACCCACCTGCCGGTTTTGTCAGACCCTTCTCTCGCAATGTAGCCAAGTTTTTTAAGGTCTCTGGTAGCTCGTTTAGCTGTGGATTCTGAAATATGAAGAGTCTCCATTATTTCAGAATGTGTAATCTCCGGATTGTTTAGAATGACCGTATAAACTTTTTGCAAGGATTTCTTTAGTCCTTTTACAGTGTCATTATTTGCGTTTGCGGTATCATTTACAGTGTCACTTTGGGCATTTACAGTGTCATTTTCTTGATACTGCAAAATTCGGCGGTTGATATTCGCGATATGGTGACGGAGCATAACGTCCTGTGCGATTGTCGAATCGTCATTCTCACGGCTGTCAACTAATGACTGGATATATTCTCCTTTGTCTTCCTTTCTGACGATGGAAGGAATTAGTCCTAACTGACGCTGAATCATATTCATGACCAATCGGGTCGTTCTACCATTACCGTCAACCCACGGATGAATGGTTACCAGCAGGAAGTGTGCTTCAAAACTCAGACGATAACATGCCACGATGTTTTCCCTATCCGCAGTGGCAATTTCTTCATTTAGCCAACTACAGAAATCGTCCACGGCGCGTGAAACCTTATTATATGCAAGATAACTCCTGCCGCCAATACCGGCACTGACATTACATAGGCGAAACTCTCCCTTCGATGAATCGAAATGTCCGGCAATAGTAGAGTATTCGCTTCCGGTACGGCGCATAACGAGGGCTGACAGTTGTTGCAATAATTGAGGCGTATATGTAGGATTATCAGTCGCTAACTTGAAAGCATAAAGATAAGCGTCCTTCAGGTCGACATTCATCATCTGCTCGGTCAGTGATCTTCCTTTTGCGGCAATTCCCTCATCGAAAAGAAGCTGGTTTTCTATTTCGGTGACAGTAGAGCCCTCAATCGCCGTGGAGTGGGTCACGATGGAATAGAGGTAGAACTTCTGATAGTCCACCTGCTCCTCGACTCCCGAAGCCCGATAAGCCTTCAGAGTCTTCTCTATCTGTTTGTCAAGATTCTGAGCCATAATTTATTACCCATTTGGCGTTATTTTTAGCACCGACGCGGGTCAGCAATCCTTTCTCTTTGAGTGCGCGGATTATGCGATCGATTGTGCTTTTGGAGAGACGAGTGTTGGCTGCTATGACTGTAATGGATATGTTTGGATTGTCCTGAATTTGACGTATCACAGCCATCTCTTTCAGCGAAAGCAGTGCGGATAGTGACGTTTTCAAAACGTCATTTTGAGGTTTAGAGACTTCGTTTTGAGGTTTAGCCCCATCCCAACGGATATGCAACGTGCGGTTGCGGAGATCAGCGGGGATACCGAAAACTGCGAAATTCATAAATCGCTCCAGCGGCTCGAAAGTGCGGTGAATACCTTTGGGGATATTCTCGTATTGTGAGCGGACGAGAGCATTGCGGAAGAACCAGGAATGTTTCTCAAAACTCTCGTTATTTACCTCAAAGCCAAAACTTCTTAGATACTTGATAAGGAACACCGCAGTCGTGCGGGTGTTGCCTTCGCTAAATGCATGAATCTGCCAGATTCCTGAAATGAACCGTACGATATGCCCGATGGCCTCGGAAGAAGAAACAGTACTGTAATCAAACTTTTTCTCCTCGCCGAAGTCATAATTAAGAAGTTCCGACAAAGACCCTGCACTACCATAACTGATTGTATCTCCATCAAGAATCCACTGATTCTTAGTGATGTTATATGTGCGGAACTGCCCGGCATGAGACAGTACATCTTTGAAAAGAAATCCATGAATACGCGACAGTTCCATCGGAGAGAATGTAAAAGCCTTCTCTGCCAAAAGAAGATTGATGCGGTCGGCCACTCTGTCAGCCTCAAAAGTACCGTCAGTTTCCGCTTTCTCTCGAACCGACCTCTGGCTATAATACTCCTCCAGACGCTTGCCGACCTCCTCGCTAGAAATTCTTCCCTCGATATTGGCTTTAGCCTGTTCAAGCAGAAACTCCGACGGCTTCAACCGGTCAACATCCTGCAAACCGATAGCCATCGACCAGTTACGCGCACGCTCCTCCACTCCCGGTTCCACGGAAGCAAGGTACTGCTCAAACTCCTTATATCTGTCTTCGTATGCCATAATCCCAAGACTATTGAATTTTAATAATAGATTGGGAAATTATTTGGAGAAATCCGGTCGTACCATTCTGTCAGTATATATGTGATACCTATTGTAATAATTCTCAATAGCCCCAGCGTATTGAGACATCAGTAATAAGGCATCGCTTGTAGATGGGATAGTCTCTTCATCTATAAGATCAAGGAAATCTGATGTCGCCTCATTTTTGAGAAATGTTTTAACTCTCTCTAATATCCGATTTAACATTCTAACTTTCATCAGGCTCAGGGAGTCTTTGGGCGACTTCTTAGACATATCGCGTAGCTCAACATAAGCAGATTTAAGCATAGCGAAGAGAAGATTATACTCATCCTTAATGTCTAAAGATGAAGCCGAAACTTTTTTAGGTTGTTTCATTTCTTTTTAGATTTGGTTATTTTCCACTCTCGTTCTAGGTCCCAGTTACCATGTGTAGTATTATTTAACCAGTACCGTTTGAACGCTTCAAGATAAAGTTCAAGAATTAGCAGTGCATCACTATTGGATGGTAGTTCATCCTCTGCAAAAGTGTCAAAATCACTATATGGCTTGACATCCTGAAGTAAGGAATTTGCTTGCTGCAAAAGTATGTTGATGCGCCGAATCTTAAAAAGATTAAGATGTTCATCCGGTTTTTTTGATGAGAGCACTTTAACTGTGTCTCGGACTGATGTGATTTTGGGCTTCAGTTCTTCGTAAATGTCAATTTCTTTTTGTGTAGGCATATTAAAAACAGTCTTGGTATAATGCTAAAACAAAAAGTACATCACTATTTGTTGGCAATGTGTCTGTATTGAATTGAGAGAAACCTTCTATTGGAGATCGTCCCAATTCTTTATTCGCTTCAGCCAATATTTTGTTTACGATATTCAGTTTGAATTCATTTACTGCGTCGTTCGGTTTCTTCTCCGAAAGGCGACGAAACTCAAATGTGAGTGTTGCTAAAGTTTTATCCATAGACATAATTATTGAGGGCATAAACGATGAAACTCTACCAGAAGTTTTTTTATTACTTCATAAGGTTTACGCTGTTTGTTTTCGTATAAATCTACCATCAATTGAAGTTCTTCATCAGTTATAATCAAGATACATTTTCTTTGGCCAGACCATAAATCTATCAGATGGCGTTTTATTTTTGATGATGGTCGATTTCGAGTTACAATCACGCCGAATTTACCAAAGTTCTCATTAAGATACCTATTGACCTGTGCAATATGTTCGCGTGAGATTTCCTTTACATTTTTGAGCTCAAAAACTAATTGATAAGATGAATACTTATCAAATATTTCTTTAAAAATCGGTTCCGAACAGTTATTGTAAAAAACGAGATCTCTAATCTGACATCCGCTCTCAGTTCGACTTTGTGTTTGGGCAAAATCTAACTGAGGATAAAGCAATGTTGCTAATAAGCGACATACTTTTTCCTCATAAATCTTATCAGATTTATCCTGATTTCCTGTGGATAGCTTTTTTATATCCGCAATGGTTCGTTTTGCGCTTGCTACAGGTATTTGCTTGAACAAAGGATCGCTCTTTAGCTCTTCTGCCGATGCTTCCTTTTGCTTGGTGTAACCTTCGACCTGCAGATAATTCAATCTATTATAGTCGATTATTTCTGGACGCGACAGTTTTATTTGGGGATTTGCAGATGGTAAGTACCTATTGAAGAAATCATCTGGATTCATCCAAGGCATTTGGCGCAGCCAGCGTTTTGGAATTAGCCAAATCGGGCAGTTCGTTTTAGGGTTTATAGGCAATTCTTTAGATAGCCTAATAAATTTTTTCTTTTGGGTACTAAATATTTCTGTTTCAACCATTGTCATTGGAATGCCATGACGAACACACTGGTCTTGAGTATAATCTACTAAAAAGCTAGATAACAAAGAACATGAGATGTCGCTAATTCTGTCTTTTGATATTCCCTCTACTAAAAGTTGTATCTCCTCAAAATGCGTAAAACCACATTCTTTTAGTTGAGGTATGTCTGTAAATAGATTAAGAATTTGGGTTGCTGATGTTTTCCCAATCCTTTTACCCATTTTGTTTGAAGATGTACCTAACCCAACTTCACTGCACTCTGATGCGGAAATAAGAATATCGGTAGCCTGAGCTTCTTTTCCTTGAGAATAAAGCGCTCCCAAATAATTGAAAGAATCAACCAAAGCTCCGTGAAGACTTGTATCAAGAGATATGTCGGATTTCCAAAGTAAGAACGGGTCCACATATAATGGAAGATCTTCATCTAGAAATGGAATGAAGAAATCGGTTCTCCCTTGATTAAGGAGAATTTTATGATAGTCATTTAAGCGGGGTCTTAAAATTAGATCTTCCATATTTCTTGATTATTCGATTTCGCCATGTAGAATGAAATTACGCAGGAGAGCGTCGAGTTTCATTCTTATTTTGGGCGGGGTTAATATTGCGCCTTCGCGCTGTTGGAAATAAGCTTTGGCAAGCACTGGGCTGACGGATGCTTTCAGCCGAGTGTATCGTCCAAACTCATCGATGTTGTTCTCATTGAGGCGAGCATTGGCCATCTCTTTCAGCAACTCGGCATCTAATCCGAAATTCTGAGCAAGAGTACGGATTTTGCCCTCCTGCGCCTTATTCATATAATCAATGATGTAGTCGTGGAATGACTTGCAGATGTTATATTTAAGATTGCCCGACTGAACATCTATTAGGAATTGATTGGCATAGCGTTGCTCTTCTTGCGATAGGAAGGCAAACGATTTATGCACTTCGTCAAGCAACTTCTGAAGTCTTTCCTCGTCTAAAACATCTTTGCGCAATTCCTTGAGATATTTCTCAAAGCGACTATTCATATAGTCATAGTCGATTGCTCCGGTCTCAATTTCTGTGAGATGGGTATCTATCTCATAAGGCAGATTCCCGGGAGAAGAACTACCAGAGCTATCTTCATACAATTCCCGATAACGGGCTTGAAGTGTCTGGAAATCTTCTTGAGTCAGTACAAGGGAAATTACATCACCATCTTCCGTCTCGTAATTTGATTTATCCCAAGAAAAACCTTGCAATCTTGCTGCGCTAATATGATCAGATAGAGCCTTGAACAACTTGGCGAATCGTCCTTTTTCGGCATCAATAGAAGGCAGGTGGCTAAAGTTCGCGATATCGGCTGATTCAAACAGCTCTTTTATCTCTATGAAAATGTCGTTTATTCGATGAAGATTGTGTGGTAGCCTGTCAACGAACACACCGAACGGTCTACCTCCGGAATACATCCTGATAGCATCATCTATGTTACGCTTCATTGAATGCACCTTTCGATAGTAACGTATCGTACCGAAGGGTTTCTCCCGCTTGTCCTGCGGACGATTGGTCCGGGATATTGCCTGAATCAAGTCATGAGCCTGTTCCGGCTTGTAATATTTATCGAGATATAGTGTATTTACCCATTTCGAGTCAAAGCCCGTAAGCATCTGGTTGACCACTATCAGAATGTCTATCTGCTGGCCCGGTTCAAGATGCTTATAAGCCTCTTTATGAGCAAGACGGTTAGACATATCCTTTTTCATGGCAGCATAGATAGCCACTTCATATTTTTTGCCAAATGTGGTATTGTATTCGCCAATTATCAATTTAAGCGCAGCCTCTTTATCAAAGCCGTTTCCACTTTCATCAATATTTGGGTCAAAAAGTGAAGTGACATTGAGTTGGGGAGCCTTTGCACGAAGTAGTTTGAAATACTCCACAGCTTCCTCTATGCGGCTTGTGGCAAGAATAGCATGGTACTTGCGATTGCGGCTTAATAGAGTAAATCTCTTTATGATGTTATCAACGACTTTCTCTCGATGCTCCGGTCGATCATACTGAGTGCGCGAAAGATAGTCTTCGATACCTTTGCTTAACTCTCCATTGGATTGCATCTCACCGGCCATCGGAACATCGTCCATGTATTTCAAATAAATCGTCTTCTTGTCATCATCACCTAGTGCTTCTTCCTCTGTATGTGCCTTTGCTTTTTCAAGAGCAACAGCTTTTCGCAAATCTATGTCATCATAAGTGGGACACATCACTGGATTAAATCCCAGCACATTGCCGTCCCTGATACCGTCGGGCATAACATATCGGTGCAGTTCGTCGCCGAATAGAGAGACAGTGGTGTTCATGTTCTTTTCATATTCCGGCATAATCGGTGTACCGGTAAATCCGAAGAACAGTGCCATCGGGAAAGTTTCTCTGATGGTTGGATACATCTCTCCGAAAACAGAGCGGTGTGCTTCGTCAACGATAAACACAATCTTCTTAGCCCGAATCTGCTCCAGCTCGTTTTTTCGCTGTTGCATATTCTCCTCATTGACACGGCTCATCTTCTGAATGGACGTGACAATAAGTTTATCCTTTGAATCGGAGCTTTTCAGTTTGGCGATTAGCTTGTTGGTGTTGCTGGTGTCCTGAACGGTATCTTCCTCGGCAAAGCCCGAATATTCTTTGTAGCTTTGGTCTCCGAGTTCAATGCGGTCAACGAGGAACACCACTTTTTCAGCGTCATCATTAGATTGGGCTATCAGCTGAGCACTCTTGAAACTGGTCAATGTCTTGCCGCTGCCTGTGGTATGCCATATATGTCCGCCAAGCTGGTCTGACACCTTCCAGTTATGTTGCTGAACCTTTTGAAATATGCTTCTTGCGGCGTAATACTGGTAACTGCGCATGACCTTCAATATGCCGTCGCCTTTGTCCGGGACAGTGTAATATCCTATGAGCTGATGTGCCATAGGAATAGACAACAGAGTCTCTGCAATATCGGGCCAATCATTTATCAATTCGTTATTGAAGTCTGCCCAATGAAAGAAGAAATCTGGATTGAATTTGCCATCTGGTCCGGGATTTGCAAAATACAGTGTCTCTTCCGGATTCATCGCGACAAATATCTGGACGAGAGAGAATATACCATCGAATACGCCCGTCCGCATATATCTTTCAATCTGGTTGCAAGCATTTCTGACTGGAACTCCTGAGCGTTTCAACTCCACATGGATTAACGGCATACCGTTTATGAGCAGCGTGAAATCGCCCCGTCGTTCGCCCAATATCTGGGAATTGGTTGTAAACTTAGGCTGACGGGCTATTTGATAAACCGTATCATTAGAACCGATTTTTTGCTTATCATATACGATAAGGCTGACAGTTTTACCATTATGTAGTGTATCATTGGCGTTATCGCGGATAATCGACACGCTTTTGCCATTGATAAATTCGCTATTCAGACGCAATGGTGTACGGAGGTCCATCACTTGCTGAAGAACCTGCTGCATCTCTCCATCAGTTAAAGGACAGCCATTCAGACAGTCTATGCCATTATTTATTTTTGAGAGTATCTGCCGCCAGTTCTCAATAAGATCTGCTTCCGTGGGGTACATCAATACGGGTTGTTGCCCCCAACCCTTACGGCGGAGAGCCTCAACCAATGCCACCTCAAATGGGGTCTCTTTATTAAATTTCTCTGCCATAACTTATACAAACATTTTATCGAGCATAGCTTGTTTCAAATTTCGCAACTTATCCAACTTTTGCTCGTTAAGCTGGATAAGTCGGTCATATCCTGATAAGATGTCTGAAATTGCTTTTTGCTCTTTCTCGGCTGGAACAAGCATTTTATATTCGAGCATCTTGTCAATTTTTAGCACTCTGTTACGTCCGGCACTTCCTGGAGATGCCAGTGTTAGATGCTTCCTAAATCGATTGTTAATTAAGGCATAGCGAAAGAATATCGGCACATTCTTCTCTTTAAATGAAAATTGTGGGAAACGATGGGACACTAATTTCCCCTCATCGGATGGTTCCGTTATGGCAACGGCTAACTCCCATCCGAAAGTAATGTTTACAATCAGATTGTTAGGACGTACTACACCCATCTGTGCAGTTTCAAGTTCTGCTCCTTTCGGTACGTAACTGTGAAATGTACCTTTGCCATGACTCCTTATGCCTAACCGGTCATAACCATCATGAGGGGTTTCTACAATTTCTTTATAAGGAGTAATGATTTCATCAAGACTTTTTTCTGTCCATGCTTCAGTAAATCCATCTAATCTAACACGAGGCTTAGTTTCTTCTCCTTGAGGTAAAAGAGATGTGAGCAATGCAGCTCTTAAGTTGCGTAATTTTTCACAAACATCCACTTGATGAGAAATCAGCGCATCAATATTTTTGAATGATTCCGTTATCTTAACCTGTTCATCTCTCTTCGGGAAAATTACATTCCCTAATATTGCCTCATCATCTCCGACATTGAGAGTATTCTTAGCTCCTTTGTGAACAAGTGGGCGAAGATAATCATTCAGACGTTTATCTTTATCAAAGAATGTCTGAATGAAATCAGGCTCAATATTGTCGTTTGGATGATATATAGCATAGAGCGCAGACACAATTCCAGGAACACCTTTGTTGGTTTTAATAATTCCGTATGGTTGATCTCTCAAGGGTGATTTGGTATATATAATGTCATTTGTTTCCGCAATACCATAGCCAGTTACGGAAGCACCGGCAAATGAACGTCCTTGGTATTCTATCTGGTTGATAACACCAAATTCACGAGATACAGACAACACATCTTCTTTACCAAACGTATTGTCTCGGTTTTTAGCTTTGGACGTTGTCAGATATTCGGACAAAGGCAATTTGTCCCAATCCCCTTCAAATCCGGCAAAACGTATTTCAGGAACTTTACTTGCCATGATTAAGGAGATTTTTAAATGATTCCAATGCCTTCATGTCAAAGTCGTTTCCCCGCAAAGAGACTACCATATCCGAAAGTTTTGATTCCGATTCAGATATTGATTTTTCTACATCATTGAGAGTAACAGCATATTTGACAACGAGAGCCTCAACCTTATCAATGAGGGAAGTGATGACGTTGGTGTGCTCTGCCTTAACCGCATCAACCACGGGCATAATCCATTTTAGGCGAAGAAGTTCGCGTATTTGCTCTTCCGTGAGTGACTCGATTGTAAATATCGTCTTTTCTTCAAGCTCTCGTAAAGCATCCTTTACTTCTGCCTTCAGCCTCTTTTGCTCATCTGCATTTTTGGTAAGAGTTACAACGTGAGCCTCTATGCTCCCTTCCGGAAAGTCTGGTAAATCAGTATATTTCCGCTTCTTATACTCTTTGAGCATGAGTTTGAGTTGGACTTTAACCTTTTTATTATCAAATGCATCTCCGTCTTCATTGAGGATTTCAGCATCATCTTCTCCTGTTTCTTCTAACAGGGCTGATACTTCACCAACGGTCTCTGCAAGTTGTTCCTGCAATTCATTGACTCTATCGAGATATTCGGGGAGAAGAGTCTTCTGTACAAGTTTAAAGGGCATGATGCGTCCTTTCCACCCTTTCTGGATCTCGTCCTCATCTTCGCCATTCTTGACCATGACCATGTTGGGTTCAATCTTTCTAAGGACTTCTCGCCCTTCTGTCTGGATGATTTCAATATCTGTTGCCGTCTGTTCCCAGCAATCGCTAAGTGCCTGAAATGCCGCATAGCGGTCGAGCAACGGAACGGAGGAAAGACGATTGAAAAGGTCCTCGCCGAGAATGTCAACCTCTTTGGCAACATTGAGTGTCATCATCCCATAAATGAGTTGGGCGATGAGATATTGTTCGTAATCGCCAAAAGCAGAATTATACGCTGCTTGGAATTTCTTTATATCATCATGATTCCGAATGGTGTCACCAACATTGTCTGACAGACATTCCACATATTCACCTTCAGGGAACAAAGTGGATTTCAAGGCAGGCATTACCTCCCAATAATCTTTGAGTAGTTCGATTTCAGTACGAGGCACACCGCCGAGAAGCGAAGAGTATAAATCCCATTTCTCAACAGCGTCAGAGGAATCGACATATTTGGGTATATTGAGGTCGTATTCGTTTTCGAGAATCTCTTTCAGGCTCACGAGACGTGCGAATTTATCAATGGAGGCAGGGCGGGTGGTTACGGCATCAAAAATTCGCTTAATATCAGAAGCTTGGAGTTTCTTTTTCTTACCATCCTTAGAAGCATATTTTGAGGCATCAATAAAAAGCACGTCTGTGTTATCACGATTGGCTTTCAGCACCATAACAATAGTGGCAATCGGAGTCCCGAAGAAAATATCAGCCGGGAGTCCAATTATTGCCTCAATTTTGTTCTGCTCAATTAGATTCCTTCGGATTTCGGCTTCATCACCGGGTCTGAACAGTACACCATGAGGCAACACGATAGCCATAATACCATCGGATTTTAGGTGGTAGAGATCGTGAAGCAGAAAAGCATAGTCTGCTTTCTTTTTCGGGGCTAATCCATAATCCTTATATCTGGGGTCGGAATCCTTATCGGATGGCCTATCCCATTCCTGAGAATAAGGCGGATTGCTGACCACGGCATCCATCGGACGGTATTCGTAAGAGGTTTCCTTGTCATCGTCCTCAAACATAGGCCAATCACTACCATGCTCCAGAGTGTCGCCGTTGCGGGTGATGATGTTGTTTGGTTTAATGCCGCGCATCACCAAGTTCATGCGCGTGAGGTTGTAGGTGTTGCGCTTCAACTCCTGTGCGTAATATTTGATATTGTCCGGACTGTCGTTGTGTTTCGCAACGGCACGTCCAATTGTAATGAGCAGGGAGCCGGAACCACTTGTTGGGTCATAAATCTCAATCTTCTCTCTGTCGCGCAGATGATGAGCCACAATCTCGGCCATGAGTACAGATACCTCGTGTGGAGTATAGAACTCTCCAGCTTTCTTACCGGCCGAAGCCGCGAAATTGCTGATGAGATATTCGTATATGTAACCAAGGACATCATATCCCTGATTGCCATCCATCGGAATGTCTTTAATAAGCTGTATCAGTTTGCTGATTGCCGAGGAACGGGTAGTATCGGAATCACCAAGATTTTTCAGCCCTGTCTCAAGAGTGTCGAAAATGCCGGAGAATACTTTCTTGTGTGTCGGATAAATCAGACGGTTGAAAGCAGACAAGGCTTCCGAAACATCCTTCACGCCAAAGTCATTTCCCTTATTCAGCCATGTGCTGAACAGATTCTTGTAGCCGATGAAATATCCACGATTCTTGCGGACATACTCCGTATATTCCGGGTCAATATCTTCTTCGAGTGACGGCATATCTTCGTCGCTCCAGCCTTCAGTGCGATAGAAATTTTCAATCTCAGTGCTCAGATAGCGATAGAAAATGAAGCCCAGAATATAGTCCTTATATTCGTTGGCCTCAATCTTCGAGCGCATCTTGTTGGCCGAAGCCCATATTTTAGAAGCGAGTTGCTGCTTATTCATGATTTAGTCTCTTCTGAAAGTTTGAAAAGAAGGATTGAAGGCGAAGATTGGTGAATTGTTAAGTATAAACCAGCGTTTGAAGTCCTCAGGTAAAAGCTTGGCTATTGTGGACAAATCTTCTTCTGAATATCCTAGTTCCGTTTTGTATAATTCTACCACATCATGAACCATATTACTCCTTTCGTAAGGGAGATTTATTGGTTCACGCTTGTTGTAACCTTTTTTTGAGAAAATGATTTGATAATTACGATATACCTTATCGTCTATCATTTGTAGGTCTCTCGCTCTTCTGATTAATGCTCGCATGGAGACCCCCCATTGTTGTTTGAGGGTTCCGAGTATAGGCAAGGTTAGTCGCTTTAACAGAGGTTTTATTTCTTTTTCAGGCATTAAAAACTCTGATGCAAATTCATTTGCTTCATCTTCTACATCTGCGGCTTCTGACGGGATGAAATAATAGTGCATTATAAGATGTCCTAATTCATGAGCCAGTGAAAAACGCATTCGGTCGTTTGGCATCCGAGTATTTAAGAAAATGACCTTCCGACCATTATCTGTAACAGAAGTAAGACCGTCCATTTTCTCCGTGCCGAAATCCATTTTCTGTACAATTATACCATGGTCTTCTAAAAGCACAGTTAAATTGGGTATAGCGCCACGGTGTATGCCTAATACATATTTGATTTGTCTTGCAATATCGGCAGGAGAATTTGTTTCAGTTGGTTGAATTCTAGGCCAATCAAAATCCGGCAATTCTATGGCTTCGAACATCTGGTCTATAGCCATTTTCTGTACTCGAATCTGTGCGTCGAGCGCATCTTGTAACTTAGCTGGAACAGAAACTTGCTTTCTGTAATACAGATGGCCTATCTGAGATTTATCAGTCTGCTGATGGAAGAATGATAAGGGTAAGTTATATACGTCGGGTAAGCGTAAAATGATTTCAGAGGGGAGAGGTTGGAGTCCTTTTTCCGCTTTGGATAATTTGCCCTGAGACACACCTAAGAGTTCTGCAGCTTCTTTCTGCGTAAACTGTCTTAAGTGGCGAGCCAATTCCAAAAATTGCGGATTCAAAATCTCACTCATATCTCATTATATTGCATCATTTTTCTTAATTTTGAGTTTCGGCTTAACGTGCTCGCCTTCGGTAGGAAGAATAGTAGAAGGAGTGTGCGAAATACCCCACCCATCTTCAGGTGTGATAGTAAAACTGTATTCTACGGCATTCCCACGAAGATATTGCACGAATATTCGTGCCACCTCTATTCCCAGAGGATCTGTTTCATAGGAAATGGTGATAACGTGTTTAGAGACGTTCTGCTCTCTAATATTTCTGCTTATCCCTGTTGGATTAGTCGGAGCATCTTTCTTTTTTAAGATGAATATGTAGTCTCCTTTCGTGAAGAATGACCTTTTATTGCCTGCTGAATCTGAGACGAATTCAAACCCTAATGGAGAAAGTTCGGATTCTAAGTAGTAGTATGTACAGTCATGCGTAATACCCGCCGTCGTGATGGACGTACATTTCCCCTTCAATTGAAGTGCATCACCAAACCCCTTTTGATGTGCAACAAAGATTCCCCTCTGGAATTCAGGAGAGATAATCTCGTCTTGAAAATCAGATGCTTCAAAAGGCGGCTTGAACTCGTCAAAGAGAGAATTCGATAAAATATCTGTTCTTACCATAGTTGAAACGGTGTTAATTATGACAACAAAGGTATGAAAAATATTCCTATTCACAAAACAAAATTGGCTAAAAATATTCTTGATCATTAGTCTGATGGAATCGAATTTTGCGTAATATTCAAAAGCACAGTATCATACAAGAATAAACGCCCCGGCAAGAGGGTGAAGCTTGTCGGGGCGTTGGGAGGGAGCAGGGATTAGTAGAGGCGGATGCAGGTTACATCGGCTTCTTTAACGATGGCTGGGTTGTCAGGTTTGTCCTTGGAGAAGGCGAAGGCGAGGTGCTGGATGCGGTGTGTTGTGCCGAGTTCTCTTAGGAACACGATGAGTTTGCCGAGCTCTTCGGTGAGCCAGTCTGTGTCGTTGGTCGAAGTGACTGCCACGAGTAGCATCACGTTGTCGGGGAGGTTGTAGAGTCCATCCGGCTCTGTGAGGATGGCGAGCGACAGGGCGAATATCGAGTCTTCCGAGATGAGGGTGGCACCGTTGGTGTAGTCCTGATAGCGTAGTTTGGCTACTGGAGTGCCGTAATTGTCGGTGAGATATTTCTCGATGTCGGCGAAGGCTGCTCTGAGGCGAGGGTCGCTTACGGATGCGATGCCGGTGGGCGGCTCTGCCTCAAGTGGGCTGTTGGCTGCCGAGGTCGCCTTGCGGCCAAAGATGGTTTTTACACGCGAGAGAAGTTGGTTGAGGTTGTTGGATGCTTTCATTTTCTGTTGGGTTTGGGATTTGTTTTTGAGTTGAGTTCGTTGATTTTTTCTTCGAGGCGGTGTTTCTGGTCGAGGGCGCGGGCGGTTTCCTGCACACGGTCTTCGTAGTCTTTCACCTCTTTTTCGATTTGCTTGACACGTTCAGGGTCGCGGAACCAGCTCTGAATGCTGTCAAGTCCTTCGGAGTTGACTCCTCCGTGCATCAGGATGTAGTGATACTTGATGTCGGAGATGCGGGCCTTTTCGATGCGAGCTTCCTGCCATATCGTAGTTGCGCCAAAGAAGATGAACGTGAATACCGCGATGAACATGGCGAGATAGACCTGCCATGATTCCGGGGCGATACGGATTGTCTTTTCAATCTTCTGCACCGGCGGATTGGCGGTGAAGTCATCAATTCTATTGGTGATTTCGGTCTTCAGGTCGTTGACTTCGGTTGTCAGATTACTTCCTATTTCGCTGACCGTCTGCGTCTGGGTTTCGATGGATGTCTGCATCTCATCGACTTTCTCGGTGACGGCTGACGTTATGGTTGTACCCATATTGTTCAGGTCGTCGGAGGTGGCGCAGTTGAGCTGCGACTCCTTGATTTCGGTACAGGTACCGCTGATGCTGCTGAGGTCATCAGCGATGTTCTGGAGATAGTTCTCCTGAGAATTTTCAAAATTTTCTTTCATGCTTTTTCGTTTTTGAAATTACAGACTTCTGCCTCTTTTTCTCTTTTGACGGCGTTTCATCTCGTTGATGAACGCTTCTTCTTCCGGATCGTAGGCAGGTCCGACTTGGAAGATGCCGCCGATTGCAGTGCCGATTCCTTCGGTAAGGTCGGCTCCGGCTTCAAGCACTTTGCTGATTGCACTCGGTTCCTGTTTCGACTGCTGTCGCATCGGTTTCGGTGCCGGCGATGCGGGTTGTGACTGTCGATTCTTGTTACGGTCGAGAGCCTTGCAGATATTGTCGTAGGAACATCTGCCGTCTCGGTCAACCTGCGAAGCCTTGAACTTCTGACCATCCTTGATGAAGGATAATCCATCGACTTCGGTAGTGCCGCGTCGGAATTTCTTCCTTACCGTGACACCTTTCTGAGCTAGTTCTCGCTGAAAAGTGATCCAGTCTTTTGCCGATTTCTTGGCGGCTTGAACGGCGAGATAAATCTCCTGACGGGTCTTTGCGCGACCTTTAAGACGGTCGACTTTCACCTTGTCTTTGTTCTCGCCGAAGGTCAGACCATACTTCTTTTTTAGCTCCTTGCAGATGGCATTACTGCGGTAATACTCGAAACTGTCGCTCACACATTTGCCATTATTGTCGACACGGTTATACACGATATGACAGTGCGGATGCTCCTTATCAAGGTGCCGGACGATAATGAACTGGGTATTCTTGATGCCCATTTTCTCCATATATTCCAGCGCGAGTTCCACCATTGCTGCATCTGAAAGCCGTGCCGAATCCTCCGGCGAATAGGATAGAGAAATGTGTCCACACCAGTGCTGGACGCGACTGTTGAGATGCCGCTGACACTCAAATCCGTCGACAATATCCTTTGGCGTATCGGTCAACAGACCCTCTGAGTGGAGCAGACGGGCCTCTTTGTTTTTCTCTTTCAGAGCGAGAGCATACTCCACGCAGCCCGAAAAACCGCTTCCTTTAGTGATGCTTCCAATCATGCGACAGTTTGGAATAAAGTGATTTTATCTCCTTGCTCAGCGAGTCGAGCGACCATTGCACGAGCTTGAATCCCGCTTCGTTGGCTTTCTTGGCAAGCTGATTGAGATTATTTGCCATGCTCCCGATCTGGCGCAGAAGTGCCATGTCTTCGGGTCTGGCAACCTGTATTACCTCGGCGTTGAGCAGGGCGCAACGCCAATAGTCGGATAACTTTCTGCCGGATTTACGACAGTTCTCCTGCACGGTCTGATACTGTTCTTCATTGAGCCGGACACTGACAACGTATGACTTGCCGGACATCTCGGTTGCTCCCGGAAGAGCCTTCTTTCTTTTTGTGAAAGTCATTGTCTTGGGATTTTGGAATTTGACATTGTGACCATCGGGAACGGACTCCAGCCGCCCGGTAACGGAGGATGCAAGGTCGGAAATGTTTACATTGCCACTACCTTGCTATCCTCCTATTCTTGACAGAATATCCGGATACCGGCGCTGCCGATGGCTTCGCCATTTTCACTGCCGAGGGGCAGTGGTCAGAACGATTTACTGATTAGAGTGAACCAGCCTTCATAGTTGGCAGCGTTGTTATCGAGATGCTCATTGATGATGTGCTCGATGAAGTTGCTGACGCTGTAACCGGGACCGCCAAAGAATCGGGCGATGCGTTCCACGCGGTCAAACGTGTCGTTGCTGATTGCAACCTGATGCTTGTTGTCCTTGCCGAGTTTAATCGGGGCAAAGAAAGCGGTGCGGTAATCTTCGAGTTCGCTCTTGCGCTGCTTGGCGGTGGGGCGGGTTGACTTGGGCTGAGCGGTTTCATTCTGTTCAGCGACCGGCTGAACTTCGGGGTTGGTAGGATTTTCCATAGTTTCAGAGAAAATTGAATTGTTAGACATACCAGTCATTTCGGATGACTGAGGATTTGAGATTTTTGATTGTGCCATTTTATTCAGATTTTAGTGAGCTTTCGCTCGGTTTGTATTCTTCGATGCCTACGAGTTCCAGCTGTAGCGCGTCAACGAGTTGTTGCAATGCCGGATTTCGTTGCATCATTTGTTCAAGGATGCCGTGTGGAGTTTGTTCGGCTATCAGGAAGTCCGCAATGTCGAGACCTTGTTCACGCTGCTCATCGGTAGCCATCTGTTCAAGCGATTCAAACAGAGTTGCCTTTATTCCCGAATCATCGAATAGCGTCAGTTTCTTGCGCCAATCGTCGGTAGCGTTAAGGTCGGGCACAAGCATCACCTCTCTGCCTCGAAGTGCCTTGATTGCCTCGCGGTTGAGACAACTGCACTTGCCGCCTGTGGCGAGCCACAGATATTGCGGGAGGTAATGGGTTGCGAGTATTGCCGTCTTTTCACTCTCCACAATGGCAACCGGCTTGTCGCGGATGTATGGAAGCAGATGCTCACCGAAGAAACATTGGGTTAATTTGAAGTCGGGCAGTCTCAACACCGAGTGTACCCAGTTGATGTGTGGGAACGGCTCTTGCACACGATGTCCGGTCAATCGGTCATACAGCATAATCTTACCACCACGGACGTTACCGTCAGCCGAGATTTGCCAGAACACCGTGGCACCTTGCCAATGCTTCGATGTGCCTACGCGATACATTTCCATCAACCGCTGTGCTTCTTCACTTCCGATTATCGCCGCCACGAAAGCGAACAGATTGTTCCGGTCGTAGCCACGCATGGTGGCCGCTACCATTGCATCATCAATCCTGTTCATCGGAAGTAACTTTGTTAGTGGAGTAACAAGACAGCTTCTTATACCACCCTTGGCGTACACGACGGAAGAGAGTGTTGAGATTGCGGGTGAGGAACATCTTGAATGTATGGTCTTTCATCCCGAACCGCTCGGCTATACGGATACCGTCGGCGGTTGAAAATTCCTCGGTGAGATGCTCATACACGGTGCGGTGCAGTTCATTCAATTTCTCCTCGCTGATGCAGGTGAGTACGCTGAGCGCATTGCTTCGGAAATATTCAGCCAATTCTATCGCTCCTGCCACGTCGTCATCTTCAATGTATGAGGGGCGCGGCTCTTTATCACTGACAGCCCAGCGAACCAATCGGAGTATAAGGCAGAATCGGAGCACATAGATTTCGAGTTTGCAGAAGAAGCTGACCACATTATCGCTCATCTCGTTGTCGCATAGTGCGGCATTCTCATGTTGCCATTCATAGAGTCTGCGCTTGGCATCCGCAGTGAACCGCATGACAGTGGGAATTGGCTCCTTTTCCTCGTTGACCACACACTCCACCGAAAGAAGTCGGTTGAGTATGCGCTCCCATTCACGGTCGAGATCGTCGCGCACTTCGTCCTCGTTCCATCTCGGCTTGCCGTTGCTCTTGGTCATTGCAAAGAGTATGCGGTCAATAAACCCGTTGGCGGCTCTCTCACCGTTGGCAAGTTCGGTGAGCAGACGTTTTTGGATTGTTCCGACCACCGAGATGAACGGACGCTTGATGAAGATGGAGTTCTGACAATTCTTGCGGTCCGACATTGTTGTGCTGCCGTTGAAAGCCGAAAGCCAGAATTGTTCTTCCGAGCCGGTGTTGTAGCGGGTGAAGTTCTTGAACCATGCCGACAGTTCATCAACCCAAAGGCATAATCCACGAGGATTATGGGAGTGGATGGCACTGAGACCCTCCTGCGTCACGTCCGACACGAGGTAACGCAGACGCTTAGGCTCTTTCGGAAATTCTTCCAGTCCGGCACTGATTCGTTCCTTTCGGCTCATCGCTATAGCCTGCTGATACTCGCAATGTTTTTTCTGAAACTCCTGATTGTTTTTCCAGTCGGCATTGACGAGCGGACGCATTACGAATGTAAGCGGGTGGGATTTGCAGTCTCCGGGGCGTCCGACAATCGCGATATACACGATTGCCGACTCCTGCCAGTTGCGTTTCACTTCTACGCGGTGGGTATTGCCGATTGCCACAGATATTGCAGCGAGCATAGCCGATGCCGTGTAGTCAATCGGAAATCCGCAGGTGGTGTTGAGTTCGAGAATAATCCTTTGCATCTTGGCGGGGAACACATGTACCGGGAAATCACTGTCGGATGTCTTAGCGTGATTCATCAACGCGCTGATTACAGAGTCCGGGATAATATTCTTTTCCATAGGCTCAGAAATTATATCCTCCTCGGGGACGGCGTTTCATTCCGGCAGTCATTGCCGCTGCTGTTTCTGCGAGAGACGGAGCGACGGAATGTTTGCGTCCTCCCTCAATCCATGCGTACAGTTCATCCTCATAGAAATAGAGGAGTTTGCCGCGCTTATAGCTCGGAATGGGGTCATTCGGAGCTTTTATGCCGCGGTAGAGACTCGAAAGTGACTTGCCTATTATCTGGCAAGCCTCTTTCGTATACACGAGTCTGCGCGAGGGCTTGGACTGTTTGGAGTGGCCGGTGAAGCCTGCCTTTTCAAGCAGTTCAAGTACTCGGTCGAGTTTCTCAGAGAGACCGCCTACCACGTTGGGCAGTTGGTCGAAGGTGATTGTGGGTGCTTCCATTTTATTTTGCGTTTTAGAAGTTATTCTGAAATTGTAACGCAAAGTAAAGCAGTGAGTTAGCGGTTATCAAATTAACCATTTTCACTGCATCAAAATAACCACAAAACAAGTGTTAACCCACTGAGAGACAATACTAAAAAGACGAAATATTTTGTGTGGTGAAAATTTGAGGAATGAGGTGATTTTGTGGTGATTTTTGATTATCTCTTCTAATTGTAATTGTGATGACAATAGATAGTGATAAAGTCCGTAAAAAGAGCTAAATTTGCATAATGAAAACATCGTCTAATAATCATACCAATAAGCACTGGCTCGTTTTTGCAAATGCGAAACGATGCAATCATTATGCTTCTTTAGCTGAAACAGGCTTTATAAGTTGGAAAAAAGAGCGAAATAATTTTGCTATTGGTGATATTGTATATGTGTTTAGTTCAGCGGAACGTAGAATTATTTTCAAGACCGTGGTAACCGGCATTGAAGAAAGATCTGACAGTGAATACTGGGTTGAAAGTGCGCCTAATGATATAACTTGGCGATTAGAGGCAATTCAGGAATATAATGGGGATGCCTTGGATGAGGATTTATTGAAGAAGCACGGTTTCAAAGGTGGCCGGAGCCTTCAACATCCCATGTGCAATAATCCTGATTTGTTTGAATATATAGAAAATCAGTTTAATATTCAGTCGTGATAATGAAAAAGCGGATAACTCCGGCGATTGCGCCATTGTTATCCGCTGAAATGACAGAATAGAGCTATCTTCAGGCTCTGTTAAGTATGTCGAGGTTTATGTTGCCGTAACGTTGGAAATGCTTGAACAGCTTTTCCATTTGGTCACGGGTATGGATGGGGATTCTTTCTTTTGTGGATTTGCTCTCCCGTAGTTTCTGCTCGATGGTTCGGATCTGTGTGCTCTCAAAAGGCTTCTCGAAAACCTTCTTGACAAAGCGGGCGATGACACCGCCTTGGAGTCTGAGGAATTTGCCGACGTTGTAGCCGAGATGCTTTAGATCCTCCTTCGTCAGATGGTTACTGCGAAGATTCACCGGTGTGAACGGTGGCATGGCATGAACCGTCCAGATTTTGGCGTTGTGGTGGAGCTTCTGCAATTCGTCGGCTTCCATATAGGGGTGCATCATGTGGGTGATGTAAGCGCAAAGAAACTCAATCTGAGCCATGCTGAATTTCATGTCTTCCTCTTTGAGTTCCTTGTGGGCTGCGTCGCACTGTTCATGCTGCGAGAGAAGTCTCATCTGGAGTTCTGACTGTTCCTTGTCTGATTTCAAAGCCTTTATAGCGGCCTCCAGTTGATCGGAGTAATAGACATCGCCATCGGCAGAGATATACGCTTCCTCCTCCCATTCCTCAATGCGGATATTGCCGTTATCTTCCTTGATGCGTTTTTCTTTCGCCGTCTTCGTGAAACAGCCGATACTGTCGTTGGACTCCGGATAGGCGCGTACGCGATATATGCCGAGTTCCAGCTCTTTCTTGATATGCTTGGGCTGGAGACTTACCCATTCATTATAAAGGGCATCCGACTCCAGAACCTCATCAAGTCCGTGGCCACACATATAATCCTCGAAATAAGGATATTCGCCGCGCAGTTCTATACGCTCCTGCAAACTGTTGTATTCACGGATGTTATGTTCGAGTTCTACGAACACGACATCATCAACGTCAATAGGACCTTCATATACTTTTTTGCCATCCATCAGGACATATCGGGCTTCATCAGGTTCTTTATCCTCAACGATTTCGCCGCCGCTGTAATCTTCCGGATAATCATCGTCGGTAAAATATGGCTCTTCTTCCACAGCCGTTTTTTCAACGGGCGCGGAAAACTCCATTTTGTTCTGAGGGTCATCGACAACTGTGACCTCAATTTCTTCTCCGGCAGGTGTGCTCATTATGGCAACACTCTCCTTTTTACGGAAGATACGGTCAAACAGACTTTCGATTGCCGACTGGAATCCGCAATATAGACCGATTGTGAGGACAAAGAAAACGGCAAATAGAACATTGCCGGTAAATTCGTCAGTGCCAAAACGGTGAATGGCGGCATGGCGACCAAGTAAAGCAATAATACCGCATCCGGCAATCACGGCACTCCAGATAAAAATTTTGTCCCGGGTAGGGGGAGCAAAGCTCCTCAAGCGCTGGGGCGTTTCTTGCTCCGCAAGCGGCTTTTGGCCGATTACCTTCATAAACAAATAGTGGATTAAAGATTTTTACGTCTTTATAGACAATTTAACCCACTGTTTTGTTCGTTCAGGTAAGGCCACAATTTAATCGTATTGAATGCGGAGATATTCCGCTATATCAATTTTTGCCTGGGCTATATCAGGATTTGAGAGTATAGGAATCAATTTATCAACCTCTTCAATGGGCCGGTTCCACCATTGTAGGCGCTCCAGCAAGTCTATCATTTCATCGTCAAATCTGCGGCGTATGACTTTTGCCGGATTGCCCACGGCTATCGAGAAAGGCGGAATGTCGGAGGCAACCGTGGCATTTGTGCCGATTATGGCTCCGTCGCCAATATGCACGCCGGGCATGATTGTCACATTTTGTCCGATCCACACATCATTGCCGATGACTGTGTCACCTTTGAGAGGCAATTCATCCATTACAGGAGCAATCGCACCTCCCCAATCTCCTCCCATTATGTAGAAAGGATAGGTGGTGGCGCAATCCATCCGATGATTGGCGCCGTTCATAATAAAAGCAACTCCCTTAGCAATGGCGCAAAAGTTACCGATTATCAGCTTATCACCGATGAACTCATAGAAATGTGTAACGTGTTCCTCAAATCTGTCGGCTCCGTCTATATCATCGTAATATGTATAATCTCCGATAATGATTCTCGGATTCTTCACCACATTCTTTATGTAGCAAAGACTTGGAATCGCAGGATTAGGAAATGCTTTGTCTTTGTCAGGATATATTTTCATGATTATAGAAATCTTTGCGAAGAAGGATGTATTATATAGAGAGCTTCAAATTCGGCATAATGGCATCTATCATGGGCTGGGGAACTTCACATTCCCTTGCCAAGAGAGGCCAGCGTGAAGACACTTCGGCAATACGGTCAATTATTTCAGTAGCTTCCTTTATATTGTTGTGTCTCGCAAATTCCAAAAGGTCTTGGCGGGTGATGTCGTCAAACTTTCCGTTTATTGACATCTGGTGC
Source organism: Duncaniella muris (assembly GCF_003024805.1). Classification (GTDB taxonomy): domain Bacteria; phylum Bacteroidota; class Bacteroidia; order Bacteroidales; family Muribaculaceae; genus Duncaniella; species Duncaniella muris. Next base: position 44,100 of record NZ_PUEC01000020.1, read on the forward strand.
TGTGCTGTCCAGCCACCCTTCGGATTATAGGCAAATCCCATGTCGTATGCCGGCGAAAGAGTCCATTTCCCTTGTCTGTCCATGAGGAAGGATATGTTTTTTGTGTGGTCATCCTGATTGCGGATTACAACATTGAATACCATGCGACGATACATTTCCTGCGCCTGTGAGTATGGCAGTCTCAATGCTCTCATCACGTTGAACGCCTGCTCGTAAGAGTATGAACGGAGATTACGATAATCATAATGCGCTATACCACAGAGTGTCTGCATATGAATTTTCTCACCATTCCGGCGGTCAAAACGCTTGGTGAGAAAATGGGCGCGTCCATTCTCTTCTATCAGACTGCAATCCGACATTTCTATGCCGCATTCCTTTACAAGCCGATAGAAAGAGTATTCCAGTCGGCCGAAATTCTGAGTTTCCCTGAATCCGGCTTCAGCGGTTACACCGTCGAGTTTTATCAGATAATAGTCAAAGCCTTCCGGAGCTTCAATCTGTCCTGAACGAACTTCCCCGGTCGATGGATTGTAGGCTATGATAGCTTTGGCCCGCTGTCCTCCTGCAGAGGTGCCCAGTCTCACTATTTCGGCTATCGCCGCCTTCTTGTCATCTTCAAGATTAGCTCCAAATTCTTCCTTTTCCGACAGTGCTTCGCTTGCCACTTCAACAAGGGAATCAAGTTCTATTCTGACATCGGGACCATAGGGCGCATCCATGGCCGGTTCAAACTCCAACGCTCCCATACAGCGTTTTCCAAGAAAACATAGCGTCTCCACAGCGTTCCCGCTGCTACGCCCGGTCAGAGCAAGCCAGCGGTCGAACAATGCTCGTCCGTAAGTATCGGGCAATGAATCGGCAAGCATACCGGGAAGCCCCTTGAACGTCTCACGACCTATCTCGGAGAATGTATATATCCTTCCCTGACGTACAGGCATTAGAATCGGCGAGGGTTCAAGACCTTTGCCTATGAAGCTTTCGGCATACTCGAACTTTGCCAGCTGGCGGTTGTTGTCCCATCGGAATGTCCCGACGGGTTGACCATATAAGTTAACTCTTGCTATATCTACCATTCTGATTCCTGGGTATTAGGTTGTGTGTTGGTCTTGTTGTTACCACTTGCGCGTTTGCGCTGCTTCTTGCTTGCTTCGACAAACTCGAAATATTCATTGGGACTCATCTCATCTTCCTTAATGAGTGACGAGAACACATCCAGTTCGCCAAGTATGCGAAGCACGCGCATCAGGGAATCGAAATAGCTTATATCGCCTTTCTCGATTCTCTTTAGTGTCGTCAATGAGACTTGCGCCTGTTCTGCGAGTGATGTCTGAGTGAAGTTCTGTCGGAGTCGCAGATGCCTTATTTTTTGTCCCAGCCGACGGCGGATTTCACTGTCAGGTAACATGTATATATTCTCTTCCATAGTCGTACTTGCGTCTATTAGGTTGCAAATATAGCAATAATAGCTCAAACTACGACTATTTTGTGCGATTTTTTTGAGCCAGTCTGAAGATTATTGTCTATTTACAGGATGGTCAAAGATACCCTTCTGCCAAGACCCTCAAAGATTCGGAAGAGGGTGTTGAGCTGAACATCGGATTTGCCGTTTTCCAGACGGGAGATATAGGTTTTCTTCGTACCGATACGCTCGGCGAGCTGCTGTTGGGTTAGTCCGGCCTTGAGACGTTCTTCTTTTAACATAGTAGTTAAACAGAATATTTGAGTGTCTTTTTCAAACTCATTGCGTTTGTATGTTCCGTTTTCGCCATACTCCACTGTAAGAAGCTCATCGAAAGTAAAGCCATGATGCCGCAACCGGCAACCACGGCACTCTAGATAAAAATTTTGTCCCGGGTAGGGGGAGCGAGGCTCCTCAAGCGCTGGGGCGTTTCTTGCTCCGCAAGCGGCTTTTGGCCGATTACTTACATAAACAAATAGTGGATTTTGAAATTATTGTCGCTGTTATAGACAATTTAACCCACTGAATTGTTCGCTCTGCCAACGGTAGATTCCATATCTAATAATTATCTCATAGTCGTACTTGCGACTATTAACCCGAAATTAAGGCAATAATAGTTCAAACTACGACTGTTTAGTTACCGCTATTCTATCGGTATGATGTCAACGTCTTCGCGGAACACTGATGCAGAGTTGACAGTGAATGCGGCGCGGGATTCATAGCCCGTCAGCGTCTTGATGGAGTTGTAGTTGAGGTTAAAAACAGATAAGCCCATAACTTTTGGTTGTTTCCCACAAAGTTGTGGACCGTATGCAGTGCCAGAAAAGACGCGGTTAATCGTCTTTGTAGCTATTGTTGACAACCTGTTCTAATTCTTCATCTGTTACATCCTTAGAGAAGATGTAGTAGACTTTAGTATTTGTGGAGCTTGCGCCTCCATAAGCTCCAACATAACCGCTGCCAGAAGTTACAGATTTAGTATCTACTAACTCCCAACCTTGTAATGACATATAGTTTAGTGCTCCTATAAGGGAGGTAAATTTCAAATCTTTACCGTCCTTATCCTTTAACGCTTGTCGCTTTTTATTTGAACCGTCGTCAAGTTTTATGGAATTTTTGTGAAATTCCATCTCGACGAACAATTTCTTCGCTTGTAAATTTAAGCAAGCAAAGAACGCTAACATAAATAGTAAGAAAATCTTTTTCATTAGAATATTGAACGAATTGGGATTATACCACGGTTTTCTGCTTCTTGAGACCATTGTACATGCCAAACATCTCCATTGATTGTATCAAGGAGAAGGAAAGTCCAGTTATTAGTAGTAGGATATAACGCGAATTGTCCGGGTTTACCTGCGGTGACTAACTCACGAGAATTGAGAACCAATTCAAATTCGTTATCATCCATTGAATATTGAACTTGCCAAATTTTACCATTCCTCGTATCGAGTTTGAGGAAAGTATAAATGTTAGTTGTAGGATAAAGTAGATAATTGTTTACAGCGTTTGTTGCTGGAGCAACAATAGTAGCAGGTTCAGCCGCGTTTGCATAACCCACATAACCCAAGATGAGAAAAAGTAGGAGTAATAATCTTTTCATGATTAGTAGATTTAGTTGATGCAAAGTTAAGCAATTTCAGTGAAATAGGCGTATGTAGTATTAAAAATACATCGCAGTCTTTGACGCGGAAGATGCGGCAGTCTCGTTTCTTGCAGCACGTGCCGGAGGAAAGTATCATTACATTCCTCCAGTCTCCGTAAAAATTTTATCTCAGAAATTTACAGGATTGTCAAAGATACACGTCGTCCGAGACCCTCGAAGATTCGGAAGAGGGTATTGAGCTGAACGTCGGCTTTCCCGTTTTCCAGACGGGATATATAGGTTTTCTTTGTGCCGATACGCTCTGCAAGCTGTTCTTGTGTCAGTCCAGCTTTAAGACGTTCTGCTTTGAGCGTCTCAGCCAGACAAAAGGCAGTTGCGTCGGCATCAAATTGTTCACGCTTCGGGGTGCCGGCTTTGCCGTATTCTGCATCAAGAAGCTCGTCGAATGTACGCGCGTTCATGATGGCTTCTTTCTTTGCTTTATCCATTATCTTTATCGTTAAAGTATTCTTTCATCAATTTTTTAGCTCGTTCGATTTGCTGCTTGGGAGTCTTCTGCGTCTTCTTCTGAAAACCGTTGAAGAGAATTACAAGAGAACCTTCGTCAAAACAACAGAAGATGCGGAATATATTGTTCCCGACTTCAATGCGGATTTCATATAACCCGTCGGCATCTTCCATATTCTTCAGAATGGTCTTTGGAACTCTATCCACAGTCCTGACAACATTGATACAGTAGTTTATCTTACGTCTCACCGCATCTGTCTGAGACACGTAGAACTCTTTGAAGTAATCCTTGTATAGCTTTATGGTTCTATTTGCCATATCTTATTATGTAACCGCAAAGTTAACTAAAAAGTTTACTTTGGCAAAATTATTTATGAGTTTATTTCAGAGAGATTGAATTGGTGGTATTGCTTTTTTCTGCGTACACAGATTATGATTGATTCCAAACTAATCGGTGTTTTTGTGGTGTTTTGATCGGTGTTTTTGCGGTGCCTGCTTTGAGCTTTAACCTTATCAATCATTTGAGGGTGATTGAGTTGGCAGCATCACGCTTCTTCTGGCTGATGACCTCTGCATATATCTGAGTCGTGGCCACGTTTTTATGCGTGAGCATCTTGCTGACGGTGTAGATGTCAGTACCGTTGGTTATCAGCAAGGTAGCGTAGGTGTGACGCAGCCCGTGGAAGGTGATTTTCTTTTTGATGCCGGCATCTTTGAGCCATTTCTTGAATGGTTCACGCGTATGGGCGCGGCTCAGACCTCTGAATACCATTCCACGACCAGGCTCTCCGCAATACGACAACGCTTCATCGCTTAGCGGCAATGTCGCCTGTGTCTTGGTCTTCTGTGTCCGGATGCGCATACAGTAGCCGCCGTCGGGAGACATTTCGATATTCTCCCATCGGAGCTGAAGAATATCGCTGATGCGTAACCCGGTCATACAGGCGAAGAGCGATGCACGTTTCAGTACCTCAACTTTGCACGGGGTGGCGGCAAGGCGTTTCACCTCCTCGATTTCGAGATAGTTGATTTTGGGGTCTTCCCATTCGATGCTGTCGAGATAGTCGTTGACGTTCTCCTTCAGCCAGCCCTCCTTATACGCTATCTTCAGCAGGGCGCGGAATGTCGACCAATATCCCGCGGCAGAGTTTCGTGATATGATATTCCCGGATTGCTTGACACGGATTTTGAGGATATAGGAACGGAAGTCGTTGCAGAGACCAATGGTGACGTCTTTCATCAGGCAGCGGCCATTGCAGAAATCCTTGAAATGCTTGTAGACAATCTCCCATTTCTGATATTTTTCCTTTGTCTTTGCCTCAAAATATGCCAGAAAGTCGGCATGTTTCTTGGTGCGGTCGAGGAAACCGAACTCCTCGTTGATGATAGCCAGCTCACGGGTGGCTCGTATGCCACGGGCTTTGAGCATGATTTCCTCGTTGTAATCAAGCTCGAACTTGTCTTTTGGTTTACCGATGAGATAGAGGCCGAGGAACTCGCGCCGCGACATCTTCTTGATGTGCGGATTCCAGATGGGTGGGTAATAGTCGAGGTAGAGCGACAGTTTGCCGCTACGCAGTTTCTCCTGACGGAGTGTCACTTTGGTGATGGTTGCTGATTCCATATTATGCTGTTTTAGAATTATAAGGTGCAAAGGTAAATGGTGGTTGCCGGGTGAGAAAAATCACCGGATTATAACTGAATCTCGGGGTTGAACAATGCTTCTAACTCTTTGGCGTTCAGCTTGACATGCTTGCCGCAACGGAGCTTGGTTATCTTGTATGTCTTGACGTAGTGATACAGCTGGTCGCGTGTCAGCGAGTATTTTCCCATGGCTTCGGGCACTGAAATAAACTCCACATCCTCGGCTGACTTGGCACCTTTCGCCACATCGAAGTGATACTTGGAATAATAGACCTTCGGCCCCTCCTTGCGTTTCGGGATTCCGATTTTAGAGACCAGAGTGTAAATTGCCGAGAGGGTCATGCCGTATTTTTCATGAATCTCCTCAACCGAATACCATTCCGTGATTTCTGGATTTTCCTTCCTCGATGAGAACAGCCGGTCGATATGACTCTTGCTGAAATAAGCCTTGCCACGAATAATAGTCTTCGGCACATTATTCTCAGCAACCACTTTGTAAATCCACGAGTCTTTGACCCCGAATTTCTCCCGAATCTCAGCGAGTGTGTAAAACTCGGATATAGATTTTCCTTTTTTCTCAGAGGCTTCTACTGGTTCACTTTCTTTCGGCGAAAGAAAATCGAACATCGCCTGAATGTCAGCTTTGCTGATTAGCGTCTTTCGCTCGAATCTTACGACCTTGATTTTACCATTGCGGATATAGCGATAAATCGACATTCTACCGATGCCTAACAGCTCCGCCGCTTGCGTCGGTGTCAGGAAGTCTTTATCTCGCCATTTATTGTAGGTGGCATTTGCGGCGGTTTCCTGATTTGCCACTGCCATCTTCTTCTGACGGAATCGCTCTTTATAGGAGCGTTCCGAGCACCGCTTCGAGCAGAAGCGTGTGACTGTGGTCTGTGCGATAAACTTCTTTCCGCACCATTCGCAGATTCTCTCGACTTTGATGTTGCTGCTCATGTCTACGTGTTAATTTCGTAAATAATCGTATCATGGCGTATCACGACGTACCGTGACGTACCACTTTCTCCACCACCTTGCTGACGCTTGGGGTGAAATGAGTCGCTGTCGTACAAAATCCGTACAAAATAGTGCATAAAAACGCCCGACACTGACAGTTATCAGCATCAGGCGTTCTTGTAAGAGTTAAGTTTTATCGGTCAGTATCAGTCAATTGCTGTCAATGTAAAGCATTGATAATCAACTAATTACTTGCCGATGCAGAAGTTCTGGAAGATGGAGGTGAGGAGGTCGGTGGTGGTGATTGTGCCGGTGATGGCGGAGAGGTGGTGGATGGTTTCGCGGAGGTCCTGGGCGATGAAGTCGCCTGAGAGGTTTGCTCGAAGGCCGTCAAGGACGCGGGCTAATGATTCTGCGGCGAGTGTCAGGGCTTCGTAGTGGCGCGCGTTTGTAACCATGAGGTCTGCTCCCGCAGAATCATTGGTTCCTGATAGGGTGTGGAGTGCTTGGGTGAGCCGGTCTATGTTGTGGCCTGTCGATGCAGAGATCAATATAGGCCTTTGTGTCGATTTTTCTGTTGTGACAGGCTCTTGTGATTCAGTGAAAATGTTCTGCAAAGGGTGGGGGAGATCGGTCGGTGAGGCAAGTAGGTCTGTTTTATTCAGAACTGTAAGGAGGGTTGCTCCTTCTGCCAGATGTTTTTTTATTTCGGTATGCAGTTCGGTCAGTTTCTCCTGACTGATGTCTGGTGTTACGAGCCATATGACTATGCGTGCGCGTTCGATGGCTTCAAATGAGCGGCCGATGCCGAGGTTTTCTACGTGATCTGAAGTTTCGCGTAAGCCGGCTGTGTCGATGAATCGATACATGACGCCGTCGATCTCTATTGTGTCCTCGACGGTGTCTCTTGTGGTTCCAGGTATGTCGCTGACGATGGCGCGTGACTCATTCAGCAAGGCGTTGAGCAGGGTCGATTTGCCTGCGTTTGGTTCGCCTACGATCGCTACCGGGATGCCGTTTTTAAGTGCACTGCCTGTTGAGAATGTAGCGGCAAGGCTGCTGATTTCAGTGTGGAGGTTTTTGGCCAGTTCTGCCAGGTGGATGCGCGAGGCGAATTCAACGTCTTCTTCTGAAAAATCGAGTTCGAGTTCGAGCAAAGAGGCTATTTCGATCAGTTTTTCTCTGAGTGTTCCGATCCGTTTTGAAAAATCGCCTCTCATCTGGGATGACGCAAGGCGGTGGGCGCTTCGGGAGGTGGCGGCAATTACATCGGCCACGGCTTCGGCCTGGGCAAGGTCGAGTTTGCCGTTGGCGAATGCGCGACGTGTAAATTCTCCGGGCTGAGCCAGACGGCATCCTGTGCGTATAAGCAGATTGATCAGTTCGCGCTGTATCCATACGGAGCCGTGGACCGAGATTTCAACTACGTCTTCGCCTGTGAATGTTCCGGGAGCGCGAAACACTGTGGCCACTCCGCTGTCAAGCGGTTCTGTCGGGTTTTCAGGGTCTGTTATTGTGCCCAGGTGGGCGGTATGTGTGCCGACTGATGAGAGAGGTTTTCCGCGCCAGATTTTATTGATGATGCTGATTGCATCGGGTCCGCTCACGCGGATTACTGCTATGCCTCCACAGCCGGGGGCGGTGGATATGGCGCATATGGTGTCTGAATCGTTATACTGATACATAAGTAATTCTTCGAAATTGAACGATACAATGATCATCGGGAACTCTTTCAGTGGATTGTTCCTGGAGTCTACCTATCTGCAAAATTAGCAATTTATTCCCAAGACGCAAAACAGGCTATCGCGATGGAGAGGTGCGATAGCCTGCGGTCAAAGATATTAAGGTAGAAGAATGTCAGATTTGCAGTCTGATCACCGGAGTGCGGTCAGGCAAACGGGGTAGATCAGTCTTCAGATTGTGACTTTTCGGCATATTCTTTCAGGAGCTTTTCCTGAACGTCTGCCGGTACGAGCTCATAGGATGCGAATTTCATTGTGAAAGCCGAGCGTCCGCCGGTGATTGAGGATAATGCGGTCGAGTATGACGACATTTCTTTCAGAGGTACTCTGGCTGAGATTTTTTCAAAGCCATTGTCGCTTGACATGCCCATGATTATTGCTCTACGGCCCTGCAGGTCGCTCATGACATCGCCCATGACATCACCGGGCACCATGACTTCGACATCATAGACCGGTTCAAGCACTTTTGGATTGGCGTTGCGGAAGGCTTCGCTGAAGGCGTTTCGGCCGGCCAGGCGGAATGAGATTTCGTTTGAGTCAACCGGGTGCATTTTACCGTCGTAGATGCAGACTCTTACGTCGCGGGCATAGCTTCCGGTCAGCGGTCCCTGTTCCATGCGGTCCATGAGGCCTTTGACGATGGCCGGGATGAATCGTGCGTCAATCGCACCGCCGACAATGCAGTTGTGGACCACGAGTTTTCCGCCCCATGAGAGTGGTAGTTCCTGAGTGTCGCGGACGCTCATCTTGTATTCCTGATTGCCGAATTTATAGGTGTCCGGTGCAGGCATGCCTTCTGTATAGGGTTCGATAATGAGGTGTACTTCGCCGAACTGGCCTGCGCCGCCTGACTGTTTCTTGTGTCGGTAGTCTGCGCGGGCTGCTTTTGTGATTGTCTCGCGATAGGGGATACGCGGTTCATCGAAGATGATCGGGAGTTTGTCATTGTTTTCAACGCGCCATTTGAGAGTGCGAAGATGGAATTCTCCCTGGCCTGACAGGATGATCTGTTTCAGTTCCTTCGACTGTTCGATTACCCATGTAGGATCTTCCTCGTGCATACGTGTGAGGATGCCCATGAGCTTTTCTGAATCGCTCTCTGTCACGGGGCGGATCGCACGGCGGTATTTCGGCTCAGGGAAGCGGATGAAATCAAAGCTGTATTCGCAGTCCTTACCGTCAAGAGTGTTGCCGGTGCGTACATCTTTCAGTTTCACGGTTGCGCCGATGTCTCCTGCGCAGAGTTTATCGACCTGAGTCTTGATGTTGCCGCAGACGCAATAGATCTGAGCGATTCTTTCGCGTGAACCGCGTGTGATATTTTCGAGGTCTACGCCAGGAGTCAGTGTGCCGGACATGACTTTGAAGTAGCTGACTTCACCGATGTGCGGTTCTACAGTGGTCTTGAAGAAGTAGAGTGAGAGCGGACCGTTGCTGTCAGGCTTCACTTCCAATCCTTCTACTGTCTCAGGAGCCGGCATGTCTTCAACAAACGGCACTACGTTGCCGAGGAATTCCATCATTCGGCGTACACCCATGTCCTTAGCTGCGCTTACGCAGAACACCGGATAGATCGAGCGGTCAATCAGGCCCTTACGTATGCCTTCGCGCATTTCGTCTTCGCTGAGATGGCCCTGGTCGAAGAATTTTTCCATCAGAGTCTCGTCATTTTCAGCCGCAGCCTCTACGAGGGCCTGGTGGAGTTCTTTGGCGCGTTCCATTTCTTCGGCCGGAATCTCTTCGATGGTCGGAGTGCCACCGTCAGGGCCCCAGGAGTATTTCTTCATAAGCAGCACGTCAATCATGGCATTGAAGCCGGCTCCGCACTGCAGAGGATATTGTATAGCCACGATCTTATTGCCGAAATGCTCGCGCATCTGCTCCATGACGTTTTCATAGTCGGCCTTGTCGCCGTCAAGCTGGTTGAGAGCGAAAATCACTGGCTTTTTCAGAGACTGGGTTGTACGGAAGATGTTCTGTGTGCCTACCTCCACGCCATATTGCGAGTTGATCAGTATGACACCGGTGTCGGTCACATTGAGTGCGGTGATCGCATTTCCGACAAAGTCATCGGCTCCGGGGCAGTCTATCACATTAAGCTTCTTCCCAAGGAATTCCGCATAAAAAACTGTCGAGAATACGCTGTAGCCATACTCTTTCTCAACAGGGAACGAATCACTTACAGTGTTTTTTCCTTCAATGGTGCCGCGGCGTTTTATAACTCCACACTCGTAAAGCATAGCTTCGGCGAGTGTGGTTTTACCAGAGCCTTTGCTCCCAAGCAAGGCGATGTTTTTAATCTCGTTTGTTTGATAGACCTTCATATTTAATTTAGGTTTTAGTTTTAGGTAAGAAGAAAACGTCCGCAAAATAGTAATAAATTTTCGTTTTCGGTGCGCAAAAAAATGTGTTTTACAACATACTGACGTTTTTTACTCTCTCGATGCTCCAACGTCACCATAATATTATTACCTTTGCGTGTATTATTTCCAAAGAAAATGCCTATGGATATAACAAAACCTTGCATCATTCCTCTTCCACGTATATATGACCCCCGCGGGAGTCTCACTTTTGTCCAGGACAATGATCAGATACCGTTTGAGATCGCCCGGTGTTACTGGACCTATGATGTCCCGGCTGGAGAGGCCCGTGGCGGACATTCCCACAAGGAGGCTAAATCGCTGCTGGTGGCTGTCAACGGATGCTTCAATGTGAATCTCTTTGACGGTGACACCTGGATGACCTATACGCTTAACCGCCCGTATGAAGGGCTGTATATCCCCCCAGGCTATTGGCGTACGCTCGATAATTTTGCCTCCGGAAGTGTGTGTGTGGTCATGACTTCAATCCTCTATGATCCGGATGAATACATCCGTGATTACGAAGAATTCAAGCAACTGGCCTCACGGCAGAAAGGACCCTATTTATGAAATATCCTTTCCTGGATCTTGGCTGTGTGAATGAACCGTATGCCGACAGCCTTGTAGCCGCGGCAGAGCGTGTGATACGCAGCGGCCGTTATATCGGAGGCCCTGAAGTGGAGGCATTTGAATCGCGCCTTGGCGAAATGCTTGCCTCTCCGTTTGTGATAGGTGTCAGCAATGGTCTCGATGCTTTGCGGCTTATCCTGAGAGCCTATTGTGAGAACGGAGTTTTCAGTTATGGCGATGAAATCATCTATCCGGCCAATACCTTTATAGCTTCAGTGCTTGCCATCAGCGATGCCGGGCTTGTTCCGGTTGCGGTAGATATAGATGAGAAGACCATGAATCTTGACACATCTCTCCTTGAGGCTGCCATCACGCCGCGCACTCGTGGAATAATGGCAGTGCATCTCTACGGGCGTGTTGTCTGGGATGCGGCTCTTACAGACTGTGCCGGAAAGCATGGGCTGAAAATAATTGAAGACTGCGCGCAGGCTCTCGGCGCCCGCACTCTGGCTGAGGGCCTTCACGCATCGCCGTTTGCCGGTGCGCTTGGCGATGCCGCGGGAATCAGTTTCTATCCCACCAAGAATGTCGGAGCTTTGGGCGACGGAGGTGCGGTTGTTACTCATGACGCCGGTCTGGCCAAAACTGTGAGAGCACTGGCTAATTATGGCACAGAGTCGCGTTACAACAACATATTCAAAGGCTTCAACTGTCGTCTTGATCCATTGCAGGCGGCTTTCCTCAGCGTGAAACTTCCGTATCTGGCTCAGGAGAATGCCGACAGATTCGCGAGGGCACTGGCTTATCAGCGCACCATCTCGCATCCTGACATAGTGTTGCCATATATGTCATCAGAAGTCACAGACCACGTATGGCATCAGTATGTGATAAGGGTCACAGGCGGAAAACGGGATCAGTTCCGGCAGAAACTTGCCGAAAGGGGAGTGGACACTGACATCCATTACGCCGTGCCCCCGCATTGTCAGCCTTGTTATGCAGATCTGGCACATGGCCCGCTGCCGGTCACAGAGCGCCTTGCCGGAGAGATAGTAAGTCTTCCTATAGCCACCGGTACATCCGTGGCCGATGCGGCCGAAATAGCCAGTATTATCAATCAGGCTGACCTTGGCGGCTGAAAAATCATTCATAATATATGGCAAAATCAAGAAGGAGAACAAGAAAGAAAAAAGTAGGAAAAAGTATCAGAAATATGTGGCGAGGACTTATAGCGGTAATCCTTATGGCTGGATGTGGTTATCTTGCCTCACATCTTAGCGGTCAGGAAACAAATGAACAGGTGCTGTCCGCACATTCTGGGGACTATGGAAATCTTCTCGAAGTCAAAACAAGGCCTGGAACACCTTCGGTGCTCAAAAGTTACCGTGGGATGGATCTGTCATTCAACCCGCAATGCCATATACCCAACTGGGTTTCATGGGAATTGACCGCCGAGGAGACAAGCGGCTCCGCATCGAGGACAAATAAATTTGCGTCAGACCCTGACGTTGAAGGCTGTGCCGATACCTGGGACTATAGTTATTCCGGTTATGACCGCGGGCACATGGCGCCTGCGGGCGATATGAAATGGAGCGCTGAAGCAATGGCCGAGACATTTCTGCTTACCAATATATGTCCTCAGGCAAAGAGCCTTAATGCCGGCTCATGGAAAGGGCTTGAAGAAAAATGCCGGCAGTGGGCAGAGGCTGACAGTGCCATCTATATAGTCTGCGGGCCGGTTATAGACGGAAATCCGATTGAATATATAGGTGACTCGCGCGTCTATGTTCCGAGAAAATTTTTCAAGGCTATTATCTCACCTTATTCTGTACCGGCGAGAGGTATCGGATTTATCATGCCGAATGAAAAAGTCAAAGGCGGCATGCAGGCCTGTGCGGTCACAATTGACTCCATTGAGGCTCTTACCGGGCACGATTTCTTCTCCTCGCTGCCTGACGAGATAGAAAAAGAGGTGGAGAGCCAATGTAATTTCCACTATTGGAGCACTCACCGCAAACGGTAGAGCGCGGTAAAAACAAAAACAGACAGAAAACAGAAATGAGCCACACAGCTGTTGAACTGCACGGATTGTTGACCGGCTATCAAGGGCGTGACGGGAGCGTCAAAGTTTCCGGACCGCTTGATGCGTGTCTGAACAAAGGGGAGATGACATGTCTTCTCGGTCCGAACGGCGCCGGAAAATCAACTCTTCTTAAGACCTTGTCAGGTATGCTTTCTCCTCTTTCCGGATCAGTGACGGTTGACGGCAAGTCTCTCACTGACTATTCCGTCTCTGAGTTGGCCAAGGTGATAGGGCTTGTGTTGACAGAGAAGCCGGCTGTCGGAAACATGAAAGTCGAACAGCTCGTTGCGATGGGGCGCAGCCCTTACACAGGCTTCTGGGGGCGTCTGAGCGACTATGACCGGAAGATTGTTGACGATGCAGTGGGTCTTGTCGGTATAGGCCCGCTGTGTGGACGGCCGGTTGCTTCGCTCAGTGATGGCGAAAGGCAGAAAGTGATGATAGCCAAAGCGCTCGCCCAACAGACACCGGTAATATTCCTCGATGAGCCTACTGCTTTTCTTGATTTTCCAAGCAAAGTCGAGATAATGCGGCTGTTGCGTTCTCTTTCACGGTTCAGACAGACCACTGTGTTTATTTCAACTCACGATCTGGAGATTGCTCTTCAGATTGCCGACCGCGTGTGGTTGCTCGACAAGCATCATGGCCTTAAAACGGGAACACCCCGCGGACTTGCCGCTGACGGCAGTCTGGGGGTGTATTTTGACCGTGAAGGAATCTGCTATGATCCTCTCGGCGGGCATTTCCGCATACTGATGCAGGATCAATGATCTGTGGCGGTTCCTTCCGTTTTGCTGAGAGCGGGGCAGATCAGGATTTGTTGGCGCGCTTACGTTCGATTTCGTCAAGAATGATCTTGCGCAGGCGGAGGTGATGAGGGGTCACTTCCACATATTCATCTTCCTTGATATATTCGAGAGCTTCTTCAAGCGAGAATACTACCGGAGGGATGATGCGGGCCTTGTCATCGGCGCCGCTTGCACGCATGTTGGTCAGTTTCTTTGACTTGGTGACATTGACCACGATATCGTTGTCTTTGGCGTTTTCGCCTACCACCTGACCTGCATAGACTTCTTCCTGAGGGAAGATGAAGAAACGTCCGCGGTCCTGAAGCTTGTCAATGGCATAGGCATAGGCGGTTCCGCTTTCCATTGCGATGAGCGATCCGTTGGTGCGGCGTTCGATGTCACCTTTCCAAGGCTGGTATTCATGAAAGCGGTGAGCCATAATGGCCTCTCCGGCCGATGCGGTCAGCACATTGTTGCGCAGGCCTATGATGCCGCGTGAGGGGATGAGGAATTCAATATGGATGCGGTCGTTCTGAGTCATCATCGAGACCATCTCGCCTTTGCGGCGGGTCACCATGTCGATGATCTTTGATGAATATTCTTCCGGCACGTTGATGGTCAGCATTTCGATCGGCTCGCATTTCTGCCCGTCGATTTCTTTGAGGATGACCTGAGGCTGGCCTACCTGAAGTTCAAAGCCCTCGCGGCGCATTGTCTCGATGAGCACCGAGAGATGAAGCACACCGCGTCCGAATACAGTCCATGAGTCCTCGTGGTCAGCTTTGGTTATGCGCAGTGCGAGATTGCGGTCAAGCTCTTTTGTCAGGCGGTCATGGATGTGGCGTGAGGTTACGTATTTGCCATCCTTGCCGAAGAAGGGGCTGTCATTGATAGTGAAAGTCATTGACATTGTCGGCTCATCGATGGCGATACGCGGGAGCGCCTCCGGATTATTGAAATCAGCCACAGTGTCACCGATCTCGAATCCTTCGATGCCTACAAGGGCGCAGATGTCGCCGCTTTTCACTGACTGCACTTTCTTTCGGCCCATGCCTTCGAAGGTATGCAGCTCCTTGATGCGCTGACGTACAACTGTGCCGTCTTTCTTGCAGAGCGCTATGTCCTGGCCTTCGCAGAGCTCACCGCGGTGTACACGGCCTATGGCAATTCGGCCTACATAGCTGCTGAAGTCCAGTGAAGTTATCAGCATCTGTGCATCGCCTTCAAGCACTTCTGGTTCAGGGATATATTCGATGATGGCGTCAAGAACGGCAGTGATGTTGTCAGTCGGCTGGGTATAGTCGGTGCTCATCCAGCCTTGTTTTGCCGAACCGTAGACGGTGGGAAAATCAAGCTGATCTTCGCTTGCATCGAGATTGCACATAAGGTCGAACACCATTTCCTGCACTTCGTCAGGACGACAGTTGGGTTTGTCGACTTTATTGATGACAACTACCGGTTTCAGGCCCATCTGGATGGCTTTCTGAAGCACGAATCGGGTCTGGGGCATCGGGCCTTCAAAGGCATCGACAAGGAGGAGGCAGCCATCGGCCATGTTGAGCACTCGCTCTACCTCGCCACCGAAGTCGGCGTGTCCCGGAGTGTCAATGATGTTGATCTTGTAGCCGTTGTAGTTGATTGAGACGTTTTTGGAGAGGATTGTTATCCCTCGCTCGCGTTCGAGATCATTATTGTCGAGTATGAGTTCACCGGTTGACTGATTGTCGCGAAACAGTTTTCCGGCCATTAGCATTTTGTCTACGAGCGTGGTTTTGCCGTGGTCCACGTGGGCGATGATGGCAATATTTCTAATCTTCTGCATTGTCCAAAAATTTTTCAGGATGCAAAGTTACAACTATTTTCGCTAATATCTGCTTTGTTGCGCCAAAAATCGGCGTCGGAGGCCGATTTTGCTGTTCTGAGTGCCTCTGTCAATACATCTGATAGTCTACCGAGAGCACTTGGAATTCAGTCCGGCGGTTTATCTGGTCTGCAATTTCCTGCTGCTCTTCCGGAAGGCTTTCAATGAATGCCTCGTCAAGTACCCGGCCCTCTTCAAACAGAGAAAACTCGCGGGCAAGACGCTTGGTGATCTTTTTCGGGCGCGATTTGCCATAGCCCTGATACTGAAGCCGAGCTGCCGGAATTCCTGCCTCTATCAGATAGTCGACCACGCTTTTTGCGCGGCGTTCGGAGAGGCGTATGTTATATTCGTCAGACCCCCAGCGGTCGGTGTGTGATGCCATTTCGATTGTTATGTTGGGGTTGTCGCGCAACATCTGCACGAGGCTGTCGAGAGCGCCTTTTGATTCAGGCCGCAGAGTGGCTTTGTCAAAATCGTAGAAGATATTTTCCACGATGTTTGGTTTTGAGATCGAGGCCAGTATAAAGTCTATGCCGTATTCGGCGTCTTCTTCGGCAGTATCTGATGTGAATTCCTGTTTGGCGTTGAGATAACCTTTTGCGCCGGCGAGCATCACATAGCGCACTCCGCGCTGCAGCGGGAAGGAGAACGATCCGTCGTTGCGGGCTACGGCTTTCTGGTTGGAGCCGTCATTGCCTACGATGCGTATCACGGCGTTCGGCACAGGTTCTTCATCTCGGTCCAGCACCCAGCCGCTTATCTGAATCTTGAGATCGGGGAGTTCGAATGAATAGAGATGGTCATATCCACGGCCGTCGCCGCGGTTTGAACTGAAATAGCCTGACTCTTTGCCTGGGTTGGCGAAGGTGATGCCGAAATCGTCACCTTCGGAGTTTATGGGCGAGCCCATATTCTCTACCAGCCAGCCGCCGGAAGGGGTCAGCGTGGCCCGGAATATATCAAGTCCACCCAAGCCGGGATGTCCGTCAGACGAAAAATACATTATAGAGTCGGTGAGCATGTAGGGAAATACCTCATCGCCTGGTGTATTGATCGCGTCTCCGAGATTTTCAAGGCTTCCGGCCCGCTCGTTAAGTTTGATGCGCCAGATGTCTTTGCCCCCGTGTCCGGGCATGTCGGATGTGAAATAGAGATACTCTCCGGAGGGGCTTACTGCCGGATGCCCATAGCTCGAAAGCGTGTCGTTGGTGATCTCAAGCTTCACCGGTGCGCTCCATTGTGCATCGGAGCGGTGCGAGGTGTAGATGTCTACGCCCGTATTCCGGTCGGGCGTACGTATGGCGCGGGTGAGATACATGGTCGATCCGTCAGGCGAAAACGAAATGATGCCTTCGTCCCATTCTGTGTTCACTTCCCCCTCCACGGCTTCGGGCCGCTGCCAGTCGCCGCGTTCGTTCTTGCGCACCATCCAGATGTCGCTGCGTTTCATGCCGGTGATCTCGCTGCGGTTCGATCCGGTTACTTTCTCATTGGTCGTTGTGAAATACAGCACCTCGCCGTTAAACATGGGAGAGAAGTCGGAACGGCGGGAGTTGAAGAGTTTTGCATTTCTGACCACGTGGCGTGTCTTGTTGCGCTTGAGCTCTGCTGCTCGGCGCGCACCGGCAAGAGCCTGCCGGGCATGGCTGTCGTCCGGTTTGATCTTCAGATAATCTTCATAGCTTTTGATTGCCTGGGCGTAGTTGCCTTGCCCGTGTTGGGCGCTGGCAAGCTGAAGGAGTATTGTGGAGTCAGGGTATCCGTAACGCAAGGCATTCTGATAGGCGGCAGCCGCACGTGCGTCCTGGCCAAGGCGTGTGTAGCATTCGCCCATCTTCAGAGCCACTTCAGCCCGCTGGCTGCGCTGTTCGCGTGGATTGAGTTTGTTGTAGATTTTTCGATAGGTTTTCTGGGCATCGAAATATTCGCCGCGGGCAAGCTGCTCGTCGGCTACACTCATCTTTGCTCCGGAACATCCGGCCAGTGCGCCTGCTATAAGCGCTATATATATAAGGTGGTATAAACGGGTCATGACTGGTGATGATGGAAGTTTCTTATAAGGCTTGTACAGCCGTTCAGATATGCTTTTGATAATTTAACGTAGAAATCATGTGAATATTTTATTTTGGAAAAGCGGCGAAATCATTGTATCTTTGTGCGATAATTCAGCATGGCCCGACTTAAACAGCCTCTTAAGCCTGAGCGCATTCTGACAAATTGTAATTGTCAAAATCTTTAATATTAAATCACATACCTATGGGTCTTTTTGAAAAACTTACCGCTAACGCAAAAGCAAAGCGTCAACGCATCGTCCTCCCGGAAGGCACAGAACCCCGCACTCTCACCGCTGCCGACCGCATCATAGCCGACGGTATAGCCGACATTATTCTGATCGGTGATCCGGCCGAGATCATGACAATGGCCAAGGATCTCAATCTTGAGAATATCGGCAAAGCTACAATCGTCAACCCCGCTGATGAAACAGTGATTGACAAATATGCTCCTATCTATTTCGAACTGCGCAAGAAAAAAGGCATCTCGATGGAAGAGGCCCGCATGACTTCTGCCAATCCTCTCTATCTCGGCTGTCTTATGGTGAAGGCCGGCGATGCCGACGGCCAGGTTGCCGGCGCGCTCAACACTACCGGCAACGTGCTGCGCGCAGCGTTCCAGGTAATCAAGACCATGCCCGGCATTGACGTGGTTTCAGGCGCTTTCGTGATGGTGCTCCCCGAAGGATCTCCCTATGGCACAAACGGACTGCTGATTTTTGCCGATTGTGCGGTTGTGCCCGAACCCGATGCGGCCCAGCTTGCCCAGATCGCAGTGTCAGCTGGAAAAACCGCGCGTGACATCGCAGGCATCGAACCCCGTGTTGCCATCCTCAGCTTCTCAACCAAGGGCAGCGCCAAGAGCGAACGAGTCGACAAAGTAATCGAAGCTACAAAGATCGCTCATGAAATGGAACCCTCTCTCGTTCTTGACGGCGAACTTCAGGCCGATGCAGCCCTCGTCCCCGGAGTGGCAAACAGCAAGGCTCCCAACAGTCCGCTCTCAGGCCGTGCCAACGTGCTCGTATTCCCCTCGCTTGAAGTCGGCAATATTGCCTACAAGCTCGTGCAGCGTCTCGGCGGCGTTCAGGCTGTAGGTCCGGTTCTTCAGGGTCTTGCAGCTCCCGTCAACGATCTTTCGCGCGGCTGCTATCCCGAAGATATCTACAAGACCATCATCATTACCTGCAACCAGGCAATCGGTCTTAAGGGAAACAACTAATCATACCTCTCATACGCAAAGACAGACTAAAGAATGAAAATCTTAGTATTAAACTGCGGTAGCAGTTCAGTAAAATATAAGCTTATCGACACAGCGGACAACAGTGTGCTTGCCGAAGGCGGCGTTGAGAAAATCGGACTTAACGACGGATTTCTCAAGTACAAAAAAAACGATGGCTCAAAGGCTGTCATCGAACTTGGTCTTGTTGACCACAATGGTGCTGTGCAGGCTATTCTTAACCTTCTGACTGATCCTGCGGAAGGATGCATCAAGTCATATGACGAAATCGACGCAGTGGGCCACCGCGTAGTTCACGGAGCTGAAAAATTCAGCGAAAGTGTGCTTATTAACGATGAAGTCAAAGACATGATCAAGCAGTGCTACGACATCGCGCCTCTCCACAACCCTGCCAACATGACCGGTATTGACGCTATCACCACTCTCATGCCCGGCAAGCCTCAGGTAGCAGTCTTCGATACCGCTTTCCACCAGACAATGCCTGCAAAGTCGTTCCTCTATGCTTTGCCTTACAAGTATTATGAGGAAGACGGTGTGCGCCGCTACGGTTTCCACGGAACCAGCCACCGTTATGTTTCTCAGCGTGTTTGCGAATTCCTCGGAGTAGACAGCAAAGATCAAAAAATTATTACCTGCCATGTCGGCAACGGCGGCTCGATCACAGCTGTTGACGGTGGAAAGAGCGTAGACACTTCTATGGGCCTCACCCCGACAGAGGGACTCATGATGGGTACCCGCGTGGGCGATGTCGATCCCGGAGCGCTTGTTTATCTTATGCTCAAACACAATCTGTCAGCCACAGATCTCCAGAAAATCATCAACAAGGAGAGCGGAATGGCAGGCGTGACAGGCATCTCAAGCGATATGCGCGAAATTGAAGCCGCTGTTAATGCCGGTGACGAGCGCGCTATCCTCGGACTTGCCATGTATGAGCAGCGTATCCTCAAATACATCGGTGCTTATGCCGCTGAAATGGGCGGTGTAGACATCATCGTATTTACCGGCGGCGTAGGCGAAAATCAGACTTCACTCCGCGAAGCAGTCTGCGAGCCCCTTAAGTTTATGGGAGTCGAAATAGATAAGGAACTGAACTCTGGTATCCGTGGCAAGGAAGCAGTTGTTTCTACAGCGGCATCTAAAGTAAAGGTCGTTGTCATTCCTACTGACGAGGAATTGATGATTGCCCGCGATACTGAAGCGATTGTTTCCAAGAAATAATCAGAGACTATAAAATTTTTGATTCCGCGCCGGATCACTGCCACGTTCCAAGCTGGCATCTCAGGCGTGGAATCATTCTGAGATTAATAATGCAAATATGACAAAGATCCGTGCCGCCGTAGTTGGCTACGGCAACATCGGCCGCTTCTCGATTGAAGCTCTTGAAGCAGCCCCTGATTTTGAAATTGCCGGCGTCGTACGCCGCAATGTGGCCGAAATTCCGGCTGAACTTGCCCCTTATAAGGTTGTCACCGACATCCGTGAACTTGGTCATGTGGATGTAGCAATTCTCGCCACTCCCACACGCGAAGTTGAAAAATATGCTCTCGAATATCTGGCAATGGGAATCAACACCGTTGACAGCTTCGACATCCACACTTCGATCATCGGCCTTCGCCGCTCCCTCGATGCCGCAGCAAAAAAGGCCGGCCGCGTGGCAGTTATTTCTGCCGGATGGGATCCGGGAAGCGATTCTATCGTGCGCACACTCCTTGAGGCAGCCGCTCCGAAGGGCCTTACATACACCAACTTCGGCCCAGGCATGAGCATGGGCCATACAGTATGTGTAAAATCGAAAGCAGGTGTGAAGAATGCACTTTCAATGACCATGCCAAAAGGTGACGGCATGCATCGCCGTATGGTCTATGTAGAACTTGAAGACGGGGCACGTCTTGAAGATGTGGCAAAGGCTGTTAAGGAAGATCCTTATTTTGCGTCTGACGAAACCCATGTGATGGCAGTTGAAAGTGTCGATGCTGTAAAAGACATGGGCCACGGCGTGCACATGGTGCGCAAGGGCGTTTCCGGCAAGACCCAGAATCAGCGATTTGAATTCAATATGTCGATCAACAACCCGGCTCTCACCGCCCAGCTGCTTGTTGGAGTGGCCCGCGCATCAATGCGCCTCACACCTGGAGCATATACAATGGTCGAAATCCCCGTGATTGATCTTCTGCCCGGCGAACGCGAAGATCAGATCGCACATCTTGTCTGATCGATAATCATTCAGATATATATAGCGTTCAGCCCGTCAGTTGAGATCTCAACAGACGGGCTGAATGCCATATTTGAAATAAGGTTGGATTGTCAGTCAGACACTCCGTCAAGAATGATCTGTCCGAAGTACTGAGACTGATGGAAGTCGGGCTCAGGAGTCGGCACCGGAGCCCAGCTGAGATAGTGAGGCTGAGAAGTCCCGGAAGCACATTTGTAGAAGTTGCCACTAAGTTCGACCGGCTTTCCGTCAAACTTGATTCCAAGAAGATTCAGCGGAATTGCTGCAAGAAGGTCCCAGGTGAACAGTCCTTCCACTTCACGGAACGGCCGGCGTCCGCATGACGGAAGCACGGCTATAGTGGAGATCTCTGAATCAGAGAGGGGAGTGACGTTGACAGCCCTCGACTCTCGGTGAGAGGCTTTGATCGCACCGATGCAGTTGAACTCAAAATTCCAGTATTTTTCAGATCCGTCTGGCTTCACGAAAAACATAACGCAGGAGTCTTCGTAGACAGGTGAATTGTTCTCGAAATTCATGGCACGCAGATAGTTGCAGCGTACAAAGAAATTGATGTAGATATGGTTGTCCGAATGTGCGATGGTAAACGTGGTGAGCGGATGGTAAGGAAACAGATCCTTCCAGTTGAGTTCACCTATGCTGTGGCGTACGCCTGATGATTCCAGACGGTTGAAAATAGCATCAGTATTTAAAAAATCAAGATCAGCTATATAGGGTACGTGTAGTGTCTTTTGCATATTTGCTGTTATGAAATAGAGTGGGGGATAGAATCAGTTAATTGAAAAACAGATCTTTAATACCGGTAATGAAT
The DNA here is from genome assembly GCF_003024805.1 of Duncaniella muris. Classification (GTDB taxonomy): domain Bacteria; phylum Bacteroidota; class Bacteroidia; order Bacteroidales; family Muribaculaceae; genus Duncaniella; species Duncaniella muris. Next base: position 66,012 of record NZ_PUEC01000020.1, read on the forward strand.
CCAATAGCGCCCATAATGAGAATGATGGCGGCTAAAATGCGGTTCAGCAGCCACATGGAGCGTATGTTGAAATGGCGGCGCACCTTGTTGACAAAATATGTAACGCCAAACCACCACAGCACAGCACCAAGGAATATTGAAATGTAGCCGGCCACATAGTGATAGGCCTGAAACTCAGGAGCAAGAAAACTGAAACGGGCAAAAAGGCCGATGATGAAGAAAAGTATCAGAGGATTGGAGAAAGTGAAAAGAAACCCAGTCCCGAAATCTTTCCAGTAGCTTGCCGGCTGCATTGCCGCCGGCTGAAGAGCCCGCGATGGATTAGCCACAAACAGATAGGCGGCATAGACAATCAGAACAATTGAACCGATCACCTGCAGAACGCTCTGATTTGATTGTATGAAATCAGTTACAAATGACAGGCCAAGTCCGGTCAGCAGGCAGTAGAGCAGATCGCTGACACCGGCGCCGACACCGGTGAAAAACGCCGGCCAGCGTCCGCGGTTGAGCGTCCGCTGGATACACAGCATTCCGATCGGCCCCATCGGAGCCGAAACAAGAATGCCTATAAGCAGGCCTCGGAATATTATGACAGGCAGATGTATCACAATCTGCAAAGGTACAAAATCACTCCGAGGTCTCAAAATTTTCAGCATGATTGATGCCCGGCAAAATGCAATTTAGAAGTTTTGAGTAAGTTTGAGTAAGTATTGAAGATAGCTTCGTTGGTGGCGTAGTGGGTGACCGATCGGCGCGTCAGTGCATATCAGCGTTGGTAAATGGAAAATAAATGCAATTGGTTAAAAAAGCGTCTCTGTTGTTATATGGCTGATATGCCACCGGATATATAATGTTATAATACAAAATAAGTAATATTTGTCAAAGACATGTAGTCACTTTTGTTGGGAATTACGAAAAAAGTTGTAACTTTGCACCGCAAAAGGCTGGTCCGGTAGCTCAGCTGGATAGAGCATCTGCCTTCTAAGCAGACGGTCCCGCGTTCGAGTCGCGGCCGGATCACAAAGCAGAAGTCCTTGAAAATAAGTCAATTACAGCTTATTTTCAAGGCTCTTTTCGTATATATTTGTAAAAATTAAGTATTCTTATTGACATAGAATTGGGTATTTTTGGCGCATTTTGGGTAACTTTGGGTCAAAATGTTTCGGCTATGTTTCGGCAGCTGAAACGCAGAATTTAAAATAATCATGGTTTTAGTAACATTGTTTAACCCTGCAAAATATATTTTAACGCCATGTTCACAGCAAAATTTAACATAGACACCAGGCGGAACAACTCGCTGATGCTCCGAATTACCAACAATCGCAAAAAAGCTGAACTGTATTTAGGTGGAAAACCCAGGCTCGGATGACCCCTTAGACCAGGTTGAATTGACCCCTGAAGCCAAAATATCACTGACCCTTTTGCCCAATATAAAAATGACCCCTGTCGACGTAATGTCAGCAGGGGATTTTATCATTATCTTTGAATTCCGTTTTGGCCGACGGGGGATATAATTCAAAGAAAACATGAACACAAAATTAAAGAATATTCTCCTATGTCACGCATCAGGGATGGGCATAAAATGCATCAGTAGTGCCTTTGACATAGCCTTGACATATCCCGGAACACGGTGCGCCGCTATGTGAGAATGTATCAGGACAGCGGTATACCCGCTGAGAAGCTGCCGTCGCTGAGTGATGCGCGGCTACAGGAACTATTTGCCATACCAGGGGC